>NZ_JBMDIL010000007.1:0-357852 GCF_057808655.1 Rhizobium sp. FG96 | reverse complement strand
TTTCGGCCTGGGTCGCCTGGACCAGACCTTCGGCCTGGACGACGTCGAGGCGCGAGGCGGCACCGGCTTCGAGCTGGAACTTGGTGAGATCGAAGGTCTCGCGGCGAGACTTCAGATCACCCTTGGAGAGTTCGATGCGCTCCTGGTAGTAGCGGGCGTCGATGTAGCTGTTGACCAGATCCTGGAGGAAGGTCAGCTTGGCGACGTCGGCGGTGGCGTAAGCCGAATCCAGCGAGGCCAGCGCGCTTTCCTTCGAGCGGCGGTATTCGCCGAAGAGGTCGAGCAGCCAGGAGACATTGGCTTCCCCGGCCGTGGTGTTGGTGGCGCCGCGCTGGTTGCGCAGGTTGCCCATCTGGCCGCTGACGGTCTGCGATGCACCGACGACGAGGCTCGGCAGGGCGCCGGCACCGGCAACGGTGACCTGCGCTTCAGCAGAATTGATGCGCTCGAGGGCCTGCAGAACGTCGAGGTTCTGGCCGATACCCTGGGAGACCAGCGAGTTCAGCTGCTGGTCGCGGTAGGCCGTCCACCACTGGGCGGTCGCAACATCACCATTGCTCTTGACCCCGCCTTCGCCAAACTTCGCAGGAAGCGGCATTTCCGGCGGTACATGATCCGGGCCGCTTACGCAGCCGGCAAGTGCAACTGACATGGCGAGGCATGCTGCAACTCGCGCGATTATCGTCTGACGTATCAACGGCCCTCTCCGTGGTTATATCGACGATGCCTAATTATGGTTAACAGAGGATTGACGGCGTGCCGAGGCCCTCCGGCGGCACTAGAGCGCATTCTCCTCATGTTGGGCCAGCGGCGGCTGCGGGCGCAGCGTCTGCAGCGGCGTTTCGGCATTGGCGCCGGCCGGTGCGAAGCGGGTGGCGAGCATATCGGCGAGGTTAGCGGAGGCGGCATTGGCATCGCATTCCGTCGGTGCCGTGCAGGGAGCGCGAAGGCGGGAGGTCTTCTGCGTGCTCTTCGGTTCCTCCAGCCGGGCAATGCGGATCGACGGCTTTTCGGCCGGTTCCGACGCCGGTTCGAAGATCGGATAGATGACGATCCCCGTTACAAGACTGACAGCCACACACGCGGCGATATAGACAAGAACAAACCTCATGTTCCTATAACGGCAGCGGGGGTTTGCCATAGCAACCTGCCAATTAGGATTAGAAACGGCGCGCAAGCTTCAGCAAAACGGCGGCCGCGGCCCCGCATGCGGGGTAATTCCGACGGAATTCACCGTCTTCGGGAGAAAGGGCGAAACTTTCGGCGCTGCCGCGAGTTTCGAGCTTGAGCGGCCGTGCGTGGCGGCCGGAAAGACAGGAGGCGCATATGGCAGACAGATCACGGCCGGGGGCTCAGGCGAGCGAAGAAGACCTGCAGGCACATATGGCCGAGATGGAAGCCGAGGCGATGGCCGACGATTTCATCCGCGACAATCCCGACGAGGAGGCGCTGGAAGCCGACCTGCAGAACCTGCAATACGAGCTCGAAGTTCTGCGTGCCCGGCTGGCCGTCATCAAGGAGCAGGCGGGCACCGTGGTGCGTGCCAATCTGGAATGGGCCGATCGCAGCGCCCATGATCAGCTCGGCGATTATCCCTGGCTGAAGCTTGCCGGGGCGATGGCCGGAACCTTCGTGTTCGGCCGCATGCTGCGTAACGCACCGGTTGCAGCCATCCTGGCGGCCGTTGTGCCGCTGGTTCTCTCGAAAGCGGAGAAATAGGCCCTCAGGCCTTGAACTCGCGCAGGCATTTGACGACTTCGCGCAGGCCGCGGGTCAGATGCTTGTCGCGGCGCATGACGATGCCGAGCTGGCGCACGAGGCGCGGCTTGACCGGCGACGTGGCGAGATAGCCGGCGCGGTCGCGACGCAGCGCCAGCGACGGCAGGATCGACCAGCCGAGGCCGGCTGCCACCAGTTCCTTGATCGCTTCGACGCTGCCGAATTCCATCACCGGTTCCGCCTTCAGTCCCGCAGCGGCAAACCAGCCATCCGTCGTCTCGCGGGTGTTGCCGCCGTCATAAAGCATCATCACCTTCTGCTGCAGGAAAGCCGCATCCGGGCCGCCTTCGGGCATGTCACTGCCGCGCGGCGCGACCGCGAGCAGCTCGTCCTCGTAGAAGGGCTCGACTTCCAGCGATCGGCCGGAGGCGGGGAGGGTGACGACGGCGATATCGAGCGCGTTGGCCTCGATGTCGCGCAGGATCTCGTCGGTATTGCCGATCTTCACAGTGATCTCCAGACCGGACATCCGCTTCTTGGCGGCGGCGATGGCGTGCGGCAAAAGGTGGATCGAGGCGGTGCCGCCGCTGCCGATCCTGACGCGCCCGGCCGCCCCTTCCTTATAAGGCGCCATCGCCTCCAGCGTCGCGGCGCATTCGCCGATGATGCGGCGGGCATGGGGGAGGAGCTCGGCACCGGCGGGCGAGGGCTGGGCGCGGCGTCCGGCGCGTTCGATCAGGCGCACGCCGAGCCGCTGTTCCAGAAGCTTGATCTGCAGGCTGACGGCCGGCTGGGTGATGCCGGCGCGGTCGGCGGCGGCAGTGAAGCTGCCGAGTTCGACGACGCTGACGAATGCGGCGAGCTGTTCCAGGTTCAGCATCAGAAGAATTCCTTATGGATTGCATCAGAAGCATAAGCTTCTTTTCGTTTCCTCGCCAGCGCATGTTGCCTCCACAGACAACAGGAGAGCGACATGGCCACAGAGATCGAAGACATCGCCGGGAGTTGGGAGCAGAAGAAGCCAAGGCTGCGGCTTGCGGCGCTGATCATCGCCTGCCGTGGGTGGATGGAGCGCAGGCGGACGCGCAATTCACTGTCCGAACTCACGGCCGACGAACTACGCGATATCGGCATGACCAGAGAGGCGGCGCGGGCGGAGGTCGCCAAGTCCTGGTTCTGGCGCTGAGCTCTTGCCTCCCGCGAAAACATTCATCCATATGGTTGACTATCGATTCGAATTTTGTATATTCAACCATACGGGTGAATAAATGGACGACGACGCACTGTCACGTATTCTGAAGGCCGCGGGCGATACCACGCGGAGGCAGATCCTTACGCTCCTTGTTCAGGAGGGAGCGCTGAGAGTGACTTCGCTTGCCGCTCATTTCGACATGTCCCTGAATGCCGTCTCCAAGCATATCAAGGTCTTGGAGGAGGCGGGACTTGTAACCCGCCGGACTCTGGGCCGCGAGCATCTGATTGCCGCGGAGCTTGAACCGCTACGGCTGACTGAGAGCTGGTTCGGGCAACTGAAGTCCATCTGGGACCTGCGCCTTGCGGCGCTGGAGACAATTCTCGTTTCGAAGGATGACGGACATGAGTGAACTGGAACTGACCATCAACCGCAGGATCGCAGCACCGCGCCAGACGGTCTTCAATGCCTGGCTTTCGCCGGAAACGCTGGCGCGCTTCATGCGCACGCCGAGCGGCGCGACTGATGTCTCGAAAGTGTCGACCGATGCCGTCAAGGGTGGCCGCTTTTCGATCGTGATGAAGACGGCTGAGCGCGAGATCCCGCATGGCGGCACCTATCTGGAGATCGATCCGCATGCGCGGCTCGCCTTCACCTGGGAGTCGCCTTACTCGCTCGACGACAGCGTCGTCACCATCGATCTCGCCGAGGTCGATGCGAACACGACGGATATCACGCTGAAGCAGGTGAAGTTCCGCAGCGAGGAAGCCCGCGACGGCCACCGCGGCGGCTGGAATGCCATCCTCGACAATCTCCAGGGCATCATCGCCTGATGCTCACGGCTGCCGCGCCGATAACGCGCGGCGGCCGTGCTTTCCTTACTCCCCGCCCTGCGGGCTGAAGGTCCTGCGCATCGTCTCCGTGTACTGAGCGTCCGACGTCGTCCAGCGCAGGGCGGCGACCATCTTTGTGTCGGGACCGGCGGGATAGCGCAGCTGGCCGGTATCGTCGGTCGCGGCGGCGAAGATCGCTTCGGCCACTTCCTTTTCGGTGCAATAGCGCGTCGGGTAATTCGCCATCTTCCCGAAATAGGCCTGCGCATAGGCGGCATAGTCTTCAGGGATCAGGCCGTTCATGCGGTCGCCGCTATTGGCGGTGAAGCTTGTGGTCGGGGCATAGCCGGGCTCGACGAGCCGCGCCTTGATTCCGAAGGGTTCGAGCTCGTAGGCGAGCGATTCCGTGAAACCTTCGACCGCCCATTTGCTGGCGCAGTAGATGGCGACCATCGGCATGGCGCCGATTCCGGCGCTGGAGGTGACGTTGATGATGACGCCGCTGCCCTGTCTGCGCATCACGGGGATGATCGCCTGGCAGGCGGCGAAGACGCCGAAACTGTTGGTCTCGAAGATTTCGCGCGTCATGCTGTCGGGCGTCGCCTCGAAAGCCGATGCGAGGCCGATCCCGGCATTGTTGACGAAGACGTCGATCGCGCCGAAGGCTTCGATGCCGGAGGCGATTGCCGCGCTGATGCTTTCGGCGTCGGTGATATCCAGCGGCAGAAGCTTCAGTCGCCCCGTCGTGTCCTGGAAGGTGGCGCTCTCCGGCCGCCGCATTGTGGCCAGTACGTTCCATCCCTTGTCGAGGAAGAATTCCGCGGCGGCTTTTCCGTATCCGGTCGAAGATCCGGTGATCATGATTGTCTTGGGCATGTGTAGCTCCTTTCGCTGGTGGGGAGCATAGACAAGCCGCGCGGACGATCTATAATTAGAACTCCACGAAACGTTATTGATCGTCCAGTATGGATCCCTTCAGCGACCTGATCGGCCTGCTTCGTCCGCATGCCGCCGTCTCCAAGCCGATCACCGGGCGTGGCGCCTGGGGCGCGCGCTACAACGCCTATGACGCACCGGGATTTGCCATCGTGCTGGAAGGCGGCTGCTTTCTGCAGTTCGAGGATGGCGAGCCGGTCAGGCTTTCGGCGGGCGATTTCATTCTCATTCCGTCGACGCCGGCCTTTGCGCTGTTCAGCGATCCCAGGGCTGCGCGGATCTCGCGCCAGCCGACGGATCAGCCGGTGCGGCATGGCGAGGCTGAGGGCGAGCCGGATTTTCGCATGCTCGGCGGCGGCTTCCGGATCGAGCCGGTCAATGCGGCGCTGTTGCTCGCCCTGCTGCCGGGGATCATCCATATCCGCGCCAATGAGGGCGAGGCGGACCGGCTGAAGCGGATCGTCGCGCTGATCATCGAAGAGAGCGTCGAGGACCGGCCGGGGCGGGAGCCGGTGGTCGAGCGGCTGCTGGAGGTGATGCTGGTGGAGGCGCTGCGCTGGGGCGGGATGAACGGCGAGACGATGCCGTCAGGCATGTTGCGGTCGATGCGCGATCCGTCGCTTGCCCGCGCCTTGCGGGCGATGCATGCGAATGTGCGGGAGCGCTGGACTGTCGAGGGGCTGGCGAAGCTTGCGGGCATGTCGCGATCGGCCTTTGCCGCCCGCTTTGCCGAAGCTCTCGGTGCGACGCCGATCGACTACCTGGCGCAGTGGCGGATGGCGCTCGCCCGCGATGCGCTGAGCCGCGGCGATATCAGTCTCGACCGGCTGGCCGGTGATATCGGCTACGACTCGGCGAGCGCCTTCAGCACCGCCTTCCGCCGTCACAATGGCTGTTCGCCGCGTGAATTCGGCCGCTCCGCAGGGCGCTGAGATCAGTCGGCGTGCCGTGTGCGGCGGCTGACGAGATCGTCACCGGCCTGCGGGGGCAGGCGCCAGAAGGTGATGACGCTGGAGGCGGAGACCAGGCCGACGACGGCGAAGGCGATGTGGAAATCCGACAGCAGCAACCCGCCGCCATGCATGCTGCTGGTGATATCGAGCGAGGCACCGGCGACGGCGACGCCCATCGCCATCGAGACGCGCTGGGCGACCGCATTGATCGCCGTTGCCTGGCCGGTATCGGCCTCGTCGACATCGCCAAAGGACATGGCGCTGATACCGGAGAAGGCCATCGAACGGAGAATGCCGCCGACGAGCAGGCAGGCCATGATCACCCAGATCGGCGTTCCCGGATGGAACAGCGCGTTGATGCCGAGCAGCACGGCGGAGATGAAGGTGGTGACGATCAGGATGCGGCGGAAGCCGAAGAGCGCGAAGGTGCGCGCCGCGCCGAATTTCGAACTCAGTGATCCCACAGCGGTGATGAAGGTCACCATGCCCGACTGGAAGGGCGTCAGGCCGAAGCCGAGCTGCAGCATCAGCGGCATCAGGAAGGGAAGGGCGCCAAGCCCCATGCGGAAATTCGAGGCGCCGACGATCGAGGCGCGGAAGATCGGATAGCGGAACATGCGCGGGTCGAGCAGCGGATGTTCGGTGCGCTTCGCGTGCCAGAGATAGGCGATGCCCATCAGGATGCCGATGGCGATCGTCGTATAGCCGTAATACATCGGCAGCGCCGGCAGGCTGACGACCGAAATGCCGAAGACGAAGGCGCTGAAGCCGATGCCGGAGAGGAAGAAGCCGGTGAAATCGAGCGGCTTCGGCTCACGCGGCTCGACCGGCGGCAACAGCCGGGTGACGAGGATGATACCGGCAATGCCGATCGGCACGTTGATCCAGAAGATCCAGTGCCAGCTGAGATAGGTGGTGAAGAAGCCGCCGACCGGCGGGCCGAGGATCGGGCCGACCAGTGCGGGAATGGTAAGCCAGGCCAGCGCATCGACCAGCTGATGTTTCGGTGTGCCGCGCACCAGAAGCAGGCGGCTGACCGGCGTCATCATCGAGCCGCCTGCGCCCTGCACCAGCCGCCAGAAGACGAAGGCGCCGATCGAACCGGAGAAGGCGCAGCCGATCGAGCCGATCATGAAAACGCCGATGGCGATGCGGAAGATGTTCAGCGCCCCGAAACGGTCCGACATCCAGCCGCTGATCGGAATGAAGACGGCAAGGGCAACGAGATAGCTGGTGACGGCCAGTTTCAGCGCGATCGGCGATGTGCCGATATCGGCGGCGATCGCCGGCAGGCTGGTGGCGATGATTGTCGAATCCATCCGCTCCATGAAGAGCGCGATGGCAAGAATGATCGGCGTGAGACGAGGCAAGGGCATTGACCGGTAAATGATGCGCGGCCGTTATAGGACGCATTGCGGCCGCGCACCAGTTCAACTTCTCGCGGGTTATCTGCCCTTCAGCCCGAACAGGGCCTCGGCATTGCGGAAGCAGATCTTTTCCATGTCTTCCTTGGGAAGATCGAGCGAATTCAGGATCTTCAGCGTATCGCGGATATAGCCCGGACCCTTTTCCGGGTCGAAGGGCGAATCCGAGGCGAAGAGGATGCGGTCGGCGCCGTAGAATTCCAGGCCGCAGATCGTCGCGGCCTTGGAGCCGAAGACGGCGGTATCGGCGTAGAAGTCCTTGAAATAGTCGAGCGGGCGCTTCTTCAGGCGCTTCAGCACCAGCGTCAGGTCCTCGTCGGTGGTGCGCTTGCCGAGCTGGTCCCAGCCGGGGCCGACGCGTCCCTCGAAATAGGGCACCATGGCGCCCATGTGGTGGGCGAGAACCTTCAGGTCCGGCAGGCGGTCCATGAAGCCGGAGAAGACCAGGCGGGCCATGGCGGCGCTCGTCTCGTAGGGCCAGCCGAAGGTCCACCAGATCTCGTATTTCGATTTGTCCTCGGTGGCGTAATCGGTCATCGAGGCGTTGCGCGAGGGATGCAGCAGCACCGGCTTGTTGTGCTTGGCGGCGACCTCGAAGATCGGGAAGAAGCGCTCCTCGTCGAGCGGCGCGCCGTTGACGTTGGTGTGGATCTGCAGCCCGTTGGCGCCGAGTTCGCTGAAGGCGCGTTCTGCTTCGCGAACGGCGGCCTCGGGGGCATTCATCGGCAGGGCGGCGACGAAACCGGCAAAGCGCTCCGGGTATTTTTCGACGAGCTCGGCCTGGCCGTCATTGGCGATCCGGGCAAATTCGGTCGCGAGTTCCGGGCCGCCCATGGCTTCGAGCGGCGGCATGCCGAGCGAGATGACCTGCCGGTAATCGGGAAACTCGTCCATGACGCGGAAGCGGGTTTCGAGATCGTAAATGCAGGGCACGCCCTGCATGCGGCGGCCGATATCCTTGCCGGCGCCGTCAAGCTTCTGGATACGATCCCAGAGCGCCTTCGGGAAGAAATGGTTGAACGCATCGATATAATACATCGGACTCCTCCTAAGTCGTATGTGTATGGCCGCCTCAGCCGCGCTTCAGGCGGCGGACGAGATAGGCGAAGGTCGCCTTGAACATCTCGTCGCGGAACATGTGCTTGCGCTTGGCCTTGATATCCTCGGGCTTGCCGAGCGCCTTGGCGCCGCCGGCCGCCTCGACCCACAGCTGCATCATGCAGGCATTCTCCAGCGACAGCGCCAGATAGATCGCCTGCTCGATGGTGGGGGCGGCGGTGACGATGCCGTGGTTCTGCAACAGCATGGCGCCATGTTCGCCGAGACAGGCGGCGACCGCCTTGCCGCGCTCGGCGGTGGTGATCAGCTCCGTGGTTTCGGAAAAGACCGGCAGCCCCTCGGCGAAGATCGAGCCCGGATGGCCGACCGGCTGCAGCGGCTTGCCGAGCGCCGAGAAGGCGGTGGCATAGGGCGCGTGGGTATGGACGACGGCGTTCAGATCGGGCCGGGCGCGCAGCACCTCGGAGTGGATATAGACCTCGTTGTGGCGGCCGAACTCGCCATCCACCTTCTCGCCGTCGAGATCGACGGTGATGATGTTGTCGAGGGTGATCTCCTCGAGGCCGAATTTCGACGGCTTCATGTAGAAGCGGTCGGGTTGCTCGGGAACGCGGATCGAGACATGACCGCGCGTCCAGTCGCCCTGGCCGGCAGCTTCCAGAATGCGGCCAGCCTCGATCATCCGCTGCTTCAGGTCTTCGTGCATCGTCTTGTTCTCCGAGGAATTGTCACACCGGATGCCGGTGCCGGACCAGGCCGGTTCGAATGCGGCGCCGCTGCCGTCGCAGGCGCTACACACGGTGTTTGTCGCCGCGCTTGCGGCCCTGCGATATGTCGAGGAAGAGCTCCGAGGGCGCGACCTTGCGGTCGATCAGGCCCTGCTGGTGGGCGTAGCCGATCACCGTCTCCAGCGTTTTGGCGTTCTGGCCGTCGAGGCCGTAGGCCCAGGGATCGTCGCCCATGATCGCCTGCTGCTCTTCCCAGGCCTCGCGATACCAGGCGAGCGGCACGATGCGCGGGTTTTCCATGCGCTTCATGGCGATCTGCTTGGCTTCCTCGAAGGCGAGGTAGAGATTGATAGGCACCCAGGGATGGCGCTCGACGATTTCAGGGCGAATGCCCATCACATGCATGATCGGGAAGATGCCGGTGCGTTCGTAATAGGCGACCTCTTCGGCCTTGTAGTCCGGAAACAGGCGGCCGACGCGCGGGTCGCGCTTCTTGATCGGGGCGATCAGATCGGGATGCAGCAGGGCGTCGATCTCGCCGTCGGCAAGCATCTGCTCGATCGACTTGTCCTCGCCGATCTTGTGCAGCTTCAGGCCCGAGGGAAGGTTGTAATCGACGTCTTCGTCGAGCTCCGAATACCACTCGATCGACTGGTGCGGCACGCCATATTCGCTTTCCAGCAGGCCGCGCAGCCAGAGAGACGCGGTCACCAGGTAGCTCTTGACGCCGACCTTGCGGCCGATCAGGTCCTTCGGCTCGCGGATGCCGGCCGCCGTATTGGTGAAGATGAAGCCGTGGCGGAAGCGGCGATGCAGGAAGACCGGGATCGCCTCGAAGGGCAGGCCGCGGGTCTTCGCCGCCATGTAGGACGACAGCGAGACCTCGGCGACGTCGAATTCGCCATTGCGCAGGAAGCGCCAGTGGCGGGTGGTGGAATCCATCTCGGTCAGGATCGTCAGCTCGATCCCGTCGGGTTTCACCACTCCTTCTTTCAGGGCGCGGATGATCTCGTAGTCACCGCAAGCGAGCGTGAGCTCCACCTTCTTCGTCACTGAACTCCTCCCAGAGCCGCCCGGCCAAAACCTGCCGCGCCGTCATTTAAGGCTACCATGCACAGAACAGCAATCGCCTGTCCAGTCATTTTTCAAATTATCCTGCATTATGGGATTTTTTAAGTTTGGAATTGACGCCGGTTTCGAACTCGCGGTAAATGGACCCGATGCTGCCGGGTTGGAGGGCGGCAAAGGGATGGAGCGCATGGAACAGACGGATGTCCTCATTGTCGGCGCAGGCCCGGTCGGGCTGACGCTTGCTATCGACCTCGGGCAGAAAGGCGTGCGCTGCACGCTGATCGAAAAGAAGGAGGCGCCGGAATTCCTGCCGAAGATGGAGCGCTGCAATGCGCGCACCATGGAAATCTTCCGCCGCATGGGCCTGTCGCAGAAGATCCGCAAGGCGGGTCTCGATGCCGCGGTGCCGATGGACGTCTATGTCGTTCTCGCCATGAACGAGCCGCCGCTGCTGAGGCTGCCTTACCCCTCCGTCAACGAGGCGCTGGAGGAGATCAGCAAGTCCGAGGATGCCAGCCAGCCGCTCGAGGCCTATCAGCTGATCTCGCAATATACGCTGGAGCCGCTGTTGAAATCGGTGGCGGAAGAACTCCCGACAGTGAGCGTGCGCTACGGCACGGAATTCCTGTCGCTGGAGCAGGACGAAGGCGGCGTCACGGCGCGCACGACGACGAAGAATGGCGATGTCACCTATCGCGCCAAATATGTCGTCGGCTGCGATGGCGGGGCGAGCCCGGTGCGCAAGCAGCTCGGTATCAAGCTGCGCGGCGAGGGCAATCTCCTGCATCTGCGCCAAGCGCTCTACTATTCCGAAGAGCTCTATAACCGCATTCCGATCGGCGATGGCCCCGGTCGCGGGCGGCATTATCACGTCGCCGATGGGCAGGCGACCTTTCTCATCATGCAGGATTCGACCAAGCACTGGACGCTGCATGCCGTCGTCGAGAAGGACGAGGACATGGCCACCCAGTTTGAGAAGGCGGTCGGCGCGCCTGTCGATTACCAGATGCTCTATGTCGGGCAGTGGAAACAGAACCTGCTGCTTGCCGACAACTACGGTTCCGGCCGCGTCTTCCTTGCCGGCGATGCCGCGCATCTCGTCATTCCGACCGGCGGTCTCGGCATGAATACAGGCGTCGGCGATGCCGTCGATCTCGGCTGGAAGCTTGCGGCCACGCTGCAGGGCTGGGGTGGGCCGAACCTCTTGCGCTCCTACGAGATCGAACGCCGCCAGGTCGGCGACCGCAATGTCGGGGCATCGCGCTATGCCTCGCTAGGGCGCCGCAAGTGGCGCTCGCAATACAGGCCGGATATCCGCGATGAGACGCCTGCGGGACAGGCGACGCGCGACAATCTCACCCGGATTGCCGATGTCGAGCAGCGCAAGACCAACGAGATGATCGGCGCCGAGCTCGGTTACCGCTATGTCGGTTCGCCTGTCATCACCGACGAGCCGGGTGGCCCCGAGCATCTCTTCCGCGAATATCACCCCACGACCTGGCCGGGCGCGCGCCTGCCGCATCTCTGGCTCGGCGAGAACGATCCGGTGCAGGACCGGATCGGCGCCGGCTACACGATGCTGCGGCTCGGCGGCAGTGCGATCGATACGTCAGGGATCGAAGATGCCTTCACGGCGAGGGGCGTTCCCTACCAGACGCTCGACATTGCCTCGCAGCGTGCCCGCGATATCTACGGCTACGATCTGGTGCTCGTCCGTCCCGACATGCATGTCGTCTGGCGCGGCAAGGCGGCCCCTGACGATGCGGAAGCAGTGGCGGCGATGGTCACCGGGCACTGAAAGGGTCAGTGCCAGCACTGACAGAGATCAAGCGCGCGCCAGCGTTTTCGAAACAACGCCGGCGCAGAACACCACCTGTTCGGCGATATCTTCCAGCGTCTTCGCCTGCATCTGCGTATCGCGCAGCGTCAGGCTGAGGCTGCCGATGATCTCAGAACGGCCATCGAAAACAGGGGCGGCAACGCCGGTGACGCCGGGCGTCACGTCGCCGCTGGTGCTGACCCAGCCGCGCTCGCGGTGCTGGCGGAACTTCGCTTTGACTTCGGGCAGTGTCGCGCCGAAACCGGCCTGCTGGAACTCGTCCTGGGCAAGCCCGTAATATTTCCGGAGCTGATGATCCGGCAGGTAATCGAGGATGGCGATCGAGGCGGCGCCATGCAGCAGCGAGCGGCGGCGGCCGCGGTCGTAATTGCTGTGCACGGCCTCGGTGCCGATTTCCTGATGGACGCAGAGCACCTCGAACTTGTAGCGGCGGCAGAGCAGGGCAACGGCCTTGAAGCGGGCCGCGAGCTCTTCCATCATCGGACGGGCGGCGCGGATCAGCACGTCGCCGGTGCGGATCTTGTAGTCGAGCTCGACGATGCGCGGGCCGAGCATATAGCCGACACCCGGAAGCGAGGTCAGCAGGCCGGCATCGGTGAGGATCTTCAGATAGCGGTAGAGGGTCGAGCGCGTATAGCCGAGCTTGTCGCACAGCTCCTCGAAGGTCAGCGCGACGGCATCCTCGCCTGCATCGAAGAGGTCGAGCAGGCCGATCATCTTTTCCGGGCTGCTCAAGCTGGCATCTCCGCCCATGCGCGTTCTGATAGGCGTCCTGCGCCAGTGGCAAACCAGTCTTTCGGCAAATCGAATCCCGCCTCGGCACCATCCCCAAGTGCTTCATTATAAAGCGATGATTGGACGGCAGGCAACGGCAGTGCGGACCGGAGCGCGACCCAACGCCCCAGTCCGATGCCCCCAGCCGTGACTGCCGACTGGTTCAGGCCGCCTTATTCCAGTCTTCAGGGAAGAGGCCGTCGCGGATGGCGCCGCCGGCGTAGTATTTCCAGAGCTTGCGGATGTGATGGCCGCGGCGGAAGGAGTGGGCGAAGGATTCCATCTCCTCTTCCGTCAGCGGCTTGACCTTGCCGAGGGTCGCGGCGCGATAGGCGGCTTCGGCATTCTCGACCAGGTGTACGGCATCGATATAGACGCCACGGACGGTCTCTGCGGTGACGATCTGGCCGTGGGCGCGAATCTGCATCGCATGACAATCGCCGAGCGTCGCGACGATGCCGCGGCCGCGCTCCGGTGTGTCGACATGGGCCGGATCGGAATGAACGGGAATGCCGTTGCGCCAGCGGATCGCGTGGTTCTTCACCGGCGGCAGCGGTACGTCCTCGACCAGCGTGAAGACATTGGTGACGTCGTGATGGAAATGAGCGACGGAGTTCACGTCGGGGCGTGATCTATAAATCTCACAATGAAGGAAAATTTCGGAAGGTGGCCGGGAGCCTTCCGGCCCGGATATCACCTTGCCGTCGAGATCGCAGACGAACAGATCCTTGGGCGCGACATCGGCGCGGCTCTTGTCCTGCGGCTGGATCAGAAAGGTCGTTCCGCCCGGCAGGCGGGCGCTGACATGGCCGCTATATTCGAGAATTTTCATGCTGTTCAGCAGGCGCGTCGCCATCGAGATATCATGGCGCAGCCGGTTTTCCGACAGATCGGAATGCTGTTCGTCCGCATGTTTGTGAGATTGCATGACCGGTTCCTCCCGTTGTAAAATTAATCCCACATTATACGACTTTTTATGATCCGCAAGCCGCGGCGATCAGACTTCGATCAGCACGTCGTTGTTTTCGACGACGACCTTGTAGGTCTTGATCGGCACCATGCAGGGCGGGGCGACGACTTCGCCGGTGCGGATGTCGAACTGGCCGTTATGGAAGTCGCATTCGATGTGGTAGCCGTCGAGATAGCCCTCCGCCAGCGAGCCCGGGCCGTGCGTACAGAGGTCGTCGGTCACGTAGAACGTGCCGTTCACATTGTAGACGGCGAGCGTCAGATCGCCTTGTTCGACGCGGATCGCGCTGTCCCAATCCACATCATCGGTCGAACACAGCCTTATCCGGGAACCCACTTCCGACATTCGCATCTCCTCCCTTGTCCTGCGCAGCGCTTGACGAGCGTGCAATCAGCATGTAGCGTTTAAAACGAAACGATGTTCTGTATAACGGAACACTCGCTAAAAATACCCGATCCGCCGTGAAGGTCAACCCGCAAATCCGATCGGCCGGAGGAAACACAGGTGACGCGGCGTAGCGGCCCGCCACGGATGCACTCGAGGAGGAGTTGTCATGCTGAGGAAAGAACAGAACGACCTATTGACCCAGACGGATCTGGGCACGCCGATGGGCGAGATGTTCCGCTGTTACTGGATCCCGGCGCTGCTGGCGGAAGAGCTGCCGGACAACGACTGTGCGCCTGTTCGCATCAAGCTGCTCGGCGAGCGCCTGCTCGCCTTCCGCGACAGCGAGGGACGCTACGGCCTGATCGACGAATTCTGCGCCCATCGCGGCGTTTCGCTGTGGTTCGGCCGCAACGAGCAGGGCGGTCTGCGCTGCCCCTATCACGGCTGGAAATACGACAATACCGGGCAGTGCATCGAGGTGCCCTCGGAGCCGAAGGAAAGCGGCTATTGCGGCAAGATCAAGCTGAAGTCCTATCCGCTGATCAAGATCGGCGACATTCTCTGGACCTATATGGGCCCGGCCGACAAGGAGCCGCCGCATCCGGAATGGGAATTTGCGCTGGTTCCGGCCGAGCAGACCTTCACCTCCAAGCGCTGGCAGGAATGCAACTGGCTGCAGGCTATGGAAGGCGGCATCGATTCCAGCCACGTCTCCTGGCTCCATAGCGGCAGCCTGAATTCCGACCCGCTGTTCAAGGGCGCGCGCGGCAACAAATACAACATGTCGGATGCCCGGCCGTTCTTCGAAGTCACCGACATGGACGGCGGCCTTTATATCGGCGCGCGCCGCAACGCCGAAGAGGGGCATTATTACTGGCGCATCACCCCCTGGGTCATGCCGTCCTTCACCATGGTGCCGCCGCGCGGCGATCACCCGGTGCACGGCCATTTCTGGATCCCGATCGATGACGAGAATTGCTGGGCCTGGAGTTTCGACTATCACCCGGTCCGCGCGCTGACGACCGGAGAGCGGGATGCGATGAAGGCTGGCAAGGGCATTCACGTCGCCTATGTTCCCGGCACCTACCGTCCGGCTGCCAACAAGGACAACGACTACCTGATGGATCGCGAGGCGCAGCGCAAGGGCACGACCTATTCCGGCGTCGAAGGCATCGCCATGCAGGATGCGTCGCTGCAGGAAAGCATGGGCCCCATCGTCGACCGCACCAAGGAAAACCTGGTCTCGACCGACAACGGCATCATCATGGCGCGTCACCGGCTGATGCGCGCGGCACGCGCGCTGAAGGACAAGGGCGTGACACCGCCCGGCGTCGATCCGGCGCATCACCGCGTCCGTTCGGCGGCAATCGTGCTGCCTGCCGACAAGGCCTACACCGATATCGCCGACGAAGCGCTGACGGTGATCGCGGGCAAGGCGCAGACCAGCGTCTGATAGGGAGGGCAGATCATGCTACTCGGATTGAGCGAAAGTGCCCGCGCGACGACGGCCGAAGAGGCGAAGTTCCGGATCAACTATCCGAATTCGCGTCCGCGAAAGTCGCGCATCATTGCGCTGGACAAGAGCGCCGAAAGCACGCTGGAGCGGCTGGCGGCGGGTTATGCCGGGGGCGAGGCGCATTTCCTGCGCTATGTCGAGGCAAAGCCGGCATCCGATTCCCTGAAGATGCTGCCCGTCGATGCAGTTCTCGAAGATCTCTCCGGCAAGCGGGTCTCGCTTGCCGAGGAGGTCACCGAGGCCGACGTCGTCGTCATGCTGACGACGGCCGGCGCTTCGGCCGAGGCGGCCGAGGTCATCGGCAATGCCTGCTTCGTGCGCTCCAAGATGACGACCGGTCTCGTCGTCAGCTCGGCCGATGTGCCGGCGCTCGAACTGGCGCGGACGCTGACGGCGATGCGGCCCTTCGCGGCCATGCTCGTCGTGTCGAACGGCGACGAATATGTCGGGGAAATGCTGAGCGCATTGAGGGTCTGAGAATGCTTCAAGGCGTGGCGTGAGTATTTGCAGGAGCTGTGTTATGGACGATCCCTTACTCCTTGCAAAAAGACGGAAAACGCACGCCATGAATGCATCTGTGAAGGAAACGGCACGCACCAAAAAGGCCGGACCGGCCACGCGCAACCGCCTGTCGTCGGTGACAACCGCGATCCGCCTTTTGAAAGCATTTTCGGAGGACGAGGTTGAGATTGGCGTCAGCGCGCTGGCCCAGAAGCTGAAGGTGGCGAAGAGCACGGTTCACCGTCTGGCCGTGACGCTGGTGGCGGAAGGCCTGCTGGAGCAGAACCCGGAAACCGAGCGCTACCGCCTCGGTGTCGGCCTCTTCGGTCTCGGTACGCTGGTGCGCCGCCGCATGAACCTGTCGAACGAGGCGCGTCCTTACCTCTTCGACCTCAGAAAGCATACGGGCGAGACCATCATTCTCGGCATCCCGACGGATACCGAAGTCATGCATGTGTACGACTTGGAGAGCCCGCAGGCCGTCGGCATCAAGTCCGATCTTGGTGCCCGCAAGCCGGCGCATTGCACGGCTGTCGGACGGGCGATCTTCGCCTTCGCGCCGGAGGAGACGATCGAGCGCGTGCTTTCCGGCCCGCTCGCGAAGCGCACGTCGCATACGATCACCGATCCCGCGCGGGTGCGCGAGATCCTGGCCGAAGTCCGCCAGCGCGGCTTTGCCATCGAGGATGAGGAAAGCGAGCCCGGCATCCGGGCGATCGCCGCCCCCGTCCGGGATTCCACCGGTGCCGTCGTCGGCGCCGTCGGCGTGGCGGGTCCGTCTCTGCGGCTCTCGCTCGAAGCCATAGAAAAATTCGCGCCACCGCTGTTGGAGACGGTGGCAACGATCTCGTCCCGTCTCGGTCATGGAGCGGGTTACAGACATAGATGATGAGGAGGAACGCATGACCGTGATGACATTGAGCGGGACCGATACGAAATGGTCCTGCGCCGACGGTGACACGATCATGCGATCCGCCATTCGCGCCGGTCTTGGCTTTCCCTATGAATGCAATGTCGGCTCCTGCGGCAATTGCCGCTTCGATCTTCTCGAAGGGGAGATCGAGGAGCTGAGGCCGGATGCGCCGGGCCTCAGCGACCGCGACCGCCAGCGTGGCCGCCGTCTCGGCTGCCAGGCGCGGCCGCTCACCGACTGTCTCGTCAAGCTGCGGCTGATGCCGCAATATGAGAGCAGCCACCTGCCGGTGAAGCAGGGCGCCGTTCTCACCGATATCCGCGACATTACCCACGACATCCGGGAGTTCCGCTTCCGGCTCGATACGCCCACCACCTTCCTCTCCGGCCAGTATGCGCTGCTGACGCTCGATGGCGTCGACGGCAGCCGCGCCTATTCGATGGCGAACCGCGGCGACCAGCCCGACGAGTGGCATTTCCAGGTGCGCAAGGTGCCCAATGGCGCGGCCACCTCCATGCTCTTTGACCGGTTGAAGCCTGGCGAGCGGATCGGCATCGACGGTCCCTATGGCATGGCCTACCTGCGTGAGGATTCGCCGCGCGATATCATCTGTCTCGCAGGCGGCTCCGGCCTGTCGCCGATGATCTCGGTGACGCGGACGGCGGCGGTTTCGCCGGCGCTTGCGGGACGGCGCATCGACTTCATCTATGGCGGCCGCGAGGCGCGCGACATCTGCGGCCGGGAGATGCTGGAAGAACTTCCGGGCTTCGGCAGCACGCTGCACTATCATCCGGTCGTTTCAGGCATGCCTGCGGAGGATGACGGCTGGGATGGCTATCGCGGCTTCGTCCACGAGGTCGCCGCCAAGCTCTTTGCCGAGCGGCTGCCGGAATGCGAGATCTATTTCGCCGGTCCGCCGATGATGGGCCAGGCCATCCAGAAGATGCTTATCGACCTCGGCGTCCCGCAGGGCCAGGTCCATTTCGACCAGTTCTACTAAGATGAAGCTCCGTCAGCTCGCATATTTCGTCAAGGTGGTCGAAGTCGGCAACATCACCCGCGCCGCCGAACAGCTGAACCTTGCCCAGACGGCGCTCGGCATCCAGATCCGCAATCTCGAGGATTCCCTGCAAATCCAGCTTCTCGACCGCCATTCGCGCGGCGTCAGCGCCACGCCGGCCGGCATGCTGCTCTACGAGCGGGCGCTCGAAATCCTGCAGCGCATCGAGGAGACGCGGCGCGACCTGATCTCGCTCGGCGGTGAGAAGGTGCGGGTGCGCCTCGGCGCCACGCCATCGATCCTGAAGCTGATCGGCACCGATCTGCTGGTCGCCGCCAATGAGCAGCTTCCGGGTATCGCGCTGCATGTGGTCGAAGAGCTGAGCTTCGTGCTCACTGATGCGCTGGAGCGCGGCGAGCTCGATTATGTGCTCGCCTATGACATCGAGGATAGCCCGGGTCTGCGCCGCATCGCGCTGATGGAAGAGGATTTGCTGCTGATTTCGGCGCCTGACGGCAAGGATGCGGAGCAGGACGTTTCCTTCCGCCATGCCGTCGCCGGCGATCTGGCGCTGGTCTCCAACCGCGACATCATCTGGCGGCGGGTGCATGAGACGGCGTCGCGGCTTTCTGTCGACGTCAAGATCACCTATCAGGTGCAGTCGATGGAGGCGATCAAGGCGCTGATCTCGCATGGCGTCGCGCAGAGCATCATGCCCTATGGCATCGTCTCGGAAGAGATCGAGGCGGGCGAGCTGATTGCCCGGCGCATCGAGCGGCCGGATGTGAAGCTGACGCTGTTCCTTGCCCATGCCTCGCACAAGGGGCTGGCCGACGAGCGGCTGTTCCACGCCTTCATCTACAACATGGTCGATCGTCTCGCCGCCGAGATCGGCCCCTATGCGCATCCGATCGATCGTATCGCCGAGGACTGATCAGCGATTTTCGTATGAGCTGGACAATATGATTTATCTTGGACATTTGCCCGACCGCGCCTGATGATCGCGCGAGATTATGAGAGGGCGGCTTCCGGAAAGGAGAATTCCGGCGGCTGAGCGGATCGCTGATTGTCGTTAGATGTCAGCGGCTTGGCAGGAGGATGCCAGGTTTTGATTCAAGTCCGGCGTCAGGCCCGGCTGTTGGGGAGTGAGAATTCTGACATCGTCGCTTCGTTTGTCCTTCGGTTGCTGGAATTATGACCGCACGCGCGCCCTGATGGACCGTACCGTGGTGCCTGACGGCATCGATCTCGTCTATCTGAACATGCCCGTCGAAGAGACCTTCTTCCGCATGCTGCGCCACAAGGAGTTCGACATCGCCGAGATGTCGCTCTCCTCCTATGTGCTCTCGCATTTCACCGAGGCGCAGCCTTTCGTCGCCATTCCGGTCTTCCCGTCGCGCTATTTCCGGCATTCGTCGATCTATGTGAATGCCGAAGCCGGCATCCGCAATCCGGCCGATCTCTCGGGGAAACGGGTCGGCAGCCCGGAATATCAGATGACGGCGCCGGTCTGGATCCGCGGCATTCTCTCGGACGAATACGGCGTTCGCGTCGATGACGTGACGCATTATACCGGGGGCGAGGAGCAGCCGAACCGGCCGGAAAAGCTGCCGCTCAACCTGCCGTCCTATATCAACGTCAAGCGCATCGGCCCGCAGCAGACCTTATCGGCAATGATCCGGGAAGGGGAGATCGATGCGCTGTTCACCGCCCGCAAGCCGTCTTCCTATGACGGCTGCCGGGTCAAACGGCTGTTCGAGGATTTCGTCCAGGTCGAGCGCGACTATTTCCGCAAGACGGAAATCTTCCCGATCATGCATACGATCGTCATCCGCCGGGAAATCTACGAGGCGCATCGCTGGATCGCGCAATCGCTCTACAAGGCTTTCGCCGAAGCGCAGGCGAAGATCTACCGCGACCTCGAGGAGACGGCGGCGCTGAAGGTCATGCTTCCCTGGCTCAATGCGCATGTGGAAGAGGCGCGCCGGATCATGGGCGACGACTACTGGAGCTACGGCTTCAAGCAGAACCGCCAGACGCTCGATACCTTCCTGCGCTATTCGCACGAGCAGGGGCTGTCGAAGCGGCGGCTGCAGCCCGAAGATATCTTCGTGCCGGAGACGATGGAAAACTTCGTCATCTGATACCTTCTCTCAGGTAGAGAACAAAGTTCCGCTATACGGAATCAGCATGGCTGCCCTGTGCTGCAAGGTCTTTCCGGATTGGTGCTGTCAAGTTATATGCAGCGCACAATAGACGGAGATGATCGAGATGACCGCCACCACGTATCGCAGCATGCCCCGCACGGACTGGGTCCGCAGCGCTTTCGGCGGACTGTTCGAAACGATGAGCCTGGTCAGCGCCGCGCATGAATGCTCGATGGCCCGCCGCGAGCGCCGCGCGCCGAATACCGCAGCCCTTCACACGCTCGGTATCGACGAGACGGCTTTCAAGCGCACCTACAAGCGCCGCTGATTTCACGCTGACTGCCTGAATCAAAAAGGGCTGCGATCCCTCGGGGAACGCAGCCCTTTTTCGTTTCCGATGAAGGATCAGATGAGGCCGGTCAGGATGCCGACGCCAGCGATCGTGGCGAGGCCGCCGGCGATGCGGGTTGCCAGGAAGCCGGTGCGCTCGCCGCCGCGGCCGATGGCAAAGCCGAGGCCGAGACCTGCGATGTGGAGCAGGGCGGTCGCCATCATGAAGCCTGCGGCATAAGCGAGGCCGGCTGCATTTTCAGGCATTTCCGAGCCGTGGGCGTGGCCATGAAAGATCGCGAAGAAGCCGACGACGGCCATGGCAGCAGCAACCGGTGCCTTGATGTTGAGCGCGACGACGGCGCCGAGGACGACGACCGAAAGGGCAATGCCGAGCTCGACGAAGGGCAAGTTGATGCCGGCCATGCCGAGCGCGCCGCCGGCTGCCATGACAAGCACGAAGGTGGCGGGCAGGAGCCAGGTTGCTCTGCCGCCGAGCTGGAAGGCGAGAACGCCGACCATGACCATGGCGAGGATATGATCGAGGCCGGTCATCGGGTGAGCAAAGCCGTGGCTGAGGCCGGCGGCTTCACCGATCGCCGGATGGGCGTAAGCGGCGGCCGGTGCCGCAGCGGCGATCAAGGCCAGCAGCCCGCTCTTCAGTGATTGTCTCATGTCATTTCCCTCCTGGGTTCGGCGTTGGCGGCGCGTTTCAATGGGGCAAAGTCGCCAACATGTGATGATAAAGCAAGGGGTCGTTTGCCGTAGATCCGTCCTCCGCGACGCGGAAAACGACACACCCGCATGACACCGACGCTATGCCTTGAATGCACCGAAGTAAATTTTAATCTCTTTACACTGCCGTTAAGTTTTTTTATCGTCATTCTCATGAAAAATATAAGCTTTCGTCAGCTGAGATCGCTTCTTGCCATCGAGTCGCATGGCAAGATCGTCGAGGCTGCGAAAGTGCTCGGGCTCACCGCTCCGGCAGTCACCCTGCAGCTGAAACAGCTGGAGGCGGAAGCCGGCGTCCAGCTCTTCGAGCGCATGGCACACGGCATGTATCCGACCGAGGCGGGAAGGGCCGTTTTATCGGCGGCCCGCGATATCGAAGACCGGCTTCAGCTTCTCGGCGACGAGATCAATGCCTTCAAGGGCGTCAAGCGCGGCCGCATTCTTGTCGGCGCGGTGTCGACCGTGCGCTATTTCGCCAAGCAGATGCAGACGGCCTTTGCCAACGAGTTTCCCGATATCGATCTCGAACTGGTCATCGACCGGCGGACCGAGACGATCGAGCGGCTGAAGAACAGGGCGATCGACATCGCGCTGGTCGGCCGGCCGCCGCGGGATATCTCGGTGCGGGCAGCGATCTTCGGCGAGCATACGCTTGTCGTCGTCGCGCCGCCGCATCATCCGCTGGTCGGCAAGCATGGGATTTCGAAGGCCGATATCGCCAGCGAGCATTTCATCGTCCGCGGCTCCGGTTCCAGCACGCGCATCTGGTTCGAGCGCTTCATGGCCGAAATCCCGGGCCGGGCTGCAGGACCGAATACCGAGATGGAACCGGTCGAGGATATCAAGCGGGCCGTCATGGCCGATACCGGGCTCGCGTTTCTCGCCGCGCACAGCGTTGCCGAGGAAGTGCGGGCGGGCAAGCTTGCGATCCTCGATGTCGAGGGATTGCCGATCCGGCGGCAATGGTTTGCCGTCAGCCGGACCGACCGGGCGATGACGCCGGTGATGAGCGCCTTCCAGGATTTCCTGACCCGACACAGCGGGGAGTTCCTCCCGGAAGCGCTTCCATCCTGAGGATTATGCCTTCAGAAAGTCGATCACCCGCTTATTTGTATTCTCAGCGGTCAGCTGCGGCACCGGGATATCCCAGTAGTCAGAGCCCGGAATGCATTCCTGCAGATAGCGGGCGGCCGATGTCGCGTGCGAGAAGTCGGCGCCGGGGATGATCAGCGTCTTGATATCGAGACGGACGAGATCTTCCGGTTCGGCGCCCGGCGAGGTGTCGCGGTCGATCAGGCCGCGCGGCATACCGGCTACGATCGCCTTGTAGTGATCGACATCGAGCGCGGCGTAGCGTCTGGCGAATTCTTCGTCATGGCGCAGGACCGAGATCCAGGGGCCGCCGCGCGGATCGGCGCCGAAGGCCTTGTTGCTTTCCTTCGAGAGCGCAACGACGGCTTCCAGTCCATTCTGCTGCACGAAGGCCAGATGTTCGGCGAAGCGCTGATGCCCGGTCATGCGGTAGCGGGCGCCGCCGACCGGCCAGAACAGCACCATCCTGTCGACGCGCTCGGGCGCCTGGGTCGCCACCGCCATGGCGACGCTGCAGCCCATGCAGCCGCCCATGATATGGGCCTTCTCAATGCCGAGATGATCGAGCAGGCCGGTCGCCTGCTTGACGTAATCGCCCCAGGTGACGCGCTCGACGCGGCCGCCCGACTGGCCGGTTTCGCGGCGGTCGAAGACGATGCAGGTGAAATGCGAGGGGAGGTGCTCCAGAAACTGGGTCACCACATAAATGCCCTGCGTGCGCCACTTCTCGATCGTTGCGTCGAAGCCCCCCGGCGAGAACATCAGGAGCGGCGGTCCGTTACCGATCACTTCGTAGCGCGTGCTGATGCCGTCGATAACTGCGATTGCCATGAATATTCCACCCCCCGTTCTGATCAGAGACCTTCGCAGCCGAGCTTGCGAAGGCTTTCGTCGACCCAGAGCTTCGGGTCCAGCTTGCCGGCAAGCGTGTTGGCCACGGTGCGGGCTTCCGCCTCGTTCTTGGCCTTCGCCTGCGTATATATCTCCTCGGTCGTGCCGTAGGGTACGCAAAGCAGGCCGTCGTCGTCGCCGATCATCAGGTCGCCGGGGTTGATGACCATGCCGCCGAAGGCGATCGGCACGTTGATCTCGCCGGGGCCGTCCTTGTAGGGGCCGCGGTGGGTGATGCCGGCGGCAAAGACGGGGAACGTGCCGGCCTTGATCCAGCCGTAGTCGCGCACCGCGCCGTTGATGACGACGCCGGTGACGCCGATCTGCATGGCGTGCGACAGCATCATCTCGCCGACCAGCGCGTTGGTGAGGTCGCCGCCGGCATCGACGACGATGACGTCGCCGGGGCCGGCCATCAGCAGCGCCTTGTGGATCATCAGATTGTCGCCGGGGCGGGTCTTCACGGTGAAGGCGGCGCCCGACATCTGGCCGGATGCGTGCATCGGGCGAAGGCCGGGGCCGCCCGCCGTCATGCGCGACATCACATCGCTGACATTGGCGACCGGGATGGTCCGGAACTTCTCGATGGTGGCGAGATCGACCTTTTGGGTGCGCTCGGCAATTCTGAAACCGATGGTCATGCGGCTCTCCTTATTCCCAGGGCATCAGCGATGCGTGGATGACGTCGGGTACACCCTTGCCGCCGACCGACTCGATGGCAAGCGCCGCATCCTTGAGGCCGAACTTGTGGGTGGTGATCTTTTCCAGCGGGAAGCGGTTGGAGGCAATCTGCTCCAGCGCCAGCTCGCAGGCCCGGTAGCTGTGGCCGCGGGCACTCTTGATAGTGATCGCCTTGGTCGTCACCTTCTCCAGCGGGAAGTTCGGGAATTCCTTCATCTCGCCCTGGACGAGGATGGTGCCCGCCTTTCTGACCAGCGCCTCGACGCCGAGCAGGATGGGGATCGTTCCCGCACCCGCGGTACAGTCGAGCGAGATGTCGACGCCCTTGCCGCCGGTGATCTCCATGATGCGGGCGAGCGGGTCTTCCTTCTGCACGTCGATGACGTAATCGGCGCCGAGCTGCTTGGCGACTTCGAGGCGGGCGGTGTCCTTGGTCGTGCCGGTGACGATGATCAGCGAGGCGCCGGCCTGCTTGCAGATGACCGTCTGCGACAGGCCCTGCTGGCCGGGGCCCTGGATCAGCACCGTCGAGTTATAGCCGACATTGCTGTCGAAGAGGGACCATTCCACGCCGTTCGCCATTGGGGTGACGAGACCGGCAAGCTCCGGCGTCACACCCTTGGGAACGCGGTGAACGACGGCATTCCAGGGCAGGTAGACATATTGTGCGAAGCCGCCCCAGAGATGCGGCGCGCGCTCGGCCGAGGTGTAACCGTAGCGAATGCTTTCCGGGTTGTTGCGCCAGTCGGTGTTTTCGCAATGACGATACTGGCCCTGATGGCACCACTGGCACTTGCCGCACATGACATAGTGCTCGACGAAGACGAGATCGCCTTCCTTGAAGCCCTTGCGGCGGGTGAACTCGCGGCCGGCCTTGGCGATATAGCCGATATTCTCGTGGCCCATGATGGTCGGGGCATTGTTCGGCGGCGTCTTGAAGAGCTTGACGTCGGTGCCGCAGATGCCGGCCACTTCCATCTTCAGAAGCGCTGCGTCCTCGGGGACGTCAGGCATCGGAAATTCGCGGAAATCCATGATGCTCGGTCCGGTGCGGACCGCGGCGAGAACCTTCTCAGTCATGCTTCACTCCCTTGAGGCGGGCAAGCGGCGCGCGGCGGAAGAGCCGCGCTGTCAGCCCGCAGTTTCGACAAACCATTTTGACAAGCGGCGCCGGAGCGCCCTATGTTGAGAACACGGCGACGCCCGTCCGGCGTCGCAAAACCCAGCCGGAAACCATGCTGAAGACCGCACGCCGCAACGCCGGAAAGATCGATGCCGTCCGCCGCGTCAAGGACTGGACGCGCGAGCGTTTCAGCCTCGCCGACGACGTCGCGGTGATGGTCGCGGAGGTCGAATGCGGCCTGCCGGGCTGCCCGCCGATTGAGACGATCGTGACCTTCTGGACGGCGCCGGAGGTGCGGCACGCCTTCAAGGCTTTCAAGCCGGTGGCCGAGGTGACGGTCGATGATCTGCCGCCCTACTGGATGAAGAACGCAATCATCACCGAAAGCGGCGATCTTTCCTGCTGCTGAGCCTGCCGCCGTCATAGCGTCAGACCGGGGCGGCCGCGGCGCGACAGCTGCGCGTCGAGGCGCGGGTAGACGTGGCGGGCATTCCCCTCGAAAATCTTGTAGCGGCTGAGTTCGTCGAGCTCTTCGAGCTTGTCGATGTAGCGCTTCGTATCGTCGTAGTGATGGCCGGTCTCGGGATCGATGCCCTTGACGGCGCCGAGCATTTCGGAGGCGAACAGGATGTTGTCGACCGGGATCACCTTCTGCATCAGCTCGATGCCCGGATAGTGATAGACGCAGGTATCGAAGAACACGTTCTTCAACAGATGCTCCGAGAGAAGCGGCTTCTTCATCTCTTGCGCCAGACCGCGATAGCGCCCCCAATGAAAGGGCACGGCGCCGCCGCCATGCGGGATGACGAATTTCAGCGTCGGGAAATCCTTGAACAGATCGCCCTGCAGCAGCTGCATGAAGGCCGTCGTGTCGCCGTTGATGTAATGCGCGCCGGTGTGGTGGAAGCAGGCATTGCAGGACGAGGAGACGTGGATCATGGCGGGCACGTCGAGATCGCAGAGCGTCTCGTAGAGCGGATACCACTGCCTGTCGGTCAGCGGCGGATCGGTCCAGTAACCGCCGGAGGGATCCGGGTTCAGGTTGACGCCGACGAAATCAAGCTCCTCGACGATGCGCTTCAGCTCGGGAATGCAGTTCTTCGGCGGTGCGCCCGGATGCTGCGGCAGCTGGCCGACGGCGGCGAAATTGTCCGGCAGCAGCTTGCAGATGCGGTGGATCAGGTCGTTCGACATCGACGACCATTGTATGCTGGTCGCCTCTGTGCCGACGTGATGGGCCATGCCGGCGGCGCGTGGCGAGAAGATCGTCAGGTCGCTGCCGCGATCCTTCTGCAGCTTCAGCTGCGGGGCGACGGATTCGCGCAGCATGTCATCGGAGATGCCGAGATCGGTGCTGGTGGGGCGGCGCATGGCATCGGCAAGGCCCGCCAGCTGCTTGTCGCGGAACTGGTGAAGCGCCTGCGGCTCCGTCGTATAATGTCCGTGAATGTCGATGATCATGGGGCAATCCTCCTTGCGCCATTCAGGTGGGCGGTGATCCGGCGTCCTCAGATGCGGACGAACAGTTCATCGACCTCGTAGCGCCGTGGCGTGATCCGCTGGTCGGCGGAGTAGTCGAAAGCAAGCTGCAGCGAGCGGCGGTTTTCCTCGAGCCCATAGGCCGGCGGCGGTGTGGCGCCGTCTTCGGCGATCGAGACGCGCCGGGCCTCCTCGAAGAGTTCCATCAGCTCTCCGGCCAGCCATCTGTGTTCGGCGAGCAGCTCGTTGCGAACCGTCAGGACGTGGTTGATTGGGACGATGCCGGTGCGGGCGATCCAGGCTTCGGCAGCCTTGTCACCATCCGGAACGACGGTGCGGATGCCGGAGGGATCGACGGTGCGCTCACCCATGATGGCCGAGAGCTCGCCGGATATCATCAGGTCGCGCAGGCCGGTCGGCTTGGTATTGCGCACGGTGTTCTCAGGGTCGGCATATTCGCTGAGATGGGCATCTTCCATCGTCAGCCACGTGATGCTGTTCAGATCGACGCCGTAATCGTCCTTGACGATGCCGCGCACCCAGACGCCCGACGTCTGCGCATAGGCGCGCACGCCGACCGTCGTGCCGTTCAGGTCCTTCGGCTCGCGGATCTCGGAATCGACGGGACAGACGAGATTGGCGTGGGGCAGGCGGCTCCAGAGCGGAATGGCGATGCCGGTCAGCGGCTTCGCATAGTGATGCGCCAGGAGATGGGTGACGACGGCGAGTTCGGAAACGTCGAGCTCATCGCCGCGGACCATGGCCCTGAAGCCTTTCGGCAGCGGCTCGTAATCGCGAAAATCGAAGGCGATGCGGGACGACGAGACGCGGCCATCGGTGAGCGGCTTGACGTGGGCGTGCTTCCCGAGCGCCGTGCGCAGCTGCAATCTTTCCGGCATCGAGCCCTCCCAAGCTGAATGTTCTTTTATGTGGAACGATGTTCCTATTTAAAGATAATACCGGAAATGCCTGCCGGTCAATTCCGCTGCAGGCGATTTTTCCGGAAGGGGTGTTGTCAGGCGTAGCCGCCGAGGCTCAGCAGGTAATATCCGGCAGCCGATGCGGCGAGGATCGGGTAGGGGCCGACCTTGGTGAAGAGCAGCAGGCCGATCGCGGCGGCGACGGTTCCGGCTTCGATCCAGTTCAGATGCGCCGATTGCGCCACGGTATAGCCGCCGGCGAAGATCAGGCCGGCGGCGACCGGTGCCAGGCCGCGCTCGGCGGCGATGATCCAGGGCGAGGCGCGGTGCCTGTGCCAGATGCTGCCGCAGATGCAGACGAGCAGCGAGGAGGGCAGGAAGATCGCCAGCGTCGCCACCAGCGCGCCGACGAGACCATCGAGATGCCAGCCGATCAGCGCGAGAATCAGCGTGCCGGGGCCGGGGGCGGCGCGCGAGATGGCATAGAAATCGGTGAAGGCGCGCGGCGTCAGCATCCCGAGCACGTCGACTGTCTGGTGCTGCAGCCCGGCGATAATCGACTGGCCGCCGCCGAAGGAGACTAGCGACAAGGGTATGCAGAGCAGCACCAGATTGAGGAGCTTGGCGTCATCCATGCTTCTTCTCCTTGACGAAGAAGGCTGCGACGATGCTGAGCGGAATGCTGACGGCGACGACGGGCACCAGCGGCCAGCGCAGCACGCCGACGGTGACGAAGACGGCGACGGCGATCAGGATCGGCACCGCATGACGGCGCAGCCGCTTGCCGGTCTTGACCCCCATGGTCAGCGACGAGGCGATGCCGACGCAGGCGAGGCCGCGCAGCACGGTATGGGCGGCTTCATAGCCGTTGATCTGCTCGTAGAAGAAGCTCATGACCAGGATGACGGTGAAGGCCGGCGCAAGCATGCCGGTGAAGGCGAGCGCCGCGCCGGTCCAGCCCCTCAGCTTCAGGCCGATATAGACCGCGAGATTGACCGGATTGGCGCCGGGCAGGATCTGGGCGATGGTCAGCGTCTTCAGGAAATTGTCCTCGTCCAGCCAGCCGCGCCGCTCGACGATCTCCCGGTGGGTCCAGCCGGAGACGCCGCCGCCGAAGGACGAGGCCCCCAGGCGCAGGAACGAGATCAGCAGATCGGAGAGCGGTACCTTCTCCTCCCTGCGCAGTTGTGCTTCGACCGGTTGGTCCAATTTCGCCTCCCTGAGATCGGCCGCCGGACGATGAGTCCGCTGCGGCGTGAGCCAAGGATGCGCCGTGCCTTGCGGCGGAGTCCACGCCATTTCGGCTTAGGAAGACGTTAAGGAAAACTTATCGCGGTCAGCGTTCGCGACGCGTTTCCGCAGGCGTTTGAGGCTATTAGGCGGTGACCGCCGCGTCATTGCCCGGCCATCGCCCAGTCCAGCAAAAAATCGCTACACGGCGGCATGATTTGCTGTTTCAATTCGTGAAAATAAGCGAAAATTGCAGATATTCTGTATTTATATCAACGGTTTAATTTACGTTCCGCTAAACGGAACATCGTACCCCAATACGGAATGCCTCTTGCCAGCCAGCAAGAAAAGTGATGGACTACACATAAATTTTTGCTTTGGACAAAGTTTCGGCCAGGGGTCCTAATGATCCTCAGAGGCCGGGTCTTTGAGGCGCCGGGTAAGGATAAACCGCACCAAGGGGGAGTGTGCGGCGAGCAGCGGAAAGCTTCACGTTTCCGCTGACGGGAGGAGTAAAACTGCAATGATTGAGACTATGTTCGGGGCGCTGTTCAACCTCGTTAGCTCGCCCCATATCATGGGCCTGATGCTGATCGCCGTGGTCTTCGGACTGCTGGTCGGCGTCACTCCCGGTATCGGCGGCAAGCTGTCGATCGCCATGGCCATCCCCTTCGTCTACGGCATGGATATGGTGGCGGGCGCTGTCTTCCTGCTGACCATGCACGCCGTCAACGGCACCAGCGGCCAGATCTCCAGCATCATGTTCGGCATCCCCGGCGACGGCGATGACGCGGCGACGACGCTGGACGGCTATCCTCTTGCCAAACAGGGGCAGGCGGCCCGCGCTCTCGGTGCCAGTATCACGGCATCGGGTGTGGGCGGCATTATCGGCGCCGTGGTCTTCGCGATCATGATCCCGATCCTCGAGCCCGTCATCCTGATGTTCAGCCCGGCGGAGTTCTTCCTGATCGCGCTGCTCGGCATCAGCTTCATCGCCTTCCTTTCGAGCGGCAGCCGCATCGTCAAGGGCCTGATCGTCGGCTTCTACGGCCTGATGCTGTCGACCGTCGGCATGGACCCGATCACCGGCACGCCACGCTATTCCGGCGACTTCCTGTTCCTCTGGGACGGCGTCAGCTTGGTGACGGCAGTGCTTGCGATGTTCGCGGTACCGGAAATGATTTCGCTCAGCACCAAGGGTGGCTCGATCTCGGCCGTGCCGATGGATACGGGCTTCTCCTACCGCCAGCTGTTGTCCGGCGTTCGCGAAGTGCCGCGCCACTGGTGGCTGGTTCTCAGAACCTCCGTCATCGGCGCCGTGATCGGCATGATCCCGGGTCTCGGCGGCTCGACGGCAGCCTGGCTCTGCTACGGCCACGCCGTCCAGAGCTCCAAGCATCCGGAGCGTTTCGGCAAGGGTGCGATCGAAGGCGTCATTGCGCCGGAGACCGCCAGCAACGGCAAGGAAGGCGGCTCGCTGCTGCCGACGCTGTTCTTCGGCATCCCGGGTTCGTCCGGCATGGCCGTCCTGCTCGGCGCCTTCCTGATCCTCGGCATCCAGCCGGGCGCGCTGATGGTCACCAAGCATCTCGACCTCGTCTGGACGCTGATCTGGGCTCTGGTCGTCGGCAACCTGATCGCCGTGTCAATGCTGCTCGTCATCTGTCGCTGGGTTGCGGTTCTGACCTTCATCAACGGCCGCATGCTGGTTCCGTTCATCCTGGTCTTCGTCACCCTCGGCTGCTTCGTCAGCGACTTCCAGTGGCAGAACCTGATCGTCCTCGTGATCTTCAGTGCCATCGGCTACGGCTTCCTGCGTGCCGACTGGCCGCGTGCGCCCTTCGTCATCGGCCTGGTGCTCGGCGGCAAGGCGGAAGCTTCGCTCAATCAGGCGCTGCAGCTCTGGGGCTACAGCTTCTTCCTGCGGCCGCTGTCGCTGGTGCTGATCGCGATGATCGTCTCGCTGATGGCCTATGCCTTCTACCGCAACTTCCGCCCGGCAGCGCGCCGGCATAATGTGGAGGTCAGCCCATGACCTTGAGAACGATCAGCTTCAGCACTGCGCTGACCTTCGTGATGCTCGTCATCTTCTCATCGATGGTGGCGCTCTCCTTCGATTACCCGGCCAAGGCGCGCTTCATGCCGCTGGTCGTCGGCATTCCCGGCATCGTGCTCTGTCTGGTGCAGCTGGCGATCGACCTGTTCCGGTCGCCCTCGGCAAGCACACCGGCCGCCGCATCGGTCGGCCAGTCGATTGCCGCCGCGAGCGTTCCCGAGGGCACGCAGCCGGAAGAGGAACTGCCGGAATTCGGCCCGCATACGGCCAAGCAGGAAATGGTGATGTGGAGCTACTTCGTGAGCTTCGTCGCCGGGATCGTGCTCTTCGGCTTCTATGTCAGCGTTCCCGTCATGCTGCTCACCTTCCTTCGCCGCCAGGGCGAGGCAAGCTGGAAGCTCGCCATCGCCCTGTCGATCGCCGCGCCGCTGGCTCTCTATCTGATGTTCGGGCGCCTGCTCGGGATCGAACTGCATCCGGGCTTCGTCACCCGCTGGGTCATCCACGCGCTGGGGATGGGGTCGGTCTGACGGTCGTCCGTTCTTTATCGCCGGGGCCGCGAGGAGGCGGCCTCCATGGGGGAGGGGAATGAATGTTTGAGAAGGCATGTTTGGCCGGGGTGGCCGGAACTCTGATGGTGGCGCTGCCGGCTCTTCCGGCCGCTGCCGAAGAGGGCAAGGATTTCTTCGACGGCAAGACAATCACCTACATCGTCGCCACCGCACCGGGCGGCGTCTACGATACCAACGGCCGGCTGATCGCGCAGTATATGCAGAAGTACCTGCCGGGCTCGACCTTCGTGGTCCAGAACATGCCGGGCGCCGGACATCTGATCGGCACCAACTATCTCTACGGTTCCGATCCCGACGGACTGACGCTTGGGACCTTCAATACCGGCCTGATCTACGGCCAGCTCGGCGGCGATCCGAACATCAAGTTCGATCTCACCAAGATGTCCTGGATCGGCAAGGTTGCCTCGGATCCGCGCGTCATTCTGGTGACCAAGGCTTCGGGCATCGAAAGCTTCGAGCAGCTCCGCGATCTGAAGGAGCCGATCAAGTTCGCGACAGCAGGCACGGGCAGCGCCTCGATGATCGAGGCGACGATGTTTGCCAGGGCGCTGAAACTGCCGATCCAGGTGGTGTCCGGCTATAACGGCAATGAGGACGAGCTCGCCATGCGCCGCGGCGAAGTCCAGGGCGTCATTGGTTCGCGCTCGGAGTTCCAGTCCTTCGTCGATGAGGGCGCCGGGCGCTTCATCGCCCAGGTCGGCGGCGAAGATACCGACGTGCCGCAGCTTTCGTCGATGATCGACGATCCGCAGGGCAAGCGCGTCGTCGATCTGATCGCGGCGCAGGCCCGCATCTCGCGGCTTTCTGCCGGACCGGCCGGTATCCCGGAAGATCGCCTGCAGGCGCTACGCGATGCCTATGCATCGGCAACGTCCGATCCTGAATTTCTGAAGCGCGCCGAGGCGCTGGAACTGCCCGTTACGCCCGAAGTCGGCGAGACGGTGGCGGCTTCGGTCGGCCGGGCGCTCGATCAGCCGCCTGAAATCGTCGAGTTCGTTCGCGAGACCATCAAGCGGGACCAATCGGCTACTGCATACAAAACTCACTGGGAGGAGAGACATGAACATGCATTCACTTCGTATGGCGGCCCTTGGCGCCGCTGCACTGACTGTCTTCGGCGCCGGCGCTGCCGCCGCACAGGAAGGTCCTGATTTCTACAAGGGCAAGACGGTCAACTATATCGTCGCGACCGCGCCGGGCGGCGGCTATGACACCAACGGCCGTCTCGTCGCGCAGTTCATGCAGAAGCATCTGCCGGGTTCGACCTTCGTCGTCCAGAACATGCCGGGTGCGGGTCACCTGATCGGCGCCAACTTCATCTATGCGTCCGATCCTGACGGCCTGACCTTCGGCACCTTCAACACCGGCCTGATCTACGGCCAGCTTGCCGGCAATCCGGGCATCAAGTTCGATCTCGGCCAGATGTCCTGGATCGGCAAGGTATCGTCCGATCCGCGTGTCATCGTCGTGTCCAAGGACTCCGGCATCAACAGCTACGAGGATCTCGCCAATCTGAAGGAGCCGATCAAGTTCGCTTCGGCTGGCGTCGGTTCGGCTTCGACGATCGAGACGACCATGCTCGTCAAGGCGCTCGGCCTGAAGATCGAGGTCGTCTCCGGCTATAACGGCAGTGACGACCAGCTCGCCATGCGCCGCGGCGAAGTGCAGGGCATTATCGGCTCGCGCTCGACGTTCCAGCCCTTCGTCGATGCTGGTAACGGCAAGCTGATCGCGCAGATCGGTGGTTCGGAAACCGACATTCCGCAGCTCGCCTCGCTGGTCAACAATGACGATGCCAAGCGCGTTATCGCGCTGGTTGAATCGCAGAGCGATATCTCGCGTCTTTCCGCTGGTCCGTCCGGCATTCCGGAAGATCGCCTGAAGGCGCTGCGTGATGCCTATCAGGCTGCGACCTCCGATCCTGAGTTCCTCGCCAAGGCCAAGGAAATCGGCGTGCCTGTCGATCCGAAGATCGGCGATGACGTCGGCAATCTCGTCAAGGGCGCGATGAACCAGACGCCTGAAGTCATCAGCTTCCTGAAGGAATCGCTGAAGGAAGATTGATCGTCTCCGTACGAAGGCAGGGCGGCTATCGGCCGCCCGCCATTTTCCAATATGGATCGGAAGGCTGGCACAGCATGGATAACAAGGTGACGAACGCCGCTCTGGATCAGGCGGCGAAGAAGGACGGCGTACCTTCGGCCTGGCAGTCCGATATCATCGCGGACCTGATCAAGCAGTACGGCTTTCCCTTCATCACGCTCAATCCGGGCGCCAGCTATCGCGGCCTGCATGACTCGCTCGTCAATCACAACGGCAACAATCCGCCGATGCTGGTCTGCCAGCACGAGAAGATCGCCGTGCAGATCGCCCATGGTTATGCCAAGGCGACCGGCGAGCCGCTCGCCGTCATCGTCCATAATGTCGTCGGCCTCCTGCATTCCACGATGGGCGTCTATTACGCCTATACCGACCGCGCCCCGGTCTTCCTGATCGGCGCCACCGGCCCGATGGACGAAGGCAAGCGCCGTCCGCGCGTCGACTGGGCCCATACAGCCAATGTGCAGGGCAACCAGGTCCGCGACTATGTGAAATGGGATTACCAGCCGGGCGGTATCGACGGCGTCGTCGATAGTTTCGCCCGCGCCTATTCGATCATGATGACCGAGCCGCGCGGCCCGATCTACATGTGCTATGACGCAGCCCTTCAGGAAGCACCGCTGGAGGCGCCGATCGCGCTGCCTTCGCCGAAATCCGCCAAGGTGCCGAGCCGTATCGCGCCCGATCCGAAGGCGCTGGAGGAGGCTGCCGACCGGCTGGTGTCCGCCGAGTGGCCGGTGCTGCTGCCGCAATTCGTCGGCCGCGACAAGAACGGCTACAGCGACATGGTCGGCCTTGCCGAAGCGCTCGGCGCGCCTGTCGTCGATACGCAATGGCGCCTGAACTTCCCGACCGAACACCCGCTCGACATGCGCATGAACAAGGACGTGTTCAAGCAGGCGGACCTGATCACGCTGCTCGACTGCCGCGACTGGGAACGTCCGACGCATGTCAACGACCGCATCAACCGCACGCTGAAGCCGCTGTTCCCGAAGGGCTGCGACTGGCTGGATATCGGCTTTGCGGATATCGAGATTTCCAAATGGGCGACCGATTACCAGCGCTTCCCGGAGACGGCGCAGAAAGTGCTTGCCGACACCGCGCTCGCCATTCCGTCGCTGACGACGCTGATCAAGGATCGGGTCAAGGACAACGGCACGCTTGCCAAACGTATTGCCGAGCGCGCGGCCGCCGTCGGCGAGATGCACAAGGCGCAGCGCGCCAGGTGGCGCGAGGAGTCGCGCGACGGCTGGGATTCCAAGCCCGTGTCGCTCGCCCGTCTCGCTTGCGAGGTGTGGGACAAGATCCAGCATGAAGACTGGGTGCTGACGACCAATGCCTTCGAGGACTGGGCGCTGAAGCTCTGGGATTTCGACAAGCCCTACCGCTGGCCGGGCAAGGCGCTCGGCACCGGTACGCAGATCGGCATGGCGACGGGCATCGCGCTTGCCCACAAGGGCACCGGCCGTCTCGTTGTCGACTGCCAGACGGATGGCGACCTGATGTTCGATGTCGGGGCGCTGTGGTTTGCCGCCAAGCACAAGGTGCCGTTCCTCTGCGTCATGCATAACAACCGCGCCTATTACAGCGATTGGGAACATCAGATCACCGTCGCCCGCCAGCGTGGGACGCCGGAGGAGCGCGCCTATATCGGCATGGATCTCTTCGATCCGGCTCCCGATTTCGCAACGCTCGCGCGCGGTCTCGGCTGGTACGCCGAAGGGCCGATCGAGGATGCGGAGGATATCGGCGCGGCACTCGAACGGGCGATCGCCAAGGTCAAGAGCGGCGTTCCCGCGCTGATCGACGTGGTGACGCAGCACGAAGGATAAGCGCTTCTGGCGCAGCAGGCATGAGGAGGCAGGCATGAAGGTTGCAGTGGTCGGTACGGGAGAGATGGGGCTTGCGATGGCAGGCCACATGCTCGACGGCGGACATGAGGTGTCGGGCTTCGACGTGAGCGCCGAACGTCTTGCTGCGGCTGCGGAGAAGGGCATCAAGGCCGCCGGCAGCCTTGGCGATCTTTCCGATGCCGAGGCCTTCATCCTCGTTGTTGCCACCGACCAGCAGGTGATCGACGTCTGCGAAACGCTGTCCGAAAGTGCGGCCAGGGGATCGATCATCGCGGTTGCCGCGACGATCAGCCCGGAGACGATGCTGCAGCTCGGCCCGAAACTGAAGGATAAGGGTATCGGCCTCGTCGATGCGCCCGTCGTCTATGGCGCATCGGGCGCGCGTTCCGGCACGCTGCTTTCGCTCTGCGGCGGCAGCGAGGAAGATGTCGAGCGCATCCGGCCGGTGATGATGTGCTACAGCCGCGACGTCGTGCGCGTCGGCCCGCTCGGTTCCGGCCAGATCGCCAAGTCCTGCAACAACCTGCTGCACTGGGTCCATTGCGTCGCCAATTACGAGACGCTGCTGATTGCCAAGCGCTACGGCATCGATGCGCAGCGCATGCGCGAGATCCTGCTGCAATGCCCGGGCACCAACGGCACGCTGGCGCGCTGGGATTCGACGCGCTTCACCTGGCAGGAGAAGGACATGGATGTGACGCTGGAGCTTGCCCAGAAGGCCGGGTTGATGCTGCCGCTCGCCGGCCAGGTCGACCAGATCATCAAGTCGCTGAAGGCCGACGACGTGAAGGGTCTGCTTTACGGCGAAGAGGCGAACTATCTCGGCAGGACCGTCAGGGCGATGTCGCCGGCCGAAGGAGGCGTTGCCTGACGTCATCGAATTGCGCCCGCGCATGCGCCCGGACCCCCTCCGCAAATGCGCCGAACCGCCGCTCCGTTAAATGACGGCTCCAGCGGCGAAACAGAAACAAGACATCGAAAGTGAGATTATGTCCGTCAGTCAGAACCCAACCGTCGCCGATCCCGTCGCAGTGAAGGATCCGGGCAATTCGAAATTTCTGGTCGATCCCTATGGCGACTGGTCGAAGGGCGAGGGGATCCCGATCCATTTCGATCTCGGCCACGATCTCCTGGCGCTCGAAACCGGCGCCTGGGACCGCTACGACGCACGCGGCTGCTTTGCCCACACGCAGGGCATGGGCGACTTCATGGCGAATTATGTCATCGAAGTGCTGCCGGGCAAGAAGACGCGGCCGGTCAAGCATCTCTACGAGGCCTTCTTCTACGTCCTCTCCGGCTATGGCTCGACGACCGTCTGGCTGCCTGGCGGGGAGACGCGGACCTTCGAATGGGGTCCGAAGGCACTGTTCGCCATCCCGCTGAACTGCCAGTACCAGTTCCACAACGGTTCCGGCCAGGAAACCGTGCGGCTCTCCTGCACCAACCATGCGCCGCTGACCATCAACCTCTACCACAATCTGAAGTTCGTCTTCGAAAACGACTTCGATTTCGAGGACCGCACCGGCGGCGCCAAGCATTTCGAGGGCGAGGGCGTCCTCTACAGCTACGGCGCGGAATCGGCCCGCAAGATCCAGAACGTCTGGGAAACCAACTTCGTCCACGACCTGACGAGCTTCAAGCTTTACGAATTCGACGGCCGCGGCAAGGGCTCGCTCAACGTCAACTTCGTGCTCGCCGACGGCACCATGCATTCGCATGTCTCGCAGATGCCGGTCGGACGCTACAAGAAGGCGCATCGCCATGCGGCCGGCACGCATGTGCATGCCGTTGACGGCGAGGGCTATTCGCTGATGTGGTACGAAGGGGAGTCCGAGTTCAAAGAAATCCCGTGGCGCCACGGCTACATGTATACGCCGCCCTTCTGGATGTACCACCAGCATTTCAACACCTGCGACCAGCCGGCGCGCTACGTTGCCTGCTCGCTCGGCAGCCGCCGCTATCCGTTCATCTCGCTGCGCCGCAAGAGCGCGGAAGGCGGCGGGGCGACCTCGGTCAAGGATGGCGGACGCCAGATCGAATATGAGGATCAGGATCCGCGCGTCCATCGCAAGTTCCTCGAGGAACTTGAGAAGACCGGCGTTCCCTCGGCCATGGGTGACATCTTCGACGAGGCGGCTATCATGGCGCTCGACAAGGAAAGCCTGACTGGCGTCATCAAGACCCCGATCCTTGCCGGACCGGCGAGCTGATATTGAGGCCGGCCGGTGGCTTGCCACCGGCTTCCTCGCGCAGGACATGCACAGGGAATAGAGTAAGTGCACGATCTCGATTTCGATCACGAACATGGCGACCTCTCGGAAGACGAGCGCCGGGCGATTTCTGACTGGCTGTGGCAGCAGGAAACCGTCGAGCTTCTGACCGTCGGCATCGATATCGGCAGCTCGACCTCGCATCTGCTCTTTGCCCGCGTCGTCATGCGCCGCGAGACGGAGGAGCTCTCCAGCCGCTTCCAGGTGATCGACCGCCAGGTGGTCTGGCGGTCGCCGATCCTGCTGACACCGTTTCTGCCTGACGGCACGATCGACGCGCATGAGCTCCGGCATTTCTTCGCCCATTGCTACGAGGATGCGGGCTACAAGCGCAGCCATATCGATACCGGCGCGGTAATCCTCACCGGCGAGGCGATCAAGCGGAAGAATGCGCGGGCGATCGACGAGATCTTCGCCAGCGAATCCGGCCGCTTCGTCTGCGCCACCGCCGGCCACAAGCTGGAATGCATGCTGGCGGCCCATGGTTCGGGTGCCACGGAACTGTCGAAGAAGCGCAATGCCTGCGGGCTGCATGTCGATATCGGCGGCGGCACCACCAAGCTGGCGCTGATCAGCAAGGGCGAGATCATCGATGTCGCGGCCTTTGCCGTCGGCGGGCGGCTCGTCGCGCAGGACAAGACGGGCGCCTGGACCCGCGTCGATGAATCGGCCTTGATCGTCGCTGCCGAGCTCGGTCTTGCGACCGATCCTGAAACGCTGGCAAATCCGGAGGTGCGCCAGGCGATCGCCCGGCGGCTGGCGTCCGCCGCCGTCGACCAGATCGTTGGGTCGCCGCTCGATGCGCTCGGCGAAAAGCTGCAGCTGACCGAGCCGCTGGACCGCAGTTTCCGGCCTGACTACGTGACGTTCTCCGGCGGCGTCTCGGAATATATCTTTGAATATGAAACGGCCGATCACGGCGATATCGCGCAGATGCTCGCCAAGGAAATCATCTCGCAGCTGACGCCGCGCATCGATATGCCGATCGTGGACGCCGGGCAGCGTATCCGCGCCACCGTCATCGGCGCCTCGCAATTCACCGTGCAAGTGAGCGGCAAGACGATGTATCGCACCGGCGACCGCGGCTTGCCGTCGCACAATATTCCGGTCGTCCATCTCGGCCATGCCGTGCCTGAGCATGTCGATGCCGAGGCGATCGCCAAGGCTTTCGCTTCGGGTGCGGAGCGCCGCGACAGCGACCTCGCCGCGCCGATCGCGCTTGCCTTCACCTTTGCCGGTCTGCCCGATTATCCGCGGCTGCTGGAGCTCGCCAAGGCGATCAAGATGTTTGCGGCGCCTGACGGGCATCGCGACGAATTGCTGGTGCTGGTGATCGACGGCGATATCGGCCAGACGCTCGGCCGCATCCTCGACCGCGAGCTGAAGATCGGCCCGCAGCTGATCTCGATCGACGGCGTGCAGCTGAAGGAACTCGACTTCGTCGATCTCGGCGAATTCATCAATCCGCCGGGCGTCGTGCCCGTCGTGATCAAGTCGCTTTTGTTTTCGTAACGCATCGCCGTTCCTCCTTGATTTGAAGGGCGGGCGGATGTACGTTGAGTTTAAATTGGAACGATGTTCTATATAGAGGAACATCTGATCGGGAGGAGAAACCCATGCATCAGGATCCCCTTGGCGGCGGCACAGGCACGCATTGGCACGAGCCGGCAGGCACAAAGAAGGCAGGCTTCGGCGAGTTCAAGAAGCAGCCGACGCCCTATGACCAGTTCATGGAAGAAGAGGGCATTCCTGTTTTCCGCGATCTCGGCATCTCCAACGTCAAGAACCTGCCGCTGAAGCCCTGGAAGCGCACCGGCGGCCGCGGCACCTATATCCAGCTTTACGGCACCGAGACCAAATGGGGCTGTCACCTTGTCGAGGTGCCGGCGGCCGGCGAGCTCAACCCGGAAAAGCACATGTACGAGGAAATCTACCTCGTCGTGGAAGGCCGCGGCTCGACCGAGGTGTGGCTCGAGGGCGAGGGCAAGAAGCATGTGTTCGAATGGCAGGAAGGATCGATGTTCTCGATCCCGATGAATGCCTGGCACCGCATCGTCAACGCCACCAACAGCCCGGCGTTGCTGCTCGGCGGCACGACGGCGCCCGTCGTCGTCAATGCCATCCAGAATTTCGACGCCGTCTACAACAACCCCTTCGTCTTCCGCGACCGCTTCTCGGGCGCCGACGACTTCTACAAGTATCGCGAAGAGATCGAGCCGGATCCGGTGCGCGGCCTCGCCATGCGCCGCACCAACTTCCTGCCCGATGCCGTCAATTGCGACCTGCCGCTCGATAACCGCCGCTCGGTCGGTTATCGCCGCGTCGAGCCGTTCATGACCAACAACAATTTCTACTACTGGATCGGCCAGCATGAGAACGGCCGCTATTCCAAGGCGCATGCCCATACGTCCGCGGCAATCCTGATCTGCCTGAAGGGCGAGGGCTATACCTATACCTGGCCGGAAGAATGCGGCGTCAATCCCTGGGCGACCGGCCATGCCGACCGCGTCCGCCGTCTGGATTACGGTCCCTACGGCATGGTGACGGCGGCTCCGGGCGGCGCGCGCTGGTACCACCAGCATTTCAGCGTCTCCAAGGATGATTTCCGTCTGACGGCCTGGTTCGGCCCGCACAATCCGGGCCGCGATCCCGGCGCGCCCGGCGAGAAGCACATCGACTACACGGCGATCGACGTCAACGAAGGCGGCACGGCCATTCCCTACTGGATGGAAGATCCGTATATCCGCAAGGAATACGAGGCACTGCTGAAGAAGAACGGCGTCGAGGTTCGCATGAAGCCGGAATGGTATGAAAAGCCTGCCGACACGACGACGAAGAAATCGACCGTCGTCTGATCATGGCTGACGACGAAGAAGAACAGGGCGGCCGGATATTCTTTTCGAATGTCGGCCGCAGCATGGAGCTCGAGGACGAGATCGTGCTGGTCAGCGTCGGCATCGATATCGGCTCCTCGACCTCGCATCTCGCCTTTTCCCGCATCGTTCTCGAGCGTCTCGACACCCGCTACATGGTGGTCGAGCGCACGCTGCTGCACCAGTCGGACGTGCTGCTGACGCCCTATAGCGGCGATGACGAGATCGATGCCGAAGCGCTCGGCGCCTTCTTCGCCGACCAGTACAAGCAGGCAGGCATCACGCCTGAGGATATCGATACCGGCGCTCTGATCCTGACCGGCGTTGCCGTCCGGCGCAGCAATGCCCGGGCGATCGGCACGCTGTTTTCCGAGGAGACCGGCAAGTTTGTGGTGGTGAGCGCCGGCGACGGGCTGGAGACGACGCTTGCCGCCTTCGGCTCCGGCGCAGTGGCGCTTTCGGGGCGCAGCGGCGAGAGCGTGCTGAACGTCGATATCGGCGGCGGCACCTCGAAGCTCGCCTTCTGTTCAGCGGGCACGATCCGGCATATCGCGGCGATCGATATCGGCGCCCGCATCGTCGCTTTCGACGAGAACCGCAGGATCACCCGCGTCGAGGAAGCCGGCCGTTATTTCGGCCGCAAGGCCGGCGTCGACGTGGCGCTCGGCGAAATACTGAGCGAAGCCGATGCGCGCAAGCTGGCATCGGCGATGGTCGAACAGCTGTTCGAGGCGATGCAGGGTGGCGATATCAGCAGCGAGACCGCCGGTCTCCACCGCCTGCCGCCGCTGCCGCCCGTCCTGCCGGATGTCGTCACCGTATCCGGCGGCGTCTCGGAATTCCTCTATGCCGAAAAGCCGGAAGCTTTCAGCGATCTCGGGCCGCTGCTGGCCGAGATCCTGCGCGAGCGACTGGAACGCTGGTCGCCGCGCCTCGAAAAGCCGGAGCAGGGCATCCGCGCCACGGTCGTCGGCGCCTCGCAATATACGGTGCAGGTCAGCGGCAGCACGATCTTCGTGCATCCGCTGCAGCTGCTGCCGGTGCGCAATATCCCGGTCATCAAGCCGGCGATCGATTTCGGCGACAAGATCGATCCGGTGGAGGTCGCTGCCCGCATCGCGGAATCGCTGTCGCGTCTCGATCTCGGCGGTGGCGAAAGCCCGGTGGCGGTCTGCTACGACTGGGACGGTTCTGCCAGCTATCGCCGCCTCGATGGCTTCTGCCGCGGGGTGATCGAGGGCTTGGCACCGGTGCTTGCCAACGGCCACCCGCTGATCCTCGTCGGCAACGGCGATGTCGGCGGCCTCGTCGGCATGCATTGCAAGCTGGAGGCCGGCATTGCCTCGCTGGTCTCGATCGACGGCATCAAGCTCGACGAATTCGACTTCATCGATATCGGCGCCATGCTGGAGACCTCAGGCGCGGTGCCTGTCGTCATCAAGTCGCTGGTGTTCCCCGACAAGAAGCTCGGCGGCGGGCAGGCCTAGGGCTGAGCCGGATCAGTTCCTGAACAGGCTCAGCAGGTTCTGTGGGGCGCTGTTGGCGATCGACAGCGACTGGATCGCCAGTTGCTGCTGCGTCTGCTGCGCCGTCAGCTTCGAGGATTCGTCTTCCATATCGGCATCGACCAGCCGGCCGACGCCGCTGTCGACGGAATCGGAGAGGTCATGGGCGAAATCCATCGACATCTCGACGCCCTTGCTGAGCGAGCCGATGGTCGAGGCCACCGCCGTCATCTGCTTGGTCATGCCTTCCACCGTCGCCAGCATGTCGTCGAGCTCGTCATCCGTCGTCGAATTGTCGATGGCGATATCGACGGCCGTTGCCGGGGCGGTGGCGCCCTTCAGCATGACGTAATTCTTGGCCGAGCCGACCTCGACCGCGAAGGCTTCGGTCGAGAGGATGCCGTATTCGCCCGAACCGCCGTTATCGACGAAATACTGGACGTCGGTGGAGGTCCGGGGCAGCGGCGTATTGATCGGATATGAGACCGTTCCGACCCTGACGGTGCCGTCGCTGTTGCGGATGAAATAGGCCGGGATGCTTTTGTCGGCGGAGTCGGCGCCGGTGTTCCACGAGAGCCAGTTCTGGCCGTTGAACGAGGCGGAATCGGACGTCGACTGCAGCTGCTGCTTCAGCTGCGTCAGGTCTTCGTTGATCTTCGTCTTGTCGACGCCGTCTTCATAGGCGGCAACCAGCTTGGCCTTCACTTCCGACATCAGGTCGATCGACGAAGCGATCGCCGTGTAGGTCGTATCTAGAACCGCACCGCTGAGGCCGAGGGCGTCCTGAACCGCCGACAGAGCCTTGCTGTCGGAGCGCATCGTCGTCGCGATCGCCCAATAGGCGGCGTTGTCGGAAGCCTTTTCGATGCGAAGGCCGGTGGAGACGTGCTGCTGCGTTCCTGAAAGCGAGGCGTTCACAGAGCGCAGGGATTGGAGCGCAGCAATAGCCGCGTTGTTCGTGATGATCGACGACATCCGAAACCCGTAGAAAATGAATTGTGGGGGAGGGAGATGCGTCATGCACCGAAGTGCGGTTCTTATCAGTTTGTTATGCTTAACAGTTGGTTACCGCTGCAATTTCAGATTTCACACCTCGCGTCTTGGCACCGGATGTGTGGAGACAAAGTCCTCGGCTTCGGCGCGCAGCCATTCGCAGAAGATCACCGATTTGCGGTTCCGCCTGGCGCGGCGGAGCGCCACATATTCGTGGCCGCTGTCGATGAAGCCGAAGGGGGCGGCGAGCCTGTTGTCGCGGATATCGCCGGTGACATAGGGCCAGGGCGCGACACAGACGCCGAGGCCGGCGCCGGCTGCTTCCAGCATGAAATAGAAATGCTCGTATTCGACGCGCGGCCCGCCCTCGATGGCGATGCCGGAGCGGGTGAGCCAGTCGCCCCAGGCGCGGAGCCTGGTCTTGGTGTGCAGGACGGGCAGGCCGCTGACAGTGGAGGCGAGCGATGGGGCGACGACGGGGCCGGTCTGCTCCGGAAAGAGCGGGATGACGTCGGCGCCGTCGGGCCAGGGCGCGGTACCGACGCGGATCGCCACGTCGAAGCCGTCGCGGGAGAAATCGACGGGGCGGGACGAAGCGGTCAGCCGCACGTCGATGTCAGGATGTTCGGCCTGGAAGCGGTAGAGCCGGGGGATCAGCCAGCGCATGGTGAAGGTGCCGGGGCAGGAGACATCCAGCGCGCCGTCGACGGTATCGGCGACCGAACGGACCGACATGTCGATCTGGTCGAAGGCGGCAACGAGGCCGGGCAGCAGCGTCTGGCCCGCTTCGGTCAGGCGCAGCCGGTTCTTCGGTCCCTCGAAGAGCGAGACGCCGAGAACCTCTTCGAGATGCTGGATGTGGCGGCTGATGGCGCTGTGGGTGACGTTCAGTTCGTCGGCGGCAAGCGTCATGCGCCCGTGGCGGCCGGCGGCTTCGAAGGCGCGAAGCGCGTTGAGGGAAGGAAGGCGTCTTGCCATGTCACACTTCAGCTATGTGCGTTTTGGGAACAAACTCTGTTCGAGCTTATCGGTTTTCAGGCTGGAGATTATGGTGTTTTCTCTGGTTGCAACATTAAGGCAAGGCCGCAAAGCGCACAATAGTTCCGAAATGCCGCGGCATTCGGGGAGGGCGGAGCTTTGCCCACCAAGGGATTTGAAAGCATGAGCAACAGACATACGGATGGAAGTGCGGGCGACGCCAATTACGGCGTGATCGGCACCAATTACACGCAGTACCGCCAGCCGGATCCGCATATCGCCGCCTTCATCTGGAGCGCGCTCGGCGATGCCAAGACCGTGCTGAATGTCGGCGCCGGTGCCGGTTCCTACGAGCCGACGGACCGGGTGGTGACGGCGGTCGAGCCGTCGGCCTCGATGCGGGCGCAGCGCCCGGCCCATCTTCCGGTCGCGATCGACGCGGTGGCGGAAAAGCTGCCCTTCGACGACAAGAGTTTCGACGCCAGCATGACGACCTTCTCGGTTCACCAGTGGCCGGATCTGAAGGCGGGTCTTGCGGAGATGCGCCGTGTCACGCGCGGGCCGGTCGCGGTGCTGAGCTGCGATCCGGACGAGCTGCATCGCTCGTGGCTGCAGGCCTATGCGCCGGAGATGATCGCCGTCGAAGCCAGCCGTTACCCGTCGCTGGCGTCGATCTCAGAAGCGCTCGGCGGCACAGTCGAGATCCGGCCGGTGCCGATCCCGCTGCATTGCACCGATGGTTTCAGCGAAGGCTATTACGGCCGCCCGGAGCGGCTGCTCGATCCCGGCGCGCGCCGTGCGAATTCCGCCTGGAGCTTCGTCGATCCCTCCATCGGCGAGCGTTTCGTCGAGGAGCTCGGCCGTGATCTGAAGGATGGCAGCTGGGACAAGCGATACGGAGCGTTGCGCACGCAGCCCTTCTTCGAGGGTTCGCTGCGGCTGATCGTTTCCATGCCCTAAAGACTTAGGCGAGTTCCTTCGTCGCGTCGTCGAAGGAGCTCGCATCGCCGAGCGCCGAGGACATCAGCATGGCGCCTTCGAGCGTGGCGAGCACCTTCAGCGCTTCCTCGCGCGTCATGCCCGACGCCATCAACCTTTCGATGCCGACTTCGAAGAAGCGTTTCGCTTCCGCCGCAACCTCATCCGGCAGATCGCGCGAGGCAGCGCCCAGCGCGCCGCAGAGGCACATGCGGCCATCTTCGGCAAAGGAACGCTGGAAGACGCGGCGCCAGGCGGCGACCGTATTCAGGCCCGACAACTTTTCCGCCTCGACAGCATCGCCGAACCGGTCCGTGTAGCGATGAGCGACAGCGGCGGCGAGCGCCTCCTTAGTAGGGAAATGGTAGTGGACGCTGGCGCTCTTGATGCCGACTTCGGCGGCAATCTCGCGGAAACTGAATCCGTTATAGCCACCCTGTCTGATCATGCGCTCCGCGGCGTCCATGATTGCCTGCACTTTTTCCGACATTGTCACCTTCTCTCTATCTATTGATAGATAGGTCTTGAAATCTGTTAAAGCAAGCGCTAGGTGGTGTTGCCTATCTACTGATAGATAGATAAGGAGATAGTCATGCGCTTTGAAGGTAAAGTAGTCGCGATCACTGGCGGCGGTTCGGGAATTGGCAAGGAAGTGGCGGCCCGCTTCGTCGCCGAGGGGGCTTCGGTCGCCATCAACGGCCGCGATCTCGCCAAGCTGCAGGCTGCAGCCAAGGAAATCGATCCTTCCGGTAAGAAGGTCATCGTTTCCGCCGGTGACATCGCCAATCCGGCAACGGGCGCAGCCCTGGTCGAGGCCGCCGTCAAGGCATTCGGCACGCTCGACATCCTCGTCAACAATGCCGGCGTCTTCAATCCCAAGCCATTCCTGGAGCTGACTGAAGGCGATTACGACTGGTATCTGGACACGATCCTGAAGGGCAAGTTCTTCACCGCGCAGGCTGCTGCCAAGGTGATGAAGGACAAGGGCGGCGTCATCGTCCAGACCGGCTCGATGTGGGCGATCCAGGCGATCGGCGCCACGCCGTCGGCCGCCTACTCGGCTGCCAATGCCGGCGTTCACGCCATGGTCCGCAACCTGGCGATCGAGCTTGCACCTTATAACATCCGCATCAACGCGGTTGCTCCTGCCGTCGTCGAAACCCCCGTCTACAACACCTTCCTGTCTGCAGAGCAGGTCAAGGAAGTGCTGCCGACCTTCGACGCCTTCCATCCGCTCGGCCGCAATGGCCAGCCGAAGGATGTCGCCGAGGCGATCCTCTTCCTCGCTTCCGAGCAGGCTTCGTGGATCACCGGCACGGTTCTCCCGGTTGATGGCGGCGTCACCGCCGGCCGCCAGTAAGGATGATGCAGATGATGGATTGGAACGGATATCGCGACGAACTGCTCGGCCGCGTCGGTGAACTCGGCAAGCTGACGCCGGATACGCTGCGTGGCGTGGTCTCGCTCGATCGCGCCGGCGAAAAGGCAAACCACCTCGGCCCGAAGATGCGCGAACTGATCGCGCTCGCCGTTGCCGTCACCACCCGCTGCGACGGCTGCATCGCCGTTCACGGCAAGGCGGCGATCGAGCACGGGGCGACCGAGGAAGAGATCGCCGAGGCGCTCGGCGTCGCGATCGCGCTCAATGCCGGTGCCGCTCTGACCTATTCCGCCCGGGTTCTCGACGCCGTCGCGGCCCTTCCGAACAAGTGACATCGAGGGGCCGGCCGCAATGCCGGCCCCTTTCAACCTTCAGGAATGACAATGCAGACATCTGTTGCGATCATCGGCGGCGGCCTTGCCGGACTTCATGCCGCAAGGCTGCTTCACGCAGCCAATATCGACTTCCTGCTGTTCGAAGCCCGCGACCGGCTGGGCGGGCGGATCTTCTCCGTCGACGAGACGGGCAGCGTTTCGGCCGACGGCTTCGATCTCGGCCCTTCCTGGTTCTGGCCGCAGATGCAGCCGGCCATCGGCGCGCTTGTTGCCGAGCTTGAGCTGCCGGCCTTCGCGCAGGCGAGCGACGGCGACGTGGTGTTCGAGCGCATGTCGCGCGAGCCGGTGCAGCGTTACCAGGGCTACCGGCAGGAGCCGCAATCGATGCGGCTGACCGGCGGCACCAATGCGCTGGTGCGGGCGCTGACGGCGGAACTGCCGGAGAATTGCATCTTCCTGAGCCGCAAGGTCACCGCCGCCGCGCTTGGCGCCGATGGCGTGACGCTGACGGTTTCGAATTCTACCGGCGGACAGGAGAGTGTTCAGGCCGGGCATGTGATCTTTGCCCTGCCGCCGCGCCTGCTTGAGGCGACCATTTCCTTCTCGCCGCCGGTTTCGACCGCCATGGCCTCGCGCTGGCGCCAGACGGCGACCTGGATGGCGCCGCATGCGAAATTCTTCGCGCTTTACGACCGCCCATTCTGGCGCCAGGAAGGCCTGTCGGGAACGGCGCAGAGTATGGTCGGGCCGCTGGTCGAGATCCATGATGCGACGACCGCGACGGGCTCCGCCGCTCTCTTCGGCTTCCTCGGCGTCGGCGCCGACGAGCGCCAGTCGATCGGCGAAGACCTGCTGACGCATGCCTGCGTCCAGCAGCTCGGCCGCCTCTTCGGCGAAAAGGCGCTGCAGCCGCGGGCGACGTTGTTCAAGGATTGGGCTGCCGATCCGGCGACCGCCACGAAGGCCGACCGCACCGGCGGCGCCCATCCGTCGCCCGACCGCAGGCCCTGGGTGGACGGCGCATGGCAGCCCTTCATCTCGCTTGCCGGAAGCGAAACCAGCCAGACGGATCCCGGCTATCTCTCGGGCGCGGTCGACGCGGCCGAACGGACCGTTTCTGCAATCATCGGATCGCGGCGCGCGGCTGCGAACAGGAGGTAGACATGCTGACAGGAAAGACTGCACTGATCACCGGCGGCTCCAGCGGCATCGGCCTTGCGGCGGCGCGCCGCCTGATCGCCGATGGCGCGCGTGTCGCCATATCGGGCACCGACGAGGCCAAGCTTGAAGCGGCGCGGCGTGAACTCGGCGGCGAGACCGTGGCGATCCGCGCCGATGTGCGCTCGCTTGCCGACCTGAAGGCGATGGCCAAACAGGCGGCCGACGCCTTCGGCACGATCGACATTCTCTTCGCCAATGCCGGCGTCGCCTATGGCACGCCGATTGCGACGACCGAAGAGGAGGCCTTCGACCGGCTGATGGACATCAACGTCAAGGGCGTGTTCTTCACCGTGCAGAGCGTGCTGCCCGTCATGGCCGACGGCGGTTCGATCATCCTCAACACGTCGTGGCTGAACAAGGTGGGCACGCCGGGGCGCGCCGCGCTCTCGGCCTCGAAGGCGGCTGTCCGCTCCTTTGCCCGCACGCTCTCGGCCGAACTCACCGAGCGCAAGATCCGCGTCAACTGCGTCAGCCCCGGGCCGACCGATACGCCGATCCATCACAGCGCCGGGCAGACAGCCGACGACTACAAGGCCTATACCGAGCGGGTCGGCGCCCGCGTGCCGGCCGGGCGCATGGGGCGCCCGGAGGAGATCGCAGCCGCGGTGGCGTTTCTCGCCAGCGACCAATCGAGCTTCATGCTCGGAACCGAAATACTTCTCGATGGCGGATTGGCGGAGCTTTGACCATGCGTATCAATGACGACCTGACGAAACCTGTAACCGTGCATTCGGCCGCACTCGACTGGATCCCGAGCCCGGCGCCCGGCGTCGACCGCAAGATGCTGTTCCGCATCGGCGAAGAGAAGGCGCGCGCCACCTCGATCGTCCGCTATGCCGCGGGCAGTGCCTTTCCGCCGCATACCCATACCGGCGGCGAGGAATTCGTGGTGCTCGACGGCATCTTCCAGGACGAGCATGGCGACTATCCGGCCGGATCCTACATCCGCAACCCGCCGGGCACCTCGCATATGCCGGCCTCGGCAGGCGGCTGCTCGATCTTCGTGCGGCTATGGCAATTCCGCGCCGAAGACCGCGACCAGACGGTGCGCCGCCCGGGCGAGGGCCGCAAGGATACGCCGCGCCCCGGCGCCGAGAGCGCTCTCATCCTCTTCGACGACGGCCGTGAGCAGGTGCGCCTCGAAGAGTGGCGGGCAGGGGCGGCTGTGACCGTCGACAATGCCGAAGGGCTGGAATTCCTGGTGCTGAAGGGGTCGCTGACTGTCGATGGCGAGCGGCTGGAACGCCTCGCCTGGGGCCGCCTTCCGGCAGGTACTGCGCTTGCCGCAGAAGCCGGCGCCGATGGCGCGCAGGTCTGGATGAAGCGCGGGCCGCTCATGCACGCGGATGTCTGCGCGTTTTGATTGCAATCCGATGGTCCCGGGTGCTGCCCGGGACCGGGCGGGCGATAGAAGTCTGTTTTATCGCTGCTGCCTTTCCGGAAATGAAATCGAACGAAAACAACGAATTACGGGATATAATTTTAAGCGGCGGCAAGTTTCTTGGGTCTTGCCGTTGCCAAATATTAAATTGACATTATATTGGCGTTATCGACCATTGCTTGTGACGTCGTCCGAGAGCGCTTTCGCCTCTTCAGATTTCCCTCCAAATAATCGATCTCATTCCGCAGGGTATCGCGGGAAAAACACACGGTTGCTTTGAAAGGAAATCGTTATGAATACAGGTACAGTCAAGTGGTTCAACGCCACCAAGGGTTTCGGCTTCATTCAGCCTGACAACGGCGGCGCCGATGTTTTCGTCCATATTTCTGCAGTTGAACGCGCAGGCATGCGCTCGCTCGCAGACGGACAGAAGATCAGCTACGAAATCGTGCAGGACCGCCGCTCGGGCAAGAGCTCGGCAGATAACCTGCAGGCTGCATAATTTGTCAGCGCCTCGCGCGACCACGGATGTACTGGCGCGCTGAGACGATGACGGAGGAAGGTCGGGAGCAGTCCCGGCCTTTTGTTTTTTCACTTCATTCGGAGAATGGCATGGCAACCCGCCGCTATCAGCCGGGCGATAACATTGTCCTGAAGCCGGGGATATTCGCCGGTGGGCAGGCCTTTGGCGCCGGGCGCATCGTCTCCGTCCTGCCTGCCGCGCAGGGCCTCGTTCATTACCGTGTCAGGTTCCAGAACGAGAATTACGAGCGGAGCATCCGCCAGGACGATATCGACGTTCTGGCCTCGCCATCGTCGCTTCCCCCTGTTGAAACACAGGCCGGTGCGGAAGCCGCGACATCAAGCTGGATCAACGCGAATGCGATCCGGATCAGGAAATGACGGCCTTAAGGCCGATTAAGGAGACGTCTTGCAGGTACTCGTCCGCGATAACAACGTCGATCAGGCTCTTCGTGTGCTCAAGAAGAAGATGCAGCGCGAAGGCATCTTCCGCGAAATGAAGGCGCGCGGCGCCTATGAAAAGCCGTCCGAAAAGCGCGCCCGCGAGAAGGGCGAAGCCGTTCGCCGGGTCCGCAAGCTCGCCCGCAAGCAGGCGCAGCGCGAAGGCCTGCTGCCCGGCCCGAAGAAGAAAGTCGTGGCTCGCAGCCGCTGACATCAGTCAGCGTTCCGGCACTGGCGTTCCGCCGAAAGGGAGGAAGCATGAGCAAGACGAAAGACAATCTCTTCAAGCCCGAGAAGCTTTCGGCGCAGGCTAAGGCCGAGCAGACAAACTCGATGGCCAAGGAAATCATGGCCAGCGAGCTCCTCGACCGGCAGAAGAAAACGGAACGGCTGCGGGCACTGCGACTGGCGCAGCCCGCTCCCGAAGAGCCGGCCAAGAAGGCGCGCGGCGCCAAGAAGGCCTAGGTCTCGGCGCCCAAGCGGCGCTTACGCGCAATGATCAGGCGGCCGTCTCCGGCTGCCTGATGCGCGCCTCTATGGCGCGGACCGAATGGCCGCGCAGCTTCTCCAATGTTGTCATCGGGAAGGTGATCTCTGAAAGCGCCCGGATGAAGCTCGTCTCCTCGGGCTTCGAGAAGCGCACGAAGAGGCTGCCTTCCTGCGCGCGCACGCGGGCGCAGGTCAGGAAGATCTCGAACTTTCCAAGGCAGAGATAGAAGTGATCGGTCAGCAGCTCGATATTGCGCGCCTGCAGCACCGCTGCGGTCTCGCTGATGCTGACGATGCGCACCTGATGGGCGGCAAAGGATTTTACGCCTTTGACCGGGCAGAGCGCCCGGGCGACGAGATTGACCCTGGTAAAGACCGGCTCGGGATTATCCCCGGCGAAGGCCAGCCGCGACAGGTAATTGCGGTGAGTGCTGGAGCTCAACATGAAATGGCTGCTGAAAAGAAATTAACGAATTCTTAACCATGTAGCTCCCGTCCCCGAAAAAGGCAACGCGCAATGCGTGTGGCGCCTCGCAAAGATGTTGATGGCATTTGGTGTGACTGGCGCGCCTCGCAATCACGAAGTGAGTCGGGCAGAGATTCGCGCGGCCGGGACCGTCAGGGCATAGCCGGCGATGCCGGATCGCTGCCTTCGGCCCTCATTCTGTTTCGATATGGCAAGCTTCCGGGCGGTTCATTGTGGACCGCAACCATCTGTTAACGCTGATGTCTGGCGGAAAATCGTTTTTGGCTGCGGCGCGCCATCCGCCCGTCCTAAAATCATCGCGAGCCGAACGGCCAACCGGACGCGTTTTCCTTAAGATGGTGCTTTATGTCTAATATTTCCGATGATTTGCCGCCGTTTGGCGAGGCTCCCGCCGATGGCGGAGCGGAGAAGAACGATCCCGTTACGGAGCGGTTGCGTCAACATGAGGCAAACCTGCTGTTCTCGGCGGTGCCGCCCGAGGTTCTCGCGGCTGCCGGTCCTGATCTCAGGAAGAAGGTCGACGATATCCCTGTCGAGATCGAGGTGGTGATCGGTCGCGCGCGCGTTTCCGTTGCCGAGCTGATGCGGGTCGATCCCGGCCACAGCTTCAGGCTCGACAGCCGCTTCGGCGGTCCGGTCGAACTGCTCGTCAACGGCCGGCTGATCGGCCACGGAGAGATCGTCGCAGATGCCGACGACAATGTCATCGGCGTGCGGATGATCCGCATCGCCGGCTGATTTTCATTTCGCATGGGGGCGAAGGAATGGGCCATGAGGCCTGGAATGCATGCCGGACGGGATAGCGGGGGCATCCGGCAAGAAGGAGGCTGCAAGGAGACATCATGACGATGAGAGCCTGCATTATGACTGAAAGCCATCTGAAGACGGTGCTGGAAATGCTGCGCGACAAGCCGGAGTTGTTTTCGGCGAAATCGCTGATTGAGGCGGCATTGGCGGAGGTGGAGACCGTAAGGCAGAACCAGGCCGCGGTGTTTCGCCGGGCCGGAAGCCGGAGGATGCGAATGGGGTGAGGGCGAGGACCGCATGGCGGCGCGGGGCGCGCGATCGCGCTCCGCCATCCCTGTAAACCAGGCGTAAACCTTAGCCGAAGCGCAGCTCTGCCGATCTGCACCACCCCGGACCTTGGGCCGATGTGCGGCGTCCCGGCCGGCGCTAACCTCCGCTCGACTCGAACAAAGGTTCGACGCGAGATTCAGGAGGATCACCATGCGCATTCGAATTCTGGCATCCGTTGCCGCTCTTTCCCTGGCCGCGGCGGCGAGCTCTGCCGGCATGATCGGCTTCGACACCGTCGCCTTCGCCAAGGGCGGCGGCAATGGAGGTGGTAATGGTGGCGGCCATGGCGGCGGCAACGGTAACGGCGGCGGCAATGGTGGAGGCAATAGCGGCAGCCACGGAAACAGCGGCTCGCACGGCGCATCGTCGCAGAGCGGCTCGAAAGGCAAGTCGCAGGCGGCCAAGAGCAAGGGCGTGACCGACGACACCGACGCGACCGAAGATACGGACGTGACCGGAACCAAGACGGCCACGGCCTCCCAGCTTGCCGGGCTGAACTCGCTGAAGCGCAGCTACAAGGCCTATCTGCACACGTCGGACCCGAAGATGAAGGCGATCGCCGCCTATGCCACGGCCTATGCGCAATATGAGCTCGACAACGGCGCATTCCCGGCCGCCGACGACCCCGAACTCGGCGACGCCGCCCTCGAAGCAGCGCTCGCCTCGGCAACCAATGCCGGCACGATCACCCCTGCCGCGCTCGACAAGGCCAAGACGATCCTCGGCGTCGGAGAAGCCGACGGCAAGATCGACCAGATCCGGGGAACACTGGAAAAGACCGAGGTGGTGACGCCGACGGAGACGGTGACGCCGGCTGATCCGGTGGCGGATCCGGTGGTGGTGACGGATCCGGTAACGCCGGCAGAGCCGGTGGTCGAGCCGGTCGTGACGGCGCAGTAAGGTTCTTCAGGCGAGGGCGGCCTTCAGCTTCCGAGCAGAAGCGCCGCCAGCGCCACCTGCGAATTGACCCCGAGCTTGGAATAGATGCTGCGCAGGTGGGTGCGGACCGTTTCGTAATGCATCTGGCAGGCTGTCGCGACTTCGCGCGGGGTGTTACCGGAGGCGACGCTGAGCGCCACCTTTATCTCGGTGACGGTCAGCTTCGACGTTTCCATCAGGGCGCTGCGCCTGTCCTTCAGCGGCGCGGCGACCATCGGCTCGGCAATGATCGCGACGGTCGGTCCCTCCATGAACTCGGTGAAGGCACTGGACTGAATCCGCACCATCGTCAGCCGGTAACTGCTGTCTGCGCCATCCGCCTGGACGATCGCCGTATAGGGCTCGCACTGCCCGTCGTTCCGAGACGCCAGGCGCTCGAAGGCGGCTGCTGATTTCTGACAGCGGATATCGAGCCGCCCGCCGGTCGTCATGTGAAGCGGAAAACCGGCGGCGAGGATTTGCGCCGCCGTGTTGTTCGACCAGCGTAATCTCTTCTTTTCCGAGACATAGAACAGCCCGGCGCCGATACTGTCGAACAGGGTCTTCAGCGATTGATTGTCGGGGGCGAAAAGATCGCGCTTGCGGATGAAATCGAAGGCTCGTCGGAGATGGGGTGCGAGCACGGTGTAGCGCTCGGCCGCTTCCCTGTTGCGCTCGGGATCCGCCGATGACGTTGCAGTCGAGAGGATGAAGGTGCGGGCCTTCTCGCGAATGATCGAGACGCCGATGCTGGTTTCGCAACCGGCCTGCCGCTTGAGCCAGTCGTTGTAGAATTCGGTTCTCACCAGATTGTTGCGCGTGAAGATTTCGTCGCCGCACAGGCCGCGGCCGACCGGGACAAGCCCCATGCGCGGAATCCAGGGGTTTACCGATGCGAAGTGGCTGCTGAACGTCTCGACCTCGCCCGCCGAGAAACCCGACATATAGGGCACATGGGCAACCGGGGAGGCGAGGTCGTGATAATGCAGCGCGGCCTTGCCATCCGGCGAGGTCTTGGCCACCGCATCGAGAAAATCCTGCCAGCCGCATTCGCCGAACAGGCTTGCGTAAATCATGTCGATCAACTGAACGGACACGTCGGCGGACTGCTGCATTTCCCATCCCGGATTTGATCAAGAAAAGAACACGCCTCGGTTGTCGCAGATCGCAAGGCCGTTGAACAGTCCTCCTAAAGGCGATGCTCATATGTCCGCCCGGGTAGCAGGCGTGGCAGCCGCAGGAGGCGGTTTCTCTATACTCCAGGTGGAGCATGCCGGGCGGGGGAAGGGGTTGTAAATCCTGAGACGGGCGGGGTTGACGGCCGGACATCGGATCCGGCTGCGGTTCCCGCCGACCATCGGGAAAGGGGACAACATGAAACTCAGATATCTGCTGACGGTTCTTCTGGCCGTCGGGCTGGCCAGCTGCCAGACAATCCTGAAGCAGGAGCCCGCAAAGGGCACGCTGGCGACCGGCAAGAAGGTGCTTGTCGACGACGGCACCTGCCCGGCCGGACAGGTGAAGCAGGTGACCGGCTCGACGCCCGGAAATCCGCGCATCAAGGAATGCGTGCCGATGCCGCAGGGCTGAGCGCGGCGAACTAAACGCGGGGAGGTCCGGCGGGCCGGATTTCCCCGCTGCGTTGAGGATCAGATCTTGCCCAGATGCTTCGGCCAGAATGCCTGATGAACGGCGGCCGCTTCTTCCTCGATATGTGGGCCGATCACCGTGACGAAACCTTCCGGGGCAATTGCAACGGCGGCGTCTATGTCATTCCGAAGCCGCTTCTTGCTACCGTGCGTACCGAGTGGCGCAAATGGGCGCTGTGGCTGCTTGCCAACCCGGAACCGCTGCAGCGCGCCGGCCGGTCGGAAAATGTCGATCAGGTGGCGATGTGGCTGACGATCACCGCCGGCAACCTTGCCTACGAGCCCCTGAGCTCGAACTACAATTACTACGGCCATGTTCCCGGCCACCACGGCTATGCCGAGCCCGACCGCTCGCAGGAAGCGATCGACATCGCCAAGGCTTCAAAGCCGGAATGGGGCTTCCAGGTCTTCGACCTCAAGCGCCATGCCGACACCATACCGCTGCACGACGTGGTGATCTGCATGGAAGTGCTGATCCACCAGGGCGACCCGGAGGTCTATCGCGCACTCGTCGAATTCGCCGCATCGCGCACCGCCAAGCGCCTGATCATCTCCGGCTACGAAGTGCGCCACGGCCACGTCGACAGCAACTACCTGGTGTTCTTCCACGAGCGCCTCTCGGAGACGCTGCGGAAGACCGGGCGGTTCAGAACGATCGAGCTTGCCGGGAACCACACGGACGTGGCGGTGTTCCGGTGCGATGTTTGAGGTTTGGTGAGGGATGAGATGGAAGCGGCGCCGGGAGTAGGGCGCCGTTTTTGATTTTGCGCGGAGCAAAGGCTCGCCGGAGCAGGCGTCAGGCCGTCATCTGAAAGACGGACGAGCTATCCTGCAACGCCTCACGGGCGGATAGAATGGCGGGCAACGCCTCTTCAAAGGCGCGAACGCATTGCGGATCGAACTGCGTGCCTGATTTCTCGCGGATATGGTCGACGGCCTGGCTCACCGGCCATGCTTCCTTGTAGGGCCGTGCGGATGTCAGCGCATCGAAATTGTCGGCGACAGCCACGATTCGTCCCGATATCGGAATTTCGCGGCCGGCGAGGCGGCGCGGATAGCCTTGACCGTCCCACCTTTCGTGATGGCTTGCGGCGATGGTTGCAGCCAGTTGCAGAAGGCTGGATTTTGACTCGCGCAGGATGTCGCAGCCGAGAAGCGTGTGCTTCTGCATGGCCGCGAACTCCTGCTCTGTGAGCTTACCCTTTTTCAACAGAACCGCATCCGGGATGCCGACCTTGCCGATATCGTGCATGGGGGCAGCAAGGCGGATGTCGGAGCATTCTTCGGCAGGAAGGCCGAGCGCGCGAGCGATGAGCTGCGAATATTCGCCGACGCGCTTCGTGTGAAGACCTGTCTCTGCATCCTTGAAGCTGGCCGCGATCGAAAGGCGATCAATGATCTCCTCCTCGCGCTCACGGATTTCGCAGGTTGCCTTCTCGACCTCTTCGCGCAGCCATTCCGCCTTGTCGGCCAGCTTGTTGCGCGCATCGACAAGGGCGATGAGGTTTTTCATTCGCGCCTGGAATTCGAGCGGGTTGACCGGCTTGTTCAGGAAATCGATCGAACCGGCATCGAGACAGGCCATGCGGGTCGCCATGTCGGTATCGGCCGTGATCATGACCACGGGCTTGCCCTTGTAGCGCTCGAACATCTCGATCTCGCGCAACAGCTCAACGCCGTTGTAGCCCGGCATCTGATAGTCGATTACCGCGATATCGTATTCCAGCTTCGGCATTGCTGCGAGGACATCGGAAGGGTCCAGAAACGGTACCGGTTCGCAGGATGGAAGCTTCGCAACCAGTTTTGTCAGCAGCATAAGATTGGTTTGATTGTCGTCGACAAGAAGGATCCGCATCATTGCTCCTTATGCGGCATAGGATTGCCGCCGTGTGTCTACCGCCCGCTTGATGTCGAGCAGCTCATTCGTATCAACTGGGACTTCCCGCAGCCGCTGGGCACGGTCGGCGATGTCCTGAAGGCCGACATTGCTGGCTGCGCCCTTCAGGCTGTGAAGCATGCGGTCCAGAGACCTGGCATCGCCATCCTTCAGGGCGAGCGACAGTTCGCCGAGAATGGAAGCCGCATCCGAAAAGAAGCTGTCCAGAAGTTCGGCAAAGCCGTCTTCTCCGAGGACATCCGTCAGCTCTTTCTGCCGCAGGTTGATGTCGCTCGCATCGTCCACGGGGGGACGTAGCGCCGCCACATCGCCCGTCTTCTGCTGTGCTATCACCGCCGCGAGCTGCGCCAGTGTCAGCGGCTTTGATTGAAAGTCCGACATCCCGGCTTCCACGCAGAGGCGGCGATCGTCATCAGACGCATTCGCCGTCATGGCGACAATCGGAACGGTGCAGGCCGGAGCGCTCATCTGCCTGATCTGCAGCGTCGCTTCGATGCCGTCCATGTTCGGCATCTGCATATCCATCAGCACGAGATCGAATGCCTGTTCCGACATTGCCTTCACGGCTTCGAGGCCATCGTTTGCAACGACGAAATCCTGGTGCAGATGGCGAAGAAATCCGGCGGCGACCTGCTGGTTGACGGCGTTGTCCTCGACAAGCAGAACCCTCAGGCGTGGCAGATCATCGATGCCGATGCTGCATGGCCGGCTGGCGTTCGCCCGTTCCGGGGTCCGGGCGACCGGTTCTGCGGGGATTTCGAACCAGAAGGTGCTGCCTTCATTGCGGACGCTCGTGACCCCTATGGTGCCGCCCAAAGCGTCGATGATTTCCTTGCAGATCGTCAGCCCGAGGCCGGTCCCCCCGTATTTCCGGCCGATTGTCGCGTCGACCTGGGAGAATGGCTTGAAGAGCTTTTCCTGTCCTGCCGCATCGATGCCGATTCCTGTATCGCTGACAGCGAGCCGGATCACCGGTGCGCCATCCGCCATGCCCTTGGTCATCTTGAGGACGACGGCGCCGCCGGAGGTAAACTTGACCGCGTTGCTGAGCAGATTGAGCACGACCTGACGAATGCGCGTGGCATCGGTCACGATCAAGTCCGCTTCGTCGAAATCGTCGATGTCGGCAACAAGCGTATCGCCGTTTTCGGCAGCGCGATCCTGCATCATCTCAACTGCGCTCGTAATCACCTCGACAATGTTTGCCGGTGCCAGACTGACATCGATGCGGCCGCTTTCCATCTTGGCGAAATCAAGGATCTCGTTCAGGATCTCAAGCAGGGCTTCGCCAGACCGGCGGATCGTCTGCACGCCGGCCTTGGTCCGCTCCGGAAGGCCGCCAAGCTCCAGCAGTTCGGCAGTGCCGAGAATCGCATTCAGCGGCGTGCGGACTTCATGACCCATGGTCGCCATGAACTGCGATTTGGCGCGATTGCCGGCTTCAGCGCTGGAATAGGCCTCACGCAGCTCCCGCACCAATCCCTCGAAAACAAGGCCTGCCGAGCGAACCGACTTGAGCTGGCGCCGAAGGCTGAACACGAGAAAGCCGACACTGGCGGCAAGCACCACGGTCAGCCCGCCGGTCTTGAGCTGCAGCATTTGCAGCGCGTCTCGTGCCTCGGCACGGTCGGTGCTCACCTTGTTGTTGACCTGGGTGAGCAGCGCTTCCGTGTTCTTCACAAGCGGCGCCATGTCGTCGGCAAAATGCTGGAGCCGGTCCCTGTCGACGTCGGCTCCTTTTGCCAAGGCGTCGAACCATGACGCTTCGGACATGACCAGCGGCTCGATTTTCTTGACGATCTCCTCAAGTTGAGGGTCCTCTGAAAGCCGCAGGTCAAAATTCGCCCGCTTCAGGATGCTCATGCGCGAGTATAGAATGTCGTATCGGGTGGAAAGTGCCTTGGCGGCTTCCAACGAAAAGTCGTCGGTTGCAAGCATGATGTCCGCTTCCTCATTCAGGCGGCGTGCTTCCCGGTCGAGCTGATAGACCGACCAGAGCGCGTTCTCGCGCACGCCATCCTGAAGAGCTTCGTATCGTTGATAGATACCCGACATCAGATAGATGAGCCCGATCAAAAGAACGGTCGCGAAGGCCTGGAGCAGTGCCGTCGCCTTGCTGACCTTCCTGATCACGTCACCGTTTGCGCGGGCGCCGTCGGGCATCACTTCACCTCGATTGCCTTGATCTGCCACACTGAACGCGAGAAGTATTTCTCGTTATAGAGCGAGCCGTCCTTGTCGAAGGGATAGACCAGGAAGACGGGCCCCTTGTCACGAACGGACATGACCTGGCCGTCCATGCGCGTCGCCAGCATCGTGTCGAGCTTCGTGGCATCGTCAAAAGGTACGTCTGCAGCGTAGTCGTTCAGCGCCACCAGCTTGAGATCGGAGCCATGCGCACCTGCGGCGTCGAGGACTGCGCGGAAAAGCGGCCCCGAGAATTCGACCTTGCCGGTTGTCCAGGGCGTCTCCATGCTGCCCGAGCGGCCTTGCAGCGCCTCTAGCATCTGCAGGTCGAACTGCGCGGTACCATCGACATTGGGATGATCGAGCTTTCCGGTGATCGTCAGGATGACATCCCCCTTGGGAGCATCCAGCGCGAATGAAGGCATAGGAAGGAGGGCGACGGCGGCGAATGCCACCGAAGTGAGAAGCTGACGCATGTAAACACCTTGAAAAATCAGCGGCTTTTGGCGCTGGATGTCACGACGGCATGCCTGAAAGGCGGCGTCCGATGGCTGCAACCCACGCGATGCGTAGCAGGACATAGCCGACATCATGTCGGCCTAGGCAGTGATGCCCGGACACCCCAAAACTAGGGGTCATTCCCTCACATTTCGTAAATCTGATAAAGCAAAGTCTAAACAGGACCCCATTTCTGGGGTGCGAAGGAAAAACATCGTTAAGAATAGGCTCAGCCTTAAGGTGAACGAAAAGTGTGAGCGCCGGATAGCGCTCTCCCACGCGGGCCGTATGGACCGTTTGGCAGCCTATGAATTGTGGAAATGCATCAGGCAATAAGTCGGCGCCGGATCGCTTCGGCAATGGCCTGCGTCCTGTTGGCGGCACCGAGCTTCTTGGCGGCAGACTTTATATAGCTGTTGACGGTCTCCAGCTGATAACCGGTCGCCCTGCCGATGCCTTCGCTCGTCAAGCCAAGGCTCGCCTGGGAGAGGCATGCCATCTCTCCCTTGGAAAGGCGCATCTGCTCTGCGGCATAGCGCTCCATCAATGGCTTGGTAAATGCCGTATGGACCGCTTCGGAGACAAATTCGAGAAAACCGAGCTCGTCGTCATCGAAGGGCGTCTGGCGCGTGTAGCCGACGGCTCCGTATACGGTGTCATCGCGGAAAATCGGTACGATCGTGCGATTGTGCACGCCGAACGTTCGCTGCAGGTAAAGAAGCCGCTGCGGGACCTCGCAATGTGCGTAGACCTCGCTCTCGACGACCACCTTCGTCGATGACTTTGCCGCAAGCACAAAAGGATCGATCTGCGGGATCTTGTCGCCCATATAGGCCTCGATGAAGGCGGGCGGCAAATCGGTATCGATGGAGAACCCCTGTCCGAAGCGATAGTGATCCACATCGAGACCGGAGATGAAAATGAAGTCGAAGGGAACGGCCTTGCGCAGCCTGTCGATCGTGTCGTTCTGGCCAAAAGACCGATGCTTGGGCACAGACCTCAGATCGATATAGTCGTCCAGCGCATCTGGCGAGAGAACGGAGAGGGCGCTCACGGGCATTGCGAAGCACTCGATAGTTGCGGGGTCGATCCCAGTTATGGCTTTTGAGTATTAACTGAAGCTTAACAACGGCGGACGTGCGGTGCGTGCGCGGTAGCCGGAAGTTTCTGGAAGATATGGCGCACCCGACAGGATTCGAACCTGTGACCTTTGGAATCGGAATCCAACACTCTATCCAGCTGAGCTACGGGTGCATGCCGTGGCGGTTTGAATCGCCTGTCCGATGTGGTGGTTCTTAGCCTAGCTTTCGGCGCTCTTCAATCGCCAAATGGCGAAATCGGCGGAATGGCTGGTGGTGTCACCGGAATTCGGATGAAAAGCCCGCCGCTGTCTGGGGCGGCGGGCTTTTCTGTTGTCGTGATGCCTCAGACCTGCATGGCGCCGGGGCCGGGGATGGCTTTGGGGGGCACCTTGCCGAGGATGATCATGCCGAGCACTTCGTCCTTGGTGACGTCTTCGGTGCGGGCGTGGCCCACCACCTGGCCGTTCTTCATGACGGAGACGCGGTCGGCGAGGTCGAAGACGTCGTGGATGTCGTGGCTGATCAGGAAAATGCCGATGCCTTCCTTTTTCAGCTGCTTGATCAGCTCGCCGACCTGCGCCGTTTCCTGGGGCCCGAGCGCTGCCGTCGGCTCGTCCATGATCAGGATGCGGGCGTTGAACAGGATGGCGCGGGCGATCGCCACCGATTGGCGCTGGCCGCCCGAAAGCGCTTTCACCGGCTCCTTGAAGCGGCGGAAGTTGGGGTTGAGGCGGCCCATCACCTCGCGGGCCGAGGCCTCCATGGCGACGTCATCCAGCGTGCCCCACTTGGTGCGGATTTCGCGGCCGAGATAGAGGTTGGCGGCGGCGTCGACATTATCGGCGACGGCGAGCGTCTGGTAGATCGTCTCGATGCCGTATTTCTTGGCATCGCGCGGATTGCGGATATCGACAGGTTCTCCGTTGATCAGAATCTCGCCGCTGTCGCGCTTGTAGGCGCCGGACAGGATCTTGATCAGCGTCGACTTGCCGGCGCCGTTATGGCCGAGAAGGGCGACGACTTCGCCGGGATAGAGATCGACGGAGGCATTGTCGACCGCGTGAATACCGCCGAAGGAGATCGAGATATTCTTGAGTTCCACAAGGGGAGTGCGTTGTTCAGTCATGGATCGTACTCCTCTTACTTGGCACGCGAGCGATAGACCGTGTCGAGCCAGACGGCAACGACGAGGACGGCTCCGACCACAACGTTCTGGATGGGGGTATCCACATTGGCGAGGCCCATGCCCGACTGCAGCGATTGCATGACGAGCGCGCCGAGCATGGCGCCGGCGATCGTGCCGGTACCGCCTGCGAGCGACGTGCCGCCGATGACGGCTGCGGCGATCGTGTAGAGCTCGTAGGTCGTGCCCTGCGAGTTGGCGGCCGCGTTGAGGCGGGCGGTCGAGATCGCCGCGGCGACGGCTGCGAGGAAGCCCATCAGCGCGAAGATCTTGACGGTGACCCAGCGGGTCTTGATGCCGGCAAGCTCGGCCGCCTCAGGGTTGCCGCCGATGGCGAAGACATAGCGGCCGAAGCGCAGGCGGGTGGCGATGAAGGTCATGACGATGCCGACGAGAACGGCGATCAGCACCGGTACGGCGATGCCGTAGGAGATGAACAGACCGGTTTCGGGCCAGGCGATGGCGTTGGCTTCGGCATATTTCTTGGCGATGGCGACCGGCCAGTAATAGATGGTCGAGACCCAGATGGCGCCGAGCACGAGGGCGCAGCCGAGCACGGCCAGGAAATATTCGGCCCAGAGCGGACGGCGCGGGAAGTTGAAGCGCTTGCGCTGGTGGCGCGAGCCGATGATGCCGAGAACGATCAGCACGCAGGCGACAAGCCCGATGATCCAGCTCCAGGTGGCGCCGACGGCGCCTTCGGCACCGCCGCCCATGATGCGGAAGGTGGTGTCGAGCGGCGCGACCGTCTGGCCCGAGGTGACGTACCAGGCAAGGCCGCGCCAGGCGAGGAAGCCGCCGAGCGTGACGATGAAGGAGGGCACGCCCATGAAGGCGATGATGACGCCCTGGAAGAGGCCGATCAGCGTGCCGGCGATGAGGCCGGCGGCAAGCGTGATCACCCATGTCCAGGAATTGTCGAAGCCGAGATATTGCGGCAGGAATTTCGCCTGGACGACGCCCATGATCATGGCAACGAGGCCGAGCATCGAGCCGATCGACAGGTCGATATTGCGGGTGACGATGACGAGCACCATGCCCGTCGCGAGAACCGCGATCTCGGTCGTCTGGACCGAGAGGTTCCAGAGGTTGCGGGGGGTGAGGAACAGCCCGCCCGTATAGAGGTGGAAGCCGATCCAGATGACCAGCAGCGCCGCGACCATGCCGAGCAGACGCGTGTCGATCTCGGTGGCGCGCAGGAAGCGCGTGAAAGCGTTAGCGTCAGCCGTGCGCGGGTTGCTGGATGACGATTGGGTGAGGTCTGCCATGGGTTTGCCGTTTCCCCCATTGTTTGGGCGCAGGCCGGATGCCCGAAAAATCCGGTTCGCTGCCCTGTTCTTCAAATCGATCATCGCGAGGCTTCCGAAATAGGCGTTCAAGGCACGGCGCTATTTTGGCAGGGAATGAAAAGCGTTCGCGGTGCTGGCGAGGCGGAGAGCCATGTTCCTGTGCTCATCCGCATCCGGCGCCGCAACGTGGCCGCTGCGGCGCCGGCATGTCGGTTGCCCGTCGAGGATTAGTCGCAGGCCTTGACGCTGCCGGCCTTGACGCCCTGGCAAGCTTCAGCCTTGGAAATCCAGCCGGCGTCGATGACGACGTTCAGGTTTTCCTTGGTGATGGCGAGCGGCTTCAGGAAGATCGACTGCATCTTCACCTTCTTCGGACCGCCGTCGAAGGTGGTGACACCGTCGACCTTGTCCATGGTGGTGCCGCCTGCGAGCTGCAGGGCGATTTCAGCAGCGCGCTTGCCGAGTTCACGCGAGTCCTTCCAGACGGAAACCGTCTGGGTGCCGAGCGCGATGCGGTTCAGAGCGGCCTTGTCGGCGTCCTGACCGGAAACCGGAACGGAGCCAGCCATGCCTTGTGCGTCGAGAGCAGCCACTGCGCCGCCAGCCGTACCGTCGTTGGAAGCAACGACTGCGTCGACCTTGTTGTTATTGGCGGTCAGGAACTGTTCCATGTTGCGCTGCGCGTTCTGCGGCAGCCAGCCGTCGGTGTAGGCTTCGCCGACATTCTTGATCTTGCCGGCGTCGATTGCAGCCTTCAGAACTTCCATCTGGCCCGAGAAGAGGAAGTCAGCATTCGGGTCGGAAGACGAGCCCTTGATGAAGACGTAGTTGCCTTCCGGCTTGACCTTGAAGACGCCTTCAGCCTGGAGGCGGCCGACTTCCTTGTTGTCGAAGGTGATGTAGAAGGCAGCAGGATTTTCGATCAGGCGGTCGTAGCCGACGACCGGAATGCCTTCAGCAGCAGCCTTTTCGATGGCCGGGCCGATTGCGTCGGAGTCCTGAGCCAGAACGATGAGGGCGTTTGCGCCCTGCGAGATCAGCGATTCGACGTCGGTCAGCTGCTTGGCGGCCGAAGACTGCGCGTCAGCGGAGATGTACTTCGCGCCAGCGGCTTCGAGTGCCTTCTTGATTGCAGCTTCGTCGGTCTTCCAACGCTCTTCCTGGAAGTTCGACCAGGACACGCCAACGACGAGGTCGGCGGCCATTGCAGCCGTCTGCATGGAAACGAGGATGGCGGCGCCCGCCATCAGCTTCATAATAGATTTCATAACTATCCTCCCAAGTGATGAGCGGCCAGCCCCAGCCAGTGGTTTCCTCCGGCCGCCGCGGATCGCTGTCCAGAAAACTAATTATTTTCTCGACAGTCGAGAAATTTAGTGTCAGAGATTTTTTCAACTGTCAACAGGCCACTACCGGCAGAATCGTCCGACACTCAGAAGTTGTTGGAGATGGCTTGTGAAACGAGGGCGGAAGCGGGGGAAGGGCGGCATTCATGCTGACCAAATCGAGCACAGAGTCTGTGCGGCAAAGGAATAGCGGGCTTGTTCTCGCGGCCCTTCGCCGCCACGGCGCGCTCGCGCATACCGAGATTTCCGATTACACGCAGCTCTCCTCCGCCACCGTCTCGGCGATCACCGCCGATCTCGAAAAATCCGAGATCATCGAGCGCTCCGAACAGCAGGCGGCGAGCGGGCGCGGGCGTCCGCGCGTGCTGTTCCGGCCGCGGCGCGACTGCGGCTATCTGATCGTCGTCATCATCTCCTCGGACGCCGTGCAATATTCGCTGGTCGATTATGCCGGCAAGCTGATCGACCGGTTCAGCGAGGGGCGCTCGCACGATCCGGCGGGGGCGCCCGCCTTCGCCGCCGCGGTCAAGGAGGGGCTGGAGCGCATCCTACAGCGCTCGCGCATTTCGCAGGAGCGGGTGCTGTTGATCTCGATCAGCAGCAAGGGGCTCGTCAATGCCGCCGAACCCGTGCTGCTCTGGTCGCCGATCTTCGGCACGGACCGGATCGATTTCGAATCGCTGCTGCGGCCGGAATGGCAGGCGCGCGTCATTCTCGACAATGAAACGCTGCTGGTCGCCGCCGCACTCGGCGCCCATGAGGAGAATGTGAAGGGCGCCGATTTCCGCTCGCTGGCAGCGCTGTCGCTCGGCCACAGCATCGGGCTCGGCATCGTCCGGCGCGGGGCGAATGGCGGCCACGAGACCTCGGCGCCGAATTTCGGCCATATGCTGCACACGCCAAATGGCGGGCTTTGTCGATGCGGGACCAAGGGATGCATCGAGGCCTATGCCGGCTTCTATGCGATCCTCAGAACCGCTTTCGAAGTGCCGCTCGATACCATCCCTGCCAAATTCGTCCCCGTCAGCGAACTCGACAAGATCGCGGCCCGCGCCCGTCAGGGTCACCGCATGTCTGCCTTCGCCTTCCGCCAGGCGGGGCTGGCGCTCGGCAACGGGTTGTCGCGCATGCTCAGCATGACCGAACGCATGCCGGTGGCGATCACCGGTCCCGGCACGCGCTATTACGATCTGCTGCGGCAGGGGATCGAGGAGGGGCTCGGCCAATCGCATCTGGTGCGCCTGGAAGGCATGCCGGAACTGCGCGTCGTCGCCGACGAGCAGAACCTCGTCTTCGAGGGACACCTGAACCGGGCGCTGGCGCTGCTCGACGAAGATATTCTCGGTGGCGGCAGCCAGGTGGGGCTGGAGCGTTCGGCTTAAGCGCTCCTACTGGCCGCAAGCAGCAGGAGCTGATCGCGTTCCCTGTCGACACCTTCCGTGAGACGTGCTGCGGCAACGAGCGGCAGCCAGGCGAGTATCTCATCGGCAGGATGGCCGCTCTGACCGGCATAGATTTCGAGATAGATGCGGGCCGCCTCCGGCATCGCATGCAGCATGAGCAGATAGCTGCGGCAGGCGTCGGCGAGCGGATCTCCGCAGCAGGCATCGAGCCAGTCGAGGATGATCGCCTGGTCCCCGGCGCCGTGGATATTCCACGGATGGAAATCGCCATGGCAGACGCGGTCCTGTTCTGAACGAGCCGCAAGCTGCCGCAGCAGTGTTTCCCGCAGCGCGCTTCCAATCTCCGGCGCCTTCCGGATGTTCGCTGTCAGTCTGTCTTTCAGCGATGCGAGCCCGGTCCCCGGCACGGCGTGCAGGCGAAGTTGCAGCTGCACCATTTCTGCCAGGACCGGCTGAAGGCCCTCCGCCTTGATCCGGGTGCCAAAGGATGCGCCCGTTGCGCGGTCCATCACGATACCCCAGCGCCCGTCATATCTGCCGGCAGCGTGGACATGGGGCGCGGGGAGGCCGAGGCGTTCGACGACCGCGAGATTTGCGGCCTCGCGAAAGGCCGGCGTTTTTACGCCCGGCGATTTGTAGAGCTTCAGGGCATGATCACCATAGGCATGGACATCGGCTTCCTTGCCTGATCCCAATAAGGCGCCAATCTCGTTCATGTCCGGCTCCGGATCGTTCTGCTCATTCAGCATAGGCGCAAATGCTTCCTGCTCGCTGCCGCGAATTGAATCGGGCGCCAGGGCGTAAAATCATCAATTGCTTATATTTTGTGCTGGCCCTGGCGATTGAAACTTTCGCGCTTCGTGCCATCCTTGCTTAAATGCCCAGTTTTTCGGCGCTTTTCGGCGTTGCAGACGATTTTACAAATCTTCCCTGCGAACTGTGCATGGTTCTTGCATTGCTATTTGCGTTGTATTCAAATGAACAAAAAAGGGGAGCCACACCTTTGGCATTTGATGAAATGATCACCGGGGGCGAAAGTCCGCGTCAGCCATATGAGAAATATTTCGAGTGGTACAATGCCCAGGACAGGGCGCATCTGATTGGAAAATCCCGCGACGCGGAAAACATCTTCCGGAAAACCGGCATCACCTTTGCGGTCTACGGGCATGCGGATTCCTCCGAAAAGCTCATCCCCTTCGACATCATCCCGCGCATCATCTCCGGCCGTGAGTGGCGCAAGCTCGCCCAGGGTATCGAGCAGCGCGTCATCGCGCTGAATGCTTTTCTCGACGATATCTACCACAAGCAGGAAATCATCCGGGCAGGGCGCATTCCGCGCGAGCTGATCGAGAACAACGTCGCCTTCCTCTCGGAAATGATCGGCTTCCGGCCGCCGGGCGGCGTCTATACCCATATCGTCGGTACCGACATCGTGCGCACCGGCGAGGACCAGTTCTACGTGCTCGAGGACAATGCCCGCACGCCTTCCGGCGTCTCCTACATGCTGGAGAACCGGGAAACGATGATGCAGATGTTCCCGGAGCTGTTCCACGAGAACAAGGTGCAGCGCGTCGAGGACTATCCCTATCTGCTGCGCCAGTCGCTGGCTTCGCTTGCGCCTCCCGGCTGCAAGGGCAAGCCGCGCGTCGCCGTCCTGACACCCGGCATCTACAACTCCGCCTACTACGAGCATTCGTTCCTGGCCGACACGATGGGCGTCGAGCTGGTCGAGGGCTCGGATCTGCGCGTCATCGACGGCAAGGTGAAGATGCGCACCACCCGCGGCTATGAGGCGATCGACGTTCTCTACCGCCGCGTCGACGACGATTTCCTCGATCCGCTGACCTTCCGTCCGGATTCGGCGCTCGGCATTCCCGGGATCATGGACGTCTATCGCTCGGGCAATATCACCATCGCCAATGCGCCGGGCACCGGCATCTGCGACGACAAGGCGATCTATTCCTATATGCCCGAGATCGTCGAATTTTATACCGGCCGCAAGTCGATCCTGGAGAACGTGCCGACCTGGCGCTGTTCGGAACCGTCGAGCCTGAAATATGTGCTCGAGCATATCGAGGAGCTCGTCATCAAGGAGGTTCACGGCTCCGGTGGCTACGGCATGCTGGTGGGGCCGACGGCCTCCAAGAAGGAGAGGGCGGATTTCGCCGAGAAGCTGAAGGCGCGGCCGAACAATTATATCGCCCAGCCGACGCTGTCGCTCTCGACCGTGCCGATCCTCGTCAACAAGGGGATTGCGCCGCGCCATGTCGACCTGCGCCCCTATGTGCTGGTTTCCGACAAGGTACAGATCATTCCGGGCGGGCTGACCCGCGTGGCGCTGAAGCAGGGCTCGCTGGTGGTCAATTCCAGCCAGGGCGGCGGCACCAAAGACACCTGGGTATTGGAGGACTGATGCTCGGAAGAACTGCGAACGGACTCTACTGGATGTTCCGTTATATCGAGCGCGCCGAAAACATCGCGCGTCTCGTCGATGCCGGCCTGCGCATGTCACTGACACGCAGCGGGACGGGGGACGATAACTGGGATGGCGTGCTGCAGAGCGCCGGCGTGCGCGAGGCCTATGACGAGGGCCATCAGAAGCTGACGAGCGCCGATGCGATCGACTACCTGCTGCGCGATCTTTCCAACCCGTCGAGCGTCATGTCTTGCATCGACAACGGCCGCAACAATGCCCGCATGGTGCGCACGGCGCTGACGCGCGAGACCTGGGAAGCGACCAACGAATGCTGGATCGAGCTGAAGGCGCTGCTTTCGAAGCGGCTGAAGGCGGCGGAGCTGCCTGAGGTCATCGACGTCATCAAGCGGCGGGCGGGGCTGATCCGTGGCGCCTTCCACGGCTCGATGTTGCGCAACGAGCTCTACAACTTCGCCCGCATCGGCACCTTCATCGAGCGGGCCGACAATACGGCGCGTATTCTCGACGTGAAATATTACGTGCTGCTGCCATCGGTCTCGCAAGTCGGATCGTCGGTCGACAACGTGCAGTGGGAATCGATCCTGCGCTCGGTATCGGCGCACCGTTCCTACAGCTGGGCCTATGACGACGAGTACCGGGCGGCGAATATCGCCGACTTCCTGATCCTCAATGGTCAGATGCCGCGCTCGCTTGCCTATTGCTACGAGAAGATCGTCAGCAATCTCGGCTATATCTCGCGCAGCTACGGCGGCGAGCGGCTTTCGGCGCATGACACGGCGGATGCGATCCGCGCGTCGCTGCATGCGCGGGCGATCAAGGACGTGATCGATCAGGGGCTGCACGAATTCCTGGAGGAATTCGTCAACCGCAACAACACGCTCAGCGTCGAGATCACCAACGGCTACCGGTTCTACGTATAAGCAGCGGATGAAGAGATGAGATTGAAGATCAGCCACATCACCGAATACCGCTATGACGAGCCGGCGCAGTTTTCGCTGCAGCGCCTGCGCCTGACGCCGCCGAGCGGCTTCGGCCAGGTGGTCGCCAACTGGTCGCTGCATGTCGAGGGCGCGACGCCCGAGGTCGAGTATGACGACCAGTTCGGCAATCACGTCAATCTCGTCTCGCTGGAAGGCGAGCAGCAGGTGACGCGCATCGTCGCCGAAGGCGAGGTCGAGACCGAGGACCGCAACGGCGTCACTGGTCCGCATACCGGCTTCTGCCCTCTCTGGCTCTTCCTGCGCGACACGCCGCGCACCAAGCCCGGCAAGCTGATCAAGGAGCTCATCAAGACCGTCAGCGGCGACAACGATCTCGCTCGCATGCACGCGCTGATGGCGGCGATCCACGAGACCGTCGATTACAAGCCGGGTACCAGCGACACGGAGACCACCGCCGAGCAGGCGATGGAGAAGAAGAGTGGGGTCTGCCAGGACCACGCCCATATCTTCGTCTCCGCCGCCCGCGCCATGCAGATCCCGGCACGTTACGTCTCGGGCTATCTGATGATGGAAGAGAAGGTCGATCAGGCGGCAACGCATGCCTGGGGCGAGGCGCATGTCCCCGGCCTCGGCTGGGTTGGCTTCGACCCCGCCAACAAGATCTGCCCCGACGCCCGCTACGTCCGCACCGCCTCCGGTCTCTGCTACCGCGACGCCGCACCCGTCTCGGGCATGCGCATCGGCACGCCGGGCGAGAAGCTGTCGGTGGTGGTGAAAGTCGAAGATCAGGGGCAGGCACAAAGCCAAAACCAGAGCTGATGTCACACGGATAGCGATCAAAATATATTAATCGCAATATAGTCTACTGTAATATCGCGCACCTGTGCTACAATCAACCTAGGAATGCAGTGGGCAACTGACCATGGGGAGAGTATCCATGTCAGCAATGCAGGCCTTTGCCGATCAATATTCCGAAAATCCGCAGAAGATCTGTGCGGGTGCTTTGCGCGCCTGCGCCATGCCTGTCCGGGTCTTTGACCGAAGTTGTCGGCCCGGCGACATCGCGGATAGCGGCGGGACTGACCGGCCGCGCTAATCACAGTGCCAACATGCGATAATTCAACGGCTTGATCTTGCCGTTCCTGAAATGCGTGTCCGGTTTTTCAGCCGGTTGCCACGCCTGTTTCATCTGGGGGATCGCACCATGTTTGAGCGGAAAATCGTACAGATCATTGCATTCATACTGGTTGCCGGCGCTGCCGGATATGCGCAGGCGCAGAGCTTCGTGCGGCTGCTGCCGGAGGCGACCACACTCAGCACCGAGGAAAACAACGAGCTGAAGGCGATCAAGTCGCTACCGACGACGGAATGGGCAAGGCTCGCTGAGGTTGATCCGGAACAGTTGAAAAAGGGCGGCGACGTTACCTTCGATCTCGGCGAGGGCCGGTCGCTTTCGTTGAGCGGCAACGACAAGGTCGCGGCCACGGCGCGCGATTTCGTCTGGTCGGGCGAAGAGAAAGCGGCGAACCGCAGCAATGCGGAAAGTCCTGCCAATGCCGTCGTCACCGTCGACGGCAACGAGGTCTCGGCGACGATCCGGACCAATGAGGAGCTCTACAGCATCGAGCCGATCGGCGGCGGCGCGCATGTGATGATCAAGGTCGCCACCGATCGATTGCCGCCCGATCACACGGAGCGGCGGCTGCAGCGGCGCGGCGAGAAGCGCGAGATGCCGGGCCGCGAATTGCGCAAGGCCGACAGGGCGGTGGCGACGATCCGCGTGCTGGTTTTCTTCACGCCGAAGGCGAAGGCGCAGATCAGCAATATCGCGCTGTTTGCCAAGCAGGCGGTCAACGAGACGAATACGGCTTTCGCCAAGTCCTCGGTGAATGCCAGGGTCGAATTGGCCGATGCGCAGGTCGTGCAATATACCGAGACCGGCTCGCAGAAGCGGGACACGGCCCGCCTGACGGCGCGGCGGGACGGCTACATGGACGGCATCCATGCGATACGGGACCGGACCAAGGCCGATCTCGTGCTCCTGATCACCACCGACAGAGGCGAATGCGGCTGGTCGCAGCAGGTCTATGCCAATGCGGCCTCGGCCTTTGCGTCGAACTATTTCGACTGTTCGATCAAGAACCTGTCGTTTGCCCATGAGATCGGCCACCTGCTTGGCGCCTGCCACAATGTCGAGGACAGCAGCGGCTGTCCGTTTGCCTATGGTCATGGCTACCGGAACGAGCCGCAGCGCAAGCAGAGCGTCATGGCCTATCCATGCCGGCGCGTCACCTGCGTGCGGCAGCCGCAATGGTCGCGTCCGCCGGACTGGGGCAATGCGCGCCGCGCCGATGTGGTCCGGCTGCTGAATGCGACGGCCGGCCGGGCCGCGGCATTCCGCTAGAGACGGAAGGATGGGCAATGGCGTTTGAAATGTCGCCACAGCAACCGGCGGGCAGCCCGCTGACATCAGGCGTGCTTGTGTTCCTGCTGACGGATGTCGAGGGATCGACCTATCGCTGGGAGGAATTCCCCGATGCGATGGGGGAGGCGCTCGAACGGCACGACGCGATCCTGCGCGAGGCAATCCTTTCGCATGGCGGCCACGTGTTCAAGACGGTCGGCGATTCCTTCCATGCCGTCTTCTCCGCGCCGGCCGCCGCCGTCTCTGCCGCCCTCCAGGCGCAGCGGGCGCTGAATGCGCAGGATTTCGGGGCGATCGAAGGCATGAATGTGCGCATGGCCGTGCATGCCGGACCGGTCGAGGTGCGCGGCGAGGATTGCTTCGGTCCCGGCATCAATCGCGCCTCGCGGCTGCTGCTCGTCGCCTATGGCGGGCAGGTGCTGGTGTCGGGCACCGTTGCCGACCTGTTGCAGGGGAGATTGCCCGAAGGGTCCAACCTCTTCGATCTCGGCCGCCACCGCTTCCGGGATCTGCAGGAGCCGGAGCAGGTCTTCCAGCTGGTTGCCGAAGGTATCAACGAGGCCTTTCCGCCGCTGCGCTCGCTCGGCGCCCGGGCTGATCGCCTGCCGCGGCCGCTGACATCGTTAATCGGGCGTGAGGCGGAGGCCGCCGAGCTGATCGGCCGGCTGGAGCGGGCGAGGCTGCTGACCCTGATCGGGTCCGGCGGGGCGGGCAAGACGCGGCTTGCGATCGATCTCGGCGCGCGGCTGGTGGAAGCCTATCCCGATGGCGTCTGGTTCGTGGAGCTTGGACGGCTGGAGGATCCGCAGCTGGTGGCCGAGCAGATCTGCGGGACGATCGGCGTCGCCGTCCAGCATAACCGGACGGCCGTTGCGAGCGCCGTCGGCTTCATGCGCGAAAAGCAGGCGCTGCTGATCATCGACAATTGCGAGCATCTCGTCGATGCCTCGGCGGATGCTGTCGATGCCATTCTCTCCGGCTGTCCTTCAATGTCGGTCCTCGCGACATCGCGGGAGCCGTTGGGTGTCTCGGGCGAAAACCTGTTTCGCGTTCCAAGCCTCGCCGTGCCGCCACCGGAAGGAAGCACGGTCGACGAGGCGATGGCGTTTCCCTCGGTGCGGCTGTTCGTCGAACGCGCGGCGGCGGCTGCCGGAGACTTCGTGCTGACAGAGGCCAATCTGGAGGCGGTGATCAGCATCTGTCATCAGGTGGATGGCATTCCGCTGGCGATCGAGCTTGCGGTACCCAGGCTTCGGATCATGCGCCCGGAAGCGCTGGCGGCAGGCCTGCGTGACCGGTTCCGGTCGCTGGCGCAGGGAACGCGCGGAGCCCCGCCGCGCCACCGCACGCTGCAGACCTTGTTCGAGTGGAGCTACAATCTGCTCAGCGAACAGGAGCAGACCCTGCTGCGGCGTTTGTCTGTTTTCGTCGGCGGCTGGACGGTGGAATCGGCGGCGGCGGTCGTCTCCGGCGATCCGATCGACGACGACGATGTGCTGCAGCTCATCACCTCGCTTGCCGACAAGTCCCTCGTCGCTGCCGATTTCTCGACGGAGAACACCCGCTATTCGCTGCTGGAAACCACGCGCCAATATGCCTTCGCAAAGCTCTTCGAACTCGGCGAGCGGGGCCGCAGGCGGCGTCTTGCCGAGTACATGACGCAATTCTACGCGCAGGCGAGCCGCGTCTGGCCGTCCATGCCGACCGAGCCATGGATGACGTCCTATCAGTCGGAGATCGACAATCTGCGCGCCTCGCTGGAATGGGCTTTCGGGCCGGAAGGGGACGCCGATATCGGCCGGGAACTGACCAGCGTCAGCCTGCGGATATGGGACGAGCTTTCGCTGCTGCCGGAGCGGGAGCGATGGTTCTCGCTCTCCGTCGGCTCGCTTCCCGACGACACCGCCGAGGATGTCGCGGCGCGGCTCTGGCTGGGGCGGACGTCGGTGAGTTCGCATGGCGACAAGTCGACATTCGATGCTGCGATCAAGGCGGCCGCGCATTTCCGTAATCTTGGTGATCAGTTGGGCTCGGGCGAGGCGCTGGCGCGGGCAGGGGCGGCGCTGTTGACGCCCAGCCAGCGTGAGGAAGCGCTGCGCTATCTCCAGGAAGCGTTGGAGCTGCTCGCGACCCTGCCGCCGACAAAACCCTTGGCGGCCTGTCTGCGTTCTCGCGCTGTAGCGGCTTATTTCGAAGGTCATTTTGCGGAGGCGCGCACGCTGATCGACCGCTCTTCCGTGGTGGCCCGCCTGCTGGGCGACACGCAGGGCATCGTCAATGCGATGATCGCGCTTGCCGAGCTCGAGTTCGCCGAGGGCCATGTCGCGGCGGCGATCAGCACCGCGCGCCAGATGATCGACCACGAGGATTGCAACAGGCGCCAGCTGGCGCTCGGCTTCGGCAACCTGACGGCCTATCTGCTGGCTTCCGATCGGCTGACGGAGGCGCGGCTCACGGCGTTCAACGGGCTCCTGAAGGCGCGCTCGCTCGGCTGGCCGGCGGCGATCACGCGCATGGTCGAGCATCTGGCGCTGATCGTCGGCATCGAGGGCGATCTCGACCGTGCCGCGGTGCTGCTCGGCTATAGCGAGCATTTCTATGTGCTGGATACGGCAAGCCGGGAGATCACCGAGAGGGTCGGCTACGAGCGGCTTTGCGCCATCCTGGAAACCATGGCTCCGATCCGGCTGACGGAGCTCAAGGCGGAGGGGGCGGCACTGCCGGAGGCCGAGGTGGTGGAGTTTGCGTTGAAATCCTAGGACCGGCCGGCATGCAGCCCGGCCTGACCTGACTGTCGCGTGCGATCACGGAGGGAGGGCTTGTGATGATCAGCAGACGGGAATTCCTTGCCGCAGCGACCTGCGCGGTATCGATCGGCGGCAACGTCTTTGCAGCCGATATGCTGGCAGAGGCGCCTGCGAATGCAGGTCCGAAAGTCTACGGCGCCGATTTCACCGGGCCGCTGCCGTCCAGCCTTTACCTGCGCGGCCGCTTGCCGCCGTCAGGCTCCGAGGAGGCGACGGCACGGCGGATCATCAACGCCGCGCCGCGTTCGACGCCGCTGGCAGTCATGCGCTACTTCGCCGGTCTTCGCGACGTGAACCGCGACGGCGAGGCCTATAATGCGGGATGGGCGAGCCGCTGGAACCCTGTGATCGTCGAGTTCTACCGGGCCACGGATGACGGCCATAGCGGCGACCGGACGCCGTGGTGTGCGGCCTTTCTGAACTGGTGTCTGGAGCGCTGCGGCTATGACGGCGGCACGCGCAGCACGGTCTCCGGCAGTTTCCGCAAGGCGGGCGGGCTGACGCGCAGTCCTTCGGTCGGCGACGTCGTCGTCTTCAAGCGGGGCAACACAGGCTGCCGCGGCCATGTTGCCCTCTATCTCGGCAGGAGCGGTAGCAATTACCGGGTCATCGGCGGCAATCAGACCGATATTCACGGCCATTCCTCGATCAATATCCGTGATGTGCCGTTCCCCGGTTCCGGGCTGGCGCTCCATTCCTTTCACCGGATCTCGGCCTTCCGTCCGGCGGTGTCGCCGCGGCCGAGCTGCTGATCACAGCACCCACGAAAGCAAAAAGGCGACCCAAGGGCCGCCTTTCGCATTCGAGTTTCGCACTTCTCAGTGGCTGTCCTTGCCCACTGCGCTACCGCGACATCCCTTCAGGAAGTCGAGGTCGGCGCCGGTATCGGCGCCCTGGACGTGCTGCTGGTGCAGCCAGGCGTAGCCGGAGGTCGGCAGGTCGTGGTGCGGCTTCCACTCGGCGAGGCGCTTTGCCAGTTCCTCTTCGGAGATGTCGAGGTGCAGGCGGCGGTTCGGAACGTCGAGCTCGATGAAGTCGCCATTCTTGACCACGGCCAGCGGACCGCCGACAGCGGCTTCCGGCGAGGTGTGGAGGACGACGGTGCCATAGGCGGTGCCGGACATGCGGGCGTCCGAGATACGCACCATGTCGGTGATGCCCTTCTTGAGCACCTTCGGCGGCAGACCCATGTTGCCGACTTCGGCCATGCCAGGATAGCCCTTCGGACCACAGTTCTTCATGACCATGACGCAGGTCTCGTCGATGTCGAGATTGTCGTCGTTGATCTTCGCCTTGTAGTCGTCGATGTCTTCGAAGACGACGGCGCGGCCGCGGTGGACCATCAGATGCGGGGAGGCGGCCGACGGCTTCAGGACGGCGCCCTTCGGGGCGAGGTTGCCGCGAACGACGACGATGCCGCCGGATTGCGTCAGGGCCTTTTCAGCCGGGAGGATGACATCCTCGTTCCAGTTGACGACGTCCTTGACCTCTTCCCAGACGCTCTCGCCTGATACGGTCAGCGCATCCTTGTGCAGGAGGCCGGCTTCGCCGAGGCGCTTCAGCACGACGGGCAAGCCGCCGGCATAGAAGAACTCTTCCATCAGGTACTTGCCCGACGGCATCAGGTTGACGATCGTCGGAACGTCGCGGCCGCAACGGTCCCAGTCGTCGAGCGTCAGGTCGATGCCGACGCGGCCGGCCATGGCGAGAAGGTGGATGACGGCATTGGTCGAACCGCCGATCGCCGCGTTGGTGCGGATGGCGTTTTCGAAGGCCTGCTTGGTCATGATGTCGGAGGGCTTCAGGTCGTCCTTGACCATCTGCACGATGCGGCGGCCGGTCAGCTGCGCCATCACCTTGCGGCGGCTATCGACGCCCGGGATCGCGGCATTGCCGGAGAGAGCCATGCCGAGCGCTTCGGCCATGGAGGCCATGGTCGAGGCGGTGCCCATCGTGTTGCAGGTGCCCGACGAACGGCTCATCGAGGCTTCGGCCTCGAGGAATTCGGCCTGCGTCATCTCGCCGGCCTTCACCATTTCGGAGAACTTCCAGAGATGCGTGCCTGAGCCGACGCGCTCGCCGCGGAAATAGCCGTTCAGCATCGGGCCGCCGGTGACGACGATCGAGGGGAGGTCGACGGAAGCGGCGCCCATGATCAGCGAGGGCGTGGTCTTGTCACAGCCGACGAGCAGCACGCAGCCATCCATCGGCTGACCGCGGATCGCTTCTTCGACGGCGAGTGCCGCGAGGTTGCGGTACATCATCGCCGTCGGGCGGAAGGTGTTTTCCGAGGCCGAGAAGACGGGCACTTCCATCGGGAAACCGCCGGCTTCCCAGACGCCGGCCTTCACCTTTTCGGCGAGTTCGCGCAGATGGCCGTTGCACGGCGTCATGTCGGACCAGGTGTTGAGGATGCCGATGACAGGGCGTCCGTCGAACAGGTCGTGGGGATGTCCCTGGTTCTTCATCCAGCCGCGGTGATAGATCACGTCACGGCTGGTGCCGCCGTACCATTCCTGCGACCGCAGCTTGCGGGGCCATTCCGCTTTCTTGAACATTGTCTCTTGCCTTTTGAGGAATGCCGAGCCGCCCTCGCGACGGCCCGGATCACCAGTTGGTCGTCAAGCCAGCGTGTAGCTGGTCTTGACCGTTGTGTAGAATTCGGCGGCGTACTTGCCCTGCTCGCGCGGGCCGTAGGACGAGCCCTTGCGGCCGCCGAAGGGAACGTGGAAGTCGACGCCGGCGGTCGGCAGGTTGACCATCACCATGCCGGCTTCTGCATTGCGCTTGAAATGCGTCGCGTGCTTGAGGCTGGTGGTGGCGATGCCGGAGGACAGGCCGAAGGGCGTGTCGTTGGCGGTCGCCAGCGCTTCTTCATAATCCTTGACGCGGATGACCGAGACGACCGGGCCGAAGATCTCTTCGCGCGAGATGCGCATCTGGTTGGTGGCCTCGGTGAAGAGCGTCGGCTGCAGGTAGAAGCCGGGGGTGTCGCGGGTCAAGAGCTCGCCGCCGAAGGCGAGCTTGGCGCCTTCCTTCTTGCCGATCTCGATATAGTCGGTGTCGGTCTTCAACTGGCGCTCGTCGACGACCGGGCCGATATGAGTGCCAGCCTTCATTGCGTTGTCGACAACGACGGTCTTCAGCTTTTCGGTCAGTGCCGCGACGAACTTGTCGTGGATGCCTTCGGTGACGATCAGGCGCGACGATGCCGTGCAGCGCTGGCCGGTGGAGAAGAAGCCGGAGTTTGCGGCTGCTTCGACGGCAACGGTGAGGTCGGCGTCATCGAGGACGACCATCGGGTTCTTGCCGCCCATTTCCAGCTGGAACTTGCGGTTATGCTCGATGGAGGAGGTGGCGACGCGTTTGCCGGTGCCGGTGGAGCCGGTGAAGGTGATGCCGGCGATATCCGGGCTGTCGAGCATGGCCTGACCGACGACCGAGCCCTTGCCCATGACGAGGTTCAGAACGCCCTTCGGCAGGCCCGCGCGGTGCAGGATGTCGACGATCGCCCAGGAGCAGGCGGGAACGAGTTCGGCCGGCTTGAAGACGATGGTGTTGCCGTAGCAGAGAGCCGGGGCGATCTTCCAGGCCGGGATGGCGATCGGGAAGTTCCAGGGGGTGATGATGCCGATGACGCCGAGCGGGTCACGGGTGATTTCGACGCCGATATTCGGGCGGACCGACGGCATCGTCTCACCGGCGAGACGGAGCGCTTCGCCTGCGAAGAATTCGAAGATCTGCGAGGCGCGGATGGTTTCGCCGATGGCTTCCGGAAGCGTCTTGCCTTCTTCGCGTGCCAGCAGAGCGCCGAGCTCGTCCTTGCGGGCCATGATCTCGTCGCCAGCCTTCTTCAGGATGACGTGGCGTTCCCAGATGCCGGAGCGCGACCAGGCCGGGAAGGCGGCCTTGGCGGCAGCGATGGCGTTCTTGGTGTCTTCGGCCGAACCGTCGGCATAGAGGCCAACGACTTCGTTGGTATCCGACGGGTTGATGTTCTTCGTCGCATTGGTGCCGACCCATTCGCCGGCGATCAGGTTCTGATAAATGGTCATGGGCCTGGAAGCCTCCTCTACCTTTTACAAATTTTTTGCTCCGGCCGTCTGGCGGCCGGATGAAGCGAAATTAGAGCTGCTTGACGATGATTTCTTCTTCGGCGTCGATCTTCAGCGGATTGCGCAGCGCCAGGCCGAAGTCCGCGACTTCGATTTCGAAGACGTCGCCTTCCTCGGTCTTGATGCCATCGGCGAAGGACAGTGTCGCGGTGCCGAACATGTGGACATGGACGTCGCCGGGCACGCGGAACAGGCCGTACTTGAAATGGTGGTATTCGAGATTGGCGAAGGTGTGCGACATGTTCGCTTCACCCGACAGGAAGGGCTTTTCGAAGATCACCTTGCCGCCGCGCTTGATGCGCGAGGTGCCGCGGATGTCCTCGGGTGCTGCGCCGATGCGGATTTCCGGGCCGAAGCTTGCAGGGCGCAGCTTGGAATGGGCGAGGTAGAGATAGTTGATCCGCTCGGTGACGTGATCGGAGAATTCGTTCGACAGTGCAAAGCCGATGCGGAACGGCGAACCGTCTTCGGCGATGACATAGATGCCGGCCATCTCGGGTTCTTCACCGCCGTCGAGCGCGAAGGAGGGGGAGACGAGGGGGGCGCCGGGAGCTGCCGCACCGTAACCGTTGCCCTTGTAGAACCACTCGGGCTGGACGCCCTTTTCGCCGGCCTTCGGCTTGCCGTTCTCAAGGCCCATCTTGAACATCTTCATCGAGTCCGTGAGGGTTTCCTCGGCGGCTTCGGTGGTCTTCTTGTGCATGCTGTCGCGGGTGGCGGCAGAGCCGAGATGCGTCAGGCCGGTGCCGGTCAGGTGCAGGTGGGCTGCATCGGGATGAGTGATCGGCGGCAGGAAGCTGCCATCCGCATATGCCTTTTCGAGATCGACGGCGTCGCCGTAGCCGTGCGCCTCGATGACCGAGACGAGGGACTTGCCCTTGTTTGCGGCTTCCATGGCAAGCGCATAGACGCTGCCTGCATTCTTCACGGCCTTCGCTGTACCGCCCGGCTCGCGCACGGCGACGATGATCTCTCCGTTCGAACCCTTGATCTGCGAAATAAGCACGGTCTTCATCCTCTTTGGGTAGCTGCGGATAATGCTCCGCCTCTCCGGCTCCAGAGGGAGCCGGAATTATTCGTTTTCATGACTGCGAATGCGAATGCATGGAGCTGGCGCCGAAGCGCTCAGCCCTTGTTCTTGTTATAGACGTCGAAGAAGACGGCGGCCAAAAGGACTGCGCCCTTGACCATCTGCTGGTAGTCGATGCCGAGGCCGATGATCGACATGCCGTTGTTCATGACGCCCATGATGAAGGCGCCGATGACCGCGCCGGTGATCTTGCCGACGCCGCCGGAAGCCGATGCACCGCCGATGAAGCAGGCGGCGATAACGTCCAGTTCGAAGCCGACACCGGCCTTCGGGGTTGCCGAGTTGAGGCGCAGCGCGACGATGATGCCGGCGAGACCTGCAAGCGCACCCATGTTGACGAAGGTGTAGAAGCTCAGGCGTTCGGTGTTGATACCGGAGAGCTTCGTGGCCTTCTCGTTGCCGCCCATGGCGTAAACGCGGCGGCCGATGGTCGTGCGGCGGGTGACGAAGGTGTAGATCGCGATCAGCACCAGCATGACGACGAGAACGTTCGGCAGACCGCGATAGGTCGACAGCTGCCAGCCGAGCGCGAGGATCGCGAGCGTGATGATGGCGTTCTGGGCGATGAAGAAGCCGAAGGGCTCGACATCGATGCCGTGGCTTTCATTGACCTTGCGGCGGCGCCAGGCGAGGTAGAAGAGAACGGCCGGGATGATCAGCGTCAGGACGAGCGAGGTCGACTGGACCGGGATGCCGGCGATGTCGATCATGTCGCCCGGCAGGAAGCCGGTGCTGATGACCTGGAATTCCTTGGGGAAGGGGCCGATGTTCTTGCCGCCGAGAACCGTCAGCGTCAGGCCGCGGAAGACGAGCATGCCCGCAAGCGTCACGATGAAGGACGGGATGCGGTGATAGGCAATGAAGTAGCCCTGTGCCGCGCCGATCAGCGCGCCGACGAGGATACAGATCACGCCGGCCAGCCAGAAGTTCACCCCGAGCGACACCGTCAGGATCGCCGCTATCGCGCCGACAAGGGCGACGATCGAGCCGACCGACAGGTCGATGTGGCCCGCCACGATGACCAGCAGCATGCCGAGCGCCATGATGACGATGAACGAGTTCTGGAGAACGAGGTTGGTCAGATTGACCGGGCGGAACAGAATGCCGCCGGTATAGATCTGAAAGAACAGCATGATGGCGACGAGCGCGATCAGCATGCCGTATTCGCGGATGTTGCTACGGATGTAGTCAACAACGGAAACGACGTTGCTTTCCTCGGTTGTTGGGTTGACCGGAGTCATTGTTTCTTCTCCCCTGAGCGCATGATAGCGCGCATGATGGTTTCCTGGCTCGCTTCTCCCTTCGGCAGTTCCGCGACGATCCGTCCTTCGTTCATGACGTAGATGCGGTCGCACGTACCGAGAAGCTCGGGCATTTCCGATGAGATCATCAGAACGCCTTTGCCGTCGGCGGCAAGCTGGTTGATGATAGTATAGATTTCATATTTCGCACCCACGTCGATACCGCGGGTCGGCTCGTCCAGGATCAAAACATCGGGATCGGAGAACAGCCACTTGGAGAGGACAACCTTCTGCTGGTTGCCGCCCGAGAGGTTGACCGTTTCCTGGAAGATGCCCGACGAGCGGATGCGCAGCTTCGACCGGTAATCGGTCGCGACCCTGCTTTCCTTGATGTCGTCGATGATCGTGTTGTTGGAGATGCCTGCGAGATTGGCAAGCGAGGTGTTGTGCAGGATGCTGTCGTTCAGCACCAGGCCGAGATGCTTGCGGTCCTCGGTAACGTAGGCGAGGCCGGCATCGATCGCCTTGCGGACGGTGCTGACATCGACCGACTTGCCGTGCATCAGCACGTCGCCGGTGATCTTGTGGCCGTAGGCCTTGCCGAAGACGCTCATGGCGAACTCGGTACGGCCGGCACCCATCAGGCCGGCGATGCCGACGACTTCGCCCTTGCGGACGGTGACGTTGATGTCGTGCAGCACCTGGCGGTCGCGGTGATGCTGGTGATAGGCGTTCCAGTTCTTCACTTCGAGAATGGTTTCGCCGATCGGCACCGAGCGCGGCGGATAGCGGTCTTCGAGATCGCGGCCCACCATGTTGCGGATGATGATGTCTTCGCTGATCTCGTCCGCGTGACAGTCGAGCGTCTTGACGGTCATGCCGTCGCGCAGGACCGTGATCTGGTCGGCGACTTTGCGGATCTCGTTCAGCTTGTGCGAAATGATGATCGAGGTGATGCCCTGATTGCGGAACTCGATCAGCAGATTGAGAAGCGCGTCGGAGTCGCTTTCGTTCAGCGATGCGGTCGGCTCGTCGAGGATGAGCAGCTTGACGCTCTTCGACAGCGCCTTGGCGATTTCGACGAGCTGCTGCTTGCCGACGCCGATGTCGGTGACCAGCGTATCAGGGGATTCGCGCAGGCCCACCTTGGCGAGCAGCTGGCGCGTGCGATTGAAGGTTTCCTGCCAGCTGATGACGCCGTTCTTGGCGTTCTCGTTGCCGAGGAAGATGTTTTCGCCGATCGAGAGCAGGGGCACCAGGGCCAGCTCCTGATGGATGATGACGATGCCGATCTCTTCGGAGTCCTTCAGGACCTTGAAGTTGCGGACGTCGCCTTCGTAGACGATCTCGCCGTCGTAGCTTCCGGCCGGGTAAACGCCGGAGAGAACTTTCATGAGGGTCGACTTGCCGGCCCCGTTTTCGCCCACCAATGCGTGGATCTCACCCTGGCGAACCTTGAGGTTCACATTCTCGAGCGCTTTGACACCCGGGAACGTCTTGGTGATGTTCCGCATTTCGAGGATTGTATTGTCCATAGTCAAAAATCCAGCGCCGTGACCTGAAAACTGTCAGGCGATCATAGAATCGAAGGCCGGAACCCGCAACAAAGCGGGTTCCGGCCGACTTCTGAAATTACTTCAGCTGGTCTTCTTTGTAGTAACCGCTGTCGATCAGGACGGTCTTGTAGTTGTCCTTGGTGACAGCTACCGGCTTCAGCAGGTAGGACGGAACGACCTTGACGCCGTTGTCGTAGGTCTTGGTGTCGTTAACTTCCGGCTCCTTGCCGGACATGACGGCATCAACCATGGCAACGGTGACCTTAGCGAGTTCGCGGGTATCCTTGAAGATCGAGGAATACTGCTCGCCAGCGATGATCGACTTGATCGACGGAACTTCCGAGTCCTGGCCAGAAACGACCGGGAGCGGCTGGTCCGGGGTGCCGTAGCCAACGCCCTTCAGCGACGAAATGATGCCGATGGAGAGACCGTCGTAAGGCGACAGAACAGCGTCGACCTTGGCGTCGGTGTAGTTAGCCGAGAGCAGGTTGTCCATGCGAGCCTGGGCCGTTGCCGGGTCCCAACGCAGCGTGCCGACCTTGTCCATGCCGGTCTGGCCGGACTTTACGACGAGCTTGCCAGAGTCGATGTAAGGCTGAAGAACCGACATTGCGCCGTCATAGAAGAAGAAGGCGTTGTTGTCGTCCGGCGAACCGCCGAAGAGTTCGATGTTGAACGGGCCCTTGCCGTCCTTGAGGCCGAGCTTGTCGACGATCGTGCCAGCCTGGAGAACGCCAACCTGGAAGTTGTCGAACGTTGCGTAGTAGTCAACGTTGCCGGAGTCGCGGATCAGGCGGTCATAAGCGATGACCTTGATGCCGGCGTCGTGAGCCTTCTGGAGAACGTCCGAGAGGGTCGTGCCGTCGATCGAAGCAATAACGAGAACCTTGGCACCCTTGGTGACCATGTTTTCGATCTGCGAAAGCTGGTTCGGAATGTCGTCGTCAGCGTACTGGAGGTCGGTCTGGTAGCCGGCGTCCGTGAGCTGCTTGACGATGTTGTTGCCGTCGTCGATCCAGCGAGCCGAGGACTTGGTCGGCATTGCGATGCCAACGAGACCCTTGTCGGCGGCCATTGCCGGTACAACGAACGAAGCGACGCCGAAGGCAGCCGCAGCCATCAATGAGATAATGGATTTCATTTCTCTCTCCCTTGTTAATAGATCGGCGGACGAAAAATCGCCCACCACGAAACTGTGGCAGGTTCCGTAGATTGGATAGTTACTTCAGATGGTGAGAAACGAAGTAGGTCTCCTCCACGATCTCACACGTGTTGAGTGCCAACCAGCACACGGCGGCAAACTCGTACGGAATCCTATAACTGTCAAATAGAATAAGTGGTAAAGTGCATAACAAATTTGGTATATCGTTAAAAAGTATTACTTTTGATGGAAGGCGGAGGGGAGGCCGCAACCATGACGATCATCTCCGAGCCTATTTCGATGGATTACGTCGATATCCACAGCGACAATTTTGCCGATGACGCCTTTCTTCGTGCGGGTTTGAAGCTGAATCACCTGCGCATGATTGTCGCAATCGAAGATAGCGGCCAGATTTCGGCCGCCGCCGAGACGCTCGCCATCTCGCAGCCCGCCGCATCGCGAATGCTGTCCGAAATGGAATCAATCGTGAAGACGCCGCTATACGAGCGCGTGGCACGCGGCGTGGTGCTGACGACCTTTGGGGAAGCACTCGCCAAACGTGCGCGGAAGATCCTTCTGGAGCTGCGCGAAGCCGGCCGCGAGATCGCCGAATTGAAGAGCGGCAAGGGCGGTTCGGTGTTCATCGGCGCGGTGACGGCGCCGGCCATGAGCCTCGTCGTTCCGGCCATCGACAAGGTGCGCAAGAGCTTCCCCGGCATCGAGGTCAACATCCAGGTGGAGACCAGCAACGTGCTGGCGCGGGAGCTGCTGGCAGCCCGGCACGACTTCATCATCAGCCGCATCCCGGACGATCTCAATCCGCGGCTGTTCGAGGTGCGCGAGATCGGCGTCGAGAAGGCCTGTCTCATCGTGCGCAGCGGTCACCCGCTGCTGAACGGCAGGCCGAGCAGCCTTTCCGATCTGCGCGACTACGACTGGGTGTTCCAGCCGCCGGGCACGCTGCTGCGCCGCACTGTCGAGGATATCTTCCTTGGCGCCGGGGTGCCGGTGCCCGGTAATATCGTCAATACCTCGTCGCTGCTTTTGACCTGCGCCATCGTCTGCAAGACGGATGCGATAGCGCCTGTTGCCGTCGATGTGGCGCAATTCCTGTCGAGCCAGAGTTCGGAGGCTTCGGATGTCCGCATGCTGCCGACGGAATTCGAGATCAACGTCAAGCCCTACAGCCTGATCACCGCCCGAGAGCGGGCGATGCCGCCGAGCGCGCGGCTGCTTTACGACCTGATCCTGGAGGAGGCGCTCGCAGTTTCGACTTAGCCGCAAGCCCGGCGCCATCTTGGCGTTGGAGACTGCACGCCTTCGAAACAGGAAGGCAGCATGCTGTTCGGACAATCGGTGTTCCAGTCGGTTCTGGAACGGCTGAAGGCGGAAGAGGGCGGGGATGACGACGAGGCGGGCGATCAGCCCGTGGTTCATCGCGTCCATGGTTTCTCGACCGGCCTTGCCTTCGACGTGATGGAAGGGGTGTCGGCCGCCGGGCAGAAGCCGGGCCAGGCCTATTTCGACAATCTGGAATTCGAGGCGCCGCTACCGGCGCCTGAAGCCGCCGTCGTCGAGCCGGAGCCAGAACCTGTACCGGAGCCAGAGCCGGAACCCGTCATGCCCGAACATCTGTCGCGCACCGCGCCGGCCGACATTGCGGCGGAGCTGGCGATCTCGGCGGCGGATACGGTGCAGTCGCTCGGCGAGAAGCGCCGCGCCTTTGCCAAGCTCAATCATCCCGACCGCGTAGCGCCGCAATTCCGCGACAACGCGACGCGGCGCATGACTTTGGCGAATCTGCTGATCGACGAGGCGGTACGGCGTCTCAGCCGCTGATCACTCCGGATCCTTGTCTTCTTCGGCAGGCTCGGCAACGGGCGGCTTCTCTTCGGCAGGTTGCTGCGGCTTGAAGGTCCAGAACAGCATATAGAAGGCGTAGACGCCCGCGGCACCCGACAGCACGCCCCAGAAGGGGTCGCCGCCGAAAAATTCGAGCACTGCCCAGCCAAGGCAAACGGCAACGATAAGTGCGCGTACCCAGGCATTGCGGTAGGCGGGGTGGCTCGGGTCGATCAGCTGCATAAGTGCTCCGGTCATATTTCCATCACTTGTCTTTAGGATGGATTTCACAAATGTGAAAGAGTGGCGGGCTTGACGGCTCGCGTAGAAAATGGAATGAAAATTCCAGAAATATTGCAATTCGGTCCATTTGTTCCGAATCCTAGGGAGGTTCTCATGACTGTCAGATTTGGTCTTCTCGGCGCCGGCCGTATCGGCAAGGTTCACGCCAAGGCGGTGACCGGCGATGCCAACGCCAAGCTCGTCGCCGTTGCCGATGCGTTCCCGCAGGCCGCCGATGCGATCGCGTCCGCCTATGGCTGCGAAGTGCGCACGATCGAGGCGATCGAGGCTGCCAAGGATATCGACGCCGTCGTCATCTGCACGCCGACCGACACCCATGCCGACCTGATCGAGCGCTTTGCGCGCGCCGGCAAGGCGATCTTCTGCGAGAAGCCCGTCGATCTCGATGTCGACCGCGTCCGCGCCTGCATCAAGGTCGTCAACGAAACCAATGCCAAGCTGATGGTCGGCTTCAACCGCCGCTTCGACCCGCATTTCATGGCCGTGCGCAAAGCGATCGACGACGGCCGCATCGGCGATGTCGAGATGGTGACGATTACCTCGCGCGATCCGGGCGCTCCGCCGGTCGATTACATCAAGCGTTCCGGCGGCATCTTCCGCGACATGACGATCCACGACTTCGACATGGCGCGCTTCCTGCTCGGCGAAGAGCCGGTCTCGGTCTTCGCAACGGCTGCCGTTCTCGTCGACAAGGCGATCGGCGAGGCCGGCGACTATGACAGCGTTTCTGTTCTGCTGCAGACCAAGTCCGGCAAGCAGGCGATGATCTCCAACTCGCGCCGCGCCACCTATGGCTACGACCAGCGCATCGAAGTGCATGGCTCGAAGGGTCTCGTCTCGGCCGAGAACCAGCGTCCGGTTTCGATCGAAGTCGCCAACGGCGACGGCTATACCCGCCCGCCGCTGCACGACTTCTTCATGACCCGCTACACCGAAGCCTATGCCAACGAGATCGCGGCCTTCATCGCTGCGGTCGAAAAGGGCAGCAAGATTTCTCCGTCGGGCGCTGATGGCCTCGCGGCGCTGGCGCTCGCCGATGCTGCCGTGCAGTCCGTCAAGGAAGGCAAGCTCATCAAGATTGGCTGACGGCCTTCTCCCGACCGAAAGCCACAATGAGATGGCCGGGCAATCGCCCGGCCATTTCGTTTTCGGGGATCAGCGAAACTTGAATTTAGCTTCAACGTTTCACCTTTGACGCGGCCGGGCGGGGAGGCTATCAGCCAACGATATTTTCGCTCTTGCCCCGAGCCGCATCATGACCCTCGACCGCTTCGCTCCCGCCATCTTCGTGCTTCTCTGGTCGACCGGCTGGGTCGTGGCGAAATATGCGGCGATGCATTCGGAGCCATTCACGTTTCTCGCCATCCGCTACACCTTCTCGGCGCTGGCCTTTGTGGCGCTCTGTCTGGCGCTGAAGGCGAAATGGCCAGAGCGGGCGACGGTCTGGCGGGCTGTTTATTCCGGGTTCTTCCTGCACGGCTTCTATCTCGCCGCCATCTGGTGGGCGATTGCCAATGGCGTGCCGGCCGGTATCTCGGGCGTCATTGCCGCGATGCAGCCGCTGCTGACGGCGATGGCCGCGCCCCTGCTGATCGGAGAGCGGCTGCAGCCGGCGCAGAAGCTCGGCCTTGCGCTCGGTTTCCTGGGGATCATGATCGCCGTCTCGCCAAAGCTTCTTGAGCCGGGAACGGCCGATCTGATGCATGCGGCGGTGCCGCTGACGATCAACCTGATCGGCATGGCATCAGTGACCTACGGCACGATCTATCAGAAGAAGCATCTGCATAGCGGCGACCTGAAGGCGATCGCGACGCTGCAATATCTCGGCGCGCTCGCTATCACCGTGCCGCTGGCGCTTGCCTTCGAGAACCTGCATTTCGACGGCACCATCGAGGCCTTCGCCGCACTCGCATGGTCGGTCGTCGGCCTGTCGATGGGCGGTATCGGGCTGCTGCTCTATTTGATCCGCCGCGGCCAGGTATCGCGGGCGGCGTCGCTGATCTATCTGATGCCGCCTACAGTGGCGATCGAAGCCTTCATCGCCTTCGGCGAACCGCTGACGCTGCCGCTCATCCTCGGCACGGTTGTCGTCGTGACGGGCGTCTATCTGACGAACCGCAAGAGTGTTCAGGCGATCGAGGCCTGATCACTCGGCTGCGGGCGCTGTGTGCGTCAGCTTGGCGATCTTGCGGACGTGGTTGACGGCCGCGGTGCCGCCTGCGGTCTTGGTGAAGAGATCGAGCTTTTCTTCGTCGTCTTCTCCGACAGGGGTCAGCGCCTGGTCCATGTAAGTCTTCGAGGCCGGATCCCGGGCGATCTTGAAGGCGGCATAGCTCATCTTCACGATAACGCTTGCGAGCTTCATGTGCTTGCTGAAGGTTTCCCAGGCAAAGCGCGGCCAGAAGAGCAGGGGATGAACCGGCTTCAGCCCCGGGCGCAGTTCCGACGGGTGCTTGAGGCGGAGCAGGCCGCTCTGCAGCGGATGGACGTTCTCGAGCGGCACGGTCGTCGCGAAGGAGACGAGAACCTTGACGAGGCTGGCGAGCGGAGCGCCGGTCGCGACAGCGCGGCGCAGCAGCGTCTTCACATGCTCGGGCGAATAATAGAGCGACCAGGCCTCGCGATAAACGCTTTCCCACTCTTCGCGGCTCATCTTTTCATGCGCGGTGCAGACATGCTCGACGTCGTAGACGTTGAGGTCCTTCTCCATCTCGACGCCCTTGCGCCAGAGGGTCTGGTGATCCTCGGAGCCGGGCAGCGGGGTGAGCACGAAAAACTCGATGACATCGAGGGGGAGCTCGTGCTGGATGATCTGGATGTCGCGGCGGATGCTCTCGGGCGTATCCGCCGGGAAGCCGAGGATGTAGCCGGCGAGCGTCATGATGCCCTGCGCCTTCCAGGCGAGCAGCATCTTGCGGTATTCGGTGATCTTGTTCTGGTTCTTCTTGGCGGCCGTCAGATTGTCCGGATTGACGTTTTCGAGGCCGATGAAGACGCGGGTGACGCCGGCGCGCTTCGATTTCTCGATGAAGTTCGGGATCTTGTGGCAGAGCGTATCGACCTGGATCATCAGGCCGAGCGGAATGCCGTCCTTTTCCCGGAGTTCGATCAGGCGGTCGAAGATCGCTTCCCAGTCGCGGTTGCGGGCGAAGTTGTCGTCGGTGATGAAGAACTTGTGGATGCCCTGCGCCCAGTTCATCCGCACCAGCTTCTCGATGTCATCGGCGGAACGGAAGCGCGACTTGCGGCCCTGGACGTTGATGATGGTGCAGAAGGAACACTGGTAGGGGCAGCCGCGGCCGGCATCGAAGCTGCTGGAGAGGCCGAGCGTATGCTGGATGTTTTCCTTGCGCAGGAAGGGCACAGGCGTGCCGCCGATGCCCGGCAGGTCGTTCATGAAATTGTAGACCGGCTCGAGCTGGCCGTAGGCGGCGTCCTGCAGCACCTTGTCCAGCCGTCCCTCGGCTTCGCCGGCGAACATCGAGATGCCCATCTCGCGGCAGGCATCGAGCTCAACGGCCTTACCGTCGAGCATCGACAGGCAGCCCGACACATGGAAACCGCCCATCGACACCGGAATGTTTGCGGCGCGGAAGGGGCGGGCGATATCCAGCGCGCGGGGATACTGGTTCGATTGCACGCCGATCAGTCCGACCATGCCGAAATTGCCGTGCCGGGCAAGCTGCGCCAGAAGCTCGGGAATGTTGACGCGGGTATTGGTCTCGTCGATCACCTTGATATCGATGCCGACACCGGGGCCGAGCACTTCGCGTTCGGCGCAGTCGGCGGCGATGCCATAGAGTGCTGCCAGCGAATTGGACGGGATCATCGCCCGCCACCAGCGGATCACGTAGCCATCGTCGTCGTAATGCGACGGCTTGATCAGAATCAGCTGAAAGCGCTTGGCGCTGGAATTTTGAGGCAATGGCACGGGCAATCTCTCTTGATCAATGGGAGCTTGAAATGGGATGCACGTAATCGTCTCCAGCCGCCTCTCAGACGCTGGCTTTCAAACAAATCTGCTCTGATCGACGATAGACCCCGGCGTCTCGCAATGCAGATTGCAATTTCGTTCGCATATGGCTGCCGGGCCGCGGCTGTTCAAGGCCGCCGGTCCGGAAGTATTCCGTCACCGTGGTTCTAAAACAAAAAGAGGCCGGATGATACCGGCCTCTTTGTGAATTCAGTGTTCAGACCTGTCTCAGGCCTGTTCGCGGCGCTGGCCGCCACCATTGCGGGGACCCTTGCGGCGCATGCCGCCGGAGCCGTCCTTGCGCTCGCCATGGGCCTGCTGGCCCTCGCCATGCTTGCGGCCGGGACGGCCGTTGCCGTTGCGGGCAGCGCCGGGATGATGGCGATTGTGGTTCTCGCCACCGGCATGGTTCGGGCGCTGCGGCTTCTTGGCCGTGCGGAAATCCGAGGTCGATGCGAGATCGTTGTCGGGACCGGCATCCGGGGTCGCTTCGCCACGGCGCTGGCCGCGGAAGTCCTCGTTGCGCTGCTTCTGGCGCTCGGGACGGGGACGGCGCTCGCGGCGCTCTTCGCCACCGGCGCGGACTTCGCCGCCTTCACCTTCGCGGCGCGGACGCTGCGGACGGTTGCCGCGGCCTTCGCCGCCGTTACGGTTTTCGCTGCGGCCTTCGCCGGAACGGCCCTCACCACCACCACGGCGCTCGCCGCCGCGATTGCGGTTGTTGCCATTGCCGTTGCCGTTTCCACGGCGCGGGGCAGCGCGCATGTCGGCCGGAGCTTCGCCGCTTGCAACGGCGATGCTGATGTTCATCAGCTTCTCGATGTCACGGAGCAGGCGGGCTTCATCCGGGGCGCAGAAGGCGATCGCGATACCGTCACGGCCGGCACGGGCCGTACGGCCGATGCGGTGGACATAGGCTTCGGCAACTTCCGGCAGGTCGTAGTTATAGACGTGGCTGACAGCCGGGATGTCGATGCCGCGGGCGGCAACGTCGGTGGCGATCAGCGTCTTGATATCGCCGTCCTTGAAGGCCTTGAGGGCGCGCTCGCGCTGGCCCTGGCTCTTGTTGCCATGGATCGAGGCGACCGAGTAGCCGACGGAATCGAGATGCTTCATCAGCTTCTCGGCGCCGTGCTTGGTGCGCAGGAAGACGATGGCGCGGCCATCGGGGTTCTGCGTCAGCGACTTCTTCAGGAGATCGGTCTTGTCGTTCTTGCCGTTGACGAAGTGGACATACTGCTCGACCTTGTCGGCAGCCTTGCCCGGAGGCGTGACTTCGACGGTGACGGGATCGGTCAGGTAGTCGGCAGCGAGATCGGCGATCGCCTTCGGCATGGTGGCCGAAAACAGCATGGTCTGGCGGCGCTTCGGCACCATCTTGGAAATCTTGCGCAGGTCATGCACGAAGCCGAGGTCGAGCATCTGGTCGGCTTCGTCGAGCACTAGGTAGCGCACGGCCGTCAGGCCGATGGCGCGGCGGTTGACGAGGTCGAGCAGGCGGCCGGGGGTGGCGACCAGAATGTCGGTGCCCTTTTCGAGCTGCAGCTGCTGCTTGTTGATCGACACGCCGCCGACGACAACGTTGATGCGCAGGTGCGACTTGCGCAGGAAGTTCTTCAGGTTGACGGCGATCTGGTTCACCAGTTCGCGGGTCGGCGCCAGGATCAGCGTGCGGGTGGTGCGATTATCAGGGCGGCGCTCTTCCGGGATCAGCTTTTCGATGAGCGGCAGGCCGAAGGCAGCGGTCTTGCCGGTGCCGGTCTGGGCGAGACCGATGAGGTCACGGCCCTGGATGAGCAGGGGGATCGCCTTTTCCTGGATGGGAGTCGGCGTTTCGATGCCGAGCTGGAAAAGAGTGGCGACGATCGGCTTGGAAACACCAAGCGATTCAAAATTGGTCAAGTCATAACCTTTTCAGGGCGCGCCAAAACCAAATCGCCGGAGCGCGGAATGCGGCCCGGTGTCGTTCTGGCGTCAAGAACCCCGCGTGAAGTGGGAACTTGTCTTGTTGGAAAAAGCTTTCCAGCGCTTCTGCCGCGTCTTGGGATGCGGTCTCTACGAAATGCGCTTTTGCCCTTCTTCCTGCTCCTATTTGCTGGCAGGGGCACGCTCACGCGGCGGCCGGAAGGTGAAAGCTGGGCTGCATTTGGTCTAGTTCGCGCCGAAAGTCAAGAGGATGAGGTGCATGGCTGCTTTGCGGTTTGCCGTGAGCGACGGAGCGGGCGGCGATGTCAGCCTGATTTTCAGGCCTCGCCACTGTGATCCGCGGAACGTTGCCAACTTCAACCAGTTAGTGCGTTCCATGTCGTCCGCTCCTTGCAGCGTGTGCGGGCAAAGGCGCTTTCCGGCGTACGGATGCGACATATGATTTTTCTAATATAGTTCGGAAGATTACCAATGTCTTAACATATTGATTTACAAAAGTTTAATAGTCGAAAACTCTGTTGCTGCGCCGCAACATTCTGTCGTTTTTTGGAAAATGTTTGTCGCTTTGCAACCTAATGGTTGCTTGCCGGATCGGCCGAACGCGGGCAGGGGGAGCGTATTCAAGACGTGTAATTGTTCATATTAGAATCAACTTTATGGAGATATTCGTGAGCGCCACCCCCGGCATCAGGTTTTTCGAAAAGCAGACTCTTCTCGCAGGCGTAAGCTTGGCCGCGTTGCTGCTCGGCAGCTGTCTGGCATCCCCGGCCCTCGGGGCCGAGTATCTGGTCAGCAACGATACTGAACTGCGTAATGCGATCAACACGGCGAATGCCGATGGCGACGCCACGGCGACGATCAAGCTGACGGCGGGGTTCTCGACAACCGGCTCAATATTGCCGACGCCGACGAAGCCGATCACCATCGATACTCAAGGTTTTGCTATCGGCAATCTTCAGTTCACCAACACCGGTGGGCAGACGCTGACGATCGAGGGATCGATTGCAGGTGCGACGGCCGAACGCGGTATCGTCATCAGCAACACCGGTCCCTCGTCTCTGGTCAACAACGGCTCGATAACGGGCGGACCCGACGGCTCGTCCACAACGAGCGCCGGCGCAAACCTGAACGGGACGACGTTCGTCAACAACGGCACGGTGACCGGCGGCTCCAATTCCGGCGCCGGGAGCGGCGGCTTCGCTATCCAGGCGCAGCGCGGTACCAATGTCACCAATAACGGGCTCATCCAGGGCGGAAGCAGCGCCACGGGCAATGGCGCACTCGGCGTGTTCGTCGGCGGTCCGGCAGGCGCCCTCAGCACGCTGACCAACAATGGCACCATCCGCGGCGGCGACGGTGTCAATGGAGGCGTCTTCACCGGTGAGGGCGTGCAGCTCCGGGCCAACGGGACGCTGATCAACAACAGTACGGGCACGATCGAGGGCGGCAGCAATGCCTACGCCATCTCCGTACAGATGGCGGACGCCACCATCGTCAATAGCGGCACGATCAGTGCCGGTAGCGGCATGACGGACGCGATCGTCATGTCGAATGCAACATCCAATTTCACCCTGGAGCTCCAGGCCGGTTCCACCATCAACGGCAACGTCATCGGCAACGCGACGCTCGATGATACGCTGCGCATCGGCGGCGCGGGCACGGATACGTTCGACATCGCCTCGATCGGCGTGGCCGCGCAGTATCGGAATTTCGATATCTTCGAGAAAACCGGTACCGGCACCTGGCTGTTCGACGGCGTCGGCACGGCCACGACGGACTGGACCGTCTCCGACGGCACGCTGCTGATCGGCGATGATGCAACCGACAGCGTCACCGGCGACATTACCAACCTCGCGACGCTTGGCGGCAGCGGCACGATCTTCGGCAATGTGACGAATTCGGGGACCATCGTGGCAGGGAGCGGTGCCACGGGCGCACTGACGATCTCGGGCGATTATACCGGCAATAGCGGCGTGCTCGATATCCAGTCGGTGCTCGGCGGCGATACGTCGGCGACCAGCCAGCTGGTTGTCACAGGCAACACGGCGGGGGCGACCACCGTGCGGGTGACGAATGCCGGTGGCGCGGGGGCGCAGACGGTCGAGGGCATCAAGATCATCGATGTTGGCGGCACGTCCGCCGGCAGCTTCACGCTGCAGGGCGACTATGTCTATAACGGCGACCAGGCCGTCGTCGGCGGCGCTTATGCCTACCGGCTCTATCAGAACGGCATCGCGACGCCTGCCGATGGCGACTGGTATCTGCGCTCGGTGCTGATTGCGACATCGACGGCGCCGCTCTATCAGGCGGGCGTGCCGATTTACGAGGTCTATCCGCAGATGCTGCAGCAGCTGAACGCCATAGGCACGCTGCAGCAGCGCGTCGGCGACCGCTACTGGGAGACCGGCAGCGATCCTGTCGCGGCAAACGGTCCGGATGGCGTGTGGATGCGCACCGAGGGCCTGTATGGCCGCGTCGATCCGGCCTCCAGCACCAGCGGCGCTACCTATGACTACGATCTCTGGAAGGCCGAAGGCGGTGTCGACGGCGAGCTCTATCAGAGCGCCGAGGGCCTGCTGATCGGTGGGCTGACGGCGCATTTCGGCACGATCACGGGCGATGTCAGCTCGATCTACGGCGACGGCAAGATCGAGACGATGGGCCAGGGCGTCGGCGCGACGCTCACCTGGTATGGCGCGGACGGCCTCTACGCCGACGCGCAGGGGCAGTTCACCCTCTATGACACGACGCTGAAATCCGATCTCACCAATGCCGACCTGAAGGGCGGCAATAGCGGCTTCGGATCGACGCTCAGCATCGAGGCGGGGCGCCGCTTTGCCTCGGCCGGTTCGTGGTCGATCACGCCGCAGGCGCAGCTCATCTATTCGTCGATCGATTTCGACGACTTCCATGACGCCTTCGGCGCGCCGGTTTCGCTCGATCGCGGCGACAGCCTGAACGGCCGCGCCGGTATTGCCTTCGATCGTGACGAGAGCTGGGAGAAAGCCGACGGCAAGACCGTTCATGCCAAGCTCTACGGTTCCGCCAACCTCTACTACGCGTTCCTGCAGGGAACGGCGGTCGATGTCGCGGGCCTGCGCTTCAAGACGGAAAACGATCGCCTCTCGGCCGGTCTGACGCTCGGCGGCTCCTATAGCTGGAACGACGAGCGCACCTCCGTCTACGGCGAAGCGACCGCCCGGTCCTCGCTCGAAAATGTCGGCAGCAGCTATGCGCTCGGCGGCACCGCCGGTATCCGCGTGAAGTGGTAAGCGATCAGAATGCCCGGGCCGCGCCGCGGGCCGGGCGCTTTGGCTAACCGTCTTCATCGTGACGGTAGGCAAGGCTGCCGTTTTGCCATATCGCAGGGTTCGAAGCGCGCCGGCGCTTCGGTTTGCCCCTATGCGGATGGAGATGCTGTGACCTTACCTGTCAAAATTGCCGTCAGCGGCGCCCGGGGTCATATGGGCCGCGCCATTCTTGCCGCGCTTGCAGATGATCCTGCCTTTGCTCACGTCTGCAGCATCGGCCGGACCGGCGGCGACGGGCTTGTCGATCGCTCCGTGGCCATAGAGACGGCGGACGTGATCCTCGATTTCTCCACGGCATCGGCGGCGGCCGAACTGGCCGAACTCTGCGCGGAGAGAAACGGACCGGCGCTGGTGATCGGTGCAACGGGCTTCGAGGCGGATGAGCTTGAACGGATCAACAGGGCGGCCAGCAAGGTCGCGATCGTCCGCTCCGGCAATTTCTCGATCGGCGTCAACATGCTGGTCGGCCTCGTCGCGCAGGTCGCGGGCACATTGCCCGCTGAAACCTGGGACATCGAAATCCTCGAGGCCCATCACCGCCGCAAGGTCGATGCGCCATCCGGCACGGCGCTGATGCTCGGCGAAGCCGCCGCCGGTGGCCGCGGTGTGGCGCTCTCATCCGTCGAGCGGCGCAGCCGCGACGGCATGACCGGCGAGCGCCCGGCCGGTGAAATCGGCTTTTCGGTGATCCGCGGCGGCGGCATTGTCGGCGAGCACAGCGTCATGTTTGCAGCCGGAGAGGAAGTGCTGACGCTGTCGCATTCGGCGCTCGACCGCGGCATGTTCGCCCGCGGCGCACTGGCTGCCGCCCGCTGGGTCATGGGGCGAGCGCCGGGCGAATACGACATGCAGGATGTCCTGGGTCTAACGCGGAAATCCTGAGGGGTCGAAGCACCGGAGGCTTATGCTCCGGTGCTTCGGGTTTATGCCACCAGGCCCTTGGTGAGCTCCAGCGCCTGCCGCTCGAACAGCCGGCGGTAGATGCCGTTGTTGAGGCGGACGAGCGACTGGTGGTCGCCTTCCTCGACGATCCTGCCCTTGTCGAAGACCAGCAGGCGGTCGAGTGCCCTGACGGTCGACAGGCGGTGGGCGATCACCAGCGTCGTGCGTCCCTCCATCAGGCGTTCCATCGCCTGCTGGATCTGCACTTCGCTCTCGCTGTCGAGGCTGGACGTCGCCTCGTCGAGGATCAGCACGGGCGCATCCGCAAGGAAGGCGCGGGCGATGGCGACGCGCTGGCGCTCGCCGCCCGACAGCTTGACGCCGCGCTCGCCCACCATCGTCTCATAGCCCTTAGGAAGGCTCATGATGAAGTGATGGGCGCTTGCCTGTCTCGCGGCGTCCTCGATCTCGCGTCTCGATGCCTCCGGCCGGCCATAGGCGATGTTTTCGGCCAGCGTCCGGTGGAACAGGATCGGTTCCTGCTGGACGATGGCGATCTGGCCGCGCAGGCTCGACTGCGTCACCTTGGCGATATCCTGCCCGTCGATCCGGATCGAACCGGAATTGACGTCATAGAGGCGCTGGACGAGCTTGACGAAGGTCGTCTTGCCCGAGCCCGAATGACCGACCAGACCGACGCGCTCTCCCGGCTTGATGGCGACGGAGAAGTCGTCATAAAGCGGCGTCGGATGGGCGCCATACTGGAAGGTGACGCGATCGAAGATGACCTCGCCCTTGCCGATGGCGATCGCCCTGGCGTCCGGCCTGTCCTCGATGCCGAGCGGCGTCTTGTCGAGCAGCACCAGCTCTTCCATGTCGTTGACGGCGCGCTGCAGGTTGCGGATATCCTGCCCGACCGAGCGCAGATATCCCTGCAGCACGAAGAACATCGCCAGCACGAAGGTGATGTCGCCCGGCGTCGCCAGGCCTTTCTGCCACATGATGAGGCCGGTGCCGAGGATGCCTGCCTGCATCGAGACCATCATGAAGCCCTGGATCGTGCCGTTCAGCGTGCCGCGCCGCCAGGTCCGTCGCGTGCGGCTGTCCCATTTGGCGAGAACGTGGCTCAGGCGCTCTTCCTCGCGGTCTTCGGCGCCGAAGGCCTTGACCACCGAGTTACAGCTGATCGCATCGGCAAGCGCGCCACCGAGCTTGGTATCCCAGGCATTGGCGAGCTTGGCCGCAGGCGAGACATAGCCCATCGAGAGGATGACCGTGACGCCGATATAGATCAACGATCCCGCCGCCACGATGAGGCCCATGACTGGCCAGTAGCTGCCGAGCACGATGCTGGCGCCGGCGAGCATGACGACCGACGGCAGAAGCGCGACCAGCAACAGGTCGTTCAGCGCGTCGAGCGCCCACATGCCGCGGGTGATCTTGCGCACCGTCGAGCCGGCAAAGCTGTTGGCATGCCAATCGGTCGAGAAACGCTGCACCTTGTGGAGGCCGCTATTGGCGACATCGGCCATGATGCGCAGCGTCAGGCGGATGATGCCGTTGAAGATGAACCAGCGCAGCACGACACTGGTGAGGCCGAGCGCCGCGACGACGACGAAGGCGCGGATTGCGCCGTCGGCCGCATTGCCGCCGGCGATCGCATCGACGATCCGGCCGGAGAAGACCGGGACCAGGACTTCGGCGAGCGTGCTGGCGATGACCAGCAGGATAATGCTGCCGACGAGGGCAGGGCGATGCGTCCATTGACGAAAAACAAAGCCGAGCACGTTGCGATAAGCATCGGCACGGAAGTCGAGCTTCTTGCGAGTCATTTTACCAGTCCGGCGCCATATCGAGGGCAGCCGGCCCCAAAATCGAGAGTGAATAGACACAGCCGGAACGGGAGACGAAATAACCCCGGCAGATCGGTGGCGCTGTGAAAGACGTTAAAACCGCTTGCCGCGTGCCCTGGGCGGGCCGCGAATTGGAATGACCTAGTGTCGGATCATTCCGGACGGGAGGGTTTCGATGAATACTGATGTCATGCAACGCCTCCTCTGTTTGATCTGCAGCGATGGAGATTTTGTACCGGACAAATCCGGTCTTGCCAACCGGATCTTTTCTACTTTGCAGAGAATGATGCAGGGACGACACACCATCGATGCGCGAGTGCCGTGCTTTTGCTGTATGCGTCAGCCGCCGAGCGCGACGGCGATCAGCACGAGTACGAGGCCGAGACCGGTCATCGTCAACCCGGCATAGAGCGGTCTGCCACCGGAAAAACTTGCCCATGCATAGCCGGTGATGAAGAGCAGGGCGATCAGCACGAGGTTGCTGACGCGCAGCGCCAGTTCGGCATCGGCGATCAGGAAGAAGGGGATCACGGCGGGGATGGCGGTTGCGAAAACCAGGATGCCGATCCCGGTGGCGGCGAGGAGATCGTTTCTCGTCAGCAATGCCTTACGCGGCTCGGCGCGGGCGGTCAGCGCCAGGAGCGAGCGGTAGAGAGCTTCGGCATCGGCGGTCTTTCCCGAGAACGGGGTGTCCTCGATCGGAAATTCCTCGGCAAGCACGGCAAGCGCCGTCGCCTCGTTGCGGGCGGCCTTGATATGCCGGAAGAGACGCAGGCGCCGGCTCTTGTAGAAACTGGTGCCGAGCACGAACAGGACGGCATCGATGATCGCCCAGGCGGCGTTGCAGCCGAGCGTCGCGACGACGAGATCGCGCACCTCGAGGCCTTCCTCATGCATGACGAGCCGGGAGCCGACGGTCCATGTCAGCGCCATGATTAATCCGAAGAGGATTTCGCCGAGCGCGTCGCCGGGATCGAGCGCGTCGAATATGGAGCGGATCGGCGACGTCATCGAATGGCCCTCCTATGCGGCAAGGCCGCAAGAGGCGACTATGATCGAGGCGGGCCGCGGGCTCATTGAGCCGGATCAAGGCTGATTGCGGTTGCCGGTCCATTCCGGCAGGATGGCGCATCGACTGCAAAGGAGGAGATCACGTGATGATGATCGGCTCATGTCATTGCGGCAAGGCACACTGGACGCTGGAAGGCGATCCGGGATCGATCACGGCCTGCAACTGCACGCTCTGCCGCCGGTATGGCACGCTCTGGGCCTATGATTATGAAGGCGGGCGGGTCGCGGTCAACGGACCGACGGCATCCTATACGCGCTCGGGAAGGGACAAGTCGCCGCTGGAGATATTGTTCTGCCCTGCCTGCGCCTGCGTTCTCGCCTGGCGCGGTCTGGTGCTGGAACCGGATGGACGGCGGCGGATGGCGGTCAATGTCAGGCTTGCGCCGCCGGAGGCGGTGGAAGATCTGGCGATCGACCATTTCGACGGGTTGGTGACCTTCACCGATCTGCCGTCGACGGGGCGCTGCGTGCGCGATCTCTGGTTCTAGGGAAAAGACGGCGCCGCCGGGAGGAAGCGGCGCCGCCAGTCACTCAGCGTCTGCAGACTTCGGCGCGGAAGGGCTGGCCCCAGCGGTCATAGCGCCATTCCGTGTGGCAATAGCGGGGCGCGTAGTAGGCCGGATAGGCCGGGTAGGCCCGCGGCGGGTAATAGGCATAGGGGCCGGGATAATAGGGGCGCGAGGCAATTGCGCCGCCGACCACGCCGCCAACGACGCCTCCGGCAACACCGCCCCAGAAGGCGTCGCCGCCGCGGGCATTGGCTGTTCCGGTGGTGGCGAAGGTGGCGCCGGCAAAGGTCAGCGCAATCAGGCCCGCCGCCATGGTCTTATGAAGAACGGACATGTCGAATTCCTTTCATGTACAAGGCTTGTCTTGAAGCCATGGTCAGAATCCGCCCCGATCGCGGCGCGTTGATGGTCGCACAAGCGCTTGCGGAATTAAATTTTCGTCATGATTGCCGGGGTTTCGCCGCATTCTTGTGAGGGCGAAAGGGCAAATGAACGCAAGGGGATGAGACCCGCCGCTGCCGTTCTGATTCAACTTTGACGCCGCTTCTGGCGCCTGCCGCTCGCGCTCTAAGATTTTATGGTTAAAAGCTTGTTAAGCGACTTGGCATTATGGTTGCAGATGTGAATATTTCATTCACAGCGGGAGTGGACGCTTTTTGACATCGGCAGGCAACCTTCTGGAACTGGCATGCAGCCGGATCGCGGATCTGGATACGCCAGCCTATGTGAAGAACAGCGAGCTTCGCTATGTCGCTGTGAATGCCGCCTATGCGCATTTCTTCGGCCTCGACATTTCCGATTTCATCGGCCGCCGCAGCCGCGAGGTCCTCGACCGGCCGGAAGAGGACGAACGCGAGGACAAGGAGCGCCGGGCGCTGGTCTTCGGCACCGAGGAAAGCGCAATCTGCTTCGACCGGGCGGCCACAAGTCACGAGCGGGTGCAGATCGAAAGCTTCATGCCATCGGAAGAGCGGGCCTATGTGCTCGGCGTTTTCGAGAAGCGGGCGCAGCCGCGCCGCCCTATCGCCTCCGGTCCGGATCAGGCGCTGCTAGCCGATTTCGAGCGGGTGCGTTCGGCGATCGAAAAGCTCGACCACCCCGTCGGCATCTTCGCCGATGACGGGCGGCCGCTCGCCGTCAATGCGGCCTACCGCGGCGGCTCCAGGCATGTCGCCGAGACCGGCTGGCACAAGAGCGTTGCCGAGCTCGATCTGCTGCGCACGATCATGGAAGATCTGCCGGTTGCGGCCTTCGCCCGCGACGAGCAGCACCGTCTCGTCTATGCCAACCAATATTACGAGACCTTCACCGGTCACGACCGCGCCAAGGTGCTGGGGCTGACCGAGCACGAAATGTTCGGCGAAGACGGCGGCGGCGCCATCTACGAAGAAAACTGCCTGGCGCTGAAGAACGGCTCGTTGACCGAGGTCGAGGGCAAGCTGCCGAGCACCGACGGCAAGTCCTATCCGATCCTGTCGCGCGTCAACCGCGTGCAGACGCCCGACGGCAAGCTCTATGTCGTCGGGTCCTTCTCCGATATCTCGCCGCTGAAAGAGCGCGAGGCGGAGCTCATCCAATCGCAGCAGCATGCCGAAGTGCTGCACCGGGATATCGAGAGCATCCTGCGCTCGCTGCCGGTCGGCGTGCTGATCCTCGATAACAAGCTCGATATCCTCTACGTCAACGACGAGTTCTACCTGATCAGCGATCTGCCGATCGAGGACCGTTTCGACGGGCGGCCGTTCATGGACGTGATCCGCCGCAATCACGCGCTCGGGCGCTACGGTTACACTCAGACGCCGGAAGAAATCCTGGAATCGCGGCGCCATCACTTCTCGACCGCCGACGATCCGGAGCCGGTGGAGCTCAACTGGTCGGGCGGCAAGTCGATCATTTTCGACAGCCGCCGCATCTCCGACGACCGCATCCTGCTGACCTATTCCGATATCAGCGCCATCCGCCAGCGCGAGCAGGAAGTCCATGACGCCAAAGCGGCGATCGAGACGCTCGGCGAACTGATGCGCGATGCGACGCGGGCGATGCCGCAGGGGCTGGCGATCGTTCAGGACGGCATCATCCAGCTTTCCAACGATGCGCTCTCCGGCGTCTTGCAGATCCCGCCGGAATATCTGGCCGCCGGGCGCGGCTGGATCGATCTCTTCAATTTCTGCGCCGAGCGCGGCGACTTCAACGGTGCCGCGGCCGATACGCTGCATTACTGGCGCAGCAGCATCGCCACGCGCCAGCCGATCACCACCGTTTTCCATATTTCCGGCGAGCGCTGGGTCAATATGGACGCGACGATCAGCGAGCGCGGCCACTGGATCGCTCTCTTCACCGATGTCACCGAAATGAAGCAACGCGAGGGCGAGCTGGAACGGCTGCTGTCGCGCGCCGAGGCTGCCGACCGCGCTAAGTCCGAATTCCTCGCCAATATGAGCCACGAGATCCGCACGCCGATGAACGGCGTTCTCGGCATGGCCGAACTGATGGCGAAGACGGATCTCGATGCGCGCCAGAAGACCTTCATCGACATCATCGTCAAATCCGGCAATGCGCTGCTGACGATCATCAACGACATCCTTGATTTCTCGAAGATCGATGCCGGGCAGATGAAGCTGCGCAGGGCGGCCTTCGATATGGTCGAGGCGGTCGAGGATGTGGCGACGCTGCTCTCTTCGCCGGCGGCCGAGAAGGACCTGGAGCTGCTCGTTCGCGCCGATCCGAACCTGCCCGCAGCCGTGATCGGCGATGCCGGGCGCTTCCGGCAGATCGTCACCAATCTCGTCGGCAACGCCGTCAAATTCACAGAAAAGGGCCATGTCTTCGTCGATATCGGCTTCCGCCAGGGATCGGACGGCGAGATCATGGTGGAACTCAGGATCGAGGATACCGGTATCGGCATCCCGACCGACAAGCTGCAATCGGTGTTCGACAAGTTCTCGCAGGTCGATTCCTCCTCGACGCGGCGTCACGAAGGAACGGGCCTTGGACTGGCGATCACCGCCGGTCTCGTCGATCTCTTCGGCGGCTATATCCATGCGGAGAGTGAACCGGGGCGCGGAACCGTCTTCACCGTCAACCTGCCGTTCGCGGTGGCGGCGGCCAAGCTCGATCCGAAGCCGCTGCCGGTCAATGTGCGCGGCGCGCGCATCCTCGTCATCGACGACAACGACGTGAACCGCAGCATTCTCAGCGAACAGCTGACGCTCTGGGGTTTCGACGGCGTGGCGGCGGAAAGCGGCGCGACCGGGATCGCCATTCTCGAAGCGGCACATCAGGTGGGCGTCGAGGTCGATGCGCTGGTGCTCGACTATCACATGCCGCAGATGAACGGCGCCGAAGTGGCGCGCAAGCTGCGCGCCGACCGGCGTTTCGAAAACCTGCCGATCATCTTCCTGACCTCGATGGACATATCGGGTTCGGAAAAGGAATTCGCGGCGCTGAACGGCCAGGCGCATCTGATGAAGCCGGCGCGCGCCAATCTGCTGCGCGGCACGATCGTCGAGGTTGTCAGGGCCAAGCGCGTCAAGCAGGCGTCGGAAGCCGAGCTTGCCCGGCTGCAGGCCGAGCTCGCCGCCAAGCCGCCGGAGCCGGAAGAGCCGGAAATCGAAGCGCCGCGCCGCAAGGCCGATTTCATCGACGTGCTGGTGGCCGAGGATAACGAGGTCAACCAGATCGTCTTCACGCAGATCCTGCAGGGCACGGGCCTGAGCTTCCTCGTCGTCAATAACGGCCAGGAAGCGGTCAATGCCTGGGAGGCGCATTCGCCGCGCATCATCATGATGGATGTGTCGATGCCGGTGATGAACGGTCATGATGCGACACGGGCGATCCGCTCGCGCGAACGCGGGCAGGGGCATCGCGTGCCGATTATCGGCGTCACGGCGCATGCGCTGGAAAGCGACCGCGAGCTCTGCCTCGATGCCGGCATGGACGACTACATGTCGAAGCCGATCAGCCCCGAGCTGCTGGAAGAGAAGATCCAGCTGTGGCTCGGCAAGAGCGAGCCATTGCCGGGCCGCTCCGGCCTATAGGGCCTTCGGGCCGCAGAGCATTTCGCGCTTTCCAGCAAAGCCCTTTCGCCGCTCGACGGCAAAGCCTGCCGCAACGAGATTACGCCGGACGAAGCCGGCCGCGGCATAGGTGGCGAAGCTGCCGCCGGGAACGGTCTTGTCGCAGACAAGACGCATCAGCTCTTCCGACCACATGTCGCCGTTGCGCGACGGGGCGAAGCCATCGAGATACCAGGCGTCAAAGCGCGGTTCGGCGGCCCTGACGCCATCGAGTGCCGCACCGCAGACGACGCTGAGGCGGGTCTGCGGATCGAGAGCGAGACTAACGATGCCTTGCGGGCTATCGGGCCAGGCGGCGGTCAGCCCGTCGCGCTCGGCGTCGATCTCCGGCCAGTGCGACAGCGCGCGGGCAATCTCGTCGCGCTGCATCGGATAGAGCTCGAAGGAGATGAAATGCAGGTGCTGGCCATCCCTGCGGTGCAGCTTCCACTGGCGCCAGGTCTCGGCAAAGTTCAGGCCGGTGCCGAAGCCGAGCTCGCCGATCTGGAAATTGTCCTGTTCCGCCCAACGCTCCGGCAGGCCGTTGCCGGAAAGGAAGACGTGGCCGCACTCGAGGCGGCCGTCGGTCTGGCAATAAAAGTGATCGCCAAAGGCCTGCGAATAGGGCATATCGCCGTCTCGCCATTCGAGCGGCTGGCTGTTGCTGCCAATCTGATCGGGATCGATATCTGTCATGCCACAAGCCGATAGTCCGGCGCTTCTCTCCGGTCAATCCGCCGATCTGCTGATCGCCGGCGGCGGCATCATGGGCCTGTGGGCGGCAGTATATGCCGAGCGGCTGGGCATCGACACGCTGTTGATCGATGCCGGGCGGATCGGCGGGGGCGCCAGCGGCGGCCTGCTGGGCGTGCTGATGCCGCATATGCCGGACAAGTGGAATGCCAAGAAGCAGTTCCAGTTCGACGCGCTGCTCAGCCTCGAAACCGAGATCGCAGCACTGGAATCCGCCACCGGCCTTTCCGCAGGCTACCGCCGCTCCGGCCGGATCATGCCGCTGCCGAAGCCGCATCTGAAGACGATCGCGCTCCGGCATTCGGCCGATGCCGAGGTCAACTGGAACCAGCAGGGACGAGCGTTTCACTGGCATGTTTCCGATCAACCCGCCGTCAGCGGCTGGATCGATCCAGCTGCGGGCGAGAGCGGCTTCGTGCATGACACGCTGGCGGCCCGCGTTGCGCCGCGATCGCTGGTCTCGGCGCTCAAGGCATTTCTCGATCAGGCCCGGCATGTGCGGATTGCCGAGATGGCGGCGCTTGGCTCGCTGGATATGGAGACGGGTGCCGCCGAGATTGATGGTACTGAAGTCAATTTCGGTCACTGCATCATCGCGGCCGGGCACGCATCCTTCCCGATCCTGCAGCACTTCAATCCCGGTCTACCGCAACCGCTCGGGCAACCGGTGAAGGGGCAGGCGGCGCTGCTGAAGGCCGATATCGACCCAGCTCTTCCGGTGATCTTCCGCGACGGGCTCTATATCGTGGCGCATGAAGGCGGCCATGTCGCGATCGGCAGCACCAGCGAGAACAGCTTTGCCGATCCCTATGGCACCGATGACCAGCTGGAACCGTTGATTGCGGCGGCGCGCGAAATGGCGCCGGCGTTGGCGGATGCGCCCGTCGTCGAACGCTGGGCAGGGTTGCGGCCGAAGGCGATCGATCGCGATCCGATGGTGGGGCGCCATCCCGATCATCCCCGGCTCCATGCGCTGACGGGTGGTTTCAAGGTGAGTTTCGGGCTCGCCCACCGGCTGGCGGCACGCGTCACTCGCGAAATTGCCGGTCAGCCCGCAGGGTTTGACCTGCCGGATAGTTTCGCGCTTTCCAGCCATATCACGGCCGCTTCACGCTAAACGTGAATTAGTCCAGAGCTTATTTCGTTATTCTGTCATGCAAATCACCTATCTGCTAGCGCATTGACGGTGCCGGATTCGGCCGTGCACTGCACTCTCAGATGGAGGAAATCGCATGCGTTATGCCATTTGCTTCACGCCTTCGCCGAGCGATCCGCTCAGCCATGTGGCGGCCAATTGGCTTGGCCGTAACGTCTTTTCGGGCGAGATGCTGGAGCCGCCGGCCGTTCGCGGTCTCGGCATTCACGAAATTGCCTTTCACACGGCAGTTCCGCGCCGCTATGGATTTCATGGCGTGTTGAAAGCACCGTTCCACCTTTCCGCGGATGTTTCGGAAGCGCAACTCTTGCGGGAGTTGATGCGTTTCTCCGGCACGATCCAGCCTTTCAGCGTGCCGCGCATCGAAGTGGCCCGGCTCGGCAATTATTACAGCCTGGTGCCGACGCTGCCCTGCGAGAACGTGCGCTATCTGGCATCTTCCATCGTCCAGCATTTCGATCGCTTTCGCGCGCCTCTGTCGGAAGCCGATATCGAGCGCAGCGATCCCGATGGTCTCTCGGCGGCGCAATTCGCCAATCTGCACCGCTGGGGCAACCCTTACGTGATGGACGAGTTCCGTTTCCACATGCCGGTCACGGGTCCGGTCAACTGTGTCGACATGCCCCGCATCGAGCAGGCGCTGCGGTCGATCTTCGAGCCGGTGCTGAACGATCCGATCCAGATCTCCAACATCGCGCTGATGATGGAAGAGGGCATGGGCGGTCCCTTCCGCGTGCATTCGCTGCACCCGATGGGCAAGGTCAGCGCCCGCAAGATCGCCTGATCACTTTTGTTCAAGAAGCCGGCGCGGATTGGTGCTATATCCGCGCGATGCAGAATATCTCGCAGGAACAGGCAACCGATGCCATGCCGCTTGCCGGCGCGGAGACGACGCGCTTCTGGCGCGACCGCCGTTTCGGCGGCATGGAATGCCTGAGCGCGACCTTCCTGACCCACGAATTCGCGCCGCATGCGCATGATACGTTCAGCATCGGCGCCATCGAGAGCGGCAGCCAGATCGCCACGATCCGCGGCACGCGCGAGGCATCCGGCCCCGGCGACCTCTATCTGATCAATCCCGGCGAGACGCATGACGGGGCGCCGACCGAGGGCGGATACCGCTACCGGATGATCTATCCTGACATGGCGCTGTTCCGGGAAGTCCTCGAAGACGTGACCGGCAAGAGCTTTCAGGGCACGCCCGCCTTCGGTAAGCAGATCCTGCACGATCCGACGCTCGCGGCCGCCTTCCAGCAGGCGCATGAAATTCTCGAAATCGGCAGCGGGGCGCTGGAGAGCAGCCAGGCGATGTTCCAGGTGCTCGACGCGATGTTCCGCCAGCATGGCAGCTCGATCATCGTGCCCGTCGATACCAACGAGCGGTCGGCAGTGCGCCGGGCCCGCGACTATCTGATGGAGAACTACGCGACCGATATCGGGCTCGAGGAGCTCGCAGGCGTTGCCGGTCTCAGCCGCGCGCATCTGATCCGCGCCTTCCGCAAAGAATTCCACATCACGCCGCATGCCTTCCTCACCGACATCCGGGTGCGGATCGCGCGGCGCAAGCTGCAGGCGGGCGAGCAGCCGGCCGAGATCGCGCTCGAATGCGGCTTTGCCGACCAGGCGCATTTCACCCGCCACTTCAAGGCGCGCACCGGGATAACGCCCGGCCAGTACCGCGCCCGATAATCACTTTCGTTCAAGACGCCGCTTCGGCGCGGCTCTATGACCTCCGCAGCAAGCGGAGTTTCTGAACGTGAACAAGAATGAATTCTGGGCGGAATTTTCCGGCGGCATGCGGGCGATCGCGCCGCTGATCGCCGCCGTCATCCCGATCGGGCTGGTCTTCGGCGCGGTGGCCGCCACCAAGGGGCTCTCGCCCGTCGAGACCGGGCTGATGAGCGCGCTGGTCTTTGCCGGCGGATCGCAATTCGTGGCGATGGATATCTGGACGCATCCGGCCTCCTGGGCGGGGCTGGGTTTTGCGGCGCTGCTCGTCAATATCCGTCACGTGCTGATGGGTGCCTCGATCGGCACCAAGATGCAGGCCTTTCCGCCGCGCGCCCGCTATCTCTCCGTGCTGTTCCTTGCCGACGAGATCTGGGCGATGGCGGAGTTCCGGGCCGGTGTTGCGCGGCTGACGCCTGCGTGGTTCGCGGGGCTGGCGACACCCTTCTATCTCGCCTGGGTGATCTCGGGACTGGCAGGCGCCACGCTTGGTGCGTTCCTTGGCGATCCCGTGACGCTCGGCCTCGACTTTGCCTTTCCCGCCGTCTTCATCGTGCTGGTCATGGGCTTCTGGAAGGGGCCGGAGACGGGTGCGGTGCTGCTCGCCAGCGGCGCGGCCGCCGTGCTCACCCAGCATTTCATTCCCGGTGTCTGGTATATCGCTGCGGGTGCGCTCGCCGGTCTCGTCACCGCTCTCTTCAGCGGCAAGCGCCGCATCGAGGTAACGCCATGACGCTCGATCTTTCCACACTGCTCGCGATCCTGGCGATGGCGGCGGCGACCATCCTGACGCGCATCAGCGGTCTCATCCTCATTCGCCATGTCTCGCTTGAAGGCAGCAGGCGCAAGGCGATCGAATCCATTCCGCCGGCGGTTCTGATGGCGGTCGTGGCGCCGACCGCCTTCGCGACCGGCATCGCCGAGACCATCGCCTGCGCGGTGACGGCGCTTGCCGCGCTTCGGCTGCCGATGCTGGCGGCGGTGGCATCGGGCGTCGTCTGCGTCGCGATCCTCAGGGCGATCGGCCTCAGCTGAGCGATTTCGTGAGAGACTTTCGCGATTTCCGTGAAAGTCTCTTGCACATTTCCGGCTCGACTTTCGCTCTCCGGGTGCTACCGTTTCGCCTGTCTTCGAGAAGGTGATTTGATGGCATTCGATACATATCCGCGCGATCTCGTCGGCTACGGCCGCAGCACACCCGATCCGAAATGGCCCGGCGGGGCGCATGCCGCCGTGCAGTTCGTCATCAACTACGAAGAGGGCGGCGAAAGCTCGATCCTCGATGGCGACCCGGCCTCGGAGAACCTGCTTTCGGAGATCGTCGGTGCGCAGCCCTGGCCCGGCCAGCGCAATCTCAACATGGAATCGATCTACGAATATGGCTCGCGCGCCGGCTTCTGGCGGCTGTGGCGGATGTTCACCGATCTGAAGATACAGGCGACAGTCTATGGCGTGACGCTCGCCATGGCGCGCAATCCGGAAGCCGTTGCGGCGATGAAGGAGGCCGGCTGGGAAATCGCCAGCCACGGCTATCGCTGGCTAGAATACAAGGATTTCCCCGAGGATCTGGAGCGCAAGCACATTCTCGAAGCCGTGCGCCTGCATACCGAACTGACCGGCGAGCGCCCCTATGGCATGTACCAGGGGAAGCCCTCCGACAACACGCTGCGGCTGGTGCAGGAAGAGGGCGGTTTCCTTTATTCGTCGGACTCTTACGCCGATGATCTGCCCTATTGGGTGAAGGGCGCGGACGGCAAGCCGTTCCTGATCATTCCCTATACGCTCGAAACCAACGACATGCGTTTTGCCACACCGCAGGGCTTCAATTCCGGCGACCAGTTCTTCGCCTATCTGAAGGACGCCTTCGACACGCTCTACGAGGAAGGCAAGGAAGGCAGCCCGAAGATGATGTCCGTCGGCCTGCATTGCCGCCTCGTGGGCCGTCCCGGCCGTGCCGCGGCGCTGAAGCGCTTTATGGAATATGTGCTGGGTCACGAGAAGGTCTGGGTCCCGCAGCGCATCGAGATCGCCAGGCACTGGCATGAGCATCACAAGCCGGAGACTATCTGATGAGCACGCGGGAGGAATTCGTCACCCGCTTCGGCGGCGTCTTCGAGCATTCGCCCTTCATCGCCGAGCGCGCCTATGACGACGGCTTCATCCATGGCGAGCTGACGGCCGATCGCGTTCATACGCCGATGGTGGCGGTCTTTCGTGCCGCGAGCGAGGCGGAGCGTCTTGGCGTGCTGCGCGCTCACCCCGATCTGGCGGGACGTCTGGCGATATCAGGCGAACTCACCGAAGACAGCAAGCAGGAGCAGGCGGGGGCCGGGCTCGACCGGCTGAGCGCCGAAGAACACAAGCGCTTCACCGAGCTCAACGACCGCTACACGGAGAAATTCGGCTTTCCCTTCATCATCGCGGTCAAGGGCCTGAACAAGGACGATATTCTCGCAGCCTTCGAGAAGCGGATTGATAACAGCCGCGCGGACGAGTTTTCGACGGCGGCCGGGCAGGTCGAGAAGATCGCGCTGCTGCGGCTGACTGCCATGCTTCCGGCGCGCTGAATGACGGGGAATTCTTTCCTCATCCTTTCGGCTCGCCTATAGTCTGCCACGCAGGAGATTTCGCGATGAAGCCATCGGAAGTGCTGGAGAAGAACAGGCAGGCGATCCGCGACGCGACGAAGCGTTTCAACGCGGCCAACCCGCGTGTCTTCGGCTCGGTGGCCCGCGGCGAAGACCGGGCCGATAGTGATCTCGACATTCTCGTCGATGCGCTGCCGGGAACGACGCTGTTCGATCTCGGCGGGCTGCTGGAGGAGTTGCAGGATATGCTCGGGGTCAAGGTGGATTTGGTGACCCCCGGCGGGCTGCCCGACAAGATCAAGGCGCGCGTTCTCTCGGAAGCGTCCGCCATATGAGCAATGAGCGGCTTCTCGAGCATATCGATCGCATGCAGGCTGCCGCGCAGACGGCGTTTGATCTGACCGAAGGGATGAGCGAGGCGCAGTTCCTCGGGGACATCAGAACACAGCTTGCCGTGACGATGTCGCTGGTCCTTGTCGGCGAGGCAGCAGCACGGATATCGGCGATCGAACCCGGATTTCCGCAAAGCCATCCTGAAATTCCGTGGACGCGGATCAAGGGCATGCGGAACCTGATCGTCCATGACTACTACAAGGCGGAACTGCCAGTGATCTGGCAGACCGCAAGAACGGCCTTGCCCGACCTCGTGACCCAACTTGAAAACATTCGCCACTGGCGGATCCAAGGCGAATGACAGATGCCTGAATTCCTCGATATCCACCCCCTCACCAAAGCCGCCTTCGCGCCCTTCGGCGATGTGATCGAAACCCATCCGGAAACGATGCGCTACATCAATGGCGGCACGACGGAGCGGTTCCACGCACTCGCCTCCGCGGAAGCTGCGGGCGAGGGCGCCCGCGTGATCATCAATCTCTTCCGCGGCCAGCCGCGTGCCTTTCCCTACGAGGTCGGGATGATGGAGCGACATCCTTTCGGCAGCCAGAGTTTCTCGCCGGTCTCCGGCCGGCCGTTTCTCGTCGTCGTTTCCGAGGATGAGGGCGGCAAGCCCGGGCGGCCGCGGGTTTTCCTGGCGCGTGGCGATCAGGGTGTGAATTACCGCCGCAACGTCTGGCATCATCCGCTGATGTCGCTCGGCGAGCCCTGCACCTTCCTCGTCGTCGATCGCGACGGGATCGAAAACAATCTGGAAGAATTCTTCTTCGACACGCCCTTCGTCATCAGAGAGCCAGCCCTATGACCGGACTGACCACCCATGTCCTCGACACTGCCCTCGGCAAACCAGCTGAGGGATTGCGCATCGACCTCTATGCAGTCGATGGCGATCTGCGCAAACATATCAAGACCGTCGAGACCAATGCGGACGGCCGCGTCGATGGCGGGCCGATCCTGATCGGCGATGCCTTCAAGGCTGGTACCTATGAGCTGCTCTTCCATGCCGGCGATTACCTGCGCGCTGCAGGCACGGCGCTGCCGCATCCGGCCTTTCTCGATCTTGTGCCGATCCGTTTCGGCATAGCAGACACGACGGCGCACTATCACGTGCCGCTGCTGATCTCGCCCTACGGCTATTCCACCTATCGCGGGAGCTGAAGATGCGGTTTGCGGCGATCGCCGATATCCACGGCAATGCGCTGGCGCTGGAGGCGGTACTTGCCGACATCGCGGCACAGGGCGTCACCGACATCGTCAATCTCGGCGACTGCTTCAGTGGGCCACTTGAGGCGGGCAAGACCGCGGACCGTCTGCTCGCGCTGAACCTGCCGACGGTGTGCGGCAACCACGACCGCTACCTGACCGAGTTTTCACCCGAGCATATGCAGACGTCCGACGAGGCGGCGTTCCATGACCTCGCCCCGTATCATCTCGACTGGCTGCGCACGCTGCCCGCCGAGCTTGTCTATCGCGGCGAGGTCTACCTCTGCCACGCGACGCCCGGAAACGACAATCTCTACTGGACGGAGACCGTCGCCGCCGATGGCAGTGTTTCCCTGAAGGCACAGGCCGAGATCGAAGCGCTCGCCGAAGGCATCACGCAGCCGCTGATCCTCTGCGGCCATACGCATCTGCCGCGGATCATCGCGCTCTCCGGCGGCCGCCTGCTCGTCAACCCCGGCAGCGTCGGCTGCCCGGCTTATGACGACGATCAACCCTATTTCCACAAGGTCGAGAACGGCCATCCGATGGCAAGCTACGCCATTCTCGAAAAGAGCGCAGATCGCTGGACCGCCCATTTCCGCACTGTCGCCTATGACCATATGGCGATGTCGGAGCTCGCAAAAGCAAACGGCCGCCCGGAATGGGCGTCCGGATTGGCGAGAGGGCGGCTGTAGTTCAGGCCGCGTTGCTGCGTTCGATTTCGTGCTGGGCGGCGCGGGCGAGAAAGCCGGAGCGGGAAATCCCCTGTTCGGCGGCAAAGGCGTCGATACGCTGCAGCACATCCTCCGGCAGCGTGACGTTGATCCGGACGGCTTTCGGCGAGGGATGGCGAACGGCGATCAGGATGGCGACGCCGTCACGGTTCGTGCTGTCCTTCATGATCGCTTCCAGAGAGGACGCCACCGGCAACGCGTCGCCGTCCTCGATCATTCCTTCGACGTGAAAAGCCAAGGCTTCCTCGGCCATCTGTCGGGCCTCGTCCAGAGACAAACCCGCCGTAATCACGCCGGGAAAGTCGGGGAAGGAGACGCCGAAATCGCTGCCGGCTTCCTTGTGGATCAATCCGATATAATTTTGCGTGCTCATTTCAGCCTCAGTCCGGATTGCTTCTCGATGCTGCGAAGCGTGCCAAGCGGGATGTCACGCTTCGGATGAGGAACGGTTACACGGCCCGGAATTGCCGGATGCTTCAGCTGCACATGGCTGCCGCGCTGGGCAACCACCGTCCAACCAGCCCGCTTCAATGCTGCGAGAACATCAGCGCTCTTCATAGAAACCGAATTATACACACTTATGTGTATTCTTCAATTCACTCAGTCTCGCCCCGCGATGATCGAGCCATCCACATCCCGGATATCCCGCTTGCCGCAGAGCGCCATGGTCATGTCCATCTCCTTGCGAATGATCTCCAGGGCCAGTGTGACGCCTTCCTTGCCCATGGCGCCGAGGCCGTAGAGGAAGGGGCGGCCGATATAGGTGCCTTTGGCGCCGAGGGCGATGGCCTTCAGCACGTCCTGGCCGGAGCGGATGCCGCCGTCGAGGTGGATCTCTATCCTGTCGCCGACGGCGTCGGCGATGGCCGGGAGCATGCTGATCGAGGAGGGGGTGCCGTCAAGCTGGCGGCCGCCGTGGTTGGAGACGATGATGGCGTCGGCGCCGGTCTCGGCGGCGAGCCTCGCGTCCTCGACATCGTTGATGCCCTTGATGATCAGCGGTCCGCCCCATTTTTCCTTGATCCAGGCGACATCGGCCCAGGAGAGCCTGGGGTCGAACTGCTCATGCGTCCAGATGGAGATCGAGGAGAGATCGGTGACGTTTTTGGCGTGGCCGATGATGTTGCCGAAGGTGCGGCGCTTGGTCTGCAGCATGTCCAGGCACCAGAGCGGGCGCGTCGCCATCTGCCAGATATGCTTGGGCGTGAATTTCGGCGGGGCGGAGAGGCCGTTGCGCAGGTCCTTGTGGCGCTGGCCGAGGATCTGCAGGTCGGCGGTCAGCACCAGGGCCGAGCATTTCGCCGCCTTGGCGCGGTTGATCAGGTCGAGGACGAAGTCCTTGTCCTTCATCACATAGAGCTGGAACCAGAAGGGCTTCGTCGTCACCGAAGCGACATCCTCGATCGAGCATATGCTCATGGTCGAGAGCGTGAAGGGCACGCCGAATTCTTCCGCTGCGCGCGCTGCCAGCATCTCGCCATCGGCGTGCTGCATGCCGGTCATGCCTGTTGGCGCCAGCGCCACCGGCATCGAGACCTTCTGGCCGATCATTTCGGTTTCCAGTGAGCGGTTGGTCATGTCGACGAGGACGCGCTGGCGGAGCTTGATCTTCGCGAAGTCGCTCTCGTTTGCCTGATAGGTGCTCTCTGTCCAGGCGCCGGAGTCCGCATAGTCGAAGAACATCTTCGGGACGCGGCGGCGGGCAAGCGTCTTCAGGTCGGCGATGGTGAGCGGCTTGGACATGAGATCGGCATCCTCCGGAAGGGTATCGAAGACGTATCACACTGCCCGGACATCGCCAGAAAAATCATGTGCTTAAAGAGGCGGAAATCCACTCTATGCGGTCGGTTTCGCCGCTGCCCATTTCAGCAATGCGTCGAGCGCCGGGCAGAGCGACTGGCCCCAGTCGGTGAGGCAATATTCCACCTTCGGCGGCACCTGATGGTGGACGATGCGCCTGACGATGCCGTCGGCTTCCATCTGGCGCAGCTGCTGGATCAGCATCTTCTGCGAGATGGCCGGGATCGCGCGTTCCAGATCGGAGAAGCGCAGCACATTGCCGCCGAAGAGATGGAAGAGGATGACGAGCTTCCAGCGTCCTTCGAGCATGCGCAGCACATTCTCGACGCCCTCGGCGGCGGTCGATGGCGTCAGGTCGTCGGTGGGCTTACTTTGAGGTAAGTACCCTACTTTTTCGTGCGTACTTGTCATGTCGAAAGCCTATCGCCATCTTGCCGGCCAAGCAACGCGATTGTTTTGGACGGCGGCGCCCCGTCCTCCAACACAAGAGGACAGACATGACCATAGCGCATACATTTCCGATCATTCGCGAGGAATTCTCGGGCAAGCGCGTGCTGGTGACAGGCGGCACGAAGGGCGCGGGTGCGGCGATCCTGCGCCGGTTCGCAGCGGCAGGGGCGGTGACGATCACCGGCGCCCGCTCGGAGCCGGCAGAGGGGAGCACTGCCAGGCTCTTCGTTGCTGCCGATCTTTCGACATCAGAGGGTGTCGGTAAGCTGGCGCAGGCAGCGATCGACACATTCGGGGGCGTGGATATCCTCGTCCACACGCTCGGAGGATCCGGAGCACCCGGCGGCGGCTTTGCGGCGCTGAGCGAGGAACATTGGCAGAATGAGCTGAACCTCAATCTGATGCCGGCGGTGCGGCTCGACAGGCTGCTCGTGCCGGGGATGATCGAGCGCCGCGCCGGCACGGTGATCCACGTCTCGTCCATCCAGCGGCGGCTGCCGCTGCATGATGCGACGATCGCCTATGCGGCGGCCAAGGCGGCGCTCAGCAATTACAGCAAGGCGCTGTCGAAGGAGCTCGGGCCGAAGGGCGTACGGGTGACGGCGGTGGCGCCGGGCTGGATCATGACCGAGGCCTCCGACCGGCTGGTGTCGCGGATCTCGGAGGCCAATGACATCGATGCCGAGGCTGCCAAGCAGAGCATCATGAATGCGCTCGGCGGCATTCCGATCGGCCGGCCGGCCTTTCCGGAGGAGGTGGCGGAGCTTGTCGCCTTCCTGGCATCCGACCGGGCGGCGGCCATCCATGGCGCCGAGTTCACGATCGACGGCGGCACGGTGCCGACGGTCTGACGCTCCAGCAGGGCGGCGGCCTCAGTCGCCGCTCAGCTTCGCATCACCCAGCGGATCGCGCCGATGACGGCGAAGGCCATCAGCGGCCAGATCGCCCAGAAGGTGCCGTGCCAGGAGAGCAGGTTGATGGCGATAAGCCCGAGGCCAATGATAGCGAGGCCAGCGAGCTGCGGGTCGACGCGGTTCTGCAGACGGGCGATCAGCATGGCTGAAACGAAGGCGAGGCCGAGGATCGGCCACGCGGCCCAGAGGTTACCCTCCCAGGTCAGCGCGTTGATGACGGCGAACACGACGGCGGCGATGGCGAAGATGCCGAGCAGCTTGCGGACCCGGGAGAGCGAAGCGGTCGGCCGCTCGTCGGTACGGGTGTTTGATATGGCTGCTGCTACAGGCGGAGCAGCCTGCGGCTGGCTTTCGCCAATGCGGATCGCGTAGCTCGGGATCGCCTCCGAGACATTTTTGACGGTCAGCGGTCCGAGGAAGTCGAAGCCGACGGGGATCTTGTTTCGGACCTGGTCGTAAACCGTGTTGGAGATGACGATGCCGCCGGCTGGCGCCGAGGATTGCAGGCGGGCGGCGATGTTGACGCCGTCGCCGTAGATATCGGAGCCATCGGCGATGACGTCGCCGAGATTGATACCGATGCGGAACAGCATCTGCGCGCTTGCCGGTTTGGCGTCGTTGAAGGCTGCGAGTTCGGTCTGGACGTCGACGGCGGCGCGCACCGCCTCGACGACGCTCGGGAACTCGGCAATCAGGCCGTCGCCCCAGGTGTTGACGACGCGGCCGCCATGGGCGGTGATCAGGCCGGACATGGCGTCGCGGTAGCGCTTCAGCGTTGCCAGCGTGCCTTCCTCGTCGAGGCCCATCAGCCGCGTATAGTCCTGCACATCGGCAGAGAAGATGGTCGTCAACTTGCGCTGCGTCTCGCTCATGCTTCCCCCGATTTCGCAGGCGCTATGTCAGAGCGCCGCCTTCATCGCGTTGCCCGCGACATATGTCTCCACGATCGACCGGTCGTCGCCCATCGTCTGCAGCAGGAAGAGCTCTTCCGCCAAGGTTTTGACCACATCCATCTTCAGTGCCATGGCCGGCGTTGCCGCGGCGTTGAGGACGACGATGTCGGCGTCGGTGCCGGTTTCCAGCGTGCCGATATTGTCTGCGAGAGACAGGGCTTCGGCATTGCCCAATGTCATATGGTAATAGCTGTCCAGCGGATTCAAGCGCTCGCCGAGAAGTTGCTGGATCTTGTAGGCCTCGTCCATCGTGCGCAGCATCGAATAGCTGGAGCCGCCGCCGATATCGGTGGCGACGCCGATCCTGACCGGCTTCTCGCGGCGCGACAGCGCCTTCAGCGGGAAGAGGCCGGATCCGAGGAAGAGGTTCGATGTCGGGCAGTGGACGGCGATCGATCCGGCTTCGCTCATCGCATCCGCCTCGCGATCCGACAGATGGATGCAGTGGCCGAAGAGCGTCTTCTTTCCGAGCAGGCCGTAGCGGGCGTAGATATCGGTGTAATCGACCGCTTCCGGGTAGAGCTCGCAGGTATAGCGGATCTCGTCGTGGTTCTCGGAGAGATGCGTCTGGATATGCAGGTCCGGGAATTCGCGGGCGAGCGTTGCTGCCGCTTCCATCTGGGCGGGCGTCGAGGTGATGGCGAAGCGGGGGGTGATGGCGACGTGGTTGCGGCCCTTGCCGTGCCATTCGGCGATGACGGCGCGGGTCTCATCATAGCCCATCTCGGGCGTATCGAGCAGCCCCTGCGGGGCGTTGCGGTCCATCATCACCTTGCCGCCGACCATGCACATGCCGCGCTTCATGGCTTCGGCGAAATAGGCGTCGGCGGAGGTCTTGTGCACCGAGCAATAGGCGACGGCGGTCGTCGTGCCATGGCGGATCAGCTCGTCGTAGAAATGCGTGGCGATCTTCTGCGCATGGGCGCTCTCGACGAAGCGGCACTCTTCCGGGAAGGTGTAGGTGTTCAGCCATTCCAGCAGGTTGGCGGCATAGGAGGCGATCACCTGCATCTGCGGGAAATGCAGATGGGTGTCGATGAAACCGGGCATGATCAGATGCGGACGATGGTCGATCTCTTCCGTGCCTTCCGGCGCGCTTGCCTTCACGTCGGCATAGCTGCCGCTGGCCGCGATCTTGCCGCCGTCGAGCAGCAGGGCGCCGTCGGTCTTGTAGAGATAGCTGTCGGTATCCGTCAGGCTTTGCGGGGCGCGCTTGAACGAGAGCAGGCGCCCGCGCAGAAGTTTCACTGTCATTGCTGTTTGCCTTCGACTGCGCTTTCATACCAGGCGACGAGCAGCTTGCGCTCATCGAGCGTGATGTCGGTCACGTTGCCCGGGGGCATCGCATGGCTGCGTCCTGCCTGTATATAGATTTCGCGGGCGTGGGCGGCAATTTCCGCGTCGTTTTCGAGGATGACGTTCTTCGGCGGGCGCGCCAGGCCCTCATAGACGGGCTCTGCCGCATGGCACATCGAACAGCGCGTGCCGACCAGCTGCTTGACGGCGGGGAAATGCGCGTCGCCGGCAAATTGCTGGAAGGCAGGGGCGACGGCCGCCGCATCGGCATCCTTCTCGCCGGTCAGCACCTTCGGCACGGTCGACAGCCACATGATCAGGATGAAGAGGATGACGGTGGCGATCCAGGTCCAGGTCGGGCGGCCCTTGCGGGCATGCGTGGTGTTGAACCAGTGGCGGATGGTGACGCCCATCAGGAAGACGAGGGCGGCGATCACCCAGTTGAAGGCGGTGCCGAAGGCGAGTGGATAGTGGTTCGACAGCATGAAGAAGATGACGGGCAGCGTCAGGTAGTTGTTGTGCAACGAGCGCTGCTTGGCGATCTGCCCGTATTTCGGATCGGGCGTGCGCCCGGCGATCAGGTCGGCGACGACGATCTTCTGGTTGGGGATGATGATCATGAAGACGTTGGCGGACATGATCGTCGCGGTGAAGGCGCCGAGATGCAGGAAGGCGGCGCGGCCGGTGAAGACCTGCGTATAGCCCCAGGCCATGAACACCAGCACGGCATAGAGCACGACCATCAGGCCCCAGGTGTTTTTCCCGAGCGGCGACTTGCAGAGCAGGTCATAGACCAGCCAGCCGCCGGCAAGCGACGCCAGCGAAATCAGGATCGCCGTCGGCGGGCCGATATCGAGCACATGGCGGTCGATGAGGAAGAGATCGGCGCCCCCGTAATAGACGATGCAGAGCATCAGGAAGCCGGAGAGCCAGGTGAAATAGCTCTCGTATTTGAACCAGGTCAGATGCTCCGGCATCTGCGCCGGGGCCACCAGATATTTCTGGATGTGATAGAAGCCGCCGCCATGGACCTGCCATTCCTCGCCATAGGCGCCGACGGGCAGATGCGGCCGCTTCACGAGGCCGAGATCGAGCGCGATGAAATAGAAGGACGAGCCGATCCAGGCAATCGCGGTGACGACGTGGAACCAGCGCGCCGCAAAGGCCAGCCATTCCCACGCTATGGCATATTCGTACATTCGGTTCCCCTGTCTTCTCGACTCGTCACATTGCAGAATGTTGGTGCATGAGGGAAGGGGGAAGTTCGCTTCCCATCGGGCGGCGAATGGCCGATAGTTCGGGCACCAGGAGAGGGAGAACAACGATGATCCTTGCGCTCTACAGCGATCAGGTGATTGCCGAGAATGCGCCGATGGACCGGCGGCTGGCCGAGATCGTGCGCCAGCGCGGCGAGCACATCGGCTATATCTCGTCCGGTCCCGATCCCGACCGCAGCTTCTTCAAGGAGAAGGCCGCCTATTATGCCGAGCACGGCCTGACGCTCGATCCCTTCATCGATCTCGACGCGGTGGTGCCTGAAGATCTCGAACGTCTGTTCTCCTGCAACGCCATCCACCTCTCCGGCGGCCATACCGGCCACTTTCTGCAGCGGCTGCACAATGCCAACGTCTTCGAACGTCTGCGGTCGTGGGCGCTCGACGACGGCATCCTGATCGGCACCAGCGCCGGGGCGATTCTGATGACGCCGACGATCGCCGTCGATGCCTTCTTCCTGGGACAGCAGCCTTCCGACATCATCGATGGCGAGGCGCTCGATCTCGTGCCCTTCGAGTATTTTCCGCATCTGAACGAGGACGAAAGCTTTCTTCCCAAGCTGCTGCGCTACAGCGAGACGATCAGCCACCCGGTCGTCGCCTGCCGGGACGGTGAGGGGCTGATCGTTCACAGCGACGGCGTTGAGATCTTCGGCAAGCCGCTGATGATCTTTCAGGGATCCGCCGATGTCATCAGCCTGGAAAGGCTCGATGCTTTGATGGTGGCCGCACGCCGTCTTGAAATGTGACGGCTTCGTTACACCTTAATTCGAGGGCTGCCGTGATGCTGTGAGATGCGCGTTGCGGCGGGGCATGCATCGATGGAGATGTGCCCATGCGAAGCATATTGGCATGCGTAATGATTGCCTTTGCCTCCGGTGCTCTGGCGCATGATGCGCCTTCCGGATGGTCTTATGATCCATTCTGTTGCAATGGCGACAGCCAGACCGGCGATTGCCAGATGATCCCGTCAAAGAGCGTCACGGTGACGCCGAACGGTTACCGGGTGACGCTGGTGCCGGGCGACCACCGGCTCGTCACCCGCTACCACGTTTTCCTGCTGCCGCTGACCAAGGCGATGCATTCCGGCGACGGCGATTATCACCTCTGCCTGTTTCCGAACGAGGATACGCCGCGCTGCTTCTATGCGCCCGAAATGGGCTATTGAGCCGGCAGCTTGCTGCCGTGCATCTCGGTCATGATCCAGTTCCGGAAGGCCTTGATCTTCGGGACGTTGCGGCGGTTTTCCGGGTAGGCCAGCCAATAGCCGCGGCCATCGCTGCATTGCAGCTCGAAGGGGCGGATCAGCTTGCCGCTGGCAAGCTCGTCCGGGTAGAAATCCGGCGTCAGGATGGCGACACCCTGGCCGGCGACGGCGGCTGAGGCTTCATAGGCCTGGGCGCCGTAGAAGCTCGTTGCCCGTGTCTTCAGGTTCGATGTCGGAACGCCCGCCGCTTCCAGCCACTGGTGCCACCAGGGGTCGGTGGTGTCGAAGATCCTGAGCTTCAGGAGATCGGCCGGTTCGTGGACGCCGCCGATGGTTTCGGCGAGGGCCGGGCTCAGCATCGGCGTGAAATAGACATCCATCAGCTTCTCGGCGCGCAGGCCCGGCCATTCGCCGGTGCCCGAGCGGATGCCGATGTCGAAGGCCTCGCGGCCGAGATCGACCAGCGTATCGGAGGTGTTGATGCGCACCGCGACATTCGGATGGTCGAGCTGGAAGAGGCCGACGCGGCGCGCCAGCCATTGCGAGGCGAAGGTGGCGAGACAGGTGATCTGCAGTGTCACTTCGGTTTCGCCGCGCGCTTCAGCCATCGCGAGCTGCAGCATCTCGAAGGCCTCGGTGACCTGAGGCGCCAGCCTTTCGGCTGTCTCCGTCAGACTGATCTGCCGCGGGCGGCGCAGGAACAGCGGCTCGCCGACATTCTCTTCCAGCAGCTTCACCTGATAGCTGACGGCCGTCTGGGTCATGCCGAGCTCCTCGCCGGCCTTGGTGAAACTGCCATGCCGGGCAACGGCCTCGAAGACGCGCAGCGCATTCAGCGGGAACTGTTTTGACAGCTTCATGGATAAGCTCTCTTTATGCATGGAGATGATCGTTCGATTGGAATTGCAGCATTTTCAGGCGCAGACTGCAAGTCATACCATCAACTGAATGAAGGTGACTGTCATGAAGGACTCAACGATCGAACGCAGTGAGCTGCACAATGAGCTGCCGGCGCGCGCACTTGTCTCCCGTTTCCGGGCATGGGTCTACCGCACGTTCGTGTATTCCTCGCGGCTCGACGTCGACACCATGCCCGACCGGGTCAGGCGCGATCTCGGGTTCCTGGATGGCCGGGAACCGCGCGATTATTTCGAGCGCTGGCCATAAGCAGCCAGCGCCGTGAGGATTTCGGCTGATGTCATGGCGGCGATCACCTCCGGGCGCTTGTCGCGCACGGCAGAGCCGCCGATCGGCAGGGTGAGGCGGGCGAGTGACGCCTTCTCCCCGCCCTCGCGCGAAAGCCAGCTTGAGAAGGTGGCGCGCTTGGTCGCCGAGCCGATCATGCCGGTATAGGCAAGGTCGGTTCTCGCCAGCGCTTCGCGGGCAATCAGGAAATCGAGGGCGTGGTCGTGGGTCAGGATGGCGATCGCGGAGCCCGAGGGGATTTCCGCGATCAGGGCTTCCGGCATCGCCGTCAGTTTCGTCGCGGTTTCGGCAGGCAGGTTTGCCAGCTCTTCCTGGCGGGTCTCGATGACGGTGACCGCAAGCGGCAGCGGGGCGAGGGCCACGGCGAGGGCGCGGCCGACATGGCCGGCGCCGAAGAGATAGACGGCGGGGCGGTGTTCGGCTTCGCCGATATGCCTTGCTTCAAGTTCGTTCAGAACGTCATCCGTCACCTTGCGGAACCGCAATTGCGTGCGGCCGCCGCAGCATTGGCCGATTTCGGGGCCGAGCGGGATGTCCATCGTCTCGGTGCCGCTATTTTCCAGCAGGTTGCGGGCGTTCTCGATCGCCAGATATTCGAACTGACCGCCGCCGATCGTGCCCCAGATGGCGGTGGAGGAGACCAGCATGAAGGTGCCGGTTTCGCGCGGGGTGGAGCCCTGGGTGCCGGTGATTTCGATGAGGATGGTGGTGGGGTGGGTGGTGAGGAAGGTGTGGAAGTCGGTCATTGGTTGACCGATAGGTTTGTGGGTGGGTTACCCCCCTCTGTCCTGCCGGACTGCCGGGGGCGAGCCACTCGTCTCGCCCCGCTCTTCGAGCCCCCCACAAGGGGGGAGAATGGCAAGAAGCACGGGTTTCCCCAAACAATGGATGTCAGAGTATTGCTGTGGCGCGAGCGGATGCGCCCAGCCGATCTCCCCGCTTGTGGGGGAGATGCCCGGCAGGGCAGAGGGGGGTAAGCCACAGCCACCACCCTCACACCAGCTTCATCCGCTCGACCGCCATCAACACCCGCTCCGGCGTCGCAGGCGCATCGAGCCGCGGGCAGACCTTGTAATCCGCCACACTCGCCACCGCCATCGACAGCGCCTCAAGCACCGAGATCGCCAGCATGAAGGGCGGTTCGCCGACAGCTTTCGAGCGGCCTATCGTGGCTTCCTTGTTTTCCGACCATTCGGCCAGCTTGACGTTGAAGACCTCCGGTCGGTCGGAGGCGAGCGGGATCTTGTAGGTGGAGGGCGCGTGGGTGCGCAGCCGCCCCTTGTCGTCCCACCAGAGCTCTTCCGTCGTCAGCCAGCCCATGCCCTGCACGAAGGCGCCTTCGACCTGGCCGATATCGATTGCCGGGTTCAGCGAGCGGCCGACATCGTGGAGGATGTCGGTGCGGTCGATCAGGTATTCGCCGGTCAGCGTATCGATCGTCACTTCGGTGCAGGAAGCGCCATAGGCGAAATAGTAAAAGGGTGTGCCGCGGCCGGCGGCGCGGTCCCAGTGGATTTTCGGGGTCTTGTAGAAACCGGCGGCCGAAAGCTGGACGCGGGCGAAATAGGCCTGCTTGACGAAATCCGGAAAGGGGATCTCGGTCTCGCCGACGCGCACCCGGTTCGGCAGGAAGATGACGTCGGCGGGATCGACGCTCCATTTTTCGGCGGCAAAGGCGACGAGGCGTTCCTTCAGCTGCCGGGCGGCGTCATAGGCGGCCATGCCGTTGAGGTCGGAGCCGGAGGAGGCGGCCGTCGCCGAGGTGTTCGGCACCTTGCCCGTCGTCGTCGCGGTGATCTTCACGCGGTCGATATCGACCTGGAAGCTGTCGGCCAGAACCTGCGCCACCTTGGTATAGAGGCCCTGGCCCATCTCGGTGCCGCCATGGTTCAGGTGGATCGAGCCGTCCTGATAGATATGGACGAGAGCGCCTGCCTGGTTGAAGGCGGTCATGGTGAAGGAGATGCCGAATTTCACCGGCGTCAGCGCGATGCCCTTGCGGATGTAGCGGCTGTCGCGGTTGAAGCTGATGATGGCGTTGCGGCGGGCCTGATAGTCGGCGCTGTCTTCAAGCTCGCCGACGATGCGCTCGAGAATGCTGTCTTCGACTTCCTGATGATAGGGCGTCAGCGTGCGGCCGGAGCCGGGCTGGCCGTAGAAGTTCAGCTTGCGGATTTCGAGCGGATCCTTGCCGGTGGCATAGGCGATCTCCTCGATGAAGCGCTCGGCGCCGAGCATGCCCTGCGGGCCGCCGAAACCGCGGAAAGCGGTGTTGGAGACGGTGTGGGTCTTCAGCGGCTTCGATTGCAGATGCACATGCGGATAGAAATAGCTGGAATCGGCGTGGAAGAGGGCGCGGTCGGTGACCGGGCCGGAGAGATCGGAGGAGAAGCCGCAGCGCGCCGCATAGGTGGCGTCGACGGCATGGATGCGGCCTTCGTCGTCGAAGCCGAGTTCGTAATCGACGAGGAAATCGTGGCGCTTGCCTGTGGCCGTCATGTCCTCGTCGCGGTCCGGGCGGAATTTGACGGCGCGCTTCAGCTTCTTGGCGGCGATGGCGGCGAGAGCTGCAAACTGGTTGCCCTGCGTTTCCTTGCCGCCGAAGCCGCCGCCCATGCGGCGCACGTTCACGGTGACGGCGTTGGAGGGGATGTTGAGCACATGGCCGACGATGTGCTGGATCTCGCTCGGATGCTGCGTCGAGGACCAGACGGTGACCTCGTCGTCCTCGCCGGGGATCGCCATGGCGATATGGCCTTCGAGATAGAAATGCTCCTGGCCGCCGATGCGCATCTGGCCGCGCAGCCGGTGCGGGGCATTGTCCATCTCGGCCTTCGCCTCGCCGCGCTTCAGCGTCATCGGCGTGATGACCAGCGGGCTGCCATTCTCCAGCGCGCCGTCGATATCGCTCCAGTGCGGCAGGTCGCGATATTCGATCTTCGCCTTGCGGGCGGCATGCCGCGCGGCCTCGCGGGTTTCGGCGATGACGGCGAAGATCGGCTGGCCGTGGAACTCGACCTTGGTTTCGGCAAGCAGCGGCTCGTCATGGCTGCCGTTCGAGGAGACGTCGTTGATGCCGGGCACGTCCTTGCCGGTGAAGACGAGGATGACGCCGGGATGACGGCGGACTTCGGAGAGATCCATGCTGAGGATATCGGCGTGCGCCCGCTCCGAGGTGCCGAGAGCGCCGTGCAACAGGCCCGCGGGTTCGGGAATATCGTCGATATAATCGGCGCTTCCGGTGACATGCTTATGCGCTGAATCATGTTTCAGCGCGCCGTGCATCGGGCCGGAGATCATCGCTTTCGGGTTTTCGAAGGTGGATTTATCCATGATGGGACTCCGCCGCACAGGTCGGTGCGCGTGGCCCCCTCATCCGCCCTTCGGGCACCTTCTCCCCGCTGGGGAGAAGGGGGAACGAGACGGCGCCGCACATCCCTTCTCCCCTCGGGGAGAAGGTGCCCGAAGAGCGGATGAGGGGGCTATTTGCGCAGATGCTCACGATGTTCATCACGCCACCCCCTCGAACCGCTTGAGCTCCACCGGCGTCCCCACCGTCTCCAGATAAAACCGCGTCAGCAGGTTCCGCGCCGTCAGCTGGCGATACTCCGCCGTAGCGCGCCAATCGGAGAGCGGCTGGAAGTCCGCGTCGAAGGTGCCGCGGGCGGCGTCGATGGTGGCTTCGGTCCAGGGCTTGCCGAGCAGGTCGGATTCGACGGTGCGGGCGCGCTTGGGGATGCCGGCCATGCCGCCGAAGGCGATGCGGATGTCGTGGACGTCGCCGTTGTCGTCGAGCGTCAGGTAGAAGGCGCCGAGAACGGCGGTGATGTCCTCGTCGCGGCGCTTGGTGATCTTGTAGACGGCGAAATGCGTGCCCTCGGCCGGATAGGGCACGAAGACGCTCTCGACGAATTCGCCGGCTTTGCGGTCCTGCCTGCCATAGGCGATGAAATAGTCTTCGAGCCGCAGCATGCGGGTGCCGGCGGCAGAGCGCAGCTTGACGGTGGCGCCAAGCGCGATCAGCGGCGGCGGGCTGTCGCCGATCGGCGAGCCATTGGCGATATTGCCACCGATCGTTCCCATGTTGCGAACCTGCTCGCCGCCGATACGGTTGATCAGGCCGGCAAGGGCGGGCACCTTCCTGGCAAGGACTTCGAAGGCCTTGGTGTAGGTGACGCCGGCGCCGAAGGTCACGCCGCCCTCGGTTACCTTGATCGCCTGCAGTTCGCTCAGGTGATTGATGAAGACGACGGGGGTGAGTGCGCGCATCTGCTTCGTCACCCAGAGGCCGACATCGGTGGAACCTGCGACGATGGTTGCCGTGGGTTCTTCGGCAAGAATGCGGGCCAGTCCCTCGACGGAGCCAGGGATGACCAGCTTGCCGGCGTCGGAGGCGATGGTGATCGTCTCGCGCGGCTGCAGCGCCCAGAGGCGGGCGACGATATCGGAGCGGGTCTTTTCGAGGGGATCGAAGAGCGTGCTCGGCCGAGCCCTGGCGATGGCTTCCGCCGCCTTGACGATCGGCTCGTAGCCCGTGCACCGACAGAGATTGCCCTGCAGCGCCTTTTCGATCTGCGGTCGGCCGGGCTTTTCGCTGGACAGCCAGAGGCCATAGAGGGACATGACGAAACCCGGCGTGCAGAAGCCGCATTGCGAGCCGTGGAAATCGACCATCGCCTGCTGCACCGGATGCAGCGTGCCATCCTTGGCGGCCAGATGCTCGACGGTCACGACATGGGTGCCGTTCAGCGAGCCCATGAAGCGGATGCAGGCATTGACGGATTCATAGGCGAGCTTGCCGTCCACGAGGCGGCCGATCAGCACCGTGCAGGCGCCGCAATCGCCTTCGGCGCATCCTTCCTTCGTGCCGGTCAGCCGGCGCCTCAAACGCAGAAAATCGAGAAGCGTTTCGGTCGGCCGGACATCTCTGAGCGTGATGTCCTCGCCATTGAGGATGAAGCGGATGGCGTCGTTCATGATGTTCCTTATTCTTGTTTTTCTAAATGGTTATGCCGCAGTCCAGCCCCCGTCAATCGAGATATGCGTGCCGGTGACCTGCCGGGCATCGTCACTTGCGAGGTAGAGCGCCAGCGCGCCGATTTCCTCGGCCTTGACGAATTCGTGCGTCGGCTGCGCCTTCAGGATCACCTCGGTCTTCACCTGCTCCTCGGTCATGCCGCGGGCCTTGGCCGTATCCGGGATCTGCTTTTCGACCAGCGGCGTCAGCACGTAGCCGGGGCAGATGGCGTTGACGGTCACGCCCGACTCAGCGAGCTCGAGTGCCGCCGTTTTCGTCAGTCCTAATATACCATGTTTCGCCGCCACGTAGGCGGATTTGAACGGCGAGGCGACGAGGCCGTGGGCAGAGGCGATATTGATGATCCGGCCATGCTTCTTCGCCTTCATGTGCGGAATGGCCGATCGCATCGTATGGAAGGAGCTCGAGAGATTGATGGCGATGATCTGGTCCCACTTGTCGACGGGGAAGTCCTCGATCTTCTCGACATGCTGGATACCGGCATTGTTGACGAGGACGTCGACCGTTCCGAAGGTTTTCGCTGCAGTCTCGATCAGGTCGGCGATCTCGGCGGGCTTGGTCATGTCGGCCGGATGGTAGAGGGCGCGGCCCTCTGAAAGTGATTCAAGCCGCTCGGTGATCGCCTTGATTTCTTCGGCTTTTCCGAAGCCGTTGATGACGACGTTGTCGCCCTTGCCGGCAAAGGCGGTGGCGATCGCCAGGCCGATGCCGCTGGTGGAGCCGGTGACGACGACGGTTCTTTTCATAAGCGCTTCTCCTTGGTCCGGGTTGGACCAAGGTTATGCGCAAAGCCTTGCGGCTGACAATCGCCGAATGGCGTTCTCAGCTTCCGGCGAGAAGCGTCGTGGTGAAGGCGGCGGCAAAATCCGGGCGCGCGGTCAGCACCTTGCCATCGGCATCCTTCAAAATGCCGGCGTCGAACAGGTAATCGCCGATCGCTTTCATCTTTGCCGGGTCGATGGCACCGGCCTTGCCGGGGGCGGTGCGCAGATAGCCGTCGGAGGCTAGCGTTTTCAGCGATGCCTTGACGAGGTCCGGATTGGTGAGCGCGCCGTCCGTTCCCTTGATCAGGATATCGGCTGCTTCATCCGGATGATCGGCGGCGAATTCATAGCCGCGTCGCGTCGCCTGCATGAAGGCGCGGGCGAGATTGGGCTTTTCCGAGAGATAGGCGCTGCTGGTGCCGAGGAGCGCGGTGTGTTCATCCGGCACGCCGTAATCGGCATAGACGAAGGCGCGCTGGGCCTTCTTCTCGAGCTCGGCCTGAACGCCTTCCCAGGTATAGACTTCGAGCGTGAAATCGACAGCGCCATTGTCGAGCGCCTGATAGGCGGAAGTGCCGAGCGTCACGGTCTCGAACTCGCCCTTGCCGCCGGCGTTCCTGATCATCGAGCCGAGCAGGGCATTTTCCCAGGCGCTGCCGAAGCCGCCATAGGTCTTGCCGTCGAGATCCTTCGGCGTCTTGATGTCGGTGCGGTCCCCCTTGAAGACGACGCGGCCGGTCTCCTTCTGGACGATCGCGAAAGTGCCGACGAGATCGGCACCGGCGGCGCGCTGGGTCATCAGGCCGATCGAGCCGAGCACGCCGAAATCGGCGACGCGGCTGGCGACGAGGGTTGCGGCAGAGGTGTCGGTATAGGGGAGAATGTCGACCTCGATGCCGGCGTCGCGGTAGAAATTCTTCTCCCGGGCGACGTAGAGGCCGATGTGATTGGTGTTCGGCGTCCAGTCGAGGGCGACCGAGACCTTGGGGCTTGCGGCGCGGACGGCAAGCGGTGCGGCGGTCAAGGCGAGAATGCCTGCAAGCGCCGTGCGGCGGGTGATGATCGGCATGGTCATGGTTCGGCTTCTCCTTCGAAGAGCGTTGTGAGAATGCGGTTTTCGATTGCGATGATCTCGGCCTGATGCTTTCCCGGTTCCGTTCGCGGCCGGGGCAGGCGGACGTCGATTTCGAGGGCGACGCGGGCAGGGCGGGGCGAGAAGACGTAGATGCGGTCGGAGAGCAGCACGGCCTCGCGCACGTCATGGGTGATCAGGACTACCGAGAGGCCACGGCGGGCAGAGAGCGCCTCGAGGAAACGCTGCATCTTCAGCCGCGTCAGCGCATCGAGGGCGCCGAAGGGTTCGTCGAGCAGCAGGATGGGGCGCTGCTGCACCACCGTGCGCAGCAGGGCGGCGCGCTGGCGCATGCCGCCGGAGAGTTCATGCGGCCAGCTGTTCTCGAAGCCGGCGAGGCCGAATTCCGCGAGCAGCGGCTCGATCTGGCGCCGGGCCTCGCGGCGGGGCATGCCAGATATCTCCAGGCCGAGTGCGGCATTGTCGATCAGCCGCCGCCAAGGCATCAGCGCATCGCGCTGCGGCATGAAGGCGAAGGGGCGTTCGGCGGCGTCGAGCGGCTGGCCGTTCATGCGGATGCTGCCGGCGGATGCGGTGGCGCAGCCTGTCAACAGCCGGAAGAGTGTCGATTTGCCGGCGCCGGAGGGGCCGAGGACGGATATGAATTCGCCCTGCTTCAGGTGCAGCGAGATGCCGGCGAGCACATCGATATTGCCGAGGCGGCAGCTGAGGTTTTCGATATCGAGGAGGGGCGCGCTGCTCATTCCAGGTCCTCCCCGTTTGCCCGGTGCCAGGGCATGGCGAGGCGCTCGGCGAGGACCGCGAGTGAGAACAGCAAGAGCGTCAGCAGAGCGCTGCCGAGGACGGCGGCAAGCACGAGATCGGCGCGGAAATTGTTCTTGGCGTTGAGGATATAGATACCGAGCCCGCGGGCGGCCCCTGCATATTCCGCGAAGATGGCGCCGACGACGGCATAGGTGATCGATATCCTGAGACCGGCGAAGAAATAGGGCAGCGATGACGGCAGGCGGGCGGCGAGGAAGCGTTTCCACCGAGAGGCGCCCATGGTGGTCAGCAGTTCCTCGATCTCCGGCTCTGTCGCCTCATAGCCGCGTGTGAGGGCCACAAGCATCGGAAAGAAGGTGACGAGGGCGACCAGCAGGATTTTCGGCAGCAGGCCGAAGCCGAACCAGAGGACGATCAAGGGCGCGATGGCGACGAGCGGCAGCGTCTGGCTGATGACGAAAACAGGCATCAGCGCCGAGCGCAGGCGCGGCACGAAATCGATCAGCACCGAAAACACGAAAGCGATGAGAAGGGAGGCGGCGAAACCCGCCAGGGTCGCCTGCAATGTCGGCCAGCTATTCGCCAGCAGCGCGGCACGTTCGGCAAAGGCCTGTGCGAGAACGCGCGAGGGTGCGGGCAGCGTCGCGGGCGGGAGGCCGGCGATGCGCACATAGCTTTCCCAGGCGGCGAGCACAGCGCCGACGGACAGGATGGCGGGAATGAAACGGGCGGCAAGGCCCGGCAACCGGACAGATCTCGGCATCGGCAGGATCCTGACGTGACGCTGAGATCAGACGGCGGAGGGGCTGTTGGCCGATACGGTGAGATCGATCGTGACATGGCCGTTCGGCGGCCCGAAGCGGACGAAGGCTTCGTGGATCGTCGCGAAGACGGCACCGGCATCGCCCTTGACGCGGGTGCAGAAATTCTTCGAACGGTCGAAGACGCCCGAGTTCTTCAGGAAGTCGATGCAGCCGTAGATCTCTTCCATGTGATCGCCGGTGCCCATGACATAGAGCGAGAACTGCGCGGCTGCATGGCGGCCGGTGACCGGGGCGGAAGCGACCGCTTCGAGAGCCGACGCCTTGCGCTCGGCAAGCGGCAGGACCGGGCCCGTCAGGGCTTCGGTGTGGCACATGGGATCATCGGGCTCGCCGGGGCAGCCGCGGGAGATGGTGGCGCGCAGCACCGCGTGGATGCCGTCTGCCGAGCCCGCGACATAGAGATCGCGCATGGCGGCGAAGACGATATCGGGCGTGCCGACGATCAGCGTCGAGATGTCGTCGGTCTCGATCCTGAGCTTTTCGCGATAGGGATCAAGTGCCGGAAGGGCAGACAGGATGACGTCGACGAAACGGTCGGTCATCGGGTAAAGGGAAATTTGTGCGCCAGAAAACATCGCTCGCCTCGCTCCGCTGGTATTATCCAGATCAGCTAAAGAGTTTGAGGCCATGCCAGCCGCATCTCAGCCCCGGCTATACGGAGCACCCCTGTCGTTGGCGCCTTTTAAACATGCGCCGCGCGGCTTGTAAAGCGGCGATCTGACGAGGGGCAAAATTGCGCTCGGCTTTCTTTTTCCTTTCGTTTCTGCCTCTTAAATGATCTATCTGAAAGCATCAGAGCTTCATGGGAGGGGGCAGGGATGAGCGGATATGTTCTGGCGATCGATCAGGGCACGACATCGACGCGGGCGATCGTGTTCGATGGCGAGATGAAGATCGCAGGCGTGGGCCAGAAGGAGTTCACGCAGATCTATCCGCGCTCGGGATGGGTGGAGCATGACCCTGAGGAAATCTGGGATTCCGTCGTTTCGACGATCCAGATGGCGCTGCGCGAAGCGAAGGTGAAGGCGACTGACATTGCCGCATTGGGGATCACCAACCAGCGCGAGACCGTCGTCGTCTGGGAGCGGGAAACCGGCAAGCCGATCCAGAATGCCATCGTCTGGCAGGACCGGCGCACGGCGAGCTATTGCGAAAACCTGAAGCGCCAGGACCTCGAGAAGATCTTCACCAGGAAGACCGGCCTGATCCTCGATCCTTATTTCTCGGGCACCAAGCTCTCCTGGATGCTCGCCAATGTGAAGGGTGCGCGCGCCCGCGCCGCCAAGGGCGAACTCTGCTTCGGCACGATCGACACGTTCCTGATCTGGCGGCTGACCGGCGGCAAGAGTTTCGCCACCGACGCGACCAATGCCTCGCGCACGCTGATGTATAACATCGCCGAGAACGAATGGGACAAGGACCTGCTGGAGATCCTGCGCGTTCCCGCCGCCATGCTGCCGGAGGTGAAGGACTGCTCTGCCGATTTCGGCATCGTCGAGAAGTCGATCCTCGGCGCCGAGATCCCGATCCTCGGAGTTGCCGGCGACCAGCAGGCGGCAACGATAGGCCAGGCCTGCTTCGAGCCTGGCATGCTGAAATCCACCTATGGCACCGGCTGCTTCGCGCTTTTGAATACCGGCTCCGACATGGTGCGTTCGAAGAACCGGCTGTTGACGACGATCGCCTACCGGCTGGACGGCGAGACGACCTATGCCTTGGAGGGATCGATCTTCATCGCCGGAGCGGCCGTCCAGTGGCTGCGCGACGGTCTCGGCATCATCGACACGGCCGGCGAGACCGGCAAGCTCGCCGAGAATGCCGATCCCTCGCAGGAGGTCTATCTGGTGCCGGCGTTCACCGGTCTCGGCGCGCCGCATTGGGATCCGAAGGCGCGCGGGGCAATCTTCGGCCTGACACGCAACAGCGGCCCGGCGGAATTCGCCCGCGCTGCGCTGGAAGCCGTCTGCTACCAGACCCGCGATCTGCTCGATGCGATGCAGAAGGACTGGAAGAACGGCAGCGACGACACGGTGCTGCGCGTCGATGGCGGCATGGTCGCCTCCGACTGGACGATGCAGCGGCTCTCCGACCTGCTCGACGCGCCCGTCGACCGGCCGGTGATCCTGGAGACGACGGCGCTCGGAGCTGCCTGGCTCGCCGGCAGCCGGGCCGGCGTCTGGCCGGACCGCAAGACCTTCTCTGCGAAGTGGAAGCGCAACCGTCGCTTCGAACCAGACATGGACGAGAAGACCCGTTCCGCCAAACTCAAGGGGTGGAAGAATGCGGTGAAGCGGACGCTGAGCGATGCCTGATCAGGCCGCCGCCACCGCCCTTTCGCGCCTAGCCGGCGGGCTGTAGAGCCAGCTTGCGCCGGAGCGGTCGGCGGTTGCCTTGATTGCCAGCGACAGCGTGATGGCGGTGACGCAGATCAGGGGTGCGGCGAGATAGCCGATCGATGGTGAGGGCTCGACCAGGGTGGCGATCAGGCCGGCTATGCCGGCGACGATCATCACATGGGTGACGTAGACCGGCAGCGTGTTGCGGCCGAAATAGGAAAAGACGTCGCGCAGGGCCTTCAGCCGCGACATCAGCACGGCCATGCCGCACAGCCATGACAGACCTGCGATCGACGACGCAGAGGCCCAGAGGCCGGGCTCGATCGGCTGCAGGCGGCTGCGCAGCGCCAGCAGCAGGATGAAAGCGGTAAAGCCACCGGCCGCGAAGGGGAGAGGGCGCTCGGTCAGCGTTTCGGCGATCAGCCTGCCATACCAGCAGCCGAAGGCGAAGAAGACGAAATACTGCAGCACATTGCGGTGGGTGAAGAGATCGATCGGCAGATAGCCGCCGAAGGTGAGGATCGAGAGAATGGTGCCGACGGCGATGACCGGGATGCGCGGCGCCGAGGAGAGCAGCTTGGTGACGGTCATGAAGATTGCCAGCGCCCAGATGAACCAGATGCCGGTATTCGGCGCCCACCACATTTCAATGAGCTGATAGGGATCCGACCCCTCCGAGGGCACGAGGCCGTTGGTGTGGACATAGCGGAAATAAAGCCAGCGCGCCGTGCTCCAGACGCCGAAGAGCCAGACGAAGGTCCAGATCTTCTTCCTGACGAAATCCGGCCATGTGGCCCGCATCGCCGAAGCGGCGAGGAAACCCGATACCGAGAAGAACAGCGGCATGCGGATCGGCGCCATGATGTTGCTGATCTTGGTGTAGAGTGCCGGGGCCATCTCGTGGAAGTTCAGGTAGAGCAGGGTGTGGTAGACGACCACGAGGATGATCGAGAGGCCCTTGGCGATATCCAGCCATTCGATGCGGGTCTTCTGCTGGTGCATGGTTTCCCCTTCCGATTGTGCGCTGCGGCAGGAACAAACCGTCCAATTGCGTCAGAAACGTGGGCGCGACGTCATTCTTCCATGCGTGCGCGAATGCCGCAGGCGCGTCCCTTGCTTCTGCTGTACTGATCGGTACAATGCATTCCTATTGGTACAGGAGATATGACAATGACTGCACTTATCCCCCCATTCACACTGGAAACCGCCACCCAGAAGGTCCGCCTTGCCGAGGACGGCTGGAACAGCCGCAACCCGGAAAAGGTGTCGCTCGCATATACGCCCGACAGCGCCTGGAGAAACCGCGCCGAGTTCGTCAACGGCCGGCCGGAGATCGTTGCCTTCCTGAGCCGCAAGTGGGCCAAGGAGCTGGATTACCGGCTGATCAAGGAGCTCTGGGCGTTCCGCGAAAACCGCATCGCCGTGCGCTATGCCTATGAATGGCACGACGACAGCGGCAACTGGTTCCGCTCCTATGGCAACGAGAACTGGGAATATGATGCCGATGGCTTGATGCAGCGCCGTTTCGCCTGCATCAACGACATGCCGATCAAGGAATCGGACCGCAAGTTCCACTGGCCGCTCGGCCGCCGTCCGGATGACCATCCGGGGCTGTCAGAGCTCGGCCTCTAAGGACGCAAGGCTCTGAAAACCGTCTACGAACGCCGCGATGTCGTGCCCCTGCTTGCCGAGATCTTCCGGGAACTCGGCTATGAGGGCGCGACGCTCAGCCGGATCACCGAACGCACCGGGATCGGTAAGGGCAGCCTCTATCACTTCTTCCCCGGCGGGAAGGAGGAGATGGCGGCTGCCGTACTCCAGGAGGTCGATCGCTGGTTCGAGGATTTCATCTACGAGCCGCTGCGCAGCGACGAGCCCTCGGTGGCGATCGAGGCGATGTGGCGGGGCGTCGACGATTACTTCCGCTCCGGCGGGCGCATCTGCCTCGTCGGTGCTTTCGCGCTCGATGGGACGCGGGAGCGTTTCAGCGAGGCGATCAACGGCTATTTCCGGCGGTGGGTGGATGCGCTCGTCGGCGCTCTCGTGCGCAGCGGGGTAGAGCAGGGTACTGCACAGCAGGAGGCGGAGGCCGCGGTTCTCGGTATCCAGGGCGCGCTGGTTCTGTCGCGCGCCCTCGACGATCATGATGTCTTCCGCCGGGCGATTGCCGGGATGAAGACGAGGCTTTCGGCTACTTCTTGAGCCAGGGGCTCTTCGTGCTCCAGAAGATGACGCTGGCGCCGAGATAGTCGTTGGCGAAAGCGGTGAATTCTTCCTTGGTGAAGGGCTTCTTGGTCTGCGGGTTCTTGTAGGTCAGCGTCGGCTCCTGCACGGCCATGCCGACATAGGCGAGCTTGCCCTTGTACTGGTTGAAGAACGGATAGGAGTTCTTCATCTGCGCCTTGCGGTTCGGCACGATATCGGGGCCGCCGAGGCCGATATTGTTCTTCGCGGCGAAATCGAACAGACGGCTCATGTATTTGTGGTCGTTTTCCCATTCGCAGGGCCAGAAGTTGACATACTGGACGACCATCGACTTTGAGAACGCCTTGCGCGCGAAGCCGAGGTTCTCCATCTCGCCGGCGAAATAGGCATCGCAGGAGAAGTCCTTCGGCTCGTTCTTCGGGTCGAGATCGATCGAGGTCTCCGGCAGGTTGATGCCATAGACGCGGCCATCGAACTTGGCGGCAAGCGCCGAGATCAGCGCTTGGTAGCGCTCACGCACCGCCGGGTTCCACTGCTGCGCCACCCAGCCGGAGCCGATGCCCTTGTTTTCGCCGGGATTGTCGAATTGCGGGGCGAGGCCGCCGCCATACTCGGCGCCTTCGAGCATGTAGTCGGGGATGTTGCGGGCCTTGGGGCTGAAGAAGCGGTCCTGCACCTGGATGAACAGCTTCTTGTTCAGGCTCTTGGCGATCGCCAGGTCCTTCTCGATCGGCGAGAAGTCGTACTCGCCCTTGCCCTTCTCCAGCATCTTCCAGTTATAGACCACCTGCGCGCCGCCGATATCGGGGCGCGACAGCAGGTCCTTGAGGCCGTCGAGCTCACCGGCGCCGGTATAGATGAAATTCTGGGGCGCTGCGGAGGCGGCAGTGGCTGCGCCGGCCAGTGCTGCAGCCAGGAACAGGCTTTTGAAAAGATGCATGTTTCGTCCTGAAATATGATGTTGGAAATCCAGCCGCGCGAGAAATCGGAGTCGAAGGTGGCAACTCGATGGCGAAGAGCGAAGCGGCCGATACAATCCCCAATGCTAATTTTGCCCCACCGCTTATTTGTGAAGCGTAATTTTTTGCTGCGCCCTGTCGGATGGCGGGTTACTCCTTCGTCATTGAGGAAGAGGAGTAACAGATGCTTTATGCGATCCTTTGCTATGCCAACGAAGAAACCGTCTTCTCCTGGTCGAAGGAGGAGGAGGATGCCGTCATGGCGAAGCTCTACGCCGTGCAGGAGCCGCTCGCCAAGTCCGGCAAGCTTGGCCCGACCGGGCGGCTGATGCCGACGACGTCGGCCACGACGCTGCGCAAGGGCAAGGAAGAGCCGCTGGTGCTCGACGGCCCGTTTGCCGAGACCAAGGAAGCGCTGCTCGGCTTCTATTGCATCGATTTCGACACGCTGGACGAGGCGATCGCCTTCGCCAAGGAGCTGTCAGCCGTCAATCCGGGCTCGACCTCCTACGAGATCCGGCCCTTCTACGTGTTCCATCCGGGAGATAAAGCCACATGACAGACATTGCCTGGATCGACGTGACGCTGGCTTCTGCCCGGCCGAAGGCGCTGGGCGCGCTGCTTCGCTATTTCCGCGATCTCGATATCGCGGAAGAGGCCTTTCAGGAGGCCTGCCTGCGCGCCATCCGCACCTGGCCGGACAAGGGCCCGCCACGCGATCCGACGGCATGGCTGATCTTCGTCGGCCGCAACAGCGGCATCGACGCGGTGCGCAAGCAGAAGAAGACGCAGGCGCTGCCGGACGAGGAGCTGATCTCCGATAGAGAGGATGCCGAGAGCGATATCGCTGACCGGCTGGATGAATCCAACTACCGCGACGACATCCTGCGGCTGCTCTTCATCTGTTGCCATCCGGATCTGCCGGCAACGCAGCAGATCGCGCTCGCCCTGCGCATCGTCTCGGGCCTTACCGTGCAGCAGATTGCCAAGGCGTTTCTCGTCGGCGAAAGCGCCATGGAGCAGCGCATCACCCGCGCCAAGGCGCGCGTCGCCAAGGCCGGCGTTCCCTTCGAAACGCCGGGGCCGGAGGAGAGGGCGGAGCGGCTGACCATCGTCTCGACGATGATCTATCTGGTCTTCAACGAGGGCTATTCGCAGGGCGATCCGAAACGCGATGCGGCCGCGTTTGCCGACGAGGCGATCCGTCTCGGGCGGCTGATGCTGCGGATCTTTCCGGCCGAGCCTGAAATCATGGGCCTGCTGGCGCTGATGCTGCTGCAGATTTCGCGGCGCGATGCGCGCTTCGACGGCAATGGCGAGCTGGTTCTTCTCGAGGATCAGGACCGCACCCGCTGGAACCACGCGCTGATCAACGAGGCGCTGAACCTGCTCGACAAGGCGATCCGTCACCGCCAGCCGGGACCGTATCAGCTGCAGGCGGCGATCGCCGCCATCCATTCCCGCGCCAAGCGCGCCGAGGATACCGATTGGGAAGAGATCGAGATCCTCTACCGGGTGCTGGAGCGGGTGCAGCCATCGCCCGTCATCACGCTCAACCGCGCCGTTGCCGTCTCGAAGCTCAAGGGGCCGGAGGAGGCGTTGGCGCTGGTGGATACGCTTGCGGAAAAGCTCGACGGCTATTTCTATTTCCATGGGCTGCGCGGCGGATTGCTGAAGCAGATGGGCGAGGTGCGCCGCGCCCGCGAATCCTTTGACCGCGCGATCGCGCTCGCCAATTCGGCGGCGGAAGCCGCCCATATCCGCCTGCAGCTCGACAAGCTGCAGAACGAGCAGGCGACGCCCGCCGTCAGATAATGTCCGGAAAAATCATCAGGCGATGTCGGAGCGGAGGATGCTGCGACGTCCTTGTAACAACCTGAGGATAAACAGGTTTCGCTTCAACAGGAGGAATGCCGAAATGAGCGCCACGACGCAACACGAACTGGTTCTCGTCCGCGAGATGGATGTGCCGCGCGAGAAGATCTACAAGGCCTGGACCGACGAGAATTCGATCAGGGAATGGTTCGTTCCGCGGCCCTGGACGATCGCCGAAGCGAAGCTCGACGCGCGCCCGGGCGGCTCCAGCTACATCGTCATGCAGGATCCCGACGGCAACAAATATCCGAATTCCGGCGTCTATCTGGAGCTCGTCGAAAACGAGAAGATCGTCTTCACCGATGCCTATACCAGCGCCTGGCTACCCTCGGAAAAACCCTTCTTCACCGGCGTCATCCTGCTCGAAGATCTCGGCAACGGCCGCACCAAATACACCGCCAAGGCGCTGCACTGGCGCGCCGAGGACAAGGAAGCGCACGAGAAGATGGGTTTTCACGAAGGCTGGGGCACGGTCGCCGGACAGCTTGAGGAGTACCTGAAGCGCGGCTGACGCACTTCAAGCGGGCGCTGAAGCGGCTTCGATTCCGATTCCGCCGGCGCCCGCAAGCCGTTGAATTTGGATTCGGATTGATGGATGCACAGATATGTAGTAACGTATCTACATTGAGGTGTTTGACATGACCGTGATGACCAGCAGGGAATTCAATCAGGATAGCAGCGGCGCTAAGAAGGCAGCAGCCGACGGGCCTGTTTTTATCACTGACCGCGGAAAGCCCTCGCATGTCCTGCTGACCATCGAAGAGTATACGGCTCTAAAAAAAACAAAGCCGAGCATTGTCGATTTGCTGTCCATGCATGATGTTGCCGACATCGAGTTCGATCCGCCAAAGCTCGATGAGCTGGGCGCCAAACCTGTCGACTTTTCCTGATGTATCTTCTCGATACCAATGTTGTTTCCGAGATAAAGAAAGCCGGAAGCGGAAGAGAGAATATCGATGTCGTCAATTGGGTTCGCGGTGTTGCGGATGAGCTGCTCTATCTGTCTGCAATAACTCTTTTCGAACTCGAGGTTGGCGCTTTGCAGGTCGCACGCCGGGATCCTCGCCAGGGGCAGGCACTTCGAGCGTGGATCGATGGCGGCGTTCGCCAAGCTTTCAGGGGGCGAATACTTTCGGCAGGCGAGGGAGTGGCGTTGCGGGCGGCGGCATTCAACGTCCCCAACCCAAAGCCGATGCATGATGCATTCATTGGTGCCACTGCCGCAGAGCATGGATTGTCGCTTGTGACCCGCAATGTCCGCGATTTCCAGGGCATGGGAGTCCAGATCATCAATCCCTGGGATCTCACGGCCTAACTCACCCATCAACTTTATCGAACGATCCGTTCCAGAATTTCCGTTTGCCCGGGGGCTTGCCGATCCTTATCTGAGAGGCAAGTTCAATAGGATGCCGATGATGGAACTGGGCCTTTATACTTTTGCCGACGTCAATCCCAATCCGGGCCGCAGCAAGGGCGCGGAAGGGGCGGAGCGGTTGAAGCATCTGATCGAGGAAATCGAGCTCGCCGATCAGGTCGGCCTCGATGTCTTCGGGCTTGGCGAGCATCACCGCCCTGATTATGCAGCCTCGGTTCCGGCCATGGCGCTTGCCGCAGCGGCGGTGAAGACCAAGAACATCCGGCTGACGAGTGCGGTCACCGTCCTGTCGTCTGATGATCCCGTGCGCGTCTTCCAGCAGTTTGCGACGCTCGATCTCATCTCCAACGGCCGTGCGGAGATCATGGCCGGGCGCGGCTCCTTCATCGAGTCCTTCCCGCTGTTCGGCTACAATCTTGAAGACTACGACCAGCTCTTCGAAGAGAAGCTCGATCTCCTGATGGCGCTACGCGAGGGCGAAGTGGTCAGCTGGAAGGGTGAGCTGCGGGCGCCGATCAATGGCCGCGGCGTCTATCCGCGCCCGCTGCAGGATCCGCTGCCGCTGTGGATCGCCGTCGGCGGCACGCCGCAATCGGTGGCGCGGGCCGGTGCGATGGGTCTGCCGGTGGCGCTTGCGATTATCGGCGGGGAATATCCGCGCTTTGCGCCGCTCCTTGAGCTCTATCGCGAGGCAGCGCGCCGGGCGGGGCAGGATGCGTCGAAGCTGAAGACCAGCATCAACGTACACGGCTTCATTGCCGATACGACGGAAGCGGCCGCCGACCAGTTCTACGGGCCGCAGGCCGAAGTGATGAACCGCATTGGCCGCGAGCGCGGCTGGGGACCGACGAACCGGGCGCATTTCGACATGGCGCGCGGGCCGACCGGCAATCTCTTCCTCGGCGATCCGGAACTCGTGGCCGAGAAGATCGTTGCGGCTCACAAGGTGTTCAGGAACGACCGCTTCCTGCTGCAGATGGCGATCGGCCTGATGCCGCACGACCAGATCATGCGCGGCATCGAGCTTTACGGCACGAAAGTCGCGCCGCTTGTCAGAAAGGCATTGACTGGGGCGGGCGAAGGGGCGAAAGCCACGGCCTGAACCCGCAAGGCCAGCCGCCTTGGCGGCAGCCGGGATGAACGATGGTAATCGAGAACGACGACGAACTGGAAAAGCTGAAGGAAATCGGACGGATCTGCGCCAACGCGATCCAGGTGATGTCTGCAGCGCTGGAGCCGGGGATCACTACACTCGAGCTCGATCAGATCGGCCGCAAGGTGCTTGAGGATGCCGGTGCGCGTTCGGCGCCGGAATTCTGCTACCAGTTTCCCGGCGCGACCTGCATCAGCGTCAACGAGGAAATCGCCCACGGCATTCCCGGCCCGCGGGTGATCCGTCCCGGCGATCTCGTCAATATCGATGTCTCCGCCGAGAAGAACGGCTTCTTTGCCGATACCGGCGCCTCCTTCACCGTGCCGCCCGTCAAGCCGAAGATCGAGCGGCTCTGCCGCGATGGCAAGCGGGCGCTGTTCGTCGGTCTCAACCAGATCAAGGCGGGTGAGCCGCTCGCCAAGATCGGCAATGCCGTCGGCGCCTTTGCGGCGAAGAACCGCTATACGCTGGTTGCCAATCTGGCGAGCCACGGCGTCGGCCGTTCGCTTCATGAGGAACCTGGCGAGCTTTCGACCTGGCCGGATCCTTCCGAAAAGCGGATCATGACCGAAGGCCTGGTCTTCACCGTCGAGCCCTTCCTGTCGCTCGGCGCCACCTGGGCTGAAGGCGGCGACGATGCCTGGACGCTCTACGCCGATCCCCAGGCGCCGACCGTGCAGTACGAACACACCGTCGTTGCGACGCGCAACGGACCGCTGATCCTGACGCTGCCGGATCTGGCAGCTTAAGAGCTTCATCCTTTCGGCGGCCGGGCTCCGCCTCTACCCGTTCTTTCGTCCGAATATCCGGCGGCCTACCGCCTATGGCCAGTTAGCGGGCGCAGCAATTCCGGGTTACCGCTTGGTATCCGGCTCCATTCTCTTGTCCGCCGGTCTTCATGGAGGTCGGTGGAATGCTCGAGAGTGATGGCAGCAGTGCCAAGGCGATGCAGCACAATTACCGGCCGGATATCGACGGATTGCGGGCGGTTGCGGTTCTCTCCGTGGTGATCTTCCATGCCTTTCCGACCTGGCTTCCCGGCGGGCTCGTCGGCGTCGATATCTTCTTCGTCATTTCCGGCTATCTGATCAGCGGCCATATCCTGCAACAGCTGCACGACAACAAGTTTTCGATCTTCGATTTCTACAGCCGCCGCATCAGGCGCATCTTTCCGGCGCTGATCCTGGTGCTGCTCTTCTGTCTGGCGGTCGGCGCGGTGGCGCTCTCGGCGGCCGATAACAGGGAGCTCGGCGAGCATGTTGCCGGTGGGGCGGGCTTCGTTGCCAATCTGCTCTTCTGGTTCGAAGTCGGCAGCACCAAGGATGGCGGCATTTCCAATCCGCTTCTGCATCTCTGGTCGCTCGGCGTCGAGGAGCAGTTCTACATCGTCTGGCCGCTCGCTGCCTGGATCGCCTGGCGGCGCGGCATGAGCGTCATCAAGACGATCGCGGCGGTGGCGCTGGTGTCGATGATCTTCAATCTCGTCATCGTCTATATCGACCGGACGACGGCCTTTTATCTGCCGGTGACGCGCTTCTGGGAGCTGCTGGCCGGTGCTGCGCTCGCCGAGCTGGAGCGCTCCCACGGCGGGCTGTCGCGGCCGGCGGCAAACCTTGCGGCAATCGCCGGTATCGTGCTGCTGGTGCTGAGCTTTGCGCTGATCCGGGAAAAGCAGGCCTTTCCGGGTATCATCGCGGCGGCGCCCGTTCTCGGCGCGGTGCTGGTCATCGCTGCGGGGCGGACGGCGGTATTCAAGACCCTGATCTTCAGCAACCGGATTGCGGTGGCGATCGGGCTGATCAGCTATCCGCTCTATCTCTGGCACTGGCCGCTTCTCTCCTTCGGCTACATCATCGGCCACGACACGCCGGCGAAGGAGGTGCGTTTCGCATTGCTGGCGGCGAGCGTGGTGCTGGCGGCGCTGACCTACATGACCATCGAGAAGCCGATCCGCTTCGGGCGTTTCCGGAAATCGGCGGTGGCCGTGCCGCTGTTTGCGATCATGACTTTCATCGGCGCGGCAGGCTATTGGGTATCGGAGCAGGCGCAGCACGCGCTGCCGCGCGACGTGGCGCAGGTGGGTGTGCCGGTCGCCGAAAATACCGCGCCTCCGCAAAAGGAAAGCCGCCACGTGACACGTGACGGCCGTTCGCTCTGACGATTGCGCGGTATCAGATCTGGGGCTTGCCGCCCTGCAGGATTTCCATCGCGGCGCGCTCCAGGATGCCGGAGATACGGGCGGCTTCCTCAGCCGACCAGGGATGGCGCATGCGCAGCGCCGAGCGCAGCAGCTGGCGGGCGGCGCGCACGTCGCGGTCGTCGCGCATGAATTCCTCGTCTTCCTCTTCGCGGCGGCGGCCGTGCTGTTCGGGATCGAACATGCGGTTGACGAAGGCCATCTTCTCGCCGACGCGCTCGAGCTTGCTGAAAATGCCGTCGATCATGGCGCGGTTCTCCTCAACCTTGCGCTTGCCGCTTTCGGTAATCTTGTAGAGTTTCTTGGTGCCCTCAGCCTCGACTTCGGCCAGGCCGGTTTCTTCGAGGTAGGTGAGCGCCGGATAGATGACGCCCGGGCTCGGCACGTAGAAGCCGCCGGAGCGCTCTTCCAGAACCTTGATCAGTTCGTAGCCGTGGCGCGGCTGTTCGTTCAGCAGTGCCAGCAGCACGATCTGCAGGTCGCCGGCCGAAAACTTCCGGCCCATTCCCATGCGGATCGCGTCGCCGAACATGCCGCCGCCACCGCCTCTAAAGCCTCTCATCGCTTCTTCCTTTCATCGTTAATCATATCGAATGCTATGTCGTAAAACATATATCGTACGATATTGCCGTTCAAGAGGAGCCCAAGAATTTCCGGAATTGAACCGATCGATCAGAATTTCTTGTTTGCGGTGCAGCAGGGGGCGGGTGATAAGCGCATCATGTTGGCACGCAATGAGAATGAGCCAGTCAGTCTGGTCCGCACGGCCCTTGCCGGGATGATCGCCATGGCCGCTGCCATGGGCTTCGGGCGCTTCTCCTACACACCGATCCTGCCGGGCATGATGAGCGGCGTTCCGCTCTCGGCCTCCGATGCCGGGTTCATCGCCTCGGCGAATTTCGTCGGCTATCTCGCAGGCGCCGTGCTGGCTGCCTATGGCTGGGCGGCCGGGCGGGAGAGGGCGGTGGCGCTTGCGGCACTCGCCGCCAACGCGCTCCTTCTCGCGGCGATGGCGGCGACCACATCCGTTCCCGTCTTTGCGGTGATCCGCTTCCTCGCCGGGCTCGCAAGCGCCTTTTCGATGGTCTTCACCTCGTCGATCGTGCTCAGCCACGGTGCGGCAGCCGGCAACGACCATGTCCAGTCGGCGCATTTCGGCGGACCGGGCGCAGGTATCGCGCTGTCGTCGCTGATGGTGCTGCTGATCGGCATCGCCTTTCCCGATGCGGGCGGCTGGCGGGCGGACTGGATCGGCGGCGCGTTGGTTTCGGCACTCGGTCTTGCCGCGGCCTGGGCTTTGCTGCCGGCGGGACCCGCAGCGGCGGCGCGCAAGGGGCCGGAACCGGCCATCGCCTGGACACCGCCGATGCTGCTCGTGACGCTCTCCTACGGCATCTTCGGCTTCGGCTATGTCATCACCGCCACCTTCCTCGTGGCGATCGCCCGCATGGATGCGGCGGGCGCTTTCGTCGAGTTCCTCTGCTGGTTCATTGCGGGCGTGACCGCCGCGGTGGCGCTCTTTGGCTGGAAGCCGTTCGTGCGCGTTCTCGGGCTCGGCGGCGTCTATGTCGCGGCTGTTGTCATCGAGGTTGCCGGTGTGCTCGCGACCGTCATGCTGCCGCATTCGCTGGCGCCGCTGATCGGTGGAGCACTGTTCGGCGCCACCTTCCTGGCGATCACCGCCTACGGCCTGCAGATCGGCCGTAAGCTTTCGCCGGAAAGCCCCCGGCGCGTCATGGCGCTGATGACGGCGGCCTTCGGTCTCGGCCAGATCGTCGGGCCGCTGATCGCGGGCTGGGTGGCTGAGGGGACAGGAAGCTTCACGCTGCCCACCTATATTGCCGCCGCCGCCCTCGGCATTTGCGCGCTCCTCGTGCTGCCGGTCATCAAGAAACTGGGATAAGCCGTTACAAATACGTAAGAATGGCCCCCGGCCATTGCTGCCTTCTTCGAACTGCCTTAATTTCCCGCACAATCAGTGTTTGCTGATGCTCCCGAGATTCCAGTTCAGGAAAGCGCCTCCCAGTGTTTCATTCCTTCTTTCCGCAGCCGAAGCTGTTTTTCCCTTCGATTGTCATTTGGACGCTCATCGCCATCGCGGTCTGGTATCTGTTTGCCGCAGATCTCGGTGTCCATATGGGCTTTGCGCCGGTCGCCGAAGAACAGCAGCCGATCGATCTGTCCTTCTTCCTGTTGCCTGAGAATTTGTGGTTCTACGGCTACTTCTTCCTGACAACGATCATCTTCTGCGGCTTCTGGCACATCAAGGCCTGGGATCATCCGTGGAAGCTGTGGTCGGTCTGGGGCTCGGCGCTGATCATTTTCGTTACCTATTTCGGCGTCCAGATCACCGTCGTCATCAACAATTGGCGCCGTCCGTTCGGTGACCTGCTGCAGAACGCGCTTTCGAAGCAGCCCGGCATTACCGTCGAGAATTTCTACGACCTGATGCTGATCTTCGTGCAGATTGCCTTCCTCAGCATGTTCGTGTCGATCATGACCGACTTCTTCACCAGCCACTACATCTTCCGCTGGCGCACGGCGATGAACAATTTTTACATGTCGAAGTGGGAAAAGCTGCGCCATATCGAAGGTGCCTCGCAGCGTGTGCAGGAAGACACGATGCGCTTCTCCAGCACTCTTGAAGGCCTAGGCATCAGCCTTATCAATTCGGTGATGACGCTCGTCGTGTTCCTGCCGATCCTGCTGGCGCTCTCGCATTATGTCACCGCGCTGCCGATTGTCGGCCCGGTCGCCAATTCGCTGTTCTGGCTGGCGCTCTTCTGGTCTATCTTCGGTACGCTGCTGCTTGCGATCGTCGGCATCAAGCTGCCGGGTCTGAACTTCAAGAACCAGCGCGTCGAGGCTGCCTACCGAAAGGAACTCGTTTATGGCGAGGACCATGCCGATCGCGCTCAGCCGCCGACGGTCACGGAGCTTTTCTCCAATGTCCGCCGCAATTATTTCCGCCTCTATTTCCACTACCTCTATTTCAACGTGGCGCGCTATTTCTACATCCAGGCGGACGCGCTTTTCGTGACCTTCATGCTTGTGCCGACGATCGTTGCCGGTGCGATCACCTACGGTATCTTCCAGCAGATCTCGACCGCCTTCGGGCAGGTCAGCAACTCGTTCCAGTATCTCGTCAATTCCTGGACGACGATCATCGAGCTGCTGTCGATCCACAAGCGCCTGAAGGCTTTCGAGGCGGCGATCGACGACGAGCCGTTGCCCGATATCGATCAGCGGTATCTCGATCGCGAGGGCGGGGTCGTCCACCAGGACGGCTGATAGAGGTTAGCTCATCGATGGCTTCGAGCGAGCGGCCCCCTCATCCGGCTGCCGCCACCGACCGGGGTCGAGCCGACGGTCTCGACCCGTCCTTCGGACCCCCGCTGGGGAGAAGGGAACGAGCCTTAAGCGCTCGCTTCCTCTCTACGCAAGTTGTGGGGGGAGGCGTCGCCGAACTCCCCTTCTCCCCAGCGGGGAGAAGGTGCCCGAAGGGCGGATGAGGGGGCCGCTTGTTCAAGCGGCCAATCTTTTATTGCTGCCGGACTTAGCCCTACAGCGCCGAATTATCCTGCGCCTTCAGCTTGCCCCGCGCCTCGATCATCGGGATCGCCTCCGAATAGCTGACGCAGGCGACGTCGGCTCTATGGCAGACGTCGCTGACCAGCCGGTCGAGGGCCCGCCAGTAGGCGCCGCCGTTCATTTCGACGAAGTGGAAGCCGAGCTGGAGGGGGATGCGGTCGCCCGCATATTGCTTGTCGAAGGCTTCCTTGAAGGCGGCGTAGGAGCGCTCTTCGAAGGTCTTGCTGTCGGCGGCGTCTTCCTCGCCCTTGGAGTGGCGGACGAAGAGATTGTAGTCCATGCCGATGATCGGCCGGTCCTTGGGGCCTTCGGGGATCAGCGGCAGGCCGAAGCGGATGACGCCGTCTTCGACGACGGGCATGGCCGGTCCCTTGGTCACCAGGCTGGCGTCATAGGTGAAGCCAGCCTTCTTCTCGGCGGCGATCATGTCGCTACCTTCGCTGGCCGACAAATAGGGGGCGCGAAAACCCTTGATGCCGTGGTCGACGAGATCCTGCCAGCCATCGGGCTCGGCGAGGCCGACGCCCTTCCAGGCATTCTTCAGCGTCGCCTTGAAGGTCGCATATTCTTCCGACCAGTCGGCGCTGCTCCACTGACGGCCGTCGAAATGGCCGCAGGCATGGCTTGAGATATCGTGCCCCTCGAGATGCGCGTGCCAGATATTGCCGAGGCGCTCGCGGATCTCGTCGTCGCTCTGGGCGAAGCCGACATTGGATTTTCCGCGTTTCTGATGAGGCGCTTGATAGGCTTTCTTCGCATCCTGATTCATCAGGAAGGTGCAGGACAGGAAATAGGTGAAATGCGCGCCGTTGCGGGCTGCCATTTCGCGGCTCTTCTGCCAGAGCGCGTTGTCGTGGGCGCCGTCGAAGGAAATGATGACGAGCTGCTTCGGCTGATCGGCCGCCGAGGCGGCAGCGGGCAGGGCAACGGAAAGGGCGAGACAGGCAGAGGAAATGGAACGAAACATGGGCACCGCGACAATTTGTTTGCGGCTTTCCTGTTACAGAATTGCGGCGAAGCTGCGGTCTCGCTGGCATTTTTCCCGCCCAGCCGGTATCGAACATTGTTAGTTATCGATCAGGAATTTCATCATGGCTTTGCTTGCCTTAAGTCTTGTTCTCTTTCTCGGCCTTCATCTTATCCGCGTCGTGGTGCCGGGGTTCCGGTTGGCGATGATCGACAAGCTCGGCAAGCCGGTCTGGATCGCCTTCCATTCGATCGCCAGCATTCTGACGCTGGTCTTCGTCGCCTATGCCTTTAAGACCGCGCAGAGCGAGCCGATCGGCATGCTCTACAATCCGCCCGCGGGCATGGCGCATCTGACCGTCACGCTGATGCTTGTCGCCGTCATCTGTTTTGTCGCCGGCTTCCTGCCGGCAGGCCATATCCGGGCAAAGACCAAGCATCCGGTGGTGCTGTCGGTGAAGATCTGGGCGCTCGCCCATCTGCTGTCGAATGGCGAGGCCTATTCGGTCCTGCTGTTTGCGGCGTTTCTTGCCTGGGGCGTCATCCTGCGCATCTCGCTGAAGCGGCGCCTGCGCCGCGGCGAGATCACGCTGCCGGTCTTCGTTTCGGCGAAATACGACCTCTATGCCGTCGTCATCGGCGTCATCGTCTGGGCACTGATGATCTGGCGCGTGCATGAATGGCTGATCGGCGTCGCGCCGCTGCCGATGCTCGCTTCCTGAGGAATCTCAGATATCCCCCTTACATCGGCCGCAAAATGGAGTAGAAGGCCCAACAATATGCGAAAACGCATGAATTGGGCTTTCCCTGCCGGAGACGAGAATGGCATTCAACGACGACAGCTTCATTCGTGAAGTCAATGAGGAACTGCGTTCCGACCAGATGAAGGGCGCATGGCGCCGCTTTGGCCGCTACCTGATCGCGCTCGCCGTCCTGATCGTTCTCGGCACCGTCGGCTACAAGGTCTACCAGTACTGGGATGACAATGCGTCTTCCAGCACCGGCGACCAGTTCCTGGCGGCGATGAAGCTCGCCGACGAGAACAAGAATGACGAGGCGCTCGCCGCTCTCGACAAGCTGGAGAAGGAAGGCCACGGCGCCTATCCGGTTCTCGCCCGCATGCGCGCAGCCACCGTGCTCGCCGCCAAGGGCGACAATGCCGGTGCCGTTGCCGCTTTCCAGACGATCGGCAAGGACCAGTCGGTTCCGGAAGCCGTCCGCAATGCTGCCAAGCTGCGCGCCGGCTGGATGCTGATCGATACCGGCACCTATGACCAGGTCGTTGCCGAGCTGGAAGAAATGGCGATCCCCGCCAACGCCTTCCGCCACTCGGCCCGCGAAGCGCTCGGCATTGCCGCCTACAAGGCCGGCAACATGGCGCAGGCCCGCACCTGGTTCACCCAGATCACCGAAGATGCCGCGAGCCCGCGCAATGTTGCCAACCGCGCGCAGATGATGCTTGATAACATCACTGCGTCTGGCAAGGCGCCTGCCGCACAGGGCTGAGTTTAAGGAAACCTGATGAGCTTTACGGTCGCCATCGTCGGTCGCCCGAATGTCGGCAAGTCGACGCTTTTCAACCGCCTGGTTGGGAAGAAGCTGGCGCTTGTCGATGACACGCCAGGCGTTACCCGCGACCGCCGTCCCGGCGACGCGCGGCTGATGGGCCTGAATTTCACGATCATCGATACCGCCGGTCTCGAAGAGGCCGACGAGGAGAGCCTGCAGGGCCGCATGCGCGCGCAGACGGAAGCGGCCATCGACGAGGCGGATCTTTCGCTTTTCGTCGTCGATGCCAAGACCGGCCTGACGCCCGTCGACAAGGACCTGGCGGAGATGCTGCGCCGTCGCGGCAAGCCGGTCGTACTCGTCGCCAACAAGTCCGAAGCGCGCGGTTCCGACGGCGGCTTCTATGATGCCTTCACGCTCGGCCTCGGCGAACCGACGCCGATCTCGGCCGAACATGGGCAGGGCATGCTCGATCTGCGCGACGCAATCGTCGAAGCGATCGGCAAGGACCGCGCCTATCCGCCGAAGGAAGACGTGGCCGAAACCAATGTCGACGTCCGCCACGAGCTGGAAGAGGACGAAGACTACGAGCCGGAATACGACGATACCAAGCCGCTGCGCGTGGCGATCGTCGGCCGTCCGAATGCCGGCAAGTCGACGCTGATCAACCGTTTCCTCGGCGAGGACCGTCTGCTGACCGGGCCGGAAGCGGGCATCACCCGCGATTCCATCTCGGTCGAATGGGACTGGCGCGGCCGCACCATCAAGATGTTCGATACGGCGGGCATGCGCCGCAAGGCGAAGGTCATCGAGAAGCTGGAGAAGCTTTCGGTTGCCGATACGCTGCGCGCCATTCGCTTTGCCGAACTTGTCGTCATCGTCTTCGATGCGACGATCCCGTTCGAGAAGCAAGACCTGCACATCGTCGATCTGGTGCTGCGCGAGGGACGCGCTGCCGTTCTCGCCTTCAACAAGTGGGACATGATCGAGGATCAGCAGGCGGTGCTTGCCGATCTGCGCGAAAAGACCGACCGGCTGCTGCCGCAGGCTCGTGGAATCCGCGCCGTGCCGATTTCCGGCCAGACCGGCCGCGGCCTCGACAAGCTGATGCAGTCGATCATCGACACCGACAAGGTGTGGAACAAGCGCATCTCGACCGCCAAGCTCAACCGCTGGCTCGAGCAGCAGCAGGTCCAGCATCCGCCGCCCGCCGTCTCCGGCCGCCGCTTGAAGCTCAAGTATATGACGCAGGTCAAGGCCCGCCCGCCGGCCTTCATGATCTCCTGCACGCGCTCTGATGCGCTGCCGGAATCCTACACGCGCTACCTGATCAACAGCCTGCGCGTCGATTTCGACATGCCAAGCGTGCCGATCCGCATTCACTACCGCGAGAAGGAAAACCCCTTCGAGGGGAAGAAGCGGCGGACTTAGGGTCCGCCGTCAGAATTGCAGCACGCAGCCTTTCACCGGGCTGCGGCTTCGCTCGCCGTCAGGCCGCACTCTTGTTCAGTGCATCCCTGAGCGCAATGATCTCGGCCCGCAGCCGTTTCAGCTGATCGAATTCGCTGCCGGTCGCATCGACGATGCAGTTCGGCACCGTTGCCGCCTTGGTTTTCAAGGCCTTGCCCTCATCGCTGAGCCTGATGACGACGACGCGTTCGTCTTCCTTGCTGCGCTCGCGGCGGATGAGGCCGGCGGCTTCCAGGCGCTTCAACAGCGGCGTCAGCGTGCTCGATTCCAGAAACAGCTTGTCGCCGATGCCGCCGACGGTCTGGCCGTCTTCTTCCCATAGCGCCACCATGACCAGATATTGCGGGTAGGTGAGGCCGAGCTCGTCGAGTAGGGGCTTATAGACGCGGTTCATCGCGTGGTTTGCCGTGTACATGGCAAAGCAGATGAAATTTTCGAGTTTCAGGTCGTCACTCATGTGGGCATCTCCAGAACCGGATGAATTTATATCGCGCGATAACTAATCGCAAGCGCTTATTTCGCATGGCGGTTATGCGTCAATTTTGATTGTGAGATAAATAATCGTGCGCGATATAAAAGCCGTGTTCACGACGAACCGCAACCGAAGAGGACAAGACGATGTCGACCATCAAGACCGCACTTTCCGCAGCAACCATCCTGGCAGCCACGACGCTCGGCGCCGCTGCCGACCCGGTTCTGGAGCCGGCGACCCAGAAGTTCATCGATGCGCTGGCTGGTTCCAAGCCGATCTACACACTCTCGCCCGCCGATGCCCGCAACGTGCTGGCCGGCGCTCAGAAAGGTGACGTCAAGAAGCTCGCGGCACAGGAAGAGAACCTGACGATCAAGGCTGGTCCGACCGGCGAGATCAAGCTGCGTATCGTGCGTCCTGCCCATGCCAAGGGCACGCTGCCTGTCGTGATGTATTTCCACGGCGGCGGCTGGGTGCTCGGCGACGCCGATACGCACGACCGGCTGGTCCGCGAGATCGCCAATGGCGCCGATGCCGCTGTTGTTTTCGTCGATTACGAGCGGTCGCCCGAGGCCCGCTATCCCATCGCCATCGAGCAGGCCTATGCGGCGACCAAATATGTCGCCGAGCATGCCAAGCAGTTCAAGGTTGATGCCAGCCGCCTGGCAGTCGCAGGTGACAGCGTTGGCGGCAACATGACGGCTGCGGTGACGCTGATGGCCAAGGAACGCGGTGGTCCCGCCATCGATCAGCAGGTGATGTTCTACCCGGTCACCGACGCGAATTTCGAGACCGGCTCCTACAACCAGTTCGCCAATGGCCCGTGGCTCACCAAGGATGCGATGAAGTGGTTCTGGAACGCCTATCTGCCTGATGAAGCCAAGCGCAAGGAGCCGACCGCTTCGCCGCTACAGGCTTCGCTCGAGCAGCTGAACGGCCTGCCGCCGGCACTGATCATCACCGATGAGAACGACGTGCTGCGCGACGAGGGCGAGGCCTATGGCCGCAAGCTCAGCCAGGCAGGCGTCAGGGTCACGTCGGTCCGCTTCAACGGCACCATCCATGACTTCGTACTGCTGAACGCCATCAGCGAAACACCCGCCGTGCGCGGTGCGATCAAGCTTGCTAGCGATACGCTGCGGGCAGCGCTGCACCAGTAAGCGGCATCAGGCGCCAGATTTCATCGGGCCGGCGGCATCGCCGGCCTTTCTGCGTGGCAGCGTCTTGGCATATTGCCAGGCGCGCTTCCATTTCGGGGCGATGACGCCGTTGGCGGCGCGGATGTTGTTGATGAACTGCTGCGTCGCCGCTTCCCAGGAATAGGTGAGCGCCAGTTCGCGAGCCCTTTCGCGCGAGGCGGAGAGGGCGGCAAGGCAGGCGGCGCGCAGGTCCTCGTCCAATGCGCCAACTTCGCCTTCGTCTCCGATGATGTCGAGCGGACCGGTGACCGGGTAGGCGGCGACGGGGACGCCGGATGCCAGCGCCTCGAGGATCGTGTTGCCGAAGGTGTCGGTCAACGACGGGAAGACGAAGACGTCGGCCTGGGCGTAGATATCGGCCAGTTCAGTGCCGAATTTCAAACCGGTGAAGAGCACGTCGGGATAGCGCTTGGAAAGCTCGGCGCGCGCCGGGCCATCGCCGACGACGACCTTGGAGCCGGGGAGATCGAGATCGAGGAAGGCCGGGAGGTTCTTTTCGAGCGCAACGCGGCCGACGGTCATGAAGACGGGGCGCTGCAGGCCGAAGGGCTTTTCCTCAAGTTCGGCCGGATGGAACTGCGAGGCGTCGATGCCGCGGCTCCAGGGCATCAGGTTACGGATGCCTTTTTCCGAGAGTTCGCGCGCCAGGCTCGGCGTCGCCACCATGCAACCGGCGCCGGAATTGTGGAACCATTTGACGAAGGCATAGAGCCAGCTCTTCGGCAACGGCAGGCGGGCCGAGACATATTCCGGGAAGCGGGTGTGATAGCTGGTGGAGAAGGGCATGCGGTTCTTCAGGCACCAGCGCCGGGCGGTCAGCCCGAGCGGGCCCTCGGTGGCGATGTGGACATAGGATGGCTTGTGCTTTTCGATCTCGCGGGCGACGCGGCGGTAGCTGGTGATCGACAGGCGAATCTCGGGATAGGTCGGGCAGGGAATGCTGTTGAACCGCTCCGGCGTCACCATCGAGACATCGACGCCCATCCGGGCGAGCTCGCGATTGGTGTTCTCGATCGAGCGCACGACGCCATTGACCTGCGGATGCCAGGCATCGGTGACGATGACAAGCCGCTCAGGCACCGCGCCCGGGGCGGCATTCGCCCAGCTCTCGCCGGTCAGGCTCTTCGAAGGATGTTGAAGCATATCCCGTTTCCATCCAGGCCGCCGGCTTCGGCGGACATGACCCCAGGCGGGGACAGCAAGCCGATTCCCGCGTGCCTCCTATTTTGAGGCCTCTCCGTGATGGATTTATTACAGGGCTGTGGACGTGCTCTCTCAGAGCCCGAGCTTGTCCTTCGGCACCAGCGCGCCGTGCTCGCTGACGACGCGGGCCGCGACCTTGGCGGCGAACCGGGCGCTTTGTTCGGCGTCTCTGGTTTCCAGGTACTTGGCCAGGAAGGAGCCGTTGAAGCTGTCGCCGGCGCTGGTCGTGTCGACGACGGTCTCGACCTTTTCGGCGGGGACGAGCGAGCGGTTGCCTTCGAAATCGAGGGTCGCGCCGTCGGCGCCGTTCTTGACGACGATGTTGGGAGCGCCGAGGGCGCGGTAGCGCTGGATCGTCGCCTCGATCGAATCGTCGCCGAAATGCGAGGCCTCGTCGTCGAAGCTCGGCATCACCAGCGTCGAGGAGCGGGCGCCCTCGCTGATGACGGTATGCATCACGTCATAGCTCGACCAGAGGCGCGGGCGGATGTTCGGATCGAAGACAACGAACTTTCCGGCGGCCTTGGCACGGCGGGTTTCGGCGAGCAGCGTGTCGACATCCTCGCGCGGCAGGATGGCAAGCGTGATGCCGGAGAAATAGACGACATCGGAGGCTTCGACCGCCTCGCGCAGGTAATCGGGATCGGCGGCGAGCTGCTTGGCGGCGGAGCTGTCGCGCCAGTAGCTGAAGGAGCGCTCGCCGTTCCTGAGGTTGATCATGTAAAGGCCGGGCGCCTTGCCCTTGATGCGGCGGATATAGGAGGTGCCGATGCCGTGGCTGTCGAAGAAGGCGGCCATCTCGTCGGACATGGCGTCATCGCCGAGTGCGGTGAAATAATCGACGGTCCAGGAGGAGGGCATGCAGGCGCGGGCATACCAGGCGGTGTTCAGCGTATCGCCGGCAAAGCCCTTTCTCAGCAGGCCGTCACCGGCCTGCGACAGCTCCACCATGCATTCACCGATCGAAAGAAAGCGTCCGCTCAAATCAGCCTCCCGGAAATCTCAAGCGTCTGCTGCTTACGCGCAGCGGACCGGGGTGGCAAGCCATCCCTGGGGTGGCAAGCGCACAGAACGCGCAAACGGCCCGCTTTGAGCGGGCCGTCCGTATTCTCTCGCGTCTTCTCGGGGCTTAGCCGATTTCCGGGCAACCGCGGCGGTTGGCGAAGGTGATGCGGTCCGGGCCGCCGCGCGTCCAGCCGCGGACGGTGACGCTGCGATCTGTGACGCGGACCACTTCGGCGCGGCGGAAGCCGGCGTCGCGGGCGGCGTAGACGGCCTCGCGCGGGCTGCAGCCGCGGCGGAAATCGCGGTCGCCATAGCGGTCGCGATCCCTGTCACGGTCGTAGATGCGCACACCATCGGGGCCGATGCGGAACTGGACGTCCTGCGCCTGCGCAAAGCTGACGGGCAGCGCGACGCTGCCGAGGGTGAGAGCCAGCGCCAGGCCAGCATTGGAGATGAGTTTCAGCATGTTTTCCTCCATTTCGGAGCCCTACCAAGACCCGGAACATGTCGTTTTACGGAGGAGGAACTGCCCCGGAGCGAAAAATGTTCCGCTCCGGGGCATGCACTGGAGCATGCCGCGTGTTGCGCGCAGCAGCCGCCAGGGCGGACGCGATATCAGCGATCCATGTGGTAGCAGGCGGCCGTCTGGTTCGGCCGGACCTGCTCTGTCGGCGGCATTTCCGTGCGACAGATGTCGGTCGCCTTCCAGCAGCGGGGCGAGAAGACGCAGCCCTTCGGCGGGTTCAGCGGCGAGGGCGGATCGCCCTGCAGCAGGATGCGCTTGCGCTGGCGGGCAAGCTTCGGATCCGGGATCGGAGCAGCCGAGAACAGCGCCTGCGTATAGGGATGCGCCGGGTTTTCGAACACCGTGGCGCAATCGCCGGCTTCGACCACCTTGCCGAGATAGAGCACCAGCACGTCATCGGAGATCAAGCGCACGACCGAGAGGTCATGGCTGATGAAGATCAGCGTCAGGCCAAACTCCTTGCGCAGCTTGCGCAGCAGCGTGATGACCTGGCCCTGGATCGACACGTCGAGGGCCGAGACCGGCTCGTCGCAGATGATCAGCTTCGGCTTGGTGACGACGGCGCGGGCAATGCCGATACGCTGCGCCTGGCCGCCCGAAAACTCGTGCGGGTAGCGGTTGATCATTTCCGGCACGAGGCCGACGGCACTCATGATCTCGCGGACGCGCTCCAGGCGCTGGGCCTTGGAGAGCTTCGGCTCGAACACGGTCAGCGGTTCGGCGATGATATCGCCCACCGTCATGCGCGGATCGAGCGAGGCGATCGGATCCTGGAAGATGATCTGCATGTCGCGGCGTGCGGCGCGCATTTCTTCTTCGGAGAGATCGAGCAGGTTGCGGCCCTGCCAGAGGATGCGGCCCTTCTGGGAGGTGAGCAGGCGCAGGATCGAGCGGCCGAGCGTGGACTTGCCACAACCGGATTCGCCGACGATGCCGAGCGTACGGCCTTCCTTGAGGTCGAAGCTCACATTGTTGACCGCCGTCAGCATGACAGGCGGCTTGAAGAAGCCCTTGGCGGGCAGTTCGAACTGGGTCGTCAGGTTCTCGACCCGGAGCAGGGAACGGTCAGCCATGGATCATCAGCTCCTCGCGGCGCGGGAAGGGGTGGAAGCAGGCGGCGCAATGGCGCGGCGCCAGCGTTTCGAGCGACGGCGGGCGATCGATGCAATCGTCCTGGACCTGGGAACAGCGCGGCGAGAAATTGCAGCCCTTCGGCAGATGCTGCAGGTTCGGCGGCCGGCCGGGGATGACGACGAGATCGTCGACATCCTGATCCGGACGGGGGATCGAGGCGTGCAGTGCCGCGGTATAGGGATGCGCCGGGTTTTCGAAGAGTTCGTCGACCGGGGCTTCCTCGACGATGCGGCCGGCATACATGACGGCGACGCGATCTGCGAGGCCGGCAACGACGCCGAGATCGTGGGTGATCATCACCAGCGCCGTATTCATCTCCGAGGTCAGATCGTTGAAGAGATCGAGGATCTGCGCCTGGATGGTGACGTCGAGCGCGGTCGTCGGTTCGTCGGCGATCAGGAGCTTCGGTTTGGTCAGGAGCGCCATGGCGATGACGATGCGCTGGCGCATACCGCCGGAGAGCTCGTGCGGATAGAGATTGAAGCGCCTGGTCGGATCAGGAATGCCGACACGCTTCAGCATGTCGAGCGCTTCGGCTGAGGCCGCACGCGCCGTGTAGCCGCGATGAACCTCAAGCTGTTCCGTCAGTTGCCGGGAAATCCTTAGAGACGGATTCAAGGCGGTCATCGGGTCCTGGAAGACCATGGCCATGTCCTTGCCGCGGACATGATCGAGCTCCTTCGGCTTCAGCGCCAGGACGTCCTTGCCCTCGAGCAGCGCCTGGCCGGTGGTGCGGCCGTTCTTGGCGAGCAGGCCCATGACGCCGAGGAAAGTCTGGCTCTTGCCGGAACCGGATTCGCCGACGATCGCGACGCGTTCGCCGCGCTTGATCGTCAGGTTCATGCCGGAGACGGCCTTCACCTGTCCGTCGGGGGTCTCGAAGGTGATCGAATAGTCTTTCAGTTCGAGAAGGGTTTCTTGTGGTTGCTGGGACATGTCAGCGATCCTTCGGGTCGAACGCATCGCGCAGGCCATCGCCGATGAACAGCAGGCTGAGCAGCAGGGCGACGAGGAAGCAGGCCGGGAAGATCAGCAGCCATGGCATGCTTTCCATGGCATCGGTGCCTTCCGCAATCAGCGTGCCGAGCGAGGTCAGCGGCTCCTGAACGCCGAAGCCGAGATAGGAGAGGAAGCTCTCCGTGGCGATGATTTCGGGGACGGTGAGGGCCGCGAAGATCACGACCGGGCCGATCAGGTTCGGGATGATGTGCTTGATGATGATCTTGAGCGGCCGCTGGCCGGAGGCGCGCGCCGCCTCGATGAACTCGCGGTGCTTGATCGACAGCGTCTGGCCGCGAACGATACGGGCCATGGTCAGCCATTCGAGCGCGCCGATCGCTGCAAAGAGCAGGTAGACGTTGCGGCCGAAGATGACCATCAGCAGGATGACGAAGAGGATGTAGGGGAAGGCGTACATGATGTCGACGAAGCGCATCATGATCGAATCCAGCCGTCCGCCGATATAGCCGGAGATGGCGCCGTAGAGCACGCCGATGACGACGGAGACCAGCGTGGCGGTGAAGGCGACGGCAAGCGAGATGCGGGTGCCGTAAAGCACGCGTGCCAGCAAGTCGCGGCCATTCGGGTCGGTGCCGAAATAGTGGCCGGTTTCGAAGGACGGCGGGATGCGGAAGGCTGCCCAGTCCGGATCTTCGTAGTTGTAGGGAATGAACCACGGGCCGGCGAAAGCGACGAGGATCAGGAGGACGAGGACGACGATCGAGACGACCGCGGCCTTGTTGCGCGACAGGCGGCGCAACGCATCCCTGGTGAGCGAGCGCCCCTCGGGCGCAAGGCCTTCGGCCTCCAGCAGCTCGGCTGCCAGCAATTCGCGTTTGGCAGGATTGAGGATCATCGGTTTCTCACTTTCGGATCGAGCCACGCATAGGCGATGTCGACGAGAAGGTTCAAAAAGACGATCAGCACCATGTAGAAGATGACCGTGCCGAGAACCATGCCGTAGTCGCGATTGAGCGCTGCGTTGATGAAATAGCGGCCGATGCCGGGCAGTCCGAAGACGCTTTCGACAACCAGCGAGCCGGTGAGAAGATAACTGGCCGCCGGGCCGAGATAGGAGACGACGGGCATCATGGCGGGCTTCAGCGCATGGCGCATGATCGTCAGGCGCGGGCCGATGCCCTTGGCCTTGGCGGTACGAATATAATTCTGGCCCATCACCTCGATCATCGAACCGCGGGTGATGCGCGAGATGCGCCCCGCATGCGGCAGCGCCAGCACGACGACGGGCAGGACGAGGAATTTCAGCGAGCCGTCACCCCAGCCGCCGACCGGAAGCCAGGCGAGATGGATGCCGAAGACCAGCTGCAGGATCGGCGCGATCAGGAAGTTCGGCAGAACGACGCCTACCAGGATCAGGGCGCCCAGAATGTAATCCGGCGTCTTGTTCTGATAGAGCGCCCCAAGACAGCCGACGAAGACGCCGACGATGATGGCGACGAGGAAGGCAGCGGTGCCGATGGTGAAGGTATAGGGCAGGCCGATCATGATCTGCTGCGCGACGGTGAAGTCTTCGCTGGCAAATGACGGGCCGAGGTCGCCTCTCAGGAGGTCGCCCACATAGATGAGGTACTGCTGAACCAGCGGCTTATCCAGATTGTAGTGGACGGCCAGGTTCTTCAGGATCACCGGCGGCAATGGCCTTTCGCCATCGAAGGGGCCGCCGGGGGCAAGGCGCAAAACGAAAAAGCAGGCTGTGACGGCGATCCACAGGACGGGGATCGTCGACAGCAATCGACGGAGTGCATATTTGATCATGATCGTGAACCGGCCCCTTCCGCCAGGAGCGGAAGGGGCCGTTTTCCCTTATTCTTTCATCGACAGCCAGCGTGTGCGGTGGATGTCCTGGACGTTGTCGACGAAGCCCTCGATCTTGGGCGAAACGACGTTCTTGGAAACGTAATAGTAGATCGGCAGCGCGGCGGAATCATCCAGCGCGATCTGCTCGGCCTTCTTGAACATTTCGGCACGCTTGGTGAGATCGGTCTGGGCGTTGCCGTCCTTGATCAGCTTGTCGTATTCCGGGTTCGACCAGCGGCCGTAGTTCATCTGGACGCCTGTCACGAGCAGGTTCAGGAAGTTGTCCGGATCGTTATAGTCAGCGAGCCAGCCGGCACGGCCGATCTGCACTTCGCCGCGCTGCAGCTGGTCGTAATGGACCTTGGTTTCGGCATTGACGAGCTCGACATTGACGCCCAGCGGCTTCCACATGGAGGCGATCGCCACGGCGATGCGCTTGTGGTTGTCGTTGGTGTTGTACTTGAGCTCGGCGGTCAGCGGATGATCCGGGCCGAAGCCTGCTTCCTTGAGCAGCTTCTTGGCTTCCTCGACCTTGTCCTTGTAGGGCATGTCCTTCCAGGAGACGTATGCCGGATCGCCGTAATTCGCCGTGCCCGGCGGAACCCAGGAATAGGCCGGCAGTTCGCCGGTGCCGAGGATCTGCGGGCCGATGACTTCGCGGTTGATCGCCATGGACAGAGCCTGGCGGACGCGCTTGTCGCTGAAGGGCGGCTTCTGCGAATTGATGACGTAGTAGTAGAGACCCGAGAACGGGGCGACGTGCGCCTGGCCCGGCAGGTTCTTCTTCATCCACTCGTACTGGTCGGTCGGGAAGTCGGTCAGGATGTCGAATTCGCCAGCGCGGTAGCGCTTCAGCGCGGCTTCCTGGTCTTCGAGAACGAAGAACTTGGCGCCATCGATCTTCAGGTCCTTGGCACCGTAATACTGGTCGTTCTTGACGGTGGTGACGTGCGAACCCGGAACCCATTCGGTCGGCTTATAGGGGCCGTTGGTGACGATGTTGCCGATCTTCACCCAGTCGGCGCCCTTGGCTTCCACCACATGCTTCGGCAGTGGATAGGCCGTGTAGTGCATCAGCGCGTTGATGAAGTAGGGGGTCGGGTTTTCGAGAGTGATCTCGAGGGTCTTGTCGTCGATTGCCTTGACGCCGAGCTGGTTGAGATCGGTGATCTCGCCCTTGTTGATCTTTTCGGCGTTCTTGATGGTGAACTGCAGATAGGCGTAGTCGGCGGCGTTCTTCGGGTCGACGAGGCGCTGGAAGGCGAAGACGAAGTCTCCGGCCGTTACCGGCTGGCCATCGGACCACTTGATGCCGTCACGAAGCTTGAAGGTGTAGACCTTGCCGTCGTCGGAGACTTTCCAGCTTTCGGCCTGGCCGGGAATCGGATTGTCCTTGGCGTCTTCGGTCACAAGACCTTCGAAAATGTCGCCGGCGATACGGTTTTCCCAGTCGCCGGAGAGCTTCTGCGGGTCGAGCGACGTCGGGTCGCCGCCGTTATGGATGTTGATCGTGGCCGCGTGGGCCGAGAAAGCCAGCAATGTGCCAAACATTGCAGAGGCTAGAATTTTTTTCGTTATATGGTTCATGGTTGGGCCACCTTTCCAGGCTTTGTCGCCTGTTTTTAGTCATTTGTTCCCGGTTTTGACCTGTTACGTGCAGGTCAACGCGCACCTTATCGCAAAGGTTTGGCGTTGCAACCCCCCTTGCAGAGGGGTCGCTAAGGGTGTGGACAAGCCTATATGCGGCGCGAATTTGCCTTTCCGCGTCTACCCCAGAATAGGCTGTTAACGCAGTTGTTTTTTGTTTTCACGGCTTTAGTCTGTCTGCAATCGGACTATTCGGAGAAGGCATTCATGGCAGGCAAGACGGCGGACTGGTGGCGGGGCGCGGTAATCTATCAGGTCTATCCACGCTCTTTTCAGGATACGAATGGCGATGGTCTCGGTGACCTCAAGGGGATAACCCGCCGCCTGCCGCATATTGCCAGCCTCGGCGTCGACGCGATCTGGCTGTCGCCCTTCTTCAAGTCGCCGATGGCCGACATGGGCTACGACGTCTCAGATTATTGCGATGTCGATCCGATCTTCGGGACGCTCGAGGATTTCGACGAGATGATGAGGGCGGCGCATGCGCTGAGCCTGAAGATCATCATCGACCAGGTGATCTCGCATACATCCGACCAGCACCCCTGGTTCATCGAGAGCCGGGCGAGCCGGAACAATCCGAAATCCGACTGGTATGTCTGGGCCGATCCGAAGCGCGACGGCACGGCGCCGAACAACTGGCTGTCGATCTTCGGCGGACCGGGCTGGGAATGGGACGGCGTGCGCCGCCAGTACTACCAGCACAACTTCCTGACTTCGCAGCCCGACCTCAACTTCCATAACAAGGAGGTTCAGGACGCGGTGCTGAAGACGGTGAAATTCTGGCTCGACCGTGGCGTCGACGGCTTCCGCCTCGATACGGTCAACTATTACTTCTGCGACAAGCTGCTGCGCGACAACCCTGCGCACGAACCTGACGAGAGCGACGCCGGGCTCGATGCGCCCGACAGCAATCCCTACGGCATGCAGAATCACCTCTACGACAAGACGCAGCCGGAGAATATCGACTTCCTGAAGCGCTTCCGGGCGCTGCTCGACCAGTATGAGGACCGCACGACGGTCGGCGAAGTGGGCGATGGCGCCCGTTCGCTGAAGACGGTGGCGGCCTATGTCAGCGGCGGCGACAAGCTGCACATGTGCTACACGTTCGACCTGCTTGGGCCGGATTTTACCGCCACCCATATCCGCAATTGCGTCGATACCTTCCAGCGGATGGTGAAGGACGGCTGGGTCTGCTGGGCCTTCTCCAACCACGACGTCAACCGCCATGTCAGCCGCTTCGCCAAGACCGAGGCCGAGCGTCCCGTCATCGCCAAGCTGGCGATCTCCGTTCTGGCGGCGCTGCGCGGCTCGATCTGCCTCTACCAGGGCGAGGAACTCGGCCTTCCCGAGGCGGAACTCGCCTTCGAGGACCTGCGCGACCCCTACGGCATCCGCTTCTGGCCAGCCTTCAAGGGCCGCGACGGATGCCGCACGCCGATGCCCTGGGAAGCCGCCAAGGCGCATGCCGGCTTCACCTCGGCGGAGAAAAGCTGGCTGCCGGTGCCCTATGAGCAGGCGGCGCTATCGGTCGATGCGCAGCAGACGGACGGCAACTCGGTTCTGACGCACTACCGCCAGACGCTCGAATTCCGCAAACAGCATCCCGCCCTGATCGACGGCGATATGGACTTCATCGGCACCAACCAGGACCTCCTGGCCTTCACCCGCCAAAAGGGCGAGGAGAAACTGCTCTTCGTCTTTAACCTGACGCGCGAGACGGCGGAGTTCAAACTGCCGACGGGTGTGAAGGTCGCCGGTGCGGCCGCTGTGCCGGGGCTGAAGGGTGAGGTATCGGGTGGGGCGATCAGGCTTGCGCCGCTCACCGGCTATTGCGGAGCGCTTGGCTGATCAGGCGGCGGACGGGCGTTTGATCGTCTGGTCCCCGCGGCCGGCGATCAGCCCTTCGATCGAAATGTCCTCGTCGAGTTCATCCCAATGGAGGCCCATCGGGCTGATCTCGACCGCGGCGCGCTGTGCGGCAGTTGCCGAGAGCAGGCGCGGAAACCAGGCGAGCGGCACGCCGAGCGTGCGGCCGTCGTCGAGCGCGACCCACATGGTGCTTTCATCGAAGCTGACGTCAGTTGCTGAAATGCTCATGCCAGGCTCTCTCGATGGCTGGTTTATTCTTCGCCACTTCTCGAATGATATCAGCTAGCTCCCTAGGATTGAAGCCTTTGCTGTCGGCAATCCCGATTGCCGGCGAAAGCCATACTTTCGCTTCGCCATCCGGCCCGCGGACATGAATGTGGAGCTGCTCGCGTGGATTGCCTTCGTTTGAATAGAAGAAAAACTTCAAGCTTCCGGATCTGAAGACGACAGGCATCGCTCACCCAATCAACATGAAGCGATCGACATCCACCATGCCCTTATCCGAAATCTTCAGGTGCGGGATCACTGGGAGCGGCAGGAAGGCGACCTGGAGGAAGGGTTCTTCGAGAGTCGTTCCAAGGGCATAGGCCGCTTTTCTCAAGTGATGCAGCGTGTCACGGACGCTCTCATAGGGTTCGAGGCTCATCAGGCCGGCGACGGGGAGTGGGATTTCGCCGGTGACCTTACCGTCCTCGACGACGACGAAGCCGCCCTTGATTTCGCCGAGGCGGTTGGCCGCAAGCGCCATGTCGTCCTCGTTGACTCCGACGACGCAGATATTGTGGCTGTCATGGCCGACGGTGGAGGCGATCGCGCCTTTCTTCAGCCCGAAACCCTGGACGAAGCCGTTGGCGTGGTTGCCGTTCTTGCCATGGCGCTCGATGACGGCGACCTTGATGATGTCGTTTGCGAGATCGAGGTCGGTCTGGTTGCCCTTGACGGGAAGGCGGTAGCGGCGGTGCTCGGTGATGATCTTGCCGGGCATGACGCCGATGACGGGCGTTTCGCCCTCGGCAACCGGGACGCCGAAATGCATGGCCTGAACGGGACGGGCCTTGACGCTGTCGAGACCGACGGGGGCGACCGGCTTGCGGGTGGCAAACAGCGCGTCGGTGACGCGCCGGCCGGCGGCGAAGACCATGTCGGCCTTGCAGTTTTCGAGGCTGTCGACGACCGCGAGATCGGCGCGCCAGCCGGGCGCCACGAGGCCGCGGTCTCGCAGACCGAAGGCGCGGGCGGCGGAGATCGAGGCTGCGCGGTAGACGGCGAGGGGCTCGACGCCGTTGGCGATCGCCGTGCGGATCATGTAGTCGAGATGGCCCTGTTCGGCGATATCGAGCGGATTGCGGTCGTCGGTGCAGAGCGCCAGATAGGGCGAGAGACGCTCGGTAATGATTGGCAGCAGGGCGTGGAGATCCTTCGAAACCGAGCCTTCGCGCACCAGGATATGCATGCCCTTGCGGATCTTTTCGAGCGCTTCCGTGGCGGTGGTGCATTCATGCTCGGTGCGGATGCCGGCTGAGAGATAGCCGTTGAGATTGGTGCCGCTCAGCAGCGGCGCGTGGCCATCGATATGGCCGCCCTGGAACGCTTCGAGCTTGGCGAGGCAGACCGGGTCCTTGTGGATGACGCCTGGGAAATTCATGAATTCGGCAAGGCCGATGACCTTGGGGTGGTCGCGGAAGGGCAGGAGCTTCTCGATCGGCAGATCGGCGCCGGCGGTTTCCAGATGGGTCGCGGGCACGCAGGAGGAGAGCTGGACGCGGATGTCCATGATCGTCTCGAGCGCGGAATCCAGGAAGAAGCGGATGCCGTCCTCGCCGATCACATTGGCGATCTCGTGCGGATCGCAGATCACCGTCGTTACGCCATAGGGCAGGACGCAGCGGTCGAATTCATGCGGGGTGACGAGCGAGGATTCGATGTGCAGATGCGTGTCGATGAAGCCGGGGACGACGATCTTGCCGGAGATGTCGATCTCCTCGACGCCCTGATAATCGGCGCAGGTGCCGACGATCCGGTCACCGGAGATGGCGACGTCGGAGGAGACGAGTTCGCCGGTGACGAGATCGAAGAAGCGGCCGCCCTTCAAGACGATGTCCGCCGGGATGCGGCCGGTGCCCTGGTCGATCATCGTTTCGAGACGTTTGGTCATGGCGGCTTCCTCGTACTGAATCGGTTGCCTAGCCTAAACGTTCTCCGGCGCGACGGGGAGAGGCGTTCACGCGATGTCGGCCCTGACATTGGCGCCGCAGAGAATGGTGGCGACGGTGACGCCTTCCAGCGCCTTGCCATGCCGGATGAGGCCGGCGAGACCGGCGGCGCCGGCCTCCTCGACGACGAGGCCGTAGTGCAGGCGGCAGAAGCCACGTGCCGAGGTGATATCGGCTTCGCTGACCTCCCAGACATCGTCGACGGTTGCCTTCATGCAGTCGAGCGCATAGGGCACGCATTCGCGCACGGCGATGCCGTCGGCGGCGGTCGCTGCCGTCTCAGTCGAGACGGGACTGCCGGTTTCCCAGGAGCGTTTCATCGCCGGAGCATTCGAGGCGACGATGCCTATGACCTTGCAATCCGGCGCATGCGCCCTGATCCAGGTGCCGACGCCCGTCAGGAGCGCGCCGTTGCCGAGCGGCACCACGATGGCATCGAGGCGGACTGCGCTTCGGGCGAGCTGTTCGGTGATCTCCAGCGCGATGGTGCCGGCGCCCTCGGCGATGGTCCGCAACGCGCCGTCCTCGACGAAGGGGCAGTCATGCTCCTCAGCGTAACGGCGGGCGGCTGCCTTGGCGGCGTCGAAATCCGCTCCCTCCAGCCGCACTTCGGCGCCGAGCTTTCGCATCGCGTCGACCTTGCCGGGATTGGCGGTCGTGGCGGAGAAGATGACGACGCGGCGGCCCCGCGCCCGCCCGGCATAGGCGAGGCCCTGGCCGAAATTTCCGGCCGAGGCGGAGACGATCGGGGTGTCGCCCGGCGGCTCGTTGTGCAGCCACCAGCTGGTGCCGCGGCCCTTGAAGGAGCGGATCGGATTGAGCGTCTCGATCTTGGCGAAGAGCCGGAGGCCGAGGGCGGCGTTGGCGCTTTGCTGCTCGATCAGCGGACTGTTGAGGAAAACGGGATCGATCGCCTTGGATGCGGCGAGAATACCATCGGCGGAGGGGTTTTGCTGGCTGTTCGTCATGCGATAAGGATGCCAGTGAAAACTTGCGGATAATCCCGTATTCTCTTCACTAATCGGGAATATTTCCTGATTTTCGAGATTCTGCGGGAATTTCTATCATGGCGCTGACCAAGGCGGATCGCGAGATCCTCAAGCTGATGCAGCAGGATGCGACGATCACACTGGCGGCGCTGTCCGAGCGCGTCGGGCTTTCGCAATCCTCGACGCAGCGGCGGCTGCAGAAACTCCGGGATGACAAGGTGATCCTCCGCGACGTCTCCGTCGTCGATCCCAAAGCGATCGGCTCGGCGGTGTCGATGCTGGTGGAGGTGGAGCTGGAGCGCGACCGGCCGGAACTGCTGCAGCCGTTCATGCGCTGGATCGCCGAGACGCCGGAAGTGCAGGAGGCGTGGTGCACGTCGGGGCGGGGCGACTATACGCTGGTGATCCTGGCGCAGTCCGTAGAGCATTTCGATGTGCTGGCCGACCGGATGATGGAGCTCAACCGCAACATCCGCAAGTTCACGACGAGCGTCGTTCTCAAAACACTGAAGCGGACGCTTGCCGTGCATATCGACTAGGACCGGCTCAGCCAGAACCGAATGCCGATTGCTCCTGGCTGCAAACAGAAAGGGCGCCTTGCGGCGCCCAATCCTTCAGTCTCTTGCTTGCGAAAGCTTATTCGACCGGAACGGCCTTGCCGGCTTCCCACTTGTAGAGCTCGAAGCTCTTCGAGGAGAGGTCGCCGGTTTCGCCGTAGGTCAGCTTGCCGATGGCGGTCGGGATGGCTTCGCCGCCCTTGAGGGCGGTTGCGACGGCTTCCGCGTCTTCGGCGCTCTTGGCCTTTTCGATGCCGGCCTTGATGACTTCGACAGCGGCGTAGGCGTTCAGCGTGAAGGCTTCGGCCGGGATGTTCTTGGCGGCCAGCGCTGCGGCTGCTGCCTTGGAATCCGGGCTCTTCGTCGCGTCGGAGGCGTTGGTGAAGATCGTGCCTGCAGCGGCTTCCGTACCGATGTTCCAGAATTCGCTGTTCGACAGGCCGTCACCGCCGATGATCGTCGCCTTGACCGAGAGGTCGGCGAGCTGGCGGGCGAGCAGGCCGCCCTCCGGGTGGTAGCCGCCGAAATAGACGACGTCGACCTTTTCGGCCTTAAGGCGGGTGGTGAGCGCCGAGAAGTCCTTGTCGCCGGGGGTGACGGCGTCGTCGATGACTTCCTTGACGCCGCCGGCATTCAACGTTGCCTTGAAGTTGTCGGCGAGGCCCTTACCGTAGGCGCCCTTGTCGTTGATGATGGCGATACGCTTGTCCTTGAAATGCTTCAGGGCGTATTCGGCAGCAACGGCAGCCTGCTGGTCGTCACGGCCGCAGGTGCGCAAGACGTTGGTGAGGCCGCGCTTGGTGAGGTCCGGCGACGTTGCCGTCGGGGTGACCATCAGCACGCCGTTTTCTGCGAGCACGTCGGAAGCCGGGATGGCAACGCCCGAGGTAACCGGGCCGACGACGTACTTGATGCCTTCGCCGACCAACTGGTTGGCGGCGGAAACGCCCTGCTTCGGTTCGCCGGCGTCGTCAGCGGTCTTCAGGATGACCTTCTCGCCGAGGATGCCGCCGTTCTTGTTGATTTCGTCAACGGCGGTCTGCGCGCCGTTCTTCACCTGATCGCCGTAAGCGGCAACCGGGCCGGTCAGCGGGGCGATGAGGCCGATGGTGATATCGGCATGGGCAAGCGGTGCAAAAGCCAGCGATGCGAGCATCGCGCCAGTCAAAGTCTTCAGACTCATTTTTCGTTCTCCTTGGGTTGGGCTTTCGGCCCGCGTGACTGCCGCGACATCGAAACCGGTGCGTACAACAACCCTTTTGAGTTGCGCCAAGACGGCGGCTTCGGTGCGGTCAATGCGCCCGTCCGGTCATCTTTGACTTCAGCAGGCGCACGGCGATTTTCTAGGAATTCTCGCTTGATTTCGCAAGGAAATAACAAAACCACAGGCAAAATTGTTCTGGATTGCGCTGTGGGGACCGCCTTCGGCGCCATTTTCTTAAAAAATCACCGAATTTTTCTCATCGCTAGCCGGCATCTACCTTTGGCTATGTAGTCGCAACGGTTTAATCCGAGAGTTGCAAATAATGCTTGGACTATACAAAGAATAACTACTGAATCTTTGTGTCTGAGAATATTCGTAAAATAGAACCGATTAACATTTGCATGCTATGAAGGTTGTAGAGGGGTGGCCGATCGCGAGTGTGTCTCAAGAATAAACTCCGGCCGGCAAGTGTAACCGTGCGTTGGGAATAAGCGTCTGAATGCTAAAGCGCATTGAAGCGAACCAGGTCAGGCCTGGGATGTTTATCGAGGCTGTCGAAGGGAGCTGGAACGACCCGTTGCTCGGGCGCCACCGGTTTCTCGTCAGACGCGAATCCGATGCCCAGCGGTTGCGCGGCAGCGGCGCTGCCGGCGTGGTCATCAATACAGCCAAGGGTGTAGATACCAACGGCTTGCGCTCCAACGTGCCCGCCTATGCATCCGAGGACCCGCGCGCCGTCGAGGCGCAGACCAAGGCCGCCCGCGAAACCATCCAGAAATCCGCCGAGCAGCTGGAGGATGTGTTCAGCAGGGTGCAGGGCGGGGCGGGCGTCGCGCTCGACGATATCGCGCCTGTCATCTCCGGGCTTTCAACGTCGCTCGACGACAATCCGGCGATCTTCCTCAGCGTCACCCGGCTGAAGTCGAAGGACGAGACGACCTTCCTGCACTCGCTGTCCGTCAGCGCTCTGATGATCCATTTTGCCCGCTATCTCGATTTCGACGAGGAGACGGTGCGTGTTCTCGGCATCGGCGGGCTACTGCACGATGTCGGCAAGCTTGAGATTCCGCAGGAGATCCTTTCCAAGGAAGGCAAGCTCGACGACGAGGAGATGAAGCTGATCCGCAGCCATCCCGAGCTCGGCCACGCCATCCTGCAGCGGCAGGCGGGGATGCCAGAGATCGTCCTCGACGTCTGCCTGAACCACCATGAGCGGATCGACGGCCGCGGATATCCGAACATGCTGCCGGGATCGAAGCTCAGCATCTATGCGCGGCTGGCGGCGATCTGCGACGTCTATGACGCGATCACCTCGATCCGGCCTTACAAGCAGCCCTGGTCGCCTGCCGAGGCGCTGAAATGGATGCTCGGCCGCGAGGGCCATTTCGACACGAAGCTGCTGAAGCGCTTCGCGCTCTGCCTGTCGGTGTCCTCGGCGCCAAAAGCCTGAGACCGAGAAACGAAAAAGGCCCGCCGGAGATCAGCTCCGGCGGGCCTTTTCGTTTGTCTGGTGACGATCAGATGTTGTTCTGCAGGATTTCGCGCAGCTTGCCGAACAGCTCGTCGATATGGTGCTTCTCGATAATCAGCGGCGGCGACAGCGCGATGATATCGCCGGTGGTGCGGATCAGCAGGCCCTTCTCGTAAGCCTTCAGGAAGGCGGTGAAGGCGCGCTTGGTGGGCTCGCCGGCGATCGGGTCGAGCTCGATGGCGCCGATCAGGCCGGTGTTTCTGATGTCGATGACATTCGGGCAGTCCTTCAGCGAATGCAGCGCATCCGCCCAGTAGTCGGAAAGCTCGGCAGCGCGGGTCAGCAGGCCTTCTTCCTTGTAGGTATCGAGCGTCGCGAGTGCGGCGGCGGAGGCGATCGGGTTGCCCGAATAGGTGTAGCCGTGGAAGAACTCGATCATGTGCTCGGGGCCGTTCATGAAGGCATCATGAATTTCCGAGGTGACGAACACCGCGCCCATCGGGATGACGCCGTTGGTCAGGCCCTTGGCGGTGGTGATCATGTCAGGCTTGACGTCGTAATACTGGGCGGCGAACGGGGCACCGAGGCGGCCGAAGCCAGTGATGACTTCGTCGAAGATCAACAGGATGCCGTGCTTGGTGCAGATCTCGCGCAGCTTCTGCAGGTAGCCCTTCGGCGGGATGAGAACGCCGGTGGAGCCGGCGACCGGCTCGACGATGACGGCAGCGATCGTCGAGGCATCGTGCAGGGTGACGATGCGTTCCAGTTCGCTGGCGATATCGCCGCCATGCTCGGGCTCGCCACGTGTGAAGTTGTTCTTGCCGGGCTGATGGGTGTGCGGCATGTGGTCGACGCCGGTGAGCAGCGTGCCGAACATCTTGCGGTTGGAGACGATGCCGCCGACGGAGATGCCGCCGAAATTGACGCCGTGATAGCCGCGCTCGCGGCCGATCAGGCGGAAGCGCGAACCGTTGCCCTTCACGCGGTGATAGGCAAGCGCCACCTTGAGGGCGGTCTCGACCGATTCAGAACCCGAATTGGTGTAGAGAACGTGGTTCATGCCCTCAGGCGCGATATCGACCAGGCGGTTGGCCAGTTCGAAGGCCTTGGGGTGGCCGAGCTGGAAGGCGGGGGCGTAGTCGAGTTCGCCTGCCTGCTCGCGGATCGCTTCGGTGATCTTCGGGCGGCAGTGGCCGGCATTGACGCACCAGAGACCCGCGGTGCCATCGAGCACCTGGCGGCCGTCATGGGTGGTGTAATACATGTCCTTGGCGCCGACGAACATGCGCGGCTCCTTCTTGAACTGGCGGTTTGCCGTAAACGGCATCCAGAAGGCGCGAAGGTCGTTCGGGGTATTAAGGCGATTGGACATGCTGTTCTCCTGGCCGCGAGGCCCGTTCCCCGGGCTTGAGCCCGTATTTTTACCGTTCGGTCAAACTATCAGCGCGCATCGGGGCGTCAAGCCACCGAAAGCGTCTGCGACCAGAGTTTACCGCTCATTGCTACGCGCTTCGGCGGCCGAGGGAAATACCGCCAGGACGGTATCATCAGGAACGAAAAAACCGGCAGATTGGGAAATCTGCCGGTCAAAGGAGTAGGGTTGACGTGCTGAAATACTGCGCCCGGTCCATTCCGGATTTATTCCATCGGCGGACCGGTTTTTGGCCAACGTTATGTCGGCGTGATCGTCAAGCCGCGGAACGGCTCCGGTTCTGGACAGCGTAGATGTCTTCGAGCGTTGCGAGGATCTTCATGACCGGCTCGGAATTGCTCGAGTAATAGATGGTCTGCGCGTCGCGGCGGGTCTTTACCAGCTTCTGGGCACGAAGCTTGGAGAGATGCTGCGACAGGGCGGACTGGCTGAGGCCAACCTGTGTTGCGAGAACGCCGACAGGAACTTCGCCCTTTACGAGGCTCACGAGGATGAGCAGTCGCTTGGGGTTTGCCATTGCTGACAGAAGCGCGGCCGCCACATTAGCATGATCTGACAAGTCAGTAGTTTCCATTATTCCAATCTTCCTAATGCGAATTTTTCCGTATAGGCGCGGGGCGTTAGACGGGGTTTGGCGGACGCCCGAAAAGTAGCAATTGGGCATGAAGATTGTATATACCTAAATTTCGGGTATCGAGTATGCTATTTTAGATATGTGTGGAATAATTTCCCCGGGATTTGTGACAGGCTCTGCGAATTCACAACGTGACAAGTTATCGCCCGAAATCACGTCAAAACCAGCACTATCGACGCCACAAACCCTCAAAGTCCCGTCAATTGCCCCCTTGAAACGGGTTTCAAGTGCCCTAATCACCTCAGGGTGGTTGTCTACTAAATCTCGCACTATGGCATCGGCCTCTGCCGCTACCGCCTCGATGGCAGGGGAGAGAATCGTGAGGTCCGAGCCCTCCAGGATATAGGCCCGGCCGAAGCCTCCATTGAGGCTTGCAGACTGCGGTTGCAGCCGGAAAAACCGGAAGTCAGGGAAGTCGATATAGAGCTTGGCCTTCGCATGGCGGTTCAGGAATCGCGTCCTGATGCGCTCGTGAAGCGGGCTGCTTCGCTCCACCGGCTCGGCGAGGCATTGTGTTGTCAGGCGCGGGTAGGCGAGAGGATCGCCCTTGCCGGGCTCGCCCGTCAGCAGCGAGGCGCGCGGATCGCTTTCAAGCGCCTTGGTATGGGTGGAGAGCGCCGAGACGAGAATGACGGGCGTACCGTCGATATCAGTGCCGAGCAGCACGCGGCTGGCAAAGGGAAAGCCGGTCGCCGGATCGAGAACGGCGAGGCCGGCATAGCGGGCGGAGCGCAGAAGCGTACGGGCAAGCGTGCGAGCCTGCCCGTCGGTTTCCCGCAATACGGAAGCTTGATCTTTCATGTCCACTTTTCTGGCGGAAGCGGACGGAAGGATCAAGCCTGTTCTTTGCGCCGGTGGCGGGTGAGGCCGCTGACGATATCCTGCGCCGAAATCGTGCCGACGATCGTGCCGTTGTCGACGACGCCGATGCTGCCCGGCTGACGGGATAAGGCATCGAGGATATCGACGAGCGGCGTTGCGGGCTTGGCCGTCGCGGTGACGGTGGCACCCACGGCAGACTGGCCAAGACCCGGCTGCATGACGTCCTGCGCCGTCAGCATGTTGATCGGGTTCATGTTCTGCACGAAGTCCGCGACATACTGGTCGGCCGGGTTCTTGACGATCTCCTGCGGGGTGCCGCACTGGATGATGCGGCCGCCTTCCATGATGGCGATGCGATTGCCGATGCGGAAGGCCTCGTCGAGATCGTGGCTGACGAAGAGGATGGTCTTCTTCAGGCGGCGCTGGAACTCCAGCAGTTCGTCCTGCAGGCGGGTGCGGATCAGCGGATCGAGCGCGGAGAACGGCTCGTCCATCAGAAGGATCGGCGCGCCGGTGGCAAAGGCGCGGGCGAGGCCGACACGCTGCTGCATGCCGCCCGAGAGTTCGTTGACCTTGCGGTTGGCCCATTTCGTCAGGTTGACGAGTTCGAGCTGCTCATCGACGCGTTGCTTGCGCTCCGCATCCGGCATGCCGGCGAGTTCAAGGCCGAAGCCGACATTGTCGGCGACGGTGCGCCAGGGCAGCAGCGCGAACTGCTGGAACACCATCGAGACGGTGTGCATGCGCAGGTCGCGCAGCGCCTTGGCGCTGCATTTATAGGGATCGACAGGACCAGAGGCAGAAGAGACCGCCACGGAGCCGCGCACGACGGGCGCCAGTCCGTTGACGGCGCGCAGCAGGGTGGACTTGCCGGAGCCGGAAAGGCCCATCAGGACGAGGATTTCGCCTTCCTGGATCTCGAGCGAGGCATCGGCGACGCCGAGCACGAGGCCGGTGGCGGCGCCGATCTCGTCGCGGGTCTTGCCCTGATCGACCATCTGCAGCGCGGTTTCCGGCTTGTCGCCGAAGATGATGCTGACATTGTCGAAACGAACAGCGGTCATGCGCCGTCTCCTTCACCTGCTGTGCGGAACATGCGATCGAGGATGATCGCCAGGATGACGATGCAGAGACCGGCTTCGAAGCCCTTGGCAACGTTGACGGTGTTCAGCGCGCGCACGACCGGTACGCCGAGGCCATCGGCGCCGACGAGGGCGGCGATGACCACCATCGACAGCGACAGCATGATGGTCTGCGTGAGACCGGCCATGATCTGCGGCGTGGCGAAGGGAAGCTCCACCTTGCGCAGCACCTGCATCGGCGTCGCGCCGAAGGATTCGGCGGCTTCGACCAGCGAGGGCGGCGTGGAAATGATGCCGAGGCGGGTGAGGCGGATCGGCGCGGGAATGGCGAAGATCACCGTGGCGATCAGGCCCGGGACCATGCCGAGGCCGAAAAGGATGAGCGCCGGGATCAGGTAGACGAAGGTCGGGATCGTCTGCATCAGGTCGAGGATCGGCCTCATGATCGAATAGACCCATGGACGGCGGGCGCCGGCAATGCCGAGCGGAATGCCGACGATCATGCTGACGAAGGTGGAGGCGAGGACCAGGGCCAGCGTCTGCGTCGTTTCCTTCCAATAGTCCTGGTTCATGATCAGAAGCAGGCCGAGGAACGTGAACAGCGTGATGCCGACCGACCGGCGCAGCCACCAGGACAGGATCGTTATCAGGACCACCAGAATGACGCCGGTCGGCGTGTTGATGGCGGCCATGGCCTGATCGACAAGCGCAAAGAGCGGGTTTGCGTAGCCGAGCGTGATGATGATCAGGACGACCGCGAAGGCGCCTGCCGCAACGATCTTCGAACGGCTGAAATGGTGCGCGATTGCCGTGATGACCACCAGCAGCGCCAATGACGTCGGCTGCTGCAACAGGAAAAGCAGGCCGTCGATCACATTGGAGAGGATGAAGGAGAGCTGGTTGAAAAACCACTCGCCATTCGTGGTCAACCAGTCCACCCCGGTCTTAGCCCAGGGACCAATCGGAATTTTAAAGTCAGTGATCCAGTTCAAGGGCTCGCCTATCCAAAAAAGGTGCAGAAATCAGATACGAAAGGGGCAGGGCGGCGAACCGCCCTGCATCTGCCGATCAGAGGCCGAGGCTCTTCTTGACGGCGGGCAGGCCATCGGCGCTGCCATCACGCGTCTTGACGCCTGCGAGCCACGGATCGAGCGCCGACGGGTTGGCCTTCAGCCATTCCGTTGCTGCCTTTTCCGGTTCTTCGCCGTCGTTCATGATCTTGCCCATGATCTGGTTTTCCATCTCGAGCGAGAAGACCATGTTCTTGATCAGGGTGCCGGTGTTCGGGCATTCGCCGAAATAGCCTGCACGGACGTTGGTGAACACCTTGGCGCCGCCGAAATCCGGACCGAAGACGTCGTCGCCGCCGGTCAGGTAGGTCAGCTTGAAGTTGGTGTTCATCGGGTGCGGTTCCCAGCCGAGGAAGACGACCGGCTTGCCGGCCTTCTCGGCGCGGGCGACCTGCGCCAGCATGCCCTGTTCGGAAGACTCGACGACTTCCATGCCCTTCATGCCGAAGGTGTCCTTGTCGATCATGTCGATGACGAGGCGGTTGCCGTCATTGCCCGGTTCGATGCCGTAGATCTTGCCGTCCAGGTCATCCTTGTGGGCTGCGATGTCCTTGAAATCCTTGATGCCGAGTTCGGCACCCTTGGCATTGGTCGCCAGCGTGTACTTGGCGCCGACCAGGTTCGGACCGTAGGATTCGACCGACTTGTCGTCGAGGAAGGGACGGACGTCCTTTTCCTGGGTCGGCATCCAGTTGCCAAGGAACACGTCGATGTCCTTGTTCTTCAGCGACTGGTAGGTGACCGGTACCGAAAGGACGGTGGTCTTCGGCTCATAGCCGAGGCCCTTCAATACGACGGAGGCGGTTGCGGTGGTTGCGGTAATATCCGTCCAGCCTACGTCCGAAAAACGGACGGTGGAGCAGCTGTCAGGGTCTGCGGCAAATGCGGCTGTCGCTACGGAAAGAGCGGCGACGGCGGTGGCTGTAATCAGTTTGGATGCGCTTGTCGTTCTCATTTATATAGACTCCCAGTCTTACGTCCCCAAGCCAACCATCAATAGCTGACATTTACAAGCAACCTCAGTGCATTTGCGGCGGTTTGGCATACTCGATTGCGACGTCGCGCAATTTTCCGTGAGGGCCGGGAAATCAAGGATTCCGGCCGTTTCAGCCGCGCGATTTCCTGTGATTATCAGCGCTGCGGTCTTTTCTTTCGCGATTCGAGCTTTCAAAAGCGGAGGACGGAGAAAACCATGGCCAAACTCTACTTCAATTACTCGACGATGAACGCCGGCAAGACGACGATGCTGCTGCAGGCCTCCTACAATTACCAGGAGCGCGGCATGCGGACGGTTCTGCTGATCGCCGCCTTCGACGAGCGTACCGGCAAGGGCATCATCGGCTCGCGTATCGGGCTGGAAGCCGAGGCCATCCCGTTCGAGGCGGAGACGGACCTCCTGCGTCTCGTCAAGGGTCTCTCCGGAGAGGGCGAGCCGATCGCCTGCATCTTCGTCGACGAGGCGCATTTCATGACGCGCGATCACGTCTGGCAGCTGGCCCGCATCGTCGATCGTCTTGGCATTCCCGTCATGGTCTATGGCCTGAGGACCGATTTTCAGGGCAAGCTGTTTCCGGCATCGGAAGAGCTGCTGGCGATCTCCGACGAGATGCGCGAAGTGCGCACCATCTGCCATTGCGGCCGCAAGGCGACGATGGTGGTGCGGCTCGACGCCGAGGGCAAGGTGCTGCACGAGGGCGCACAGATCGATGTCGGCGGCAACGAGAAATATGTCTCGCTCTGCCGCAGGCACTGGGACGACGAGATGAATGGGCGCTTCGTCGCCGAGGCCGTCTAAAAGGGCGGATTTTCATCGGGCTTCCGACCGGCTAGCTTGAGGCCAACGATTCCCGGGAGAAACTGGTGCGCAAGGCTCCACCATTCGATAGCCTATTGGAGAGTGCCGCGGCGCTGGCCGGCGAGCTGCGCGACGAGGCCGCCGGCTGCGCCGCCTTCATCGCCGATTTCGCCCGCAACGAGGCGCAATCGGGCGACGAGGAGTTTCTGGCCGAGAACCAGCGCTTCCAGAGCGCCGGTGCGAAGCGGCAGGCGCTCGATGGTCTGCTCGGCGAACTCGCGGCCGAGCTCGACCGCCTTTCCGATGAGGTTTCCGAGGATCTCGACAGTTTTCGTGGGCTGACGCAGCGCGAGCGGCTGACCGGCTGGTTTTCGCGTCAGCGCATGTGGCGCCAACATAGCCAGCGGGTCAGCGAGGCGCCCGTCGTCGAGCGGCTGCTCGATCTCTTCGCCAAGAGCGATGCGCTTTCCGGTCTGGTTTCGGCCCATCGGGGCTTCGCCGCCGAATGCCACAAGGCGGCCGAGAGCGGCGTGGTCGACATCATCGAACACCGGCGCCGCCTGGTGGATGCGATCGATATCGCCCGGATGCGGATGAAGGAGCTGAATGCCAAGGCGCTGACGACGCAGGGGCGCATCGGCGTCTATGGCGGCAAGGCGGATTGGGAGCGGCTGGAAGAGGAGCGCCGAGCACTGAAGGCCGAGGCGGAGCGGATTTCCAGCGAGGAGCAGGTGATGCGCGACGAGAGCCATCGCCGCGAACGCTTCATCACCATGTTCCAGATCTTCGTCGATGCGCTGAACGGCCAGATCGCGCTCTGCAACGTGCTGACGCGCAAGCTGATGGTCGATACCGAGGAGCGGCTGGTGCTCTATCGCGCCCAGGTCGATACCGACCGGCCGGGCGCCAAGGCCAAGATCAGCCAGACGATCTTTCCGCATATCGCCGCCCCGATCTCGCTCTTCGAGCGGGGCATGCTGGTGCCGCAGGATATCGAGCAGCGCAAGAATGCCGCCGATCTCGCCTTCGAGAAGAAGTTCTCCGCCTTTGCACCCGCCGTCAGCATCGAGCACGATACGCCGCTGATCGATCTGACGAAGAAGCTGCCGCGGCTGCGATTGCGGTTTGGGCGTTCCTAAACGCGGAAATGCGACCGCGCGATCTCGAAGAGCTCTGACACGGCAGGATTCTTCGTGGCGATCGGGGCGCAGAGCACCACATCGAATTCCGGCGGGTCTTGCAGCGGTCGCGAGACGATCGCCTCGCCGAGATCGGTGCAGAGCGATTGCGGGATCAGCCCGACACCCAGACCCTCGCCGACGAGGCGGATGATCGTGTGCTGCAGCCGCGGTTCGAAGGCGAAATGCGGGACGGTGCCGCCGGTGGCGCAGAAGATGCCGATTGCCGAGCGCAGCGTCGGCGCGACCGAGGCGGGGGCTGCGATCAGCCGCTCGCCCTCCAGATCTTCCGGCTTTACGAGATCGGCTTTGGCCAGGGGATGGTCCTTGTGGACGATCAGGCGCAGGCTGTCTCGGGAGAGGAGCTGCGTTCTCAGATGCGGCGAATAAGCCGCGCCGAAGGTGACGGCGGCATCCAGTCTGCCTTCGACCAGCATCTCGTCGATGTCGGTCGGGATACGCTCTTCGAGGATCAGCCGGACATCGGGCCTCGCCTCGGAGTGCAGCCGCACCAGCGCCGGAACGATGCTGTGGGCGGCATGCATCATGAAGCCGAGCTTCAACTCGCCCTTGATGCCGCTCGCCACCAGCTGCACGTCGCGGCAGGCGGCATCGAAGCTCGCGAGCACCGTGCGGCAGTCCTTGAGGAAGTGCTTTCCGGCCGAGGTCAGCGTCACGTTGCGGGAGTTGCGATCGAACAGTTTGGCGCCGAGCGCCGTCTCGATCGCCGAGATCTGGCGGCTGAAGGGCGGCTGGCTCATGTTCATCCGCGCCGCCGCCTGGCCGAAATGAAGGGTCTCGGCCAGCGCCACGAAATAGCGCATGTGGCGCGTATCCATTCGATACCTCCAAGGTATTGATGAGCGATCCAATCGGCATTGGAATATATCGATCGGCGGGCGTATCGACAATCTCGGATCTATCGAGTGCTGAGATGCTGACGAACCTGCTCATCGTATTGCCGATTTTCGCCCTGATTTTTGCCGGCTGGGTGGCCCGCAAGGCGGGGGCTCTCGGGCCGAACGCTACCCGCGAGGTCAACCGTCTCGTCGTCTATCTGGCGCTTCCGGCGCTGCTTTTCGACATCATGGCGAATGCGAAACCTGCGGAGATCTGGCAGCCAGGCTTCATCGCCGCCTTCACGCTCGGCTGCGCCGTGATCTTCGGCGGGACGCTGTGGTGGCGGATGGCAAAGGGGCGGCATCTTGCCGATGCGGCGATCGATGCTCTGAATGCCAGTTACGCCAATACCGGCTTCGTCGGCTTTCCGCTCATTCTGTCGCTGATGGGCGATACCGGCATGGGGCCGACGCTGATCGCGACCATCCTGACGGTCTGCGTGCTCTTTGCGCTGGCGATCGTGCTGATCGAAGGCGGGCTGCAATCGGAAACCCGCCGCCGCGACATCGCCCTCAAGACCTTCCTGTCGCTGTCGAAGAACCCGCTATTGGTGGCGCCGGTGCTCGGCGCGCTGGTGATGATTTCCGGCCTGCCGTTGCCGGCGCCGGTTCATGCTTTCCTGAAGCTGCTCGGCGGCGCAGCGTCTCCCTGCGCGCTGATTGCGCTCGGGCTGTTCCTGGCGGGAACGCAGGCGGGCAAGGCGAGCGGCCGGCTGTCGACGGCGGGCATCCTCGTCGGGCTGAAGCTCATCGCCCAGCCTGTCGTGACCTGGGTGATCGCCGGGCCAGTGCTGCAGCTTCCAGCAATTGCCACGCATACGGCGGTGCTGCTCGCCGCGCTGCCGACGGGCACCGGTCCGTTCATGCTGGCGGAATTCTATAACCGCGAGGCGAGCCTGACGGGCAGGGTGGTTCTCGCCTCCACGGTGCTTTCTGTCGTGACGATCTCCATGCTGCTCGCCGTCAGCGGCACAGGCGTCTAGCTGCGGTCAACCGAGCGCGCTCTGCGCGGCGCAGATCCGGTCGATTAGCGCATCGAGCTCGCCCTTCGGCGGCCGGTTTTTCGCCAGACGCTGCTTCAGATGCATGATCGGTTCGGCCAGGATCTCATCCAGGCTTTCGGCGCAGGTGAAATCGCCCGCGACGCGCTTGATCTTGGAATTGTCGAAGATTGCCGTCCAGGCCTTGTCGCCGGTCAGCGGGCCGATCCAGTCGGGATTGTACTTGACCAGCGTGTCGGTCGGCACATGGACGATCTTGGCCTCGACGCCGAGCAGACGGGCGATCGCCTTCTGGATATCGTCCCAGATATGGGCGCGGTCGGAGGTGATATGGAAGATGTCGTTGAGCGCCGCCTGCTTGCCGAACAGGCCGACGAAGGGCACGGCGAAATCCACCGAGCGGGTCAGCGTCCAGGGCGTGTGGCCGTCGCCGGCAACGATCGTCGGCTCGCCGTCCAGCATGCGCCGGGCCATGACATCGCTGTCGCCCATCATGATCGGCAGGCCGGTACGAACCGTGTGGCTGGGGCGGACGATCGTCCAGGCGAGATTGGTGGACTTCTTCAGCAGCTCCTCGCAGGCGATCTTCGCCTGGCTATAGGGCCAGTAGGGATTGATCGCCGGGGTTTCCTCCGTGATCACGTAATGGCGGGCCGGCTTTTCGTAGACCGAGGCCGATGAGATGAAGATGTACTGGCCGCAATTGCCGGAGAAGATCTCGATATCCCTGGCGATCTGATCCGGCGTGAAGGCGATGAACTGGCAGACGACGTCGTATTTGGCCTTGGCGAGATCGGCATAGGCGGCCGAGCCGAGTTCTCCTGTTATCGAGGCCACGCCGGATGGCAACGGGTCGCCCCGGAGGCCGCGGTTGAAGACGCTGACCTTGTGGCCCTGCGCGACCGCGCGCTCGACGCAGGGGTAGGAAATCTGGCCGGTACCGCCGATGAAAAGCACGTTCAAAGCCATGTTGGGGACCTCGGTTTTCTCGGAAATGATGGTCGCATTTCATAGCCTGAAACAGAGCGAGCGTCTCCCTCAATACCATGGGGCGTTGCAAAAATCGGCCAAGCCGCTATTGCCTCGATAGGGAATTCTGCGGGCTGCCAGGTTGGGGTGACGATGGAAACGAACGAGACGGTGAGTGCTTCAAACCCGGTTTTGCCGATCGGCTATTCGCTGGTTCCCAAGGGCAAGCTCGCCAATGCCGTCACCTGCCTGGAGATGCGGGAAAGGCCGGCTGGCGCGCCTTCAGGCGAACGGCCGGACCTGTCGCTCGAGCGGATGAGCGTTCCTGACATTGCCACCTATCGCCAGCTCTTCCGGGCGATCGGCGAGGAGTGGATGTGGGTGTCGCGGCTGGTCATGAGCGATGAGGAGCTCACCGCAACGCTCGGCGATCCCAAGATCGAGGTCCACGTTCTCTTCTCCGGCGGCAAGCCCTCCGGCATGCTGGAGCTCGATTTCCGGCAGGCGGGTGAGTGTGAGCTCGTCTTCTTCGGCGTGACCAACGACATGATCGGCACAGGCGCCGGCCGGCATCTGATGAACCAGGTCCTGTCGATCGCCTGGGCGCATCCGATCGAACGGCTGTGGCTCCATACCTGCCATTTCGACCACCCGAACGCGCTGACCTTCTACCGCCGCTCCGGCTTCACACCCTACGCCTTCATGGTCGAGGTCGCCGACGACCCACGCGTCACCGGCGTCCTGCCGCGTAACGTGGCACCGCATATCCCGATCATAGAGTAGGGGCTCACGGCAGTGCGAAGATCCGCACCTCGCGGCCGATGCCGTGGATTTCTTCCATGCGCGATACCGAGGTGATGCCGCGCTGGCGCAGGATTTCGGAGACTTCTTCGTTGCCGACGATCGCCTCGGTCGTCAGGATGACGTGCGGGTCGGCGAGACCCTGGACGCGGGAGGCGATATTGACGGTCTGGCCGAAATAATCCTGGCGATCGTTGAGGCTGACGGCGAGGCAGGGCCCTTCGTGGATGCCGATCTTCAACAGCAGGTCCTCGCTGCCGCGTTCGGCATTCAGACGCAGCATCGCCTCGCGCATCCTGAGCGCTGCCGCAACCGCGCGGTCGGGGCTCGGGAAGGTGGCCATGACGGCGTCGCCGATGGTCTTGACGACGGCGCCGGCTTCCATCGCGACGATCTCCTGCAGCACCCTGAAATGCGCCCGCACCAGATCGAAGGCGGCGAGATCGCCGACGCGTTCGTAGAGCGCCGTCGAGCCGCGCAGATCGGTGAAGAGGAAGGTCAGGCTGGTGATCTGCAAGCGCTGATCGACATCCAGCGTATCGGTCCGGTAGATATCGCGAAAACTCTGGTTGGTGAGCAGGCGCTTGGCGGTCAGGAACGGGCGGCGGTGGCCCAATATGTCGTGCAGATCGTCATTGGCGATGCAGACATTCGGCAGGACGCGGCGGTCGCTATGGTTTTCGAGCGTCAGCCGCAGCAGGCCGGGGCGCAGTGTCAGCGTCTCGTTGGTGGCGTGCGCCTGGCCGATGACCATCGACAGGTTCTGCCGTTCGCTGGTCGGCTCTCCCTGGACATCGATGAACTGCGCCGAATGCGTCACCGCGTCGAAGATGATGACGAATTGCTGCGGCAGCTGCACCGAGACGAAGGCCTTTTCGCCGGGATCGAGCTCGATGATCTCAAGCAGGATGCGGCCGAAGCGCTCTTCGAGATCGTCGGGCAGATCGACGCCGGAACTGAAGAAGACCTGCCGGTAATATTCGAGCGGCGGCAGCCGGTCCGGGTCATGGGCGGCGATGCGGCGCACCCGCGGATTGACGGTGAAGGTGACCTCGACCATCTCGTCGAGCGTCGGCTCGTAGCCGGCGGCACACAGCGCGCAATGATAGCTGTCGCGATCGACCGCCTTCAGCGTCGCGCCGGTATCGAGAACGCCGCCGCATCCCGGGCAGAGCACGTTCCAGGTCATCTCGAAGGCGCCGATGCGGGCGGCATGCAGGAAAGCGGCGATGGTCTTTTCCGGATCGAGACCATGAGTGTCTGCGAAAGCCAGCGCATTGATGCGGTTGAGATCGCGGTCGGAGCCGTCGCGGACGGTTTTTTCGATGCACTCCGCCGTCTGCGGGTCCGCCGCATGTCCAAGATTGGCAAAAAGCACGTCCACTTCGCTCATCAGGCAAGCCTCTGCACGAAAGACCACGGCGGACGACGCCAGTAGGGAGGCGGATTATATCACGGGAGCGGGCCAGTCGAAAACTTGGCCGTTTGGGTGCTGCCCTCGCCACCGGGCATTGCGGCGGGCAAAGCAAATTTCTCTTGCTCTTGTTGTGCTCGTTCCGGCAAGCACTTATGTGGATGGGGAAAATCTGCGCAAGGGGAGACGGCAATGCTCGACCGGATTACCGGTTTCTTCAGGTCCATCGGAAGCGCCATCGGCCGCGGCTTCAGCGTTCTTGCCGCCGGCATCCTCTGGCCGTTCATGGCGGCGCATGGCTGGTACCAGCGGCGCACCTGGCTTGTCCGCCTGCCGGTGATCGCTGTCATCGCGCTGTTTGCGGTGCTCTACGGCTATTTCGTCTGGCAGACGCAGGTCTGGAGCGGCTTCAATCCGAATTTCGTCGATCAGTACCGCTTCTCGGAGCGCAAGGTTGCCGCCGGTCAGGAAATCCCAGCCGATGCGTCCGCTGCCGCAGCGACGACGACGGCTGCGGCGCCGAAGACCTGCCAGCGTTCGGCGATCGTCGATGTGACCGCCGATCTGATCGATTCCAACGTCAACCAGAATGCCTGGATCTCCTCCATGCTGCTCTATCGCATGGGGCTTTTCGGCATGGACTGGGATCACACGCCCTTCCTCGACAACAAGGCTTCGTTCCAGCGCGGCGTCAATCAGGCGGTGCGCCGCACCTCTGCCGAGCTCGTCGATACGCTGGGGCGCGTGCGTGGCACATCGGGGATCAACAGCGATCTTCAGGATGCCCGCGGCTATCTGCAATATGACGAGTACAGCTGGTATTTCGGCCTCGACCCGTTCGGCCCGAAGACGCCGACGCCGAGCTACTATCGCACCGCGATCGAGAAGCTGCGCAAATTCAACACCGATCTTGCTGGCTGCAACGCCGTCTTCGACGGCCGCGCCGACAACCTGCTGCAGTTCGTCGACCGCATCGCCAACGATCTCGGCGGCACGTCGGATATCCTGGCGGAGCGCTCTGAGAACCACAATTTCGGCTGGTTCGACACGCGTGCCGACGACCGCTTCTGGTTCGCCTATGGCCAGCTCTACGGCTATTACGCCATCCTGACGGCGGCGCGGGCGGACTTTTCGCAGGTCGTGGCCGAGCGCAATCTCGGCGCCCTGTTCGGCGGGACGACCAAGCAATTCCAGGCGGCGCTACGCATCCAGCCGGCGATCATTTCGAACGGCCGCGAAGATGGCTGGATCATGCCGAGCCATCTGGCGACGATGGGCTTCTATATGTTGAGGGTGCGCTCGAACCTGGTCGAGATGCGCGCGGTGCTGGGGCGCTGACGGCGCCTCAGGCGCCGTTGTCCTCGAAGCCGACCACGCGCAGCTGCTCGACGAACTCGTAGGTGATGCCGACGATCTCCTCGTCGCGGAACTTGCCGACCGAGCGCACCATCTTATAGCCGCCGAGACCGTTTTCGACGCGGTAGGCGTAATGGAAGCCTGCCTTGTGCAGGCTCGCCTGCTCGAATGTCTCGGCGATCAGCACGCGGTCTTCGGGGTGAATGCGCGAAAGGATTTCGACGAGATTGGCGGGGCCTGCCGTGAAAGGCATGCGGAAGATCGCAAAGATGTCTTCGCTGGCAAAGAAATGCCCGGTTTCCACCTCGATGCGCCAGAAGCCGAAATTTCGGTAGGCCGCGACCATCTGCACGATCTCTAGATCGGTAATGCCGATATGATCGCGGGTCTGCTTTTCCTTGCCGTCTGCCGGCTGTTCAAATCGAAGAGGCACGTTCCCTCCCATTGAGGTTTGCGCGCTGATTCTCTTCTGATTTCTCAGCTGATCAGCTTCAGGCGAATGGCTTTAGCTACCAACTGGGTCCGATTGACGCAATCGAGTTTTTTGATCGCGTTGGTCATGTAGGCGTTCACGGTGTGGTCGGAGAGAGCGAGGATCTGGCCGATCTCGACGGAGGTCTTGCCCTGCGCCGTCCAGCGCACGACTTCGAGCTCGCGGGCCGACAGCGCGTTATAGGCATTGTCCTCGTTGCGGCGCACGGCGTTATAGGCATCGAGCGCATGCAGCATGATCATCGACAGCTCGTTGATCTCGTTCTGCGCGAAGGGCGCCCGCTCGCCGCCGAACCAGAAGACCAGGCGATGGCCATCCACAGCATTGATGGGGAAAGCGATGCCGGTTGGCATGTTGTAGGCGAGGACGAGGCTGCGCAGCTCCGACGGAAAGCTGAGGCCCTGCATCGTTTCGGCCATGTTCCAGTGCTGGGGCACCGCCGATTCGCGCAGCTTCGGCACGAAGGGGCAGCTGCGCAGCATGTGCGAGCGGTCGAATTCGCGGATGAAGGAGGCGGGCAGGGAGCTTTCGATGATCAGGGACTTGAGGAGCAGGTCTTCGGCCGAAGGGGTATGAAACAAGGTGGTTTGCGAGAGGCCGAAGGCGCCCGCGATCCTGTGCAGCGCGTGGACAAACAAGACGCGCGTTCGGGCGGCCGCCAGTTCACCTGTCAGCAGCGATTGCCGTTCTGAGGTAGTCATGTAAGACATAATGCGCCTCGATCACCCGAATGTTACCGCTAACACATACGTAAAACTGAGCGGGATGCTAGCCACAATTCGCAGATGCCATGCTGATTAATTTACAGTGTTAAAAATTAATCACACCAACACCCTTAATGGTTGTATAATGTATTATTAAGGTAGCGAATGCGGAAGGTTTACTTGTCTTATTACTGAAGCAATCAAGTTTCCCCTCCGTGTTGTGAGGGTAAGAATCACTGGTGAAACCTGTTTCAAGTGAAGTTTTATTCCTGCCTTGCGGGCCTTGGCGGGATATTCCGGCTGTTCATCGCGATGCCGCTTGCTGCACGAAATCCGCCTTGCTAGCGTTTGCAAATCCAAACCGGAGACGGCCGACCCGTGCGCAACGCCATCCTTTTCGTCGTCAAACAGCTGTTGATTTTCTCGCTCGTCTTCGCCTTCCAGCCGGTGCTTTCGGCCGGCAGCGAGGCGTGGGCGGCAAAGCCGAAGCAGACAGGGCCGGAGACGCAGGCGAAGAAGCCTGCGCAGCCGGCGATGAGCTTCATCCTGGTGCGCAGCGCCGATTGCACGGATGACTGTCCCGAATGGATTTCGGCCGAAGGGCTGATCACCCAGGCGACGCCGGGGCGGCTGAAGAAATTTCTGAAAACGCTCGGCGACAAGAAGGTGCCGATCGTCTTTCACTCTGAAGGCGGGGAGGTGAATGCCGCCTATGCGATGGGCCGGATGATCCGCAAGGGCGGGTTCGAGACGGCTGTCGGCGGCACGCGGCTCGAGGGATGCCCGCTGACCGACATGCGCTGCAAGGCGTCGATCGCCAGGAAGGGGCCATCGACCGGCCGCAGCTATTCCGGCGGTGCCTATTGCGTCTCCGCCTGTCCGCTGGCGCTGGCAGGCGGCACCTCGCGCGTCGCCTCGCAATGGGCCTATATCGGCGTCCACCAGTTCACGACGATCTACAGCAAGGTGACAGTGTCCTACCGCATAGAGTACCGGATGGTGAACGGCCGCAAGCAGGAAGTTTCCCGCCAGGAGATCGGCCGCAAGAATGCCGGGCAGAGCAAGTCCACCAAGCTTGGCAAGCAGGCCGAGGCGGTGCTGTCCGCCTATCTGACCGAAATGGGTGTCAGCCAGGATCTGATCGAACGGATCCTGAGCGCCTCGCCGGAGACGCTCAGGCTTCTGCCCTCCGTCGAGGCGATGAAGCTCGGGCTGCTGACCGACATGCTGGCATCGAACGAAAGCCCGGGGATCCCGCTCTGCCGGGTGGATGATCCGGCAAGTGCGCGCTGCCACCGGCATGCGGATGCGCCGGCGGCCGAGCCTGCCACGCCAGCGGCGCAGCCGGTTGCGGCCGCACCCGTTGCCTCAGGCGGCTAGTCCTTGTCCTTCAGGTCGTTCTTCTTCGTCGAGCTCATCAGCTTCTCGAGGAAGCCAAGCATGACGGCGGAGACGACGAAGGCGATGTGGATCAGCGTCAGCCACATGATCTTGCCGTCTTCGTACTGATCGACATTCAGGAAGACCTGCAGCAGGTGGATCGAGGAGATGGCGACGATCGAGGAGGCGACCTTGATCTTCAGGCTGCCGGAATCGAGCTTGCCGAGGAACGAGACCTCGTTCTCTGCGTCAGCCTCCGCCTCGTCGAAGCGGCTGACGAAATTCTCGTAGCCGGAGATCATCACCATGACGATGAGGCTGGCGACCAGCGCGGCATCGATAAGGCCGAGCATGGCGAGGATCATCTCGTCTTCGCCGAGCGTGAAAACGCCGCCTGCGACCTTGATGAACTTGTAGCAGAAGGACACCGCATAGACGGCGAGCGAGGCCACGAGGCCGAGATAGAAGACGACCAGCAGCCAGCGGCTGGAAAGGATGATGCGCTCGACGAGAAGTTCGAGTGATTTCATTTTGAGGTGCCCCCGCACGCAGAAAAGATGAGGTCGACATAGCCTATCCCGATGTGCCGCATCAAGGATGAAAGGCCGTTTCCGGCGGCAGGCGCAGCGCCGATTGTCGTGGAACGGCGTGAAAAGCGGCATGCGGGGTCTTGTTTCCGACGCGGGCTTGGCGGCATGGTCGGACAATAACACCATTCCGAGGAACATCCCCGTGGCCATCAAATCCGACATCGAAATCGCCCGCGCGGCAGAGAAGAAACCGATCTTCGAAATCGGCGCCAAGCTCGGCATTCCCGACCAGGATCTGGTGCCCTATGGCCACGACAAGGCGAAGATCAGCGCCGGCTTCATCGCCGCCCAGGCCGACAAGCCGGATGGCAAGCTGATCCTGGTGACCGCCATCAACCCGACGCCAGCCGGCGAGGGGAAGACGACGACCACCGTCGGCCTCGGCGATGGTCTGAACCGCATCGGCAAGAAGGCGATCGTCTGCATCCGCGAGGCCTCGCTCGGCCCCTGCTTCGGCGTCAAGGGCGGGGCGGCCGGCGGCGGTTACGCGCAGGTCGTGCCGATGGAAGACATCAACCTGCATTTCACCGGCGATTTTCACGCGATCACCTCGGCGCACAATCTGCTGGCGGCGATGATCGACAATCATATCTATTGGGGGAACGAGCTCGATATCGACATACGCCGCATCACCTGGCGCCGCGTCATGGACATGAATGACCGGGCGCTTCGTAGCATGGTCAGTTCGCTCGGTGGCGTTGCCAACGGCTTTCCGCGCGAGGGCGGCTTCGACATCACCGTCGCCTCCGAGGTCATGGCGATCCTCTGCCTTGCCTCCGATCTCAAGGATCTCGAAAAGCGCCTTGGCAACATCATCGTCGCCTATCGCCGCGACAAGACACCTGTCTATGCCCGCGACCTGAAGGCCGACGGCGCCATGGCGGTGCTGCTGAAGGACGCGATGCAGCCGAACCTGGTGCAGACGCTGGAGAACAATCCGGCCTTCGTGCATGGCGGCCCCTTCGCCAACATCGCCCATGGCTGCAACTCCGTCGTCGCCACCAAGACGGCGCTGAAGCTCGGCGATTACGTGGTGACCGAGGCAGGTTTCGGTGCTGACCTCGGTGCCGAGAAATTCTTCGACATCAAATGCCGCAAGGCGGGTCTGAAGCCAGCGGCTGCGGTGATCGTCGCGACCGTGCGGGCGCTGAAGATGAATGGCGGGATGAAGAAGGAAGACCTCGGCGCCGAGAATGTCGCGGCATTGGTGAAGGGCTGCGCCAATCTCGGCCGGCATGTCTCGAATGTCCGCAAGTTCGGCGTTCCCGTCGTCGTTGCCATCAACCATTTCGTCTCGGATACCGAGGCCGAGATCGCCGCCGTCAAGGAATATGTGTCCCGCCTTGGCGCCGAAGCCATCCTCTGCCGCCACTGGGCGGAGGGTTCAGCGGGTATCGAGGAGCTCGCCCACAAGGTTGTCGAGCTTGCCGATTCCGGCCAGGCGAAGTTCCAGCCGCTCTATGGCGACGACCTGCCGCTGCTCGAGAAGATCGAAATCGTCGCCTCGAAGATCTACCACGCCGGCGAAGTGACCGCCGACAAGGCGGTGCGCGACCAGCTCGCCGCCTGGGAGGAGCAGGGTTACCGCAATCTGCCTGTCTGCATGGCGAAGACGCAATATTCCTTCTCGACCGACCCCAACCTGCGCGGCGCGCCGGAAGGACATATCGTGCCGGTGCGCGAAGTGCGCCTGTCGGCCGGCGCCGGCTTCGTCGTCGTCATCACCGGCGAGATCATGACCATGCCGGGTTTGCCGAAGTCACCGTCGGCGGAGCGGATTTTCCTGAACGAGCAGGGGTATATCGAGGGGCTGTTCTAAGGGGCAGTTGAAGAATTGATTCGACCGGCTGCGACTTTAGATTCAGCGCGTGAGCTTGACGTTTTCTGGAAAAGACCTGCATTTTTCCAGGGCGTGAAACGAAAAACACCGCGCCAACAGGGCGCGGTGTCAATTTGATGCCGATCTCGTCTTAGAATTTCTTCGTCAGAGCGATTTTGAATGAGCGGCCGGTTTCGGTGTAGAAGTCGCGTTGCGAGGGATCGACGCTATCGGGTACGTCCACCGCGTTCCAATATTTCTTGTCAAAGACGTTGAAGACGCCAGCCTGCAGCTTCAGGCCTTCAACCTGCTCTGGCTCCCACCAGATTGTTGCATCCATAAGACCGTATCCGGGCGCCTTGAATCCGGTGCCGCTCACCTTGTCGCGTGCGGACGCCATGGTCAGCGATACATCTGTACCCCAAGTCTCGGCAGCGTATCCAAGGCCGACGATTGCCCGTAGCGGAGCGACGGAGTTCAGGTATTCGTCAGTGTCGGTGTTCTTGCCGTGTGACCACGCAAGAGAGCCCCAAGTGCGCCACTTGTCAGCAAAGCGCCATTCTCCAGAGAGTTCGACGCCGTAAATCCGCACATGGTCAAGATTGTCATATCCGGTGATGCCGCCAACCGGGAAGTCGCCGCCAGGAGGCGCAATGGTTACGGTGTCGATGAAGTTGCGATAATAGTTATTGAAGACCGTTGCGCCGAGCGTGTAGTCGGTCGAGTCATATTTCGCACCGATCTCAAAGCCATTGCTAGTTTCCGTCTTCAGATCGGGGTTGCCGATGCGGGCATAAGAACCAGGCGCGCCGTAAGTCTGATAAAGCTCCGTCACACTTGGAGCCCGGAAGCCTTGTGACCATTGGGCGAAGAGTTCGAGGTCAGGCGTTGCCTGCCATGCAGCACGCAGTTTTGGAGAGAAGCGGGAGTCGCTGGTTCCATCAAGGTACGCCGGGTCGAAGAGTGGGCTGTCCTCGTACGCGGCTGTCGATTTGGGCGAATGCTTGTAGTAATCGAACCGCAGCCCGGGGGTGATCGTCAGGCGATCATTCAGAAGCTTGATGTCGTCCTCAAGGTACATCCCGAACACTACGCTGTTGACATTAGGCATGTCCGAGGAGTTGCTGTGCAGCATGCGGCATGATTGAGGACCAAACGGTTGCGGGATTGTGGTCCAGTCAACATCCGGGCAATTGTCCTCGCCAGCGGAATACTGATGCGTCCTCTGACCGTAGAGTTCGCCGCCAAACCTGAGGTTATTCTTCACATTGCCGATATCCAGTTCCTTCGAGGCATTGCCACTGATGCCATAGGACGTTTGCTCAAGCATATTGTCACGCTTGTAGACACCGGTCGGATAGCCGTAGAGGAATGGGTCGCCCGGGATGATTCCGGCACGACCGTCGCGCAGGCGGAAGCCATCCGTCGTATTGTTTAGCTTCTGCTTTTGCCAATAGGTGACGATATTGGCCTGGTCGAGCCAGCTGTCATTGTCTGGTGACAGGTAGTCGTATGACGCCGAGATACGCTTGCGGTCCACCTCTTCTCCGGTCTTCAGCGATCCCGGCTCGTATGACGATGTGGTGCCGCGCATGTTGTCGACGTCTTCGTCGCGATTGAACAGCTCGCCCGTCAGGCCGAAGCGATGTCCGCCATCGACATCCTGATAGAGTTTCACCAAGGCGTTCTTCTGATCGAAATCGGCCGGATTGGCTTCCGTTCTATCGGTGCCATATCCGCCAATATCACCCTGATTACCAGTCTCTTTGCCCTTCTTGTACCCGCCCTGGAAAAGCATCCAGGTGTCGTTGAAATGACCGGCAACCGCTGCGTTGCCGCTGTAGCTGCGGTCGCTGCTGTCGTAGGTCGTCTTGGTGAGAGCCCCGAAATTCTTGCCTTCGTCGATCAGGTCCCAGGGGTCGAGGGTGCGAAGCTCGATGACGCCGCCGAGCGCGCCGGAACCGAAGCGGCTGGAGTCTGCGCCTTTCGTGATGTCGATCGACGACAGGCCGTCAAAATCGAAGGAGTTCGGGCCGCCGCGGGCGGAGTCACGGGGGTCGGTCAGCCACGGAATGCGAATGCCATCGATTGTCGTCAGAACGCGGTCGTCCTGAAGGCCGCGGATGTTCACGCTATTGGTCTGGTTGCTGACGTTGACGCCAGCATCCACTCGCCGTCCCAGATCCTTGAAATCGGTGACCATACGCTCGTCGAGCTCAGCCTTGTCGGTCGTTTCCGTCAATGGCGAGGTTGCGATGCGCGCACCTTTTCCTTTCACTGTGATGGGCTTCAGCGTTGTTGCCTCACCCGAGTTGCTCTGTGGCTGTGTCGTTTCGGCATCCTGCGCAATCGACACCTGAGCAAATCCGAGCGCAATTGCCATCGCTGTTCCCGCCAGCAGATGCTTTGCCCATGGTGAATTGGTAGTCATCTTAACCCCTATCAAATGAACGCGCGAAGCCGTCGCGTGCCATGGTGATGGCCGCGTTTTGCTTCTCGATTTTTGTAGATCCCACCGCGATGGAAGCCCCGGGGCAGACTGTTATGAATATTGACAAAAAGAGTCAAGTTTAAAAATGACTCTTTTTATCATGTTTTTTAAGTGCTTAAATTTTATCCTGAAAGTGCGCTTTTCGGTTGTTCTCAGTCTACCGGCAGTAGCGATATCCATCGTGCCGTTGCAAGACATCCAGATGCAAGTGGTCTTGATGCGCCGCATCGCTACCGGGCGAAAGAACGGTTGTGAAATAGAGGCAGGCTGCGGCTGTCGCCGTTCTCTGGAATGCGCCTTCCAAAGTCGAATCCTCATCGCGCTTTTTCATGATCATTTCCGTGCCGTCGCTGAATTTGAAACCGGCGATATCTACTGCGTTGCCGCGCGCATGTTCTGAGATCTTACCTGTTGATGCGCTATTGCGCAGACGGCAGACATAAGTCGACGCGTGTTCGATGCCGCTTAGCTTTCGTCCAGGCATCGCCACGTCAAGCGCCGGCTGCACCATTCCCGTCGACCATTTCGCCAGCGCCAGCGCCGTCTTGCAGCGCATAATGGCGCCGTCTGATATGGTGATCGATTGCGAGACCTTCTTGATCTTCAAGGGGTGCTCGATACCGCAACCAGGTTCCTCGCCCGCTATCGCCGGCTGTTCTTCAAATTCAGCGCCCATTGCGCGAAGATCCATCAGGCACGCCTTGAGCTCTTCCGGGTCCTCCTTCTCGATTGGCGGTGGCGGCGGGGAGGCTGCTTGGTTTTCGTTCTGCTCTTCCGGCTTGGCGCCGGCGCCGTCATCTTTCTTGTCAGCTGAAGCCGGTGGAGCAGGGGTGTCAGCTTGCGTTCCAGCCCTTCCAGGCTTGCTTTCCGGCACTGGCACATCTCCCTGCGCTGGCTGAGGTTTATCATCTGCTGTTTTCGAAGGGCTGGCCGCTCCGGGTTTCTCTTCGGGCAAAGGTCCGGTTGCTGGGAGCGATGCGCTGGTGAGAAGGATTGCGCTGACGATATAGGCTAGGCAATTTCGCTGCATATCTTCCTCGCGGCTTTGCGGCGGTGATGCAGGAACGCTTTGAAACCCGATTAGGTCGCATCGGCCAAGAAATTCTCTTGCGCGTGAAAACTCTTCACGCTAACAATTTCGCCCATGAACACGTCTAAGAACATTGCAGTTTGGTGGTGGGCTCGCTGAGGCGGCCTCGACCAATCGTGTCTTCAGACGACGAGTGAGCCGCCCGAAACTTCGAGGCGGCTTTTTTGTTTTATGGCCGCCTTTCGTCCGGGCCCGATAACGGAGTGGAACTATGGTTACGATCCTTCGGGATGATGGTGCGGAAATCTACGAGACAAAGGGTGGCATCTCCGTCACCCGGCAGCGGCGGCCGATCCCCTATGCCGATGCCGTCGTCTCCTATGTCGAGAAGCTCGACGAGCGCCGCGGCGCCGTCTTCTCGTCGAACTACGAATATCCGGGCCGTTACACCCGCTGGGACACCGCCGTCGTCGATCCGCCGCTCGGCATTTCCTCCTTCGGCCGCGATGTCTGGATCGAAGCCTATAACGAGCGCGGCGAAGTGCTGCTCGGCTTCGTGACCGAGCGCCTGAAGACGGTGCGCGAGCTGGAGCTCGGCGCCTCCACCGCCCGCCGTCTCGATCTCAAGGTGAAGCTGCCCGACCGGGTGTTCACCGAGGAAGAGCGCTCGAAGATGCCGACGGTGTTCACCGTGCTGCGCGCCGTCACCGATCTCTTCTATTCGCAGGCCGATGCCAGTCTCGGCCTCTACGGCGCCTTCGGCTACGACCTTGCCTTTCAGTTCGATGCGATCGACCTGAAGCTGAAGCGCCCCGACGACCAGCGCGACATGGTGCTCTACCTACCGGACGAAATTCTCGTCGTCGACAATTACTCCGCCAAGGCCTGGGTCGATCGCTACGACTTTGCCAAGGGCGGCCTGACGACCGAGGGCAAACAGGGCGATATCGCTTCCGAGCCTTTCGTGCGCACCGATGCCATTCCGCCGAAGAGCGATCATCGCCCCGGCGAATATTCGGAGCTCGTGGTCAAGGCGAAGGAGAGCTTTCGCCGCGGCGATCTGTTCGAAGTCGTTCCCGGCCAGAAGTTCATGGAGCGCTGCGACAGCAAGCCTTCCGACATTTCCAAGCGGCTGAAGGCGATCAATCCGTCGCCCTATTCCTTTTTCATCAATCTCGGAAACCAGGAATATCTGGTCGGCGCTTCGCCCGAGATGTTCGTGCGCGTCTCCGGCCGCCGCATCGAGACCTGCCCGATCTCGGGGACGATCAAGCGCGGCGACGATCCGATCGCTGACAGCGAACAGATCCTGAAGCTTTTGAATTCCAAGAAGGACGAGTCCGAGCTGACGATGTGCTCCGACGTCGACCGCAATGACAAGAGCCGCGTCTGCGAGCCGGGTTCGGTCAAGGTCATCGGCCGCCGCCAGATCGAGATGTATTCGCGCCTGATCCACACCGTCGATCACATCGAGGGCCGCCTGCGCGACGACATGGATGCCTTCGACGGCTTCCTCAGCCACGCCTGGGCCGTCACCGTTACCGGTGCGCCGAAGCTCTGGGCGATGCGCTTTATCGAGAGCCACGAGAAGAGCCCGCGCGCCTGGTATGGCGGGGCGATCGGCATGGTCGGCTTCAATGGCGACATGAACACCGGTCTGACGCTGCGCACCGTGCGCATCAAGGACGGGATCGCCGAAGTGCGGGCAGGGGCAACGCTGCTCAACGATTCCATCCCCGAGGAAGAAGAAGCCGAAACCGAACTGAAGGCCTCCGCCATGCTTTCCGCCATCCGCGATGCCAAGGCCGGCAATTCCGGCAAGGTGAGCCGCGACGTCGCTGCCGTCGGCAAGGGCGTCAACATCCTGCTCATCGATCACGAGGACAGCTTCGTGCACACGCTGGCGAATTACTTCCGCCAGACGGGCGCCACGGTCTCGACCGTGCGCACGCCGGTGCCGGAGGAGATATTCGACCGGCTGAACCCGGATCTCGTCGTGCTGTCGCCGGGACCCGGCAATCCGAAGGATTTCGACTGCAAGGCGACGATCAAGAAGGCACGCGCCCGCAACCTGCCGATCTTCGGTGTCTGCCTCGGCCTGCAGGCGCTGGCCGAAGCCTATGGCGGCGAGCTCCGCCACCTGGCGCTGCCGATGCACGGCAAGCCGTCGCGCATCCGCGTGCTCGAGCCGGGCATCGTCTTCTCCGGCCTCTCCAAGGAAGTCACCGTCGGCCGCTACCACTCGATCTTCGCCGATCCCTCGACCCTGCCGCGTGATTTCATGATCACCGCGGAAAGCGAGGACGGCACGATCATGGGCATCGAGCACACCAAGGAGCCGATCGCCGCGGTGCAGTTCCACCCGGAATCGATCATGACGCTCGGCGGCGATGCCGGCATGCGGATGATCGAGAATGTCGTGGCGCATCTGGCGCGGAAGGCGAAGACGAAGGCGGCTTGATTTTTGGGGCGCTGTGCCTCGCAAGCCCCCCCTCTGGCCTGCCGGCCATCTCCCCCACAGGTGGGGAGATTGGCTGGGCTTGGCCGCTCGCTCCATCCTCAACGTTTTGCGAAACGTCGCCACTGGCCGATCTCCCCCCTTGTGGGGGAGATGCCCGGCAGGGCAGAGGGGGGTGTCACACGCTATGCCCCATCCACTTCCACCATTGACATCTCCATGCAAATCGGAACATTTCGCGAACAACAAATGAGGAATGTCGCCGTGGCCAATGCTGAGAAGTTTATCGTGCTCCCGTATCGCAAGAACCGGGGAAATCTGGTGCCGGGCGAGATGCGGCAGGCGTCGAATGCGGTGAGTGCGGAGAAGATCGCGAGCTCCATGGCGTCGCGTTTCGTCGGTGTTGCGGCCTATGCCGTGATCGTCGATGAGGAATCCGGTGACATGTCGTCGCCGCGGCTGCTGGCGCGCCATGGCGAGATCGCCGATCTCAATCCCGCGTAACCGATGGAAACCTCGCTCTATCTTCCGGTCAAAGCCTTCCTCGAGGCGGCAGGCTATGCCGTCAAGGGCGAGATCGGCGGCTGTGATCTCGTCGGGCTGAGCGAGGGCGATCCGACGGTGGTTGTCGTCTGCGAGCTGAAGCTCAGCTTCAATCTGGAGCTCGTGCTGCAGGCGGTGGACCGGGCGGCGATGAGCGACGAGGTGTGGATTGCCGCGCGGGTCTCCGCCAAGGGGCGGGGGCGCGAGGCGGACAAGCGATACCGCGATCTCTGCCGCAGGCTGGGTATCGGCATGCTCGGCGTTTCCGATACCGGCGAGGTCAGCGTCATCGTCTCCTCGATATCGCCGATGCCGCGGACCAATCCGAAGCGGCGGTCGCGGCTGGTGCGTGAGCATCAGCGCCGCCGTGGCGACCCGGTTCTCGGCGGCAGCACCCGCGTGCCGCAGATGACCGCCTATCGACAGCAGGCGCTGATCTGCGCTGCAGCCCTGCGGCAGGGACTGGCGCGGCCGCGGGACATGAAGGCGCAGGCGCCGGATGCCGGGAAGATCCTGCTCGGCAATGTCTATGGCTGGTTCGAAAGGCTGGACAAGGGCGTCTATGCGCTGACGCCGTCGGGTGCCGAGGCATTGCTGCGCTGGCCGCAGACCGTGGTCTTTGCTGCCGATAGTGGTCAGGCGCCCTCGGAAGGCGCGTGACCTCAGGCGCCCCGGGCGCCGCGCTTTTATCATTTCTTGCCATGGCCGAGGATTTGCGTCGCCCTAGCTTATCCGTCGTGAACAAAGCTGCGATGCTCGCTGGGGCCGCAATGGGTCCAGCCAAATTCCCCGAGGCTCGACCATGGTTACTTTCACGCTCAATGGACAGACGAAGACTTTCGACGGCGATCCGGATACGCCGCTCCTGTGGGTCATCCGCGATTTCGAAAAGCTGACAGGCACGAAATATGGCTGCGGTGTTGCCCAATGCGGCGCCTGCACCGTGCATATGGATGGCTTCACCCGCCGTTCCTGCATCACCCCGATCTCGACCGTCGACGGATCGGAGATCTTCACGATCGAGGGTGTCGAGGGCAAGGAGGCCGATGCGGTGAAGGCCGCCTGGGTGAAGATCGACGTGCCGCAATGCGGATACTGTCAATCCGGCCAGATCATGTCGGCCGTCTCGCTGCTGCAGAACATCCCCAAACCCACCGACGAGGATATCGACGGCGCGATGGCCGGGAATATCTGTCGATGCGCCACCTACCACCGGATCCGCGCGGCCATTCACAATGCCGCCCAGTCGATGGAGGGTTGAGCCATGACCATTCAGGAGATTGCAACGACACGCCGCGGCTTTCTTGCCGGTACCGGCGGCCTGGTGATCGGCTTTGCGCTGATGCCGAAGAGCTCGGCCTTTGCCGCCGAAAAGGGTGTGCAGGCGGGCGGCGCCGACGCGCTGGTGACACTGAACACCTTCGTCAGGATCGGGACCGACGACACGGTGACGATTCTCTCCAAGCATATCGAATTCGGGCAGGGGCCGTTCACGGGTCTCGCGACGCTGGTTGCCGAAGAGCTCGATGCCGATTGGGGACAGATGCGCGCGGTGCATTCGCCGGCCGACGACAAGGTCTATGCGAACCTCGCCTTCGGCCTTCAGGGAACGGGCGGATCGTCATCGATCGCAAATTCCTACGAACAGTTCCGGCAGGCAGGCGCGACGGCGCGCGCCATGCTGGTTGCCGCTGCTGCCGACGAATGGAAGGTTCCAGCTGGCGAGATTACGGTCGAGAAAGGCCGGGTCAAGCATCCGGCCTCCGGCAAGGACAGCGGCTTCGGCGCGCTGGCGACGAAGGCCGCGGGCATCAAGCCGCCGGCAGACGTCAAGCTCAAGGATCCCTCGAAGTTCACGCTGATCGGCCAGGAGCTGCCGAAGCTCGATACGGTGTCGAAGACCAACGGGCAGGCGGTCTATACGCTGGATATCGTGCCGGACAATCTGCTCGTTGCCGTCGTCGCGCATCCGAACCATTTCGGCGCGGCGGTGAAATCCTTCGACGATAGCGAGACCCGCAAGGTGAAAGGTGTCGTCGACGTCAAGCAGCTGCCGCAGGGCGTTGCCGTCTATGCCGACAACACCTTTGCGGCGCTGAAGGGCCGCTCCGTGCTGAAGGTCGATTGGGACCTGTCGAAGGCAGAGACGCGTTCCAGCGACCAGCTCTCGGCCGATTATGCCAAGGCGCTCGGCGAGAAGGGGATCACCGCTTCGGAGAAAGGCGACGTCGAAAAAGCCTTCACCGATACCGGGTTGAAGACGCTGGAGGCGCAGATCATCTTCCCGTTCCTGGCGCATGCGCCGATGGAGCCGCTCGACGCGGTGTTCATCAAGGCGGCGGACGGCAGTCTCGATGTCTATAACGGGGCGCAGTTCCCGGCATGGACAAGGCGACAGCGGCGAAGATCACCGGCATCGATCCGGCAAAGGTGCGGCTGAACACGCAGATCACCGGCGGCAGCTTCGGGCGCAAGGCGCAATTCGGCTCGCCCTATATGCAGGAGGCGGCGTCGGTCTTCGCGGCGACCGACCAGTCGCGGCCGGTCAAGCATATGTGGACGCGCGAGGACGATATTCGCGGCGGCTATTACCGGCCGATGTATCTCCACAAGATGCGCGGCGCCATCAATGCCGATGGCCGGATCGTTGCATGGGACCAGGCGATCGTCGGGCAGTCGATCATGGGCAAGGCCGATCTCGACAGCACCTCGGTCGAGGGCGCTTCGGACCTGCCTTATGACGTGCCGAACCTCAGGGTGGTCTCGCATAATGTGAAGCTGGCGATCCCGCCGCTCTGGTGGCGGTCGGTCGGTCACACGCATACCGGTTTTGCCGTCGAGACCTTCCTCGACGAGCTCTTCCAGATGGTCGGCAAGGATCCGGTGGAAGGGCGGCTCGAGCAGCTGACGGAGGACCCGCGCTATGCCGGTGTGCTGAAGAAGGCGGCGGAGCTGGCCGATTGGGGCGGGAAGGTCCCGGAGGGACGGCAGCGCGGCGTTGCCGTGGTCAAGAGCTTCAACACCTATGTCGGCCAGGTGGTGGAGGTTTCAGCCGGTGCCGATGGGGCGCCGCGGGTGCACAAGGTCTGGTGCGCGGTCGATTGCGGGGTGGCGATCAATCCGAATGTCATCAAGGCGCAGATGGAAGGCGGCATCGGCTATGGGCTCGGTGCGGTGCTCTTCGATGCGGTGACATTGGGTGAGGGCGGCGCGATCATGCAGTCGAACTTCCACGATTACCGCTCGATCCGCATTAACGAGATGCCGGATGTGGAAGTTGCCGTCATCAAATCCGGCGAGCCACCGACGGGGGTGGGAGAGCCGGGCGTGCCACCGGTCGGGCCGGCGACGGCCAATGCCTGGCGGCGGCTCACCGGTGCGCCGGTGCGCAGCCTGCCGATCGTTGCCGTGGCGACGAGCTGAGGGAGGCCGGTATGACAAACAGACTGGCACTCGCCTGCATGGCAGGTGGTCTCTCCCTTCTTGCGGCCTTGCCCGTATCGTTCATGGCGCTGGCGCAAACGGCGCCTGAAACCGACAAGACGACCCTCAAGCCGGTCGCCTCCTTCGCATCGATCGCCGATCAGAAGGCGCGGTCGGTGGCGCTGTTCGAAGAGGCGGGCAAGGTGATCGAGCATCCGCGATGTCTGAACTGCCATCCGGCGGGCGACAGGCCGCTGCAGACGATGGCGATGCATCCGCACCAGCCGCCGGTGACGCGCGGTGATGGCGGCATGGGCGTTCCGGGCATGATGTGCAACACCTGCCACGGACAGGAGAATGCAGCGATCGTCGGCCAGTCGCCGACACTGAAGAGCATTCCCGGCAATCCCGCCTGGCATCTGGCGCCGATCGAGATGGCCTGGGTCGGCAAGTCGCTCGGCGAGATCTGCCAGCAGCTGAAGGACCCGAAGCGCAATGGCGGCCGCGATCTTTCGAAGATCGTCGAGCACATGTCCCATGACAGCCTCGTCGGCTGGGGCTGGAACCCGGGCGACGGGCGTGAGCCGGCACCGGGAACGCAAGCCGAGTTCGGCGAGCTGATCAAGGCCTGGGTCGATACCGGGGCGGCCTGTCCGGCTGGCTGAGCGCGAGCCTTCAGGCGCCGGTCATGGCCGGCGCTTGATGATCCTCAGATGCAGCTCCCAGCGCTGTTCGAAGCCGAGCGCCTTGTAGAGGGCGATCGCGCCGCTGTTGATGGCGTTGACGTGGAGATAGGTCGTTGCGCCGCTCGCGGCGATCTGGCCGGCGACATAGCGGAACATCAGCTTGCCCAGGCCCTTGCCCTGAAAGTCCGGGTGGGTGCAGAGGCCGCTGAGTTCGGTGAAACCGGTCTGGCGCAGCCGCTGGCCGCCCATGGCGATCAGCCTGCCGTCTTCCTTGATGCCCCAGAAGGCGCCGAGCTTCTGTGCGCCGAGCGTGAAGGGGCCGGGTTTCGTCAGCTGGGCGAGCGCCAGCATCTCGGCAGCATCGGCTTCGGTCAGCCTGACGATGCGCGGATCGGAGATTGCCGCATGCGGCGTGCTGCCTATCATCTGCACGAGCGTGGCTTCGCCGACGATGTCGAAACCCTCGGGGATGATGATCGTCTCGGGCTCGACCAGTGCCATGACCTCGCCGGCGGCGGCAAGCTTGGTCAAGGCTTCCAGGCTCTCGCGGCTGCTGTCGCTGGCGGCGGCGAAAGGCACGATCGATGGCAGGTAGCGCCGCGCGAGCGCGCCGCCTTCGGCAAGCCCGGCATGCTCGGTCTGCAGCGCGTTCCAGATCGGGCGATCAAGGATATGGGGCATTATTTCGTCTCCTTGGCCGGAGCGCGGCGGATGAGGGGGGCCGCGGCGAGGCCGTCTTCAATGGCAGAGAGTTGATCGAGGATCGGGCCGTCGAGGCCGCCGCAGAGATCGGTGACGGCGGCGGCGATGCGCGGCCAGATTTCGGCGCGCGAGAGATCGATGAGTTGTTGGCCGCGTGGCGTCAGCGAGACGAGCTTGCGGCGCTGGTCGCTGGCCGAAGGTTCAATGGCGACGAGCTCGAGTTCCAGCAGCTGGCCGACGGTGCGCGTGGCGCCCGGCTGGGTGATGCCGACCGATTGGGCGAGCTCGCCGATCGTCAACGGCCCGGCGCGGTCGATCGCGGCGAGGAAGGGATATTGCCCGGCCTGGATGCCGAGGCCCGCCTCGTCGATGAACTGCTGGGTATCGGCCTGCAGCCGCTCGCCGATACGGCGCAGCCTGCTGCCGAGCGTCAGGAAGCCTGAGGTCCGCACGATGTCTTCGATCACTGTCAGCTCCATTTGTATGCGAAGTTATATAACGTGTTATGTAAATTCGGTCAAACGGGATTTGCGGCTTTTGACCTTTGACAAACCGGCCGGCTTGAACCATATGGACCGCATTGGCCGCCTGCGCGATTTTCGCGCGGGCGGTTTTGCGTTTGAATGGGCTATGTGCTGCAATTCATTCGCATCCGCAGAGGGATAAGCGATGAACGAACAAGGTAACCTGACCGTCCGCCGGCTGGCATTCTGGGGCATTCCGATGTCGCTCGGGGTCATGGGATTGAAGCTGGTCGCCTGGTGGGTGACGGGCTCCGTGGCGCTGCTCTCCGATGGACTGGAATCCTTCGTCAACGTCGTGGCGGCCTTCATCGCCTTCTTCGTCATCCGCTATGCGCAGAAGCCGGCCGACCACGACCACCCGTTCGGCCACCACAAGGCCGAATATCTCTCGGCGGTCACGGAGGGCGTGCTGATCGTCGTCGCCGCCCTTTTGATCGTCAAGGAATCCGTCGGCTATCTCGCCGAGCCGAAGATGCTGGAAGCGCCGGCGCTGGGTCTGGCCATCAACTTCGCGGCGGGCGTCATCAATTTCGTCTGGGCGCGGCTGTTGATCCGCGTCGGCCGGCAGTATCGCTCGGCGGCGCTGACGGCCGATGGCCAGCATATCATGTCGGATGTGGTGACTTCGGTCGGCGTGCTCGCCGGCCTGCTTCTGGCGCTGGCGACCGGCTATCCGATCTTCGACCCGGTGCTCGCCATCCTCGTCGCCATCAACATTCTCTATCAGGGCTACAAGGTGATCTCGCATTCGATCGGCGGCCTGATGGACCATGCGGCGGAGCCCGAGGAGGAAGAAGCGATCAAGCAGGCGATCGCCACGCATGCGCAGGGCTCTCTCGGCGTGCACGACCTGAAGACGCGCCGGGCCGGCGCTGTGACCTTCGTGGACTTTCACATGGTCGTTCCGGCTGCTATGTCGGTGCGCGAAGCCCACGATATCTGCGACCGCCTTGAAGATGCCATCCGCGCGGTGCATCCGGGCGCCAGCATTGCCATTCACGTCGAGCCGGAGGGCGAAAAGGCCCATGGGCTGCGCGTCAAAGTCATAAAGGAAGCATGATGCCTGAAACCGATGTCTCCAGCCTGTCCATGCTGGGTCACCAGACGGAGACAGCGAAGTCTCCCGAGGAAGCCGTTCTCGAAAAGGTGCCGTCCAACCAGGCGGGCACCGATTTCGTTGTGCGTTTCACCGCGCCGGAATTCACCTCGCTCTGCCCGATGACCGGCCAGCCGGATTTCGCCCATATCGTCATCGATTACATCCCCAATGAGTGGCTGGTGGAATCGAAGTCGCTGAAGCTCTTCCTGCATTCCTTCCGCAATCACGGGGCATTTCACGAGGATTGCTCGATCTATATCGCCAAGCGGATCGTCGAACTGCTCGACCCCAAGTGGCTGCGCATCGGCGCCTACTGGTATCCGCGCGGCGGCATCCCGATCGACGTCTTCTGGCAGACCGGCAAGCCGCCGGAGAATGTCTGGCTGCCGGATCAGGGTGTGGCGACCTATCGCGGCCGCGGCTGATGAGAAGGTGAGGCGAGGGCGGTGACGCCCTCGCTTTTTTGTTAGCGGCTAGACGTCGAAGCTGCCGTCGCCGGACTGGTCGTTTCCGTCGTCATAATCGTTGTCGTCGTCGTCATTGCTGTAGTCGGCCTGCTGGACGTTGTTGTTGTCGTCATCGCGGTCGGCCGCCGTATCGTTCTGCGGATTCTGGTCGCCGTAGTAGTTGTTGATGACGGTTTCTTCCGTCGGTGCCGGCGTGTTGCCGAACGGGCTGGCGCCGAAGGGGGAGCCCCAGCCAAGCGACGACATGTGATTGCCGAAAATGCCGCTTAGCGAATTGGCAAGCAGCACGCCGCCTGCCACGCCTGCCGCCGTGCCGAGCGCGCCGCGCAGAAAGCTGCCGCCTGCCGATGGGCCCGACGGCTGCGGGTTCCACGGGCCGGACGGCTGCTGCTGTTGCGGACGCATCGGGCGGACGTTGTCGTCATAGTCGCGGTCCTGATAGCTCTGGCGCGGCGCGTTGCCCCAGGGGCCGGAGGGCTGGGCGGCCTGCTGGGTCTGGCCGCTGCCGAAGATCGAGCTCAGGAAGCCGCCGCCCTGTTCGGCCTGGCGGTGCTCGCTCTCGCCGGCTTCCAGCTGGCGGACGCGCTCTTCGAGTTCCTGGATATGTTTCGAGGCGGCCTCCAGGCCCTTTTCCTGCACGATGACGGCCTGGGCGAGGTAATAGGTCGTGTAGGGCTGCTCGCGCACGCCCTGTTCGATGAGGGCTTCGGCATCGCGGTCGCGCGGAGTGGCGGATGCGGTGCGTACCCGGTCAAAAAGGGTGGTCAGCAGTTGGCGTTCTTCCGGTGACATGACTGTCTCCCTTGCTCCTGTGGCATTCGTGCCTGCGTGAGGATGAGGTAGGAAGTGATTCAGGCTTTTCAAAGCCTTGGCAACTTACATTTCGGTAAGCTAGTCGCGGACCCAGATGCGCAGGGGGCCGAGCGCCGCAAAGCCCGATGCCAGCGCATTCTCGAGATTGTCGCCACTCTCATAGCCGACGATCGGCTCGCCGGGGAAAAGTCGCCGCGCCTCGCGCACCAGCCCCGCCAGGACGGGGCCATGCTTTCCGCTTGCGGCAAAGACATTGGAATGACCGATGACATCTGCCTGATGATTGAGGATCGCGCCGCCTTGCAGCGCCTTGCCGGAATAGGCGGCGAGGAAGGCAATCTGAGGGGCGTGGAGCAGCGGCTCGCTGAAGACGGGCGCGGCCTGAGTTTCACCGCCTGTCCAGGCTTTCTCCCAGTCGGCGAGTTCCTCGGCGGTTTCGATCCGCTTCCATTTCAGGCCGCCGTCTTCCTCATCGAAATCGTCATCAGCATCGAGACCGATCCACTCGGCCTCGAACAGCACGGTGAAACCCTGCGGCGCGAGATCGAGGGTGCAATAGCTGTCCTTGATGCCCCAGCCGCCCGGCCGCGAGCGGGTAAGTACGGCGATCGCCTCTTCCTGTTCGGCGGCACTCTCGGTACCGGTCAGCGTGATGGCATCGGGATAGAAGGGCGGGGTGCCCTGGCGGTGGAGCCAGAGGGTGCGGGTGAATTCGCCGCGCTGACCCTGCGCGGCGCAGACGGCGTCGCACCAGAGCGCGTTGTTTTTGACCGCCCTATGAAGCAAAAGCGATGTCATCTTTTCCTCCCGCCTGGGGATAGCAGCATAATGCTGACAGATCCGGCGTTTGTCATAAGAATATCTTCACCCGTTCCGTGGCTTGTCTTTTTCCCGCATTGTTTTACGCATTGAGTCACACTATGTCCGGGAAACCCGAATGAAGCCGAGAGAGGTTCGAATGAACGACGAAGAACAAGAAGACAAGACCAAGGAACTGTCTTTGGGGAAGGACGCAGAGGCTAACCTCTTCAAATCGCGTTCGATCTTCATCTACGGCCCGATCACCATGGAGCTCGGCCAGAAGGTCTGCTCGCAGCTCGTGGCGCTTGCCGCAGCCAGCGACGAAGACATCCGCATCTACGTCAGCTCGCCTGGCGGCCACGTCGAGTCGGGCGATTCGATCCACGACATGATCAAGTTCATCAAGCCGAAGGTCTGGATGATCGGTACGGGCTGGGTCGCTTCGGCCGGCGCGCTCATCTATGTCGCGGCTCCGAAGGAACAGCGCCTTTGCCTGCCGAACACCCGCTTCCTGCTGCACCAGCCCTCCGGCGGCACGCGCGGCATGGCGTCCGATATCGAGATCCAGGCTCGCGAAATCATCAAGATGAACGAGCGCCTGAACAAGATCTTCTCCGTCGCCACCGGCCAGCCGGTCGACAAGATCGCCAAGGATACGGATCGCGATTACTGGCTCTCGGCCGAAGAGGCCAAGGATTACGGCCTGGTGTCGCGCATCATCACCTCGCAGAGCGAGATCTGACTTTCAACGGGGCGTTCGCGCCCCGTTTTCCTTTCCGCCGGGCGGTCAGTTCGCCGGCTTCCAGCGCTCTTCGATGATTTCCTGCGCCAGCTCGAAGATGCCTTCCTCGTCATCTCCGGCATTGTCGCCGAGCAGCGCGATCGCTGCGTCGTAGACGGCGTTCTCCTCGTCGTCCGAAATGAGTTTCTTTTCGTTCAAAGTCTTGATCAGCGATGCGAGAATGGCGGCCGAAGAAAGGCCCACTGCTGCTCTGCTGATATCATCGGGATCGTCCGACATTCATTCACCTGGATTTTTGTGTTCTTCCCACCGCAACTAAATTAGGCTTTTTTGCTCGCATAGCAAGCATTTGCCACATCCTTGCTCGACCGGGCGTGTTCGTTGGCGGCAAACGGCAAATCGCCTCTTCGGGGGATGGTCGCGCATCCCGCTGCGGCAAAACCAATCCCACACCACATTCCATCCCCGACTGCGCAACCTGAGCGCAAGTTTTACGCATGCTTGGCGCGGCATGATTGCCGTATTGCCCGTGTATGCATTTCAGCGTGAGGTTTTGGGCCGGTCACCGGCAGACGAATTTTCGGGGGAAGATTCCATGACGAATACGAGCAGTGTTACGACAGGTTTCGCGCTTCTGTGGCGCATGCCGGACAGGGTGCCGCAGCCGCCGGACTTCGACAAGATGCACTCAGCAGCGACTGGATCGTCGAGTGCCAAATCCGCAGACGAAACCAAGGTGACATCGGCAGACCTTCGCAATGCGGCGGATCGCTGGCAGGCGACCGCGATCCGCATCCTGATCGGCGGGGTGACGGATGACTCGATTTCGGCCGCAGCCAATAGCGTCGTCGATGCTGGGGCAGGCGACGACGCGGTGACTGTTGGAGAGAAGAGCTTCGTCGATGGCGGCGCCGGTGACGACACGATCGGCGCATGGTCCGACAGCGTCATCTATGGCGGAGAGGGCGATGACGAGATTGATGCCTGGAGCGGCAGCGAGATCGACGGTGGCGCTGGCAACGACACGATCAAGGCATGGAGCGACAGCCGCGTGTCCGGTGGCGCGGGTGACGACATGATCGAAGCAGGAGGTGGTGGCAGCTATGTCGATGGTGGTGATGGCAATGATGATATTCGGGCGTTGTCCGGAACCGTCAGCGGCGGAAATGGCAATGACGTCATCAGTGTTTTCTCCGACGGACGCGTCGATGGCGGGGAGGGCGACGATGTAATCGACGCGTGGTCGGACAGCTACGTCGATGGTGGCTTGGGGGACGACACGATTGTAGTTCATTCCGGCAGTGTCGCTGTCGGCGGCAAAGGAAATGATACGATTGCCGTTGGAGGTGATGCAACAGTGCGGTTCGCCGCCGGTGATGGCCAAGACACTGTTTGGGCGGTAGGCAGCGCCAGCATCGAGTTCGGGAAAGGACTGAGCGCCGACAAGATGCGCGTCGAGCACAAGGATGGCAAAACCGTTATATCCTTCGACGGTCATCCGGATGACAGCGTGACGATCCAGGGCTTGTACAAGACCGCCACCATCAGCTTCGCCGATGGCTCGTCGCAGCAGATCGAGCAGCCCGTCGATCTTGAAGCCCAGGCGGCGCTCATCGCGCGGTTCAACGCGAACAAGGACAAGCCGCTTCCGTCATTCGCGACCAGATAGCGGCGGGCGAACGGCTGCCGGGCCGCATGCACTTGCCTGCGGCCCGTTCTCCATGCTCCATGCGGTATTCGTTTCACGCCCCCGAGTCCCGCGATGCTCAAAGATTTCTCCGTTCAAAGCCTGTTCATGGGCGTGCTCGCGGCTTTCGCGGGCTTTGCCAGTTCGTTCGCCGTCGTGTTGCACGGGTTGCAGGCGGTGGGCGCCACGGAGGCGCAGGCGGCTTCGGGATTGATGGCGCTTTCGCTCGGGCTTGGGATCTGCGCCATCGTGCTCAGCTTCACGACGCGGCTGCCGGTCAGCATGGCCTGGTCGACGCCGGGGGCGGCGCTGCTCGCCAGCACCGGGATCGTCGAGGGCGGCTTCAATGCGGCTGTCGGCGCCTTTATCGTCTGCGCGCTGCTGATCGTCGTTGCCGGCCTGTTCAAGCCGCTTGGTCGGGCAGTCGCCGCCATTCCGGCGCCGCTTGCCAATGCGATGCTTTCGGGCGTGCTGATCGGGCTCTGCTTTGCGCCGGTGAAGGCTGTGGGTTTCAATCCGTGGCTGGGGCTGCCGATCGTGCTGACCTGGATGGTGGTCGGCGCCTTCAAGCGGCTCCTGGCGGTGCCGGCGGCACTTGTGGCCTTCGGGATGGTCGTGGCCTTCGGTGTCGATATTCCCGACGGGGCAGGGGCCGCCGTCGGCCGAGCGCTGCTGCCGACCGTCGAGTTCGTCACCCCTGTCTTCAATCTGCCGGCCTTCATTTCGATCGCGCTGCCGCTCTTCATCGTCACCATGGCGTCGCAGAACATTCCCGGTATCGCGGTCATGAAGGTCAACGGCTATGAGCCGAAGCCCGGGCCGCTGTTTGCAGTATCAGGCGTCTTTTCGCTGTTCGCGGCGCCGTTCGGCGGCCATGCGGTCAATCTGGCGGCGATTACGGCGGCGATGTGCGCCGGGCCGGATGCGCATCCGGATCCAGCGCGCCGCTACTGGGCGGTGCTGGTCTGCGGCATCTGCTACCTCATTCTCGGGCCGCTCGCTGGTGCGGTGACGACCGCGGTGGCGCTGGCGCCACCGATCCTGATCCAAGCGGTGGCCGGTCTGGCGCTGGTCGGCGCCTTCTCGAGCTCGGCCATGTCTGCCTTCCAGGCGCCCGAGACGCGGGAAGCTGCGGCGATCACCTTCCTGGTCACGGCGTCTGGCGTTTCCTTCGGCGGCATTTCCGGCGCCTTCTGGGGGCTGCTTGCCGGTGGATTGATGATGGCGCTGCAGCATCTGGTGAAGGCGTCGAAGCGATAGAAGCCGGAAAGCATTGGAGAGGGGGTTGCCAGTTTTTGGTCCCGCGGATATAAGCCCGAGCATGAAGACGACAGGCGCAATGATTTCTGGCACGATTGCACGCGGGCGTATCGCCCTGCGCGACAATACGCGCGCGCTCACCTCGCTTCTTCTCCTCGGCCTTACGCGCGGTTGCCGGGTCCGTTGAGGAGCGCCCGGCGGCCGAAAAGCCCCGCAGGCCAACGCTCCTCGCGACTAATCCCAAAGAACTAAGATTGACCGAAATGAGGTCCGCGGTTGCTGTCGCCAATCCATTCGTGATGGTCTAAGACGCAAATTGCCGGGCTGAGGAGAGAAGACGATGGACTCTAAGACTCAAACTCCCGCAAAAGGCATGCAGTCGGCCGGCGTGAAGTATCGCCCCTATCCGCAGGTGAATATTCCCGATCGTACCTGGCCGACGAAGACGCTCACCAAGGCGCCGATCTGGTGCTCCGTCGACTTGCGCGACGGCAACCAGGCGCTGGTCGACCCGATGGGCCACGACCGCAAGGCCCGCATGTTCCAGCTGTTGCTGGACATGGGCTTCAAGGAAATCGAGATCGGTTTCCCCTCAGCCTCGCAGACCGACTTCGACTTTGCCCGCTGGTGCGTCGAAGAGGGCAATGTGCCTGACGACGTGTCGCTGCAGGTTCTCGTCCAATGCCGCCCCGAATTGATCACCCGCACCTTCGAAGCGCTGCAGGGCGCCAACAGGCCGATCGTGCATTTCTACAATTCCACCAGCGAGCTGCAGCGCCGCGTGGTGTTTGCCAAGGATGTCCACGGCATCAAGCAGATCGCCGTCGATGCCGCCAAGATGATTTCCGACATGGCGGCCAAGGCCGGTGGCGGCTACCGCTTCGAATATTCGCCGGAGAGCTTCACCGGCACGGAGCTCGACGTGGCGCTGGAAATCTGCAACGCCGTCATCGCCGAGATGAAGCCGACGCCTGACAACAAGCTGATCATCAACCTGCCGTCGACCGTCGAGATGGCGACGCCGAACATCTATGCCGACCAGATCGAGTGGATGTGCCGCAACCTCGACAACCGCGAAAACCTGATCATCTCGCTGCATCCGCATAACGACCGCGGCACCGGTATTGCCGCTGCCGAGCTGGCGTTGCTGGCCGGCGCAGACCGTGTCGAAGGCACGCTGTTCGGCAATGGCGAGCGGACCGGCAATGTCGACGTCGTGACGATGGCACTGAACATGTTCACGCAGGGCATCGATCCCGAGCTCGACTGCTCGGATATCGTGCGCATGAAGGACGTCTTCGAATATTCGAACCAGATGCCGATCGGCGAGCGTCATCCCTACGTCGGCGAACTGGTCTACACGGCCTTCTCCGGCTCGCACCAGGATGCGATCAACAAGGGCATGAAGGCGATCAAGGTTGCCAATCACCCGGTCTGGGAAGTGCCGTACCTGCCGATCGACCCGCAGGATGTCGGCCGTTCCTACGAGGCGATCATCCGCATCAACTCGCAGTCGGGGAAGGGCGGTATCGCCTATATCCTGCAGCAGGACTACGGCATCAACCTGCCGCGCAACCTGCAGGTCGAGTTCCGCGAAGACATCCAGCGGATCACCGATGAAGAGGGCAAGGAACTCCCCTCGAAGCGCATCTACGAGCGCTTCATCGAACGCTACGTGACGCAGCCGACCGGCCGCATCAAGTTCGTCGATCACCACACTTTCGCGCATATCGACCGCAAGGGCGTGCGCGTCGTGGCGGCCGAGATCACCGATAACGGCGTGACCAAGCATATCGAAGGCCACGGCAACGGTCCGATCGACGGCTTCATCAACGCGCTCTCGGCCTATCTCGGCATCGAAATGTCGGTGCAGGACTATTCCGAGCACTCGCTGCAGAACGGCTCGAACGCCGCCGCGATCTCCTATGTCGAGACGGCCTATCCGGGTGGCAAGCTGTTCGGCGCCGGCATCAGCACCAATATCGTCGGCGCCTCGCTCGAAGCGATCGTCTCGGCGGCGAACCGCGTGCTCGAAGTGAAGGCCGGAAAGCACTGAACAAAGCAAAGGGCGCGGCGGAGAGATCCGCTGCGCCATTGATGTCTAGGCCGATCGTGACGATCAGATCGTGGCGGCGATTTCCATGGCGATCTGGCTGAGCGATGCTTCGGCCGATGGGCCGACCAGGACGTAGGCGGTGCCGGCATTGTGCCAGGTTACCAGACCGATCTCGTCCTTGATCGTTTCCTTGAAATCTTCGGTTTCCGGCTGCTGCGTGTCCTTGCGGAAGTAGATGGTGATCAGGTCGCCATCGGCGCTGGAATAGACGAGCTGCCCCGTCGGCTTGCCGTCGCCGAGCACGACGCGGGCGCCCTGGAAGGTCCAGCCGTCATTGCTGAGATCGGGAACGCGGAAGGCGACGCCGACGGTTGAGGTGAGCCAGCTGGAAATCTCTTCGGCCTGCGACGCCGGCACTTCGACCAGATGGCGAGGCTGGCGGATGATCATGCGCTGGTAGCCGGCGATGTCGGCCAGCCAATCCTTGCTGCGGCCGCTGTCGTCGGCAATGTGCTGGTCGTCCGAAGGTGTCGGATCGCCGGGGCCGATGCCGACCAGATAACCGATGCCGCAACCGGCAACGAACAGGAGAATGGCGGCGGCCAGCGACTTGCGCCCCGACGGCGCGAACTTGAAGGCCGGACGGGTGGCGCGCGGGGCGAGGGGCGCCTTCGGAGGCTGCACGCTCTTGATCGAGCGCACGAGCGCCAGCGGCACGGGTTCCTTCAGCACGTCGTCGAGGCGGCGGCGGCCGAAATCGGCGCCGTGACGCAGCTTGTCGTAAAGCCTGCGGGCGCCTTCGTCACTGGCGATACGCTCTTCCAGCTCATGCTTCTCTTCCGGCGTCGTCTCGCCGTCGAGGAGGGCAGTCAGCTGGGCATCGAGCGGCAGTTTCTTGAAATCCGGCAAGGTTCAGTACCTGTGGTGAAAATCGTCGGCGAGGCTGGCGAAATGCAGCCTGGCGGCGGCAAGCTGCGCCGAAACGCCGGTTGCCGGAATGCCCATGATATCGGCGGTCTGCTCGTAGCTGTGGCCTTCGACCACGGTCAGCAGGAAGATGCTCGCCAGGCCCTCCGGCATCTCGGCCAGCATGCGGTGGATCAGATCGGTATCGGTGACCGTGGCGCGCTCGCGGGCGGCTTCACGGATATCGGTGACGTTGCCCTTGGGGGCTGCCGTGCGGGCGCGCCGCTTGCGGCCGTCCTCGTTCCACAGCTGGCGGGCGAGGGTGTAGACCCAGCTTTCCAGCCTGCCTTCGCCGTTCCACTGATGGCTCTTGGCGACGGCGCGCTGGCAGACGGTCTGGACCAGTTCGTCGGCGCTCGCCGTATCGCCCGTCAGCGCAATCGCAAAGCGGCGCAACCGAGGCAGCAGGCCTACAAGGTCGCGTCTGATGTCGATGGTCGTTACGGGCTGACGCATAATCTCATTTCATGAACATGTCCGGAGCGAAGCATCCGGTGCGGGTCGTATTTTTATATCGCGTATGTGACCTTTATGAAACAAGTTTGACGCGCTCCGCAACAGGAAGAGCGGCTAAGCGGCAGTTTCCCAAAGGTTTTCTGCCGCTCATCACGTTCAGTTGTTTTCAATAGGTCCGGTAACCGTTCAGGCTTTGCAGCAGAGCGCGGTAGGCCCAGGTGTTTTCGCCGCCGCGATCGCGAATCTCGACGAGCTGAACCTTGGCGCCCTGCACGTCTCCTTGTTCCACCAAAGCCTGGCCCATGTATGACCGGGCGAGAATATAATTCTCGTCGGCCTGCAGCGCCTTGCGATAGTAGGACATGCCGAGTTCGAAGCGGCCGGCCTTGCGGTTGGAATAGCCGAGATAGTTGAGGATGCGCGGATCGTTCTGGTTCCTGGCGAGGTTGAGGATGTTGATGGCATTCTCATACTGGCCGGCATAGGCGAATTCGCGGGCGAACTGGTAGAGCTCGTCGTCGTTGAAGCTCTGCTTCTTGGCGTCGACGCATTCCTTCTTCTGCTTGTCCCAGACCTTGCCGTCGGCGCATTTGGTCGTCGTCTCGGTCTTCGGCGGCGGCTTGGTTTCGTCGCTCTCGTCGCCGACCGCGAAGGCCGGTGCGGCAAGCGCGGCGGCAAGGCCGAAGGCGAGGGTGAGGCGGCAGATACGATTGGCGGCGATGCGCATGGCGGGCTCCCTGGTCGGCGTCGATGGCGGGATTGTACGCCTCGATTTGGAAATACCAAGGGCAGGATCGCCGGATCGGCAAAATCCTCAGAAAGCGATTCAACAAGCGGCGAAACTGATTCCGCTCTTGCCGCTAAAGCTTGAAAATATCGACGCTTTCGGGCGATACGCCATCGCCGCGATCATTGAGGCTGAAGCGCTCGCCCTTGAGCTCCCAGGCGCCGGGCGAGCCGTCGATCGAGAAGAGATTGTAGGCGGCGCGCGGCTTCATGCCGCCGGGTCCCTGTGAGGCGGACGCGATGCCGACGACGGGCACGGGGCCGGTCTGGCCCTTCAGCCAGTAGAGCGTGTTCAGATGGGTGTGGCCGTGCAGCACGAGCTCGGCGCCGCCGCTGGTGACGACGGCGGCAAAGCGGCGGATGCCGATCATTCGCTTGTGGAAGGAGGTGGCGCCACGGATCGGCGGGTGGTGGATCATCACCACGCGGAAGAGGCCGGCCTCACCGGCGGCGCGTAGCATGTTGACCGCCTCGCGGGCCTGGCGCTGGCCGAAGAAACCGCTGGCGGCGAAGGGGGGAGTGGCAACGGCCGTCGAGCAGCCGACGATCGCGACTTTGCCGCGGATGCGCAGATAGGGAAAGATGTGGCGATCTTCCTCCCATTGCGGCGGCGCCAGATCGCCGCGGACGTAGTCGTACCAGGCGCGCATCGATTTCTCGTAGGCACCGGGCACATAGGCATCGTGATTGCCGGGGACGATCGAGGTTTCCTCGGGATCGCCGAGCTCGCGCAGCCAGGCGGCGGCCGAGCGGATCTCGAGGCCGCTTGCGAGATTGACGAGGTCGCCGGTGACGGCGAGATGATCGGCCTCGCGGGCGCGGATATCATCCAGAAGCAGGTCGAGCGTTCCGCCGAAAAGATGCTTGCGCCGGTTGCGGTGCCAGTTCACAAAGCCGGTGATGCGCTTCGAGAAGAGCTCGCGGATCGAAAGACGGGGAAGTGGGCCGAGGTGAATATCGGAGATATGCGCGAGCTTGAACATGCTACGACACATAGACCAGGATATTTACAATTCAAACACATCCGCTTGAACGAAATAGTGAAAACGGAACGATGGCGAATAACGAGATCAGGTCCTGGCAATCGAAAATTCTGATGCGGGTCGTCCACGTCTATTTCGCCGCGACGCGGGGAATGACGATGGGCGTGAGGGCTGCGTGCTTCGATCCGTCGGGCCGCGTCTTCCTGGTGCGCCACAGCTATGTGCCGGGCTGGCATATGCCGGGCGGCGGCATCGAGCGGCGGGAGACGTCGCACGATGCGCTGGTCAAGGAACTGCGGGAAGAGGGGAACCTGAGGATCATCGGCGAGCCGCAGCTCTTTCAAGTCTACCTGAATACGTCGGCGAGCCGCCGCGACCATGTGGTCTTCTACCGCGCCGATGTCGAGCAGACGGCGCCGCGCAAGCCGGATGCGGAGATCGTCGAGAGTGGCTTCTTTGCGCTCGACGCATTGCCCGAGGGCACGACCGAGGCGACGAAACGCCGCCTCCGGGAGCTGAGCGGCGAGGAACCCGCCGCTCATTACTGGTGATCCTCAGGCGGCAGCCGCCAGCTTGGCGCGGCCATGCGGCCGGTCGAGATCAAGATCGGGACCGACGGGCACGATGCCGGTCGGGTTGATCGTCTTGTGGCTGCGGTAATAATGCTCCTTGATATGGCGCATGTTCACCGTCTCCTTGACGCCCGGCGTCTGGTAGAGATCGCGCAGGTAGGCCGACAGGTTCGGGTAGTCGTCGATGCGGCGGGTGTTGCACTTGAAGTGGCCGACATAGACGGGGTCGAAGCGCACCAGCGTCGTGAACAGCCGCCAGTCGGCTTCGGTCACCCGGTCGCCAAGGAGATAGCGGCCCTTGCCGAGGCGCTCTTCCAGGGCGTCCAGCGTGCCGAACAGCTTGACGACATTCTGCTCGTAGGCTTCCTGCGTCGTCGCAAAGCCCGCCTTGTAGACGCCGTTGTTGACGGTGTCGTAGACCAGCGCGTTGATTTCATCGATCCCGGGAGCGAGGTTTTCAGGATAGAAATCCTGCGTCGAGCCAGTCAGGTGGTCGAAGGCGCTGTTGAACATGCGGATGATTTCGGACGATTCGTTGTTGACGATCGTGCCGGTCTGCTTGTCCCAGAGGACGGGAACGGTGACGCGGCCCGAATAGTTCGGATCGGCCTTCACGTAGATTTCCCAGAGCGCCCTGGCGCCGAACAGATGGTCGCCGGTGGCGCCGTCGCTGATCTTGAACTCCCAGCCGTTCTCGACCATCAGCGGATCGACGACGGAGACGGAGATCAGGTCTTCGAGCTTCTTCAGCTTGCGGAAGATCAGCGTGCGGTGCGCCCAGGGACAGGCGAGCGACACATAGAGATGATAGCGCCCGGCCTCGGCCTTGAAGCCGCCGGTGCCGGAAGGGCCGGCCTCGCCATCCTTCGTCACCCAGTTGCGGAACTGCGAGGCGGCGCGCTTGAAATGCCCCTTGGTTTCTTTCGTATCGTACCAGACGTCATGCCAGACGCCTTCCACCAGCATGCCCATTGTGCGTTTCCTTCGAATTGGTCTCGTTGGCGCAAAGATATCGCAGCCGCGCGCGCTTTGCAGTGGGCAAAGATTGAACAGTGCGTCACAGTGATTTTCGCCCCGCCGCATTTTGCGTTGGACGGCGGAAATTTTTCCTGCTATCGGCCATTTCACATTTTTCTGCGGAACCCGATTTGATGTACGCAATCAGAAGCCTGCGACGACGCTGAAGCTCCCGAACGCCTGAAGGGCGTGTTCGAGAACCCATGCTGTCTGTCTATCCGGTTTCTGTCTCATCATGCACAAGCACGATCTGGTCTACCTCACTGAGGATGCGTCTCACGACGCCGCTATCGAACTCATCAACGAAGAAGCATTCGGTCCGGGCCGCCATACCCGTGCTGCCGCGCGCATCCGCGAGCAGGGGCCGCATGACCGTTCGCTTTCCTTCATCTGCGCCGACGACGGCGAGACCATCGCCTCGGTGCGGATGACGCCGGTGCAGGCGGGCAGCGTCAAGGCGCATCTGCTCGGGCCGCTCGCCGTGCGGCCGTCGCACAAGAGCCGGGGTATCGGGCGTGAACTGGTACGGATCGCGGTGGAAGCCGCCAAGCGCAGGGGGTCGGAGGCGATCATTCTGGTTGGCGACCCGCCCTATTACTGCCAACTCGGGTTCGAACGGGTCGCCCACAACGCGCTCAACTTCCCGGGTCCGGTCGATCCGGCGCGTGTTCTCGTCGTGCCGGTCAGCGACGACGCTCATCAGCGTCTCAAGGGTTCAATTAGCTGGCGTAAATAGAGCTTATCGTCTATCAAACCCCTGATTTCCTTGGGACTCACCAGGGCTGCGCGACGGGGGACGGCGAATGAGCGGCATTTCGATGGACGAGGCGCTCGACCGCGCCGGAACGGGGGCGTTCCAGAAGCGGCTGATGGGCATATTCGGTCTCGTCTGGGCTGCCGATGCCATGCAGGTGCTCGCCGTCGGTTTTACCGCCGCATCGATTGCCGCGACATTCCAGCTGACCGTGGCGCAGGCGCTGCAGACGGGAACGCTCTTCTTTCTGGGCATGCTGATCGGCGCCATGCTGTTCGGCCGGCTGGCCGATCGCTGGGGGCGGCGCTATGTGCTGATCCTGACCGTCGCCTGCGACGCGCTGTTCGGTCTGCTGTCGATTTTTGCGCCCGATTTTACCAGCCTGCTGATCCTGCGCTTCCTGACCGGCATGGCGGTCGGCGGCACGCTGCCGGTCGACTACGCGATGATGGCCGAATTCCTGCCATCGAAGAACCGCGGGCGCTGGCTGGTCATGCTCGAAGGCTTCTGGGCGGTGGGCACGCTGATCGTGGCGCTCGCGGCCTGGGCGGCAAGCGTCGCAGGCGTGGCCGATGCCTGGCGCTATATCTTCGCCGTGACGGCGGTGCCGGCGATCCTCGGCGTGGCGCTGCGCTTCTTCGTGCCGGAATCGCCGCTTTACCTGCTGCGATCCGGCCGGGCGGCCGATGCCAAGGCAATCGTCAACCGGATGCTGGAAGCCCACGGCAAGCCGCCGCTGGCCGCCGGCGAGGAGATCGTCGCCGCGCCGCATGCCGATTCCGAAGGGTTGTTCTCACCGCCGCTTCGCCGCCGCAGCCTGATGATTCTCGCTATCTGGTTCCTCGTCTCCGTTTCCTATTACGGCGTCTTCACTTGGATGCCGGCGCGGCTGGCGGGCGATGGCTTCGGCTTCGTGCGCGGCTATGGCTTCCTGGTCTTCGTGGCGCTGGCACAGATCCCCGGCTATGCGCTCGCCGCCTATGGCGTCGAGGCCTGGGGCAGGCGGCCGACGCTTGTTGGATTCTGCCTGTTGTCGGCGGCGGGATGCCTGCTGTTCGTGTTGTCGCCTGACGACGTGCTGATCGGCGCTTCGCTGCTGCTGATGAGTTTTGCGCTGCTCGGCACCTGGGGTGCGCTTTATGCCTATACGCCGGAGCTTTACCCGACCGGATCGCGCGCGACCGGCATGGGGGCGGCGGGTGCGATGGCTCGTCTCGGCGGACTGGTGGCGCCGTCGGTGATGACCTTTGTGGTGTCGCTGGGGCTCGGCGTGGCGATCGGGCTCTTTGCCGGATTGCTGGTCATTGCCGCCATTGCGGCGCTCGCCATCGACGCGGAGACGCGTCAGGCCTCGCTTGGCTGAAAGCGCTTCTTCAGCCAGGTGAAGGTGTGGCCGCCGGCGAATTCGCCAAGTGAGCCGATCGTCTCATAACCGCAGCGCCGGTAGACGCCGAGGGCATCAGGGCTCATCGTATCGATGAAGGCGCCGATGCAGCCGCGGCGCCTGGCTTCGTCTTCCGCCATCTGCAGCAGCGTTCCGGCCAGACCCTTGCCGCGCATCTCCTCCGGAATGAATAGCATCTCGATATAGAGCCAGTCGCGTGCTGTATAACCGACAAGGCCGCCATTGATCTCGCCGTCGTCGCCGCGCAGCCGGATCGCCAGCTTTTCGCGGCCGCTCTCGCCGAAGCGGGCGATGTTATAGGCGATCAACGGGTCGGCGATCTTCTTGCGGTCCTTCTTGGAGAGGACCTTGGTGACCTTCAGCTTCTGCGGAGCCATGGCTGAACCTTTCGGCGGCGATCTCTATCGCCTGCCGATATCAGAGTCGTCAGTTCGACAAAATGGCTCAGCGCCCTTCGCGCCACCACATGGCGCCGAAGGCGAGCAGCAGCACGCCGACACCGGCGAAGCCGGCAAAGAGCGGCAACGTGTTGATGCCCTTCAGAACCGTCTCGTTGGTGAGCTTGATCTGCATGCGCTCGTTGTCGGCAACACGGATCTGGCCGCGAACGGGGAGAACCGGCGGCACTTCAATTGCGCCATTGGCATCCGAAACGCGGGCGACGAGACCGCGGGTCTTGTCGGTGATCGGCTTGAGCACATCGGTGGTCGAGACCATCGCCTTGAACTCTGGCGCATCGACGGCGCCGACATGGACGAGGGTGGTGAGGTCGCCGTTGCGGATCTCGAAGAGGCCGATCTCGTCCATACGCTTCTCGGCCTTGTAGAGGCCTGGTTCGGTCTGGGCGAGCGGCAGGTCTTCGGTCTTGCCGGAGGGGTAGCGCACGGTGGCCGCGCCCGGATCGCCGCCGATCGTCTGGCGGGTGATCTCCAGCGTGCGGCCCTGGGCGCGGGCGGTCAGCGCCTCTTCCTCGAGCGCCGGTTCCTTCATCAGCCAGTGGGCGATGCGGCGATAGAGTGAGACGTGCGGGCCGCCGCCCTCGAAGCCGCGGGCCCAGAGCCAGCCCTGATCGGAAAGCAGCATGGCGACGCGGCCCTGGCCGGCGCGGTTCAGCACCAGCAGCGGGTTGTTATCGGCGCCGACCATGACCGTCTGGCCCTGCGGCTGCTCGACGCCAACGGAACGGAACCAGCGTCCCCAATGCGGCGGCTCGTCGGCGGAACCGTCGAGGCCACGGGTGACCGGATGCTTGCGGCCCTCGTCGGAGAGGCGCGGATAGAATGCCTTCTCGATCATCTGGCCGGTGGGCGCGGCCGGCAGAACCGACTGCAGCGGCGTCAGCGCGATCGAATCCTGACCGGCATGTTCGGGGCCGGCAGCGATCAGCAGCGCACCGCCGTTTTCGACATATTGGGCGATGTAATCGTAATAGAGGATCGGCAGCACGCCGCGGTGCTGGTAGCGATCGAAGATGATCAGGTCGAAATCCTTGATCTTGTCGACGAAGAGCTCGCGGGTCGGGAAGGCGATCAGCGACAGCTCGTTGATCGGCGTGCCGTCCTGCTTTTCCGGCGGGCGCAGAATGGTGAAATGCACCAGATCGACCGAGGCGTCCGACTTCAACAGGTTACGCCAGGCGCGCTCGCCCGCGTGCGGCTCGCCGGAGACGAGAAGGACGCGCAGGTTCTCGCGGATGCCGTCGATGACGTGGACGGCGCGGTTATTGGCTTCCGTCACTTCGCCGGGCAGCGCCGCGACTGCAAATTCCAGCACGTTGCTGCCGCCGCGCGGGACGCGGAAGGAGAAGGGCGTATCCTGGCCGGGCGTTGCCTGCAGCGTGGCGATCTCGTCGCCATTGAGCTTGACGGTCACGGTCGCCGTGCCACCCGGGCTCGGGCCGTCGTCGAAGACGCGCAAGACGAGCTGCTGCTCTTCATTGACGATGCCGAAGCGCGGCGCCTTGATGACCTCGATGCGGCGGTCGAATTCGTTCGGCTTGCCGGTGATCAGGCCATGGATCGGCGCGTCGAAGCCGAGCGCCTGATTGACGCCGGGAACGTCGTGAACCTCGCCGTCCGTCAGCATGATCGCGCCGCCGATGCGGGCAGGCGGCACGTCGGCGACGGCGGCGGAGAGGGCGTTGAAGAGGCGGGTCGAGGGGGCGTCGGAATCCTCCGGCTCGGTCGCCTCGACATAACGCGGCTCGATATTCGGGAAGCGCGACAGCCGGTCCTTCAGCTGGGCCAGCGCATCGTCGGTCATCTTGATGCGCTCGGGTGTCTGCTGGCTCTGGCTGCGGTCGACGATGACGGGGACAACAGTCGACAGCGGCTCGCGGTCCTCCTGCATCAGCAGCGGATTGGCGAGAGCGGCAAGCAGGGCGATCGCAGCGACCGTGCGGATCCAGGCGCCGCGCACGCCGCGCCAGATGGCGAAGACGGCGACGATGGCGACGACGACGGCCAGCGCCGCAAGGATCGGCCAGGGAATGAAGGGTGCGAAATCCAGCGTCATGTCACTGCCCCAGACGTTCGAGGAGGGCGGGGACGTGGACCTGGTCGGTCTTGTAGTTGCCGGTCAGCATATACATCATGATGTTGACCCCGGCGCGGTAGGCATATTCGCGCTGCGCCTCATCCGGCGGCACGGTCGGCAGCATCGGCGTGCCGTTCTCGTCGACCGCCCAGGCGCCGGCAAAGTCGTTGCCGGTGATCAGGATCGGCGAGACGCCGTCGGCAGAAGCTGCGGATTTCGGGTCGCTGGCGCGATTGTCCTGGCGTGCCTCGATCCAGAGCGGGCTGCCGGCATAGCGGCCGGGGAAGCTCGACAAGAGATAGAAGGACTTCGTCAGGACGTGATCCGAGGGGACGGGTTCCAGCGGCGGAATGTCGAGATTGGCGAGGATCTGTTGCAGACGTTCGCCATTGGCGCTCTGGGCGCCACCGGAATTGTCGAGTGCCGAGAACTGGTCGCGGGTATCGAAAAGCACGGTGCCGCCGGCGCGCATATAGGCGTCGATGCGGTTGATCGCTGCGGTCGACGGCATCGGTGCCGATGCCGAGATCGGCCAGTAGATGATCGGGTAGAAGGCGAGCTCGTCCTTGGTGATGTCGAGGCCGACGGGCGGGGCCGGCTCCAGCGTCGTGCGGTAGGTCAGGAACTCGGTGAGGCCCTCGAGGCCGCGCTCGGAGATATTGTCGACATCCTGTTCGCCGGTGACGACATAGGCGAGGTGGGTGTTGTCGAGCCGCTGGAGGATCTGATCGTCGCCGGGCTTGGAATCGTCGGCGCGCAGGTCGTGCGGGGCGAGGAACAGGCCGGCGGCGATGGCGACCGCGATCAGGGCGGCGCTGCGCGCTGCCGGGCGAAGGCGCGAGAAGGCGCCGCTCATGAACATGACGATCAGGCTGTCGGCGAGCAGCAGCAGGAAGGCGATCAGGAAGAGCGCGGGCTTGGCGGACCAGGTCTCGCCGCCGATCAGACCGGCGCGCACGACGGTGACACCGGCGGTATCGAGCGGCTTCAGCTCGGCATTATCAGGCAATACATTCAACGCGGTAAAGCCATCTTCTGAACCATAGAGTCCGGGCGGATTGTCGAAATTCGAGACCGGGGCTGCCTTGGCATTCGGGATCAGCGGGCGGGCGGTGCCGGTTTCGGTCGTCAGCACGCCCTTGGCCGTCAGCAGCCGGAAGGGCGGCAGTGCTTCGGCTGTCGATGCCGCACCGGCTTCAGAGGTGACGCCGCCGGAGCGCGAGAGCTGGACGATACGGCGCAGCATCTCGACGAAATTGCCTGAGATCGGCAGGTTCGACCAAGTGGCTTCGGCGCTGACATGGAAGAGCACGATGCGGCCGGCATTGATCGGCTTGGTGGTGACGAGCGGCGTGCCGTCTGCAAGGCTTGCCCAGGTTCGTTCGGCAAGGTCAGGCGTCGGCTCGGCGAGAACCTGCCGCTTGATCGTCACATCGGTCGGCTTCGCCATTCCGGCGAAGGGGCCGAAATTCGGGAAATCGGCAAGCGGCTGAGGCTCGGCCCAGGAGAGGGCACCGCCGAGGGCTCGTTCGCCCTGGCGCAGGATCACCGGAACAAGCGGGTCGTCGGCCGGGGCAGCGGCAAGGCGCGGGCCGGCGAAACGGATCAGCGTGCCGCCATTGGCGATCCAGCGCTGCAGCGGCTCGTAGGTCTCCTGCGGCAGTCGGCCGATATCGGCCATGATGATCACCGACGGGTTCTGCGACAGGAGATCGGGGATCGAGGTGGCGAGATCGGGCGAGTTCGGCTCGATCAGGTCGGCATAGGGCTGCAGGGCGCGCTGGATGTAATAGAGCGGCGACAGGAGCGGCTGGAACTCGTCGCGGGCCTCGCCCGAGAGCAGCACGACGCGGCGGCGCTTGAAGCCATCGTCGAGCAGATGGACGGAGCCTGCGGTCGCATGAGCATCGATGCTGACGCGGGCGAAATCGTTGCGCATTTCGAAGGGTGCGGCGATCGAGCCGATCGAGGTCGACTGTCCCGGCTGGAAGGAGACGGAGCCGGCGGCGATGGCGCGGCCCTGTGCATCCTGCGCCGTCAGCGGCAGTTGCGCGGCGCTTGACGTGTCGAGGCGCGTGGCGGTGACAGTCATTGCGTCGGCGGCGTTGCTGGCGCCGGTGATGGCGATCGTCTGTTCGGCATCGCCTTCGATCAGGCGCAGTTCGGCGGGCTGCAGGTTGGCGAGATCGCGGACGGTCGTTTCATTGTCCCTGGCGGCAGCGCCATCGGCGAGGAAGGCGAGCGTGCCGGGCTTGGTGCCGTTCAGCGCCGCGCGGAGAGCCTCGAAGGCGCGCTGGCGATCGGGCACCAGCGGCTTCGGTTCGGCGGCCTGCAGCTTGTCACGGGCGGCGGCGGCACTGCCGGGAACGGCGTCATTGGTCGGATCGGCGGTGAAGGCGATGGCGACGGGGCTGCCGGCAGCATCGGCATCGTCGATCAGCGCTTCGGCGGTCTGGACGCGTCGTTCCCAGTCGGGTGCGGTCGCCCATCCATTGTCGACGAAGAGGACGAGCGGGCCACCAGCGACCAGCGAATTGGTGCGCGGATTGAAGACCGGGTCGGCGATCGCCAGGATAACGGCGGCGGCGAGCAGCATGCGCAGCAGCGTCAGCCACCAGGGGCTCTGCGCCGGGGTTTCCTCGCGCTTCAGGACGCTGGCGAGGATCTTCAGCGGCGGGAAGACCTCGGTCTTCGGGCGCGGCGGGGTCAGCCGCAGCAGCCACCAGATGACGGGAAGGGCGACGAGGGCGCCGAGGATTGCGGGATAGGCGAAAGCGAAGGGAAGGGCGTTCACAGCTGCCCTCCATGCGTCGCCTTGGCCGGCATGCCGGAGAGATACATGTGAACCGCGACGAGGGCTTCGGAGGCCAGATGGTCGGTTCTGTGCGTCACGAAGGTCCAGCCGAGATGGCGCAGCGACTGGCCAAGATTGTCGCGGCGGGCGAGATAGGCGCGGGTATAGGCCTCGCGGATATTCTCGGCGCGGCCGGAAACGAGCTTCGAGCCGGTCTCGGGATCGCTGAATTCGGTTCGGCCGCTATAGGGGAAGACCTCTTCGGCGGGATCGGCCACCTCGACGACATGGCCGCGCAAGCCGCGGCGGGCAAGCGGCGTCAGGCGCGCCATCACGGCATCGGCCTCATCGAGGAAATCGCCGATCAGCACCAGATCGCTCCAGCCGCGGATCATCGCCACTTCGGGCAGGCCGCCGGTCAGCTGTGAATGCATCAGTGCCGTTGCCAGGCGCTCGGCGGCATTGCGGGCCGAAACGGGTTCCATGACGCCGGGGCAGCCGATGCGTTCGCCGGAGCGTGCGAGGATTTCGGCGAGCGCCAGCATGATGACGAGCGCACGGCTTTCCTTGGAGACGTTGCCGAGCGTCGACTTGTACATCATCGACGGCGACATGTCGGCCCAGAGCCATATCGTGTGGGCCGCTTCCCATTCGCGTTCGCGGATATAGGTGTGGTCGTCGCGGGCGGAACGGCGCCAGTCGATGCGCGAGAGGCTTTCGCCTTCGGTATAGGGGCGGAACTGCCAGAAATTCTCGCCGATGCCGCGCTTGCGGCGGCCGTGCCAGCCGGCAATCACGGTGTTGGCGATCCGCTTGGCTTCGACCAGGCAATCCGGCACCAGCGAGGCGCGCTGCCTTGCTCGTGCAAGCGCATCGCTGCCGGGTGTCGGATTGACGATCTGTCCGATAGAGGCCACGCGTTGCTTATCCCTGTCTCTTATCCACGGGCCTGCTTGACCAGACCGGCAATGACATCGCGCACCGACATGCCTTCGGCACGGGCGGCGAATGTCAGCGCCATGCGGTGTTCAAGCACGGGCTCGGCGAGAGCATAGACGTCGTCGAGCGACGGCGCGAGGCGGCCTTCGTAGAGGGCGCGGGCGCGGGCGCAGAGCATCATCGCCTGGCCGGCGCGCGGGCCGGGGCCCCAGGCGACATGCTTGTCGGTGGAGGCATGGCCCTGGCCGGGACGGGCCGAGCGCACGAGACCGAGGATGGCATCGACGACCTTGTCGCTGACCGGCATCTGGCGGATGAGGCTCTGGATCTGCATCAGCCGCTCGGCATTCAGCACCGCCTGCGGCTTTGTCTCGGAAAGGCCCGTGGTCTCGAGCAGGATCTGCCGTTCGGCGGCGAGTTCGGGATAGTTGACGTCGACCTGCATCAGGAAGCGGTCGAGCTGGGCTTCGGGAAGCGGATAGGTGCCTTCCTGCTCCAGCGGGTTCTGGGTGGCGAGAACGTGGAACGGCGTCGGCAGGTCGTAGCGCTGGCCGGCGACGGTGATGTGATATTCCTGCATCGACTGCAGCAGCGCCGACTGCGTGCGCGGCGAGGCGCGGTTGATTTCGTCGGCCATCAAGAGCTGGGCGAAGACCGGTCCCTTGACAAAGCGGAAGGAGCGGCGGCCGCTCTCGTCCTGGTCCATCACTTCGGAACCGAGAATATCGGAGGGCATCAGGTCTGGCGTGAACTGGATGCGGTTGGCGCCGAGGCCGAGAACCTCGCCGAGCGTGGTGACGAGCTTGGTCTTGGCGAGGCCGGGAACGCCGACGAGCAGCGCGTGGCCGCCCGAGAGCACGGCGAGAAGCGTGTTCTCGACCACGCTTTCCTGACCAAAGATCACCTTCGAGACTTCTTCACGGACAAGGGCGATATCGGCAAGCGCCTTTTCGGCGGCGGCGATGATCGCCTTTTCATCGAGGCTGTCTTCGGTCTTCATCATACCCATCAGGCATCTCCAACGGCTAAATCATTCGTCGCGAATCGGCGGACTTACACCTCTGCCTCATACCCGATAGAGTTATGAAGATGTTGCGGGCTGACAAGTTCGTTTCGAATGACTATCTCGTGACTTCCTTCTCGTTAAGAGCAAACCGGGACAGAAGAATGGCAGGCGAAGAGATCAGGGCGAGCGAAGATGCCGCGGGGCTGGCCGCACTGATTTCGCGCGCGGCCGGCGAAACCGGTGGCAAGAGCCGCGGTCTTCCGCCCGTGGACAAGTGGAATCCGCCTTTCTGCGGCGATGTCGACATAGAAATCCGCGCCGACGGCACATGGTTCTACATGGGCACGCCGATCGGCCGCGCGCCGCTGGTGCGGCTGTTCTCGACGGTTTTGCGCAAGGACGAGGACGGCAAGACCTACCTCGTGACTCCTGTGGAAAAAGTCGGCATCCGGGTCGTCGATGCGCCGTTCCTGGCGGTCGAGATGAGCGTGACGGAGCGCGACGGAAATTCGCTGCTGACCTTCCGCACCAATACCGGCGATGTCGTCGAGGCGGGCGAGGAGCATGCGCTGCGCTTCGTGATCCATGGCGACAACAGCGAGCTCAAGCCCTATCTGCATGTGCGCGGACGGCTGGAGGCGCTGGTGGCGCGTCCTGTGATGTACGAGCTGGTGGAGCTTGGCGAGGTGATCGAGGTCGAGGGGCGGGACATGTTCTGCCTCCGCTCCGGCGGCCGCATCTTCCCCGTCATGCCGGCAGATGAACTGGATGCGCTTTCCCGATGACCGATCCCATTGCCTCCCGCTATCCGCTCTATTCGGCCGATGAATTCCGCCGACGCGCCCTCAACCAGAAGGGCGGGCCGATCGATCTCGCCTGGCGCGATCACGGCGATCACCTGATCAATCAGGACCTGCTGCCCTATGTCGAGAACATCAAGCTGCGGGATGCGGCGGTCCTCGTGCCCGTTATCGATGACGGTGACGATGCGCGGGTGATCCTGACGAAGCGAACGGAGACGCTGCGCAAACATTCGGGCCAGATCGCCTTTCCCGGCGGCTCCAGGGATCCGACCGACGAGTCGCTGGAAATGGCGGCGATCCGCGAGGCGGGCGAGGAAATCGGGCTTGCCGACATGTTCATCGAGCCCGTCAGCCGCCTGCCGGATTATCTGGCGGCGACCGGTTTCCGGATCACGCCGATCCTTGCCGTCGTCCGCCCCGGTTTCACGCTGACGCCGAGCCCGGATGAGGTGGAGAGCGTTTTCGAGGTGCCGCTGTCGTTCCTGATGGATCCCGGCAATCACACGCTCGACAGCCGCCCCTGGAACGGCGTGCAGCGCCAGTTTTACCGCATGCCCTATGAGCAATGGATGATCTGGGGCATTACCGCCGGCATCATCCGCACGATTTACGAAAGAATGTATGCATGACCACTGTGGCTCACGAAGCCTGGTTTCAGGATCCGCGCCTTTCCCGCGTCTTTTCGCTGCTGAATGCCGATGGCGGTGAGGGCCGCGTCGTTGGCGGCGCGGTGCGCAACAGCCTGATGGGCATTGCGGTCAGCGATATCGACATGGCGACGACGCTGACGCCTGACTCCGTCATCGAGCGGGCGAAGGCCGCCGGCATCAAGGCGGTTCCGACCGGGATCGCGCATGGCACGGTGACGCTGGTGCTCGAGGGCAAGCCCTTCGAGGTGACGACGCTCAGAACCGATGTCGAGACTGACGGGCGCCATGCCAAGGTCGCTTTCAGCACCGATTGGCAGGCCGATGCCGAGCGCCGCGACCTGACGATCAATGCGCTCTATGCCAATGCGGCGGGCGAGGTGATCGATCTCGTCGACGGTCTGGCCGATATCGAGAAACGCAACATCCGGTTCATCGGGACGGCGGCGACGCGGATCGCCGAGGATTACCTGCGCATCCTGCGCTTCTTCCGCTTCTTCGCCTATTACGGCTCGGGCCGACCGGATGCTGCGGGGCTGAAGGCCTCTTCGGCGGCGCGCTCAAAGCTCTCGACGCTGTCTGCCGAGCGCGTCTGGTCGGAAATGCGCAAGCTGCTGTCCGCCGAGGATCCGGGCCGGGCGCTGCTCTGGATGCGGACGGTTTCGGTGCTGAACGAAATCCTGCCGGAGACGGAGAAGTGGGGCATCGACGCGGTCCCGGCGCTGGTCGCGACCGAGCAGGCGCTGGGCTGGAAGCCCGATCCGTTGCTGAGGCTGGCCTCGATCGTGCCGCCCGACGTGCCGCGGCTCTCGGAGATGGCGGGGCGTCTGAAGCTTGCCAATGCGGAAGCCGCCTGGCTGAAGACCTGGGCGCTGACCGTTCCGGTCAATGACGAGATGTCGGCGGCGGCCTTCGACCGCGTACTTTATCGCAGCGCGCCTGAGGGCGTGATTGCGCGGCTGAAGCTGGCGCTGGCGATTGCGCGCGGCAAGGCGGAAGGTGACATGAAGGAGATGAGCCGTTCGGCACGGCTCTCTAAGCTCCTGGAACAGGCGGAGGCCTGGACCAAGCCGAAGTTTCCGCTGAGCGGCGGCGACGTGATGGCGGCCGGCGTCACGGCGGGGCCGCGCGTCGGCGAGATACTGCAGACGCTGGAGAACCAGTGGGTGGACGAGAATTTCGCTGCCGACCGGGCGGCGCTGCTCGCCCGGCTGGATGGCATCGTCAAATGATCAGGCCGCGTTCGCTTCGTTGCGGATGCGGGCCTTGATATTGTCGACCATGTTTTCGCGGATGGTGGTTTCGCCGTGAGCGGTTTTCATATGCTCGACCGCGCGGCGGACGACTTCGGCGTCGTCATTGGCGCGGGTGTGCCAGTCACAGCCTGGAACGAGCGTACCACATTCGAAAAGTCGCATTTTATCCTCCTTGATCCGGAACATGACAGGATCGCGCAAACTCACGCGTAGCTTGAATGTGCAAAGAGGGGAGAAGGTTCCGGCCGATCTGACAGGACCGGCCGGCATGGACTTGGCGTTATTCCGGCATCGCCCAGAAACGGTAGCAGTCCGAAGACTGGTAGGGCGTGTTGGAATTGGCGCTTTCACGGGTCTGGCCCTGCAGCTCTTCCGGCGATTTGCCGCCTGCAAGCTGCAGCTTCACCTGCTCGATATAGCAGGAGAGAGGCAGGTCTGAACCGCTCTTTGCGCGCATGTCTTCGGCAAGACGGTTCAGGAATTCCGGGGCTTCGATTATGCGGGATGATTGCTCTGCATCCGCGGATGAACCGCTTTGTATCGTCATCGACAATCCTCCTCCGATTGTTATGCACATACAAATTGATTTAGAACGCGTTCACACTTCTTGAAGGCCAGTCACCGGGTTTTTACCCGTACGTTATCGTACAGTGTTCCGGTTACGGCCATTTTACTGTCGGCGGCATGGACGACAGAATCGACTCGATGTTGCCACCCGTCTTCAGCCCGAAGATGGTACCGCGATCATAGAGGAGATTAAACTCCACATATCGACCGCGACGAATCAATTGTTCCTCACGATCCTGTTCCGTCCACTGTTTGTTGAAATTGGCGCGAACAATCTGTGGATAAACTGCGGCAAAGGCCCTGCCGACATCCTGCGTGAAGGCGAAATCGGCATCCCAGCCGCCGGCTTCGGGGCTGGAATGCAGCCAGTCATAGAAGATGCCGCCGGTGCCGCGGGGCTCGTTGCGGTGCTTCAGGAAGAAGTATTCGTCGCACCATTTCTTGTAGGCATCGTAATCGGCGATGCCCTGATGCTGGCGACAGGCGAGCTCGAGCGCCTTGTGGAAGAGCTGCGTATCCGCGTCCTCCTGCGTGCGGCGCCGGTCGAGAACTGGCGTCAGGTCGGCACCGCCGCCGAACCAGCGGGTGGAGGTGACGACCATGCGGGTGTTCATGTGCACGGCGGGCACGTTCGGATTGACGGGATGGGCGATCAGCGAGATGCCGGAAGCCCAGAAGCGCGGGTCCTCGTTGGCACCGGGGATCTGGGCGCGGAAATCGGGTGCGAATTCGCCATAGACGGTGGAGGTGTGGACGCCGACCTTCTCGAAGACGCGGCCGTGCATCATCGACATGCGCCCGCCGCCGCCCGCGCCATTGTCGCGCGACCAGTCCTTGCCGACGAAGCGGCCCGGCTCGCGATCGGACATCGGTCCGGCGAGTTCATCTTCCAGCGTCTCGAAGGTGGAACAGATCGTATCGCGCAGCTGCCGGAACCAGGTCTGCGCCGCGAGCTTCTTGTCTTCGATGTCGGCGGGAAGGCCTGCCGGCAATACTGGTCTTTCCATACTTACCCCCATAGGCCGCAGCCAAAGCCGCGACCCGTCATTCCTGATTGCGACGCCTCCTATCAGCTAGGAGCGCCAGTCGCCAGCGGGCGGAAGGCCGCAGCCAAGATTCGACTCGCAAATTAGCGGGTTCGATACTACCTTTTTCCGGCAGAGGTAGGTTTCATGAATAAAATTCCGGGACCTCCGTCATTCGACGGCTTGAAGCGTAGGATAGAGCGGCACCGCGCCGAGGGGACGCCCCGGACGGGCGGCGACCGGTTCGTGCGCGAAACATACAGACTGGCGCTCCTCGACGCGCGGGCGAAGGCCCGCGAGTGGTTTGCCGAATATCCGAAGGCGGCTTACTGGACCGAGGTCGAAAGCTGGCGTCAGCTAGACAACGACCAGATCGAGTTCACCATGCGGCGGCTGCCATCGGCGGATTGATCGTCTTTACTCAGCAGCATCCTTGAGGCGGCTTTCGATGAGAAGGCCGTGCTCGTCCATGATCGGGTGGGCGACTGAGACGATATGGGCGTTGATGCGCTTCAGGTCGCGCAGCATGTCGAGATGCAGCGAGCTCGTCTGCAGGCTGTCGGCGCGGCCGTCGCGCAGGCGTTCCAGATGGCGCTCGGAGGATTGCTTCTCCATGCGGCGCACCTCGACCTTCACTTCCATCATCTGCTTGGCGAGCTTGAAGTCGCGGGTGACGAAGATGGTCTGGGCGATGCGCAGGTTGTCGATCGTCAGATGGAAGAGCTTCTTCAGCTCTTCGTAGCCGTCCTCGGAGAATTTCAGCCCGAGCGAAGCCTTCTTGGTGACCTGCGGCAGCAGTCCCTTCTCGATGATGTCGCCGATATGCTCGAGGTTGATCGCGTAATCGATGATGACGATCGAGCGGCGGCCGTTTTCCTCGCTCAGGCCCTCGCGGCCGAGCTTGGAGAGATAGATCTTCACTTCCTGCTGCAGGCTGTCGACGCGCTTTTCCAGCGAGGGGATTTCCTTGAGCTTGGCGAGATCATCCTTCTCGAAGGCGTCGGAGGCGCGCATCAGCATGCGCTCGATGAGATCGCCGACGCCGAGCGTTTCGCGGGTGGCGCTGGCGAGCGCCACGACCGGCGTCGAGAGTTCGCCCTGATCGAGATATTTCGGCGCGTTGTCGGGCTGCGCTTCTTCCGGGACCAGCCGCAGCATCAGCTTCGACAGCAGGCGCGAGAAGGGCCAGGCGAGTGCGGCGAGGATCAGGTTGAAGCCGAGATGGGCGTCGACCGGAAGCTTGGCGGGCGAGAGCGGCAGCATTTCCAGAATATCGGCGCCGTAGCCTGCGAGCGGCAGCGCGACAGCGCAGCCGATGGCGCGCACGATCAGATTGCCGAGCGTGACGCGCTTTGCCGAAGGCGGGCCGGAGAGCGAGGCGACGACGGGCGGAATTGCGCCACCGAGATTGGCGCCGAGCACCAGCACGATGATCAGGCCTGCCGAGAGGATGCCGGTCGAGGCGAGCGACAGGATCAGCACGACGGCGGCAAGGCTGGAGGAGGAAATGAAGGCGATGCCGGCGGAGAAGGCCAGCGCCACCGGCCAGGCATTGTCTAGCAGGCCGATGAAGGCGGCAAGCGCCGGCGACTGGCGCATCGGCTCGGTGGCGCTGCTGAGAAGGTGCAGCGACAGCAGCATCAGGCCGATGCCGATCAGCGCCGTGCCGCCGCCCTGGCGGGAGGTCGAGCCGCTGCGATAGAGCACGATACCGGCGAGGATGACGAGCGGCGACAGCCACTCGATACCGGTCGCGACGATCCAGGCGGTGACGGCGGTGCCGACATTGGCGCCGAGGAGCACGATCTGCGCCATGCGCGGCTTGACCAGCTCACGCTCGACGAAGGAGGCGACCATCAGCGCGGTTGCCGTCGAGCTCTGCAGCGCGATGGTGGCGACGAAGCCGGAAACGAAGGAGCGCAGTCCGCTGCGGGTGCCTGTTGCCAGGCCGGTTCTGAGCTTGGTGCCGAAGGCCCGCGACACGCCGTCCTTCACCTGCGCGAGGCCGAACAGCAGCAAGGCTACGGCACCGAACAGATTTATCATGACGATCGTGGATTCCATTATCAGCAGTCTTCTTCTTCACTGGTGTTTGCAATGCTGTGCATCCTAGAATCACGTCATTGCCAATTCGTTGAAATTGTTGCGCAGTGACGGATTTTTGTTTGCCCGGCTAATAATAATAGGCCGATTTGACCGCAACACAACGCCGTTTGCGACATATTGCGGGGATGCTCCGTCATCTACGGCGGAGCCGCTGGAAATCAATGGTATTGGTAGTCTGTTACGCTCATCGGCTGCAGATGATTTGCGGCCGAAACGTGAAGATCAACGCGCCTGCGAGGCGAGAAAAACGGCGCGCTGGGCCTCGAAGGCGCGCTGGTAGGCCGGGCGGGCTTCGCCGCGGGCGACATAGGCCGCGAGGCTTGGAAATTCTTCGAGCAGGCCGGAGCTTTTCAGCCGCAGCAGCACCGAGACCATCTGCAGGTCGCCGACGCTGAAATCGCCATCCAGCCAGTCGGCAGTGCCGAGGCAGTTCGAGAGCTCCGTCAGCCGGTTGCGGATGCGATCGGTGAGAAGGGGCAGGCGCTGCTCGTACCAGCTCTCGTTGCGCTCCGCATAGCCGGTCGCCTCGCGCTCGACGATGACAGGCTCGACGGTGCTGACGGCGGCAAAGAGCCAGGCGATGGCGCGGGCGCGGCCAATCTGATCGGCGGGCAGCAGGCCCGGAAACTGTTCGGCGATATGGAGCACGATGGCGCCGGATTCGAAGATCGCCAGCGCGCCGTCCTGATAGGTCGGGATCTGGCCGAAGGGCTGGAGCGCCAGGTGGGCGGGCTCTTTCATCGTCTCGAAGGTGACGAGGCGGACGTCATAGGCCCGGCCGGTCTCTTCGAGCGCCCATCGCACCCGCATGTCCCGCGCCAGGCCCCGGCCACGATCGGGGGAGCATTCAAAGGCGGTGATGGTGATCGTCATGGCTGCCTCCAGTGGATTGTCTGTCTTGAAGACGTGCGAGCAATCCAGGTTCCGACATCGAATGACATTCGGCGGCGAGCGGCGCTAGAGCAGGCGGCCGCTGAGATGTGAAGCCTTCCATGCCTTGAGAAACTCCGCTTCCCGTGCCACCCAGCGGACGGTGTTGCGTCCCCATTCATCGGCGCGGGAGGCGTATTCTCCCATCAGCCAGAAATGGCGGACGATGACGAAGTGCAGCGCGGCCTCGAAATCGTCAGCCTTGATCGGCCGGACGGCGCGATAGGCTTCTATGAAGGCAGTCCATCTGCGCGTCGAGCTCCGGCCGAAGGAGACGTTCGCCCATAGGAAAACGGAGAGGTCGTAGGCAAGGTAGCCGGGTCCGCTGTCGTCGAAATCGAAGAACACGGCTTCGCCGGTGTCATCGATGCGGGCGTTGAAGCCGTGGCAGTCTCCATGGCAATAGGTCCATGTCAGCTCGCCGAAGGCTTTGATTGCGTTGCTGGTCTCCTCCGCCAGGCGCTCGAACTCCTTGAAGACATCGGGGTCTTCGACGAGGCCGCTCTGACCTATCCGGGCAAGCGGCTGCCACAGCAGGTAGTCTAGGTCGAGCCGGTAGCGCGCCTCTTCGGGAGAGAAGCTTTCGGCCGCATTGTGCAGCATTGCCAGCGTCTTGCCGTGGGCGCGTGCGTCGTCAAGGCCGGCCGTATCAGGCTCGCGGCCATCCAGCGCCTGGAAGAGAACGCCGGAGCGGGGACCCTCGGGCGCATCGGTTTCGACGAAGAAGCGGCCGTCCCGCGTCTCGATCGGGGCGGCGACGGGGACGCCGGATCGGGCAAGGTGCGTCAGGAATGCGGTCTCGCTTCTGACATCGGCGGGGCCGCGTGCCCGGTGCTGCGACAGGCGGAATATGTAACGCTCCGCGTTCTGGCCGGTGACGCGATAGACATCGTTCAGCCCGCGCTCCAGCATCTGGCAGGAGACGGGCGTTTCGATCGGATAATTGTCCTCGACAAGCCTGGCGATCGCGTCACAGCGCGCCGTCGAATATAGCGGCGGAAAATTGGGTATGACCGATGCTCCCCGGCTGCGTCCTCACGTTGATGTGGAGGATTGCGCGAGCCGGGCGAAAGTCAAGCACCGATCAGCGGTTGCATGTTCGTGCGTTTACCTGTCCAGCCAGGCCGCGAGACCATCCAGCGTCTGCAGGCCGTATTCGACGGCGCCGAAGCCGATGACGAAGCGGCGGCGTTCGGGGGTTGGGTGGAGCTGGCGCATGGTCAGCACCGTCTTGCCGTCGGATTGCTCGTCGAAGGTGACGGTGACGCGGAAACGATTGGGATCATCCGAATCCTCCGCTCCGTGCTCCATCACGATGCGCTCGTCCGGCACGATCTCGAGGAAACGGATCAAATTCGCAAAGCGCTGCTGCTTGCCTTCGAACAAGCCGACCATATCGAAGCGCCAGATGCCGCCCTCGCGGATGTCTGCTTCATGGTTCTCGATCGAGAGATCCTTGGGGCCATACCATTGCGCCAGCGCAGCCGGGTCCATCCAGGCGGCGAAGACCTTGTGGCGCGGATGGTTCAGCACCTTGACCAGCACGATTTCCCGGTCGAGCGACCAAGTATCAAACGGATTTGCCATGTCTTTCATCATCCTCTTGGCTGTCGAGATAGGCTTCCAGCCGGTCGAGCCGGCCGGTCCAGCGCTTGCGTTCCGATATCATCCAGTCGGCCGCCTCGTCGAAACGGGCCTGCACCAGGCGGCACCAGCGGCTGCGGCCGCGCTTTTCGCTGGCGATCAGGCCGCAGTCCTCGAGCACCTTCAGATGCTGGGCGAAGGAGGGGAGCGTCATGTCGAAAGGCTCGGCGAGCACGGTGACCGGTACTTCGCCCTCGATCAGTCGCGAGACGACGGCGCGCCGCGTCGGGTCGCTGAGGGCGTGGAAGGCGAGGTCGAGTGGGGTCGAATGGTAAGGCATGTGAATCAGTAAAACGAGTTCGCCCGGCAGTCAACAACCATAAGGTACTTGCCTTAGTGTTTCGGATCTATATAAAGGCACTTACCTTAGTATTCGCGCTCCAATGATTGGGGCGGCTAGGTGCAACTTCGCAAGGAGAGTTCCAGTGGCAGTACGTGTCGACCTCATGGTCTCGCTCGATGGTTTCGCAACGACGACGGACCAGACGCCTGAAGTTCCGTTCGGTGAAGACTGGCCGCGTCTCGTCGGCGCCTATATGGCGACGCGGACGTTTCGCGAGCGCGTCTTCAAGGATACGAGCGGGGCGGGGACGACGGGGGTCGACGACGACTATGCCCGGGAATATTTCGAGAATATCGGCGCCGAGATCATGGGTGCCGGCATGTTCGGCCTTCATAATCACCCTGACGATCCCGACTGGCAGGGCTGGTGGGGTGACCAGCCGCCGTTCCAGGTTCCGGTTTTCGTGCTCACCCACAAGGCCCGCCCGTCGCTGGAGATGGCGGGTGGCACCACGTTCCATTTCATCAGCATGACGCCGCAGGATGCGCTGAAGCAGGCCACAGCGGTGGCCAACGGCCGGGATGTGCGGGTCGGCGGCGGCCCGACCGTCGTTCGCGAGTTTCTCAAGGCTGGGCTGGTCGACCGCCTGCATGTGGCGATCACGCCGATCCTGCTCGGGCGCGGCATATGCCTGTGGGAGGATCTGCGCGGGCTGGAGGCCGGCTATACGGTCAAGTCGGAAACGGCGCCGAGCGGCGTCATCCACCTGACCTTCCATCGCTAGTCGCGACGCCGGCGAGCTCCCAGATATCGACCTTCTCGGCGCGTCCCTTCACCTCGACGAGGCCGAGCGGGCGGAATTCGAAGCTGTCGACGACGGCGTCGCGGGTTGCGGCGCTGACAAGGATCGAGGTGCCGAACTGCTTATTCAGCCCTTCGAGGCGGGAGGCGACATTGATCGTGTCGCCCATCGCCGTGTACTGCTGCCGCGAGATGGCGCCGAAGCTGCCGACGACGGCGGGGCCGGTGTGGAGGCCGAAGCGGGTGAAGAGTTCCGGGCGGCCGCTCCTGCGGTTCTTCTCGTTCAGGGCGCCGATCGCCTGCTGCATGGCGAGCGCGCAGCGGCAGCCGTGTTCGGCATGATCCTCGTCCGGCACCGGCGCATTCCACATGACGAAGATGGAATCGCCAAGATACTGCACGACGGTGCCGCCGTGGCGTTCGGCGATCGCGTTCAGCAGCTCGAAATAGGCCGAGAGCGTATCGACGACATCTTCGGGGGAGTGCCGCTCGGAGATGGTCGTGAAGTCCTGGATATCGGTGAAGAGCGCCGTCACCTCCTGCCGCTTGGCTTCGGCGAGCGCTCGCCCGTCGGAATTGACGATGCGCCGGACGACTTCGCGGGGAACGTAGAGCGCGAACTGGCGGATCGCGTGGCGGCTGGCGGCCAGCGCCATTGCCAGCGTGTTGATCTCGGTGATCCAGGAATGCGAGACGGGCTTTTCGCGCATGTCGAGATCGCCGATCAGGCGCGCCTCGTCCGCCAGCCGGTTCAGTGAGCGGCTGACCATGCGCGATAGCCCAATCGACGCCACGACGCCGGCGATCAGGAAGGCAGCGGCGATCAAAAGGTTATGGACGAGCAGCCTATCGGCCTGCGAGACGAGATCGTCGAGCGGAACGATGATCGCGGCGACATCGCCCTTGAACAGGCCGGAGACTTCGACCGGAGCGATCTGGATCAGGTGCGGGGCGCCATCGATCTGCAGCCGCGCCAGGCCGCCGGTGGCAAAGGCCGGATCATGGCGCAGCCGCGCGACGGTCTGCAGGCTGGTGTCGAGACTGTCGGCGGTCGCATCGCCGGTGCCCGGGCTTTTCGTCCATGCCCGCAGCAGCTTCTCCATGACGCCCGGATCGGAATGGGCGATGAGCGCGTCACTGCCATTGACGATATAGGCGCGCGCATTCGGCGATATGCCTTCCGCATGAAGCAGGCGGCTGACCGTCTGGAGGTGGATGTTGATGCCGACCACGACGGTGGGATCGTCGCGCATCGGGGCGGCGACCGTCAGCGTCGGGACACCCAGCGTTCCCGCGACATAGGGGCCGACCGAGATTGCCGCGCGGCCCTCTATTGCGGAACGGTACCAGGGCCGCTCGCGCGGATCGAAGGAGGTGTAGTCGATGGCCCGTTCACCCAGCGAGGCGGAGTGATTGTCGAGAAAGCGGAGCGTCGAGGTGACGCTGCCGGTCTGCCGCCCGGCGATCGTGCGGATCGCGAAGGCGGCGCCGTCAGGGGCGGCCAGCGTCTGGCGGACGTCGCGCCGCGTGGTGCTGATCACCTGCAGATAGGAGCCGTCAGGATAGCCGGTATAGATGCTGGTGGCGTTCGGGATGTTGCGCAGGACCTCCAGGAAGAAATCCTGCTTGGCCTGCAGATCCTGCAGCGGCGGGGAGGCGAGCTGCGGTAGCGTCGAGGCCAGCGCTACGGTCTCGGTGCCGCCCTGAAGCGTGTTGCGATAGCCCTCGATCAGCCGCAGGCTCATCTCGCGCATCTGCTGCGCCCCGGCGCTGACGGCGGCTTGCTTGCCGTGGCTGAAGGCCAGCCAGATGATCGGCGTCGAGGTGCAGAGCAGCGATCCCACGACGAGGACGCCGAGATGCAGTCGCAGGGGTTTGGACCAATGCACGCGATGTCCCTCGCAATGCGGACATGTCTCAGTTTTTCATATCGTTTCGATGCCGGCGGAGGGGCTTCTGGCCGGCATCGCTTTCACGCGGGCTTACGGCTAGACGGCGTCGGGCGTGGTTCTGAGGTTGGTGACGACGCGGCGGTTCTGCACCTTGCAGGAGCGGTCGGTGCAATCGCGCACTTCGCGGTCGTTGCCATAGCCCTTGGCCCACATGCGCTTCGGGTCCACACCCTTCGACACGAGATAGGCCATGGCGGCATCGGCGCGCTTCTGCGATAGCGACTGCATCGCCGCTGGCGAGCCGGAATCGTCGGCAAAGCCCTGCAGCTTGATCAGCCAGGTCGGGTTGCGCGCCAGCCAGGCCGCCTGATTGTCGAGCGTCGCCTTGGCGACCGAATCGAGAGCGGCGGAATCCTGCGTGAAATAGGTGCGGCGGCCGACATTGAGGATGAAGTCTTCCTCGCTTCCGGCGCTGACATTCTCGAAGCCGGGGGCGGGGTCGTTGGTCTCGCCGGTCATCGGTGTGGCGGGCGGCTCTTCCACGGAGGCGGTGAGATTGCTGGTGGTGCAGGCGGAGAGCGAGAGCAGGATGGCCGCCATGCAGGCAAAGCGGCTGAGATATCCGGTCGTTGCGATCATCGGGGCGCTTTCCTCATTGAACCGGCGGCTGGGCAGCCGTTGCAGGCTGGGCAACCTGCGCCGCCGTTTCAGCCTGATCGGCGATATGAGGCAGAACCTGCACGGCGGTGCCGATCGGGCAGCGCTGGTAGAGGTCGATCGCGTCCTCGTTGAACATGCGGATACAGCCGCTGGAGGCGTCCTTGCCGATGCTCCAGGGCTCGAGCGTGCCGTGGAAACGGTAGCCGGTATCGACGCCGTCGCGGTGCAGATACATGGCGCGCGGCCCGAGCGGGTTCTTCGGCGAGCCGCCGGCGACGAATTCCGGCAGCTCCGGATGGCGCTTGCGCATTTCCGGCGGTGGTGTCCAGCGCGGCCAGAGCGACTTGGCGTCAATAGTGGCGCGGCCGAACCACTGGAAACCCTCGCGGCCGACGCCGACGCCATAGCGGATCGCCGTCTTGTTCTCCATGATCACATAGAGAAAGTGGTGGCGCGTATCGACGACGACGGTGCCGATCGGCTCGGTGCTGAAATATTTGACGACCTGGCGGCGCCAGCGCTTGTCGATCTTGGCGAAATTCGTGCTTTGATAGGTCACGCCATTATCGACGGCGGGTCCGGCAAAGTAGGAGGCCGGCGCGGCAAATGCCGGATGCTGAAATGCACCGGCACCAAGTAACGCAACGCCCCCGCGGATAATATCCCTGCGCTTGAACTCCATCGGCCATTTCCCCCAAGCCAAGCAGTTGGGCGCAGTAAATCAGATTTTCTCTATGTCTCAAGATGGAATCTTGGATGGAGCTGCTGAAATCTCAGTTTCAGGCCGTCGCATTACTCGCGCCGCCGATGCCGATATTGCCGCTCTGCGCCAGGAAGCCGTCGAGAATGGCATCGAGGCCATCGAGGAAAAGCTGATCCTGCGACAGGCTGGCGTAGTCCGCGAAGGCGGCCGTCAGCAGCGGGTGCGTACCGCTTTCGTCGGGCGACAGCTGCGGCGGGTGCTCGGCTTCCGATTGCTCTTCCATGACGAAGCCGACGGTGAAACGCGACAGCGTGATCAGGATGCGGAGCGCGAGATTGGCGGTGAGGCCCCGAGCCACCAGGAAGGCGAGCTGCCGTTCGGCCGCGTCGTTGTCCGATGCTTCGGACCTTGAGCCGGCATGGATGCGAGCGCCGTCGCGGACGCTCAGAAGCGCGCGCCGGAAGCTCCGATGGCTTTTGACGAGAAAGGATCTGGCGTCGTCGTCGTCATCGGGAAGGCGGGCCGGGTGGGACGAGCGCATGATTGCTGCGTTCATCGCGTCCATCAGTTCGCGCTTGCCCTTGAAATGCCAGTAAATGGCCGGTTGCTGCACGCCCAGGCGGGCGGCGACCATCCGGGTCGAAAGTTTGTCGAGGCCCACCTCGTTCAGGAGGATGAGGGCTTCGCGGACGATATCTGTCTGGGTGATCTTCATGGCGGCTCCAACTTGACGGCGGAATTTATCATCGATAAGTGAATTTATCGATGATAAATTTGATTGAGCGAGCATGGAAAGCGGTGTTGTGAATGTTGGTGGTATCGAGCTGGCTTTCGACCAGTTCGGCCGCGATGGCGATCCTGTTATCCTGCTGATGATGGGAAACAGTGCGCCGGGGATCGTCTGGCCCGATCGTTTCTGCGAGGTCCTTGCGGATGCGGAGCTTCGGGTCATCCGTTACGACCAGCGCGATACCGGGCTTTCGACCTATGTCGATTTCGAGGAGCGGCCCTATACGCTCGACGATCTCGTCGGCGATGCCTGCGGGCTGCTCGATTGTCTCGGCATTGGACGATGCCATATTGCCGGTCTGTCGCAGGGCGGGGTGACCGCATTGATGGCGGGGCTGAAACATCCGGAGCGCGTTGCCAGCATCACGACACTGATGTCGTCTCCCGATCTCGGACCCAAGAACGATGCCTTCACGGGCAAACCTGAAAGTCCGGGGCAGCTGGCGAGACCGGCGGCCGATTACGTCCGGGCGGTGATTGCGCTGAACAGCACTCCGACCCAATCGGACGAGGAGGCGGCCATCCGCTTTGTCGAGAATTTCCGCTTGGCGGCTGGGCCGAAGTCGCCGTTCGACGAGGGCTTCTGGCTGGCGATGGGGCGGGCGGTCGTCGCGCGCCGCCATGCCGAGCTGGCGAAAATGGCAAACCACAGCAATCACAGCAAGGCGCAGATCGCGACGACGGCTTTGACGGCTGCGGATCTAGCCCGCCTCGATCTGCCTTGCCTCGTCATTCACGGCAGCATGGACCCGATCTTCCCGCCTGCCCATGCCGAATGGGCAGCGGACATGCTGCCGCGGCCTGAACTCTCTGTTATCCCGCATATGGGGCATGCGCTCGATCCGGCCTTTATCGAGCCGGTCGCCTCGCGCATCGCGGCCTTCGTGCGGCAGGCCTCGTAGAAGGGATCAGCTCCAGACCGTCTGCCGCATCGCTTCGCCGGTGATCATCGCGGCGGACACCGCGACGTTGATCGAGCGTTGGCCTTCGACCATCGGGATCAGGATGCGGCTGTCTGCCTTGTCGTGGACGTGGTCGGGCACGCCGGCGCTTTCGCGGCCGAAGAGCAGGATGTCATCGGGGCGGAAGGCGAAGCTGGTATAGGGGTTAGAGGCCTTGGTCGATGCCAGGATGAGACGGCGCCCTGTGGTTGCGCGCCATTCCTCGAAACGGTCGAAACTGACATGGCGGGTGAGTGCCGCCATGGCGAGATAATCCATGCCCGAGCGCTTCAGATTGCGATCGGAGATGTCGAAGCCGGCGGGCTCGATCAGGTCGACGCCGAAACCGAGGCAGGCGGCCAATCGCAGGATCGTTCCCGTGTTGCCGGGAATGTCCGGCTGGTACAGCGCCAGTCTGAGGTCGGTCATCGCAGTCTCCAGAAGAATGTCGATCGGTCCTAGAACATGTGTGTTTCGGGTGCAACAAAGCGCATTTTGACCCCGAAATGTTCAATTTCCGCCGATTTTCGGCTGGAAATTACGCGATTTTCGCGTTATCGGTGCACATCTTCAATCGCCAGCAGGGAGGGCCGACATGAATATTGTGCTGCTTATGCGCCTTCCAGTCGTCGAACGACCACTGGTGACACGGCGCGCTTAAGGCGCATCGTTTTCTCAAAATCCCCCATTTTGATCCATTGCGCGGCTGTTATGGCCTCGTTCCCAAAGCGTCCCGCTCCCATATGAGCTCATGCGCGGATTTGCGCGAGCCGGGAGGCGGAACGATAAGTTCCGGAGCATTTTCATGTTTGGCTGGTTCGAACAGCGGTTGAAACCCTTTCCCGTCGAGGAGCCCATTGCGCCTCCGCGGGGGCTCTTTGCCTTCTGCTGGCATTATACGAAGCCGGCAGCGCCCTGGCTGACCGCCATGGCAGTGCTGACCGCGCTGATTGCCATCGGCGAAGTGGCGCTCTTCCAGTTCCTCGGCGATATCGTCGACTGGCTGACCAATGCCGACAAGGCGACCTTCCTCGAAACCGAGTGGCCGCGGCTGGCGATGATGGGCGCCCTGATCCTGATCGGCCTGCCGCTGGCGGCGGGTCTGGATTCGCTGATCATGCACCAGGTGCTGCTCGGCAATTACCCGATGATTGCCCGCTGGCAGATGCACCGCTTTCTGCTTCGTCACAGCATGACCTTCTTTGCCAACGAGTTCGCCGGACGCGTTGCGACCAAGGTGATGCAGACGTCGCTGGCGGTGCGCGAAACGGTGATGAAGATCCTCGACGTCTTCGTCTACGTCGTCACCTATTTCATCTCGATGATCGTGGTGATCGCGGCGGCAGACTGGCGGCTGATGATCCCGATCCTCGTCTGGCTCGGCATCTATGTCGGCATTGTTTCCTATTTCGTGCCGCGGCTGCGCAAGATCGCGGCACAGCAGGCCGATGCGCGCTCGATGATGACCGGGCGCGTGGTCGACAGCTATACGAATATCGCGACGGTGAAGCTGTTTTCGCATGCCGGACGCGAGGAAAGCTACGCCAAGGAAGGCATGGACGAGTTCCTGCAGACGGTCTACCGCCAGATGCGGCGAGTGACGCTGTTCCACATGTCCGTCTATCTCAACAACTGCGTGGCGCTGTTCGTGATCTCCGGCCTGTCGATCTGGTTCTGGCTGAACGGCCAGATCTCGGTCGGCGCGATCGCCATTGCCATTGGTCTCGCAATGCGCGTCAACGGCATGTCGCAATGGATCATGTGGGAAGTTTCGGCGCTCTTCGAGAACATCGGCACCGTCTATGACGGCATGGAGATGATGACGAAGAGCCACGACATCACCGACAAGCCGGGCGCGCCGCTGATGCAGGCCAAGCGCGGCGCGATCCACTACGAGCGGATCGGTTTCCACTACGGCAAGGGCAAGGGGATCATCGAAAATCTTTCGCTCGACATCAAGGCCGGCGAGAAGGTCGGTCTGGTCGGCCGTTCGGGCGCCGGCAAGACGACGCTGATGAACCTGCTCCTACGCTTCTATGATCTGGAAGCCGGGCGGATCACCATCGACGGACAGGATATCTCGGCGGTCTCACAGGAAAGCCTGCGGGCGCTGATCGGGGTCGTGACGCAGGATACCTCGCTGCTGCACCGCTCGATCCGCGACAACATCGCCTATGGACGTCCTGAGGCGACGGACGCGGAGGTGATCGAGGCGGCGAAGCGGGCGAATGCCTGGGAGTTCATCGAAGGGCTCTCCGACATGCATGGCCGCAAGGGTCTCGATGCGCAGGTCGGCGAACGCGGCGTCAAGCTCTCCGGCGGCCAGCGCCAGCGTATCGCCATCGCCCGTGTCTTCCTCAAGGATGCGCCGATCCTGGTGCTCGACGAGGCAACCTCGGCGCTCGATTCCGAAGTGGAAGCGGCGATCCAGGAAAACCTCTTCGCGCTGATGCAGGGCAAGACGGTGATCGCCATTGCCCACCGCCTGTCGACGCTGACCGAGATGGACCGCTTGATCGTGCTCGACAAGGGCAAGATCATCGAATCCGGCTCGCACGGCGAACTCGTCGGCCACGGCGGCATCTATGCCGACCTCTGGATGCGCCAGTCCGGCGGCTTCCTCGCCGATCACGAGGCGGAGCCGGAAGAAGCAGCGGAGTGACAAGAAGAAGCCCTCCCGGCGAAAGCGGGGAGGGCTTCTTAACTATTGAGAACTGTTAAGAAGGCAGCTATCCTCTCTTCAGCATTGCAAGGAGACCGGAATGGCTACGGTGACGATTTCTCTTCCCGACAATCTCAAGGCTTTTGTCGAGAGCCAGATGGCGAGCAAGGGCTATGGCAATGTCAGCGAGTATTTTCGCACGCTGATCCGTGACGCACAGGCGCGCGAGAATGATGCGCGGCTTGAGGCTCTGCTTCTTGAGGGCCTAGCTTCCGGCGACGGCGCCGAGGCAAATGCCGAGTTCTGGAGCGACCTGAAGAAAGAGGCGGCGCATCTGCTGGCAGCGCAGCGGGGAAAGAGGGCGCCTTGAAGCTTGTTGTCAAACCGGCTGCCCGGCGCGATATTCTCGCGCAGTTTTCATATCTTCTGGAGAATGCCGGCGAAGCGGTCGCCGATCGTTTCATCGTTTCGGTGGAGCGCTCGTTCGGCCGTCTTGCCGAGCAGCCGAATTCCGGCGCACCCCGGCATTTCACCAATCCCGCGCTCGCGGGACTACGGGCCTGGCCAGTCGGCGATTTCGAGGATATCCGCGCCTATTATCTGACGGGCAATAGTCAGATTATCGTGCTGCGCGTCCTGCATGGCAAACGGGACCTGCCATCCATTCTCGACGCACTCTGAGCCTGCCTACAAACTATCCGCCCAATCCGTGACGCGGTGGGTTTCGACCACGAACATGGCGTTGGCGCTGGCGAGCGAGCGCAGGTCGAGGAGGCGACGTTCTTCCTCGCGTTCCAGCCATGCGGCGATCGCCTCGCCGACGATGGCCGATGGTTCGATGCCGAGATGATTTGCTACGTCCTGAAGTCGTTCCGCAAGCGGAAGCGGAATATGCGCTTTCAGCATTTTCGTTTCCATGCCGGGGTATCTCCGTTGAGCGGCGATTGTACTCCGAGATTGTGTTGAGGTCAGCGGCATTCAACGGCGCTCACGCCGATATTATCGAATATTACCAAAATATAAGGTTGTGGCGAGAGGCGATGCTCTTTGCCGCTTTTGGGTTTCAGCCTATATCGGCGATATGTTCTTGCGCCCCATCCTCAGCCTGTTCGAAAACTGGGTCGATCCCTTCCGTCCGCGCGACAAGATCCAGCCGCCGCGTTCGACGCTGGGTTTCATCTGGTTCTATATCGGCCAGGCGCGTTGGCCCTTCGTCGCCATGCTTATCCTCGGCGGCATTTCGGCGGCGATCGAGGCGGCGCTGTTCTGGTTCGTCGGCCGGCTGGTCGATATTCTGAGCACGATCAAACCGGGTGTCGGCTGGAGCGGATTGCTCGCCGATCATGGCGGCGAGATCTTCGGCATGCTGGCGCTGATCGGCATCGTGCGCTTCGTCGTCGCCTTCCTAACGGCGCTGGTCGATCAGCAGGTGATCACGCCGGGCTTCTACAATCTGGCGCGCTGGCAGTCCTATCTGCATGTCTCGCGTCAATCGCTGCATTTCTTCCAAAGCGATTTTTCAGGCCGCATCGTCACCAAGGTCTGGTCGGCGGGGCAGGCGGTCGGCGACCTCGTGACGTCGCTGATGGAGAGCGTCTGGTTCGTCGGCATCTATGCGGCGACGACGCTGTTCCTCGTCGCGCGGCTGGATTTCTCGCTCGCTGCGGTCGTCCTTTTCTGGCTCATCGCCTTCGGCGTGCTGGCGCGCTATTTCGTGCCGCGCATCCGCTATCACTCCCGCGAAACGGCCGAGGCCGCCTCGATGCTGAACGGCCGCATGGTCGATTCCTACAGCAATATCCAGACGCTGAAGCTCTTTGCCCGTGATGAGGAAAGCGACCGCTACATGCGGCAGGGCTTCGACATGTACCAGGAAACGGTGCTGCGCTTCACGCGCTTCATCACCGGAGTGCGTGCCTCCATGGCGCTGCTGTCGGGCCTGATGATCGTGACCATGGCGGGGCTCAGCGTCGATCTCTGGCTGCGCGGTCTCGTGAGCTCCGGTGCCGTCGCCTTCTCGCTGGCGCTGGTGCTGCGCCTCAACTTCCTGCTCGGACGCCTGATGACGCAGTTCAACGGCATCATGCGCAATCTCGGTACGATCCAGAACGCCGCCGAACTGATCTCGCAGCCGCTGGGTCTGGTCGACAAGCCGGACGCGAAGGAACTGGTGATCCGCGAGCCCAGCATCCGCTTCGACAATGTCTCGTTCCACTATGGCAAGGGCAAAGGCGTCATCGACAATTTCTCGCTGACGATCGCGCCGGGCGAAAAGGTCGGCATCGTCGGCCGCTCGGGCGCCGGCAAGTCGACGCTCGTCAGCCTGCTGCTCAGGATGTACGACGTCGAGGGCGGGCGGATCCTCGTCGATGGTCAGGATATTTCTGCAGTGCGCCAGGAGACGCTGCGCATGCAGATCGGCGTCGTCAGCCAGGATACCTCGCTGCTGCACCGCTCGGTGCGCGACAACATCCTCTTCGGCCGTCCGGATGCGGGTGAGGGCAAGCTGATCGAGGCGGCGACCCGCGCCGAGGCGATGGGCTTCATCGACCGGCTGCAGGATCAGAACGGCCGCAAGGGCTTTGACGCCCATGTCGGCGAGCGCGGCGTCAAACTCTCCGGCGGCCAGCGCCAGCGCATCGCTATTGCCCGCGTGATGCTGAAGGACGCGCCGATCCTGGTGCTCGACGAAGCGACGTCCGCGCTGGATTCGGAAGTGGAAGAGGCGATCCAGTCGAACCTCAACCGGATCATGGACGGCAAGACGGTGCTTGCCATCGCTCACCGGCTCTCGACCATTGCGGCCCTCGACCGGCTGATCGTCGTCGATCAGGGCAAAATCATCGAGGAAGGCACGCATGAGGCGCTGATTGCCAGGGGCGGGCTCTATGCCGAGCTATGGGCGCGCCAGTCGGGCGGGTTCCTCGCGTCGGATGATGGGGACGCCGGGGCGCAAAGCGGGCGTGAGGCGAGCGTGGTCTAGACCTTAGGCGCAAACGCCTTGCAAACCCGCGAAGCCTGCGGATTGACTTGAAAATTTCATCTGAAAATTCCCGCGACATTGTGCCGTCAGCCCCTTGTCAAGGCTGGACATAATTTGCGATCAAGCATAGAACGCGCCGGATTGGCGGGGAATCTATGGCCGAATTGTGTCTTTGACTGATTCGCCGTCGAGAGGGGCAGGGCGGAATTCCGCAAAAATTCGCAGAGGATGGTTTAGCCGTGAGCGAACACGATACGACAAGCGGGGCTTCAGCAGAGCCCACTCGCCGTGATTTCCTTTATCTCACCACAGGTATGGCGGGTGCAGTCGGCGCTGTTTCGGTCGCATGGCCGTTCATCGATCAGATGCGCCCGGATGCATCGACGCTGGCACTGGCGTCGATCGAAGTCGACGTTACAAGCTTGACGCCCGGCATGTCGCTGACGGTCAAGTGGCGCGGCAAGCCGATCTTCATCCGCAACCGTACGCCGGAAGAAATCAAGGCTGCCGACGATACGCCGATGGCAGACCTCAAGGATCCGGTTGCACGCAACGCAAACCTTCCTGCAGACGCTCAGGCGACCGGCATCGACCGCTCGGGCGGCAAGGGCAAGGAAAACTGGATCGTCATGATCGGTACCTGCACCCATCTCGGCTGCGTGCCGCTTGGTCAGGCCGGCGAATATAACGGTTGGTTCTGTCCCTGCCATGGTTCGGTCTACGACACGGCCGGCCGCATCCGTAAGGGTCCGGCGCCGCAGAACCTGGCGATTCCGACCTTTTCGTTCGTGTCCGACACTAAGATCAAGATCGGTTGAGGGGAGACTGATACATGAGTGGCCATTCCAGCTACGAGCCATCAACCGGCTTGGAAAAATGGATCGACGCGCGCCTTCCGCTGCCGCGTATGATCTATGACAGCTTCGTTGCATACCCGGTTCCGCGTAACCTGAACTATGCCTACACCTTCGGTGCCATGCTTTCGGTCATGCTGGTCGTTCAGATCCTGACCGGTATCGTGCTTGCCATGCACTACGCCGCCGACACGTCGATCGCTTTCAACTCGGTTGAAAAGATCATGCGTGACGTCAACCACGGCTGGCTGCTGCGCTACATGCACGCCAACGGCGCATCGTTCTTCTTCGTTGCCGTCTACCTGCACATTGCCCGCGGCCTCTACTACGGCTCGTACAAGGCACCGCGCGAAATCCTCTGGATCCTCGGCGTTGTCATCTACCTCCTGATGATGGCGACGGGCTTCATGGGCTACGTTCTGCCCTGGGGTCAGATGTCCTTCTGGGGCGCGACCGTTATCACCGGCTTCTTCTCGGCCTTCCCGCTGGTGGGTGAGTGGATCCAGCAGTTCCTGCTCGGCGGCTTTGCCGTCGATCAGCCGACGCTGAACCGCTTCTTCTCGCTGCACTACCTGCTGCCCTTCATGATCGCAGGCGTTGTTATCCTGCACATCTGGGCGCTGCACGTCACCGGCCAGACGAACCCGACCGGCGTCGAAGTCAAGACGAAGACGGACACCGTCCGTTTCACGCCTTACGCAACGCTCAAGGATGCGCTCGGCGTTTCGATCTTCCTGCTCGTCTACGCCTACTTCGTCTTCTACCTGCCGAACTTCCTCGGTCACGCCGACAACTACATCCCGGCTGACCCGTTGAAGACCCCGGCTCACATCGTTCCGGAATGGTACTTCCTGCCGTTCTACGCGATGCTGCGCTCTATCACCTTCAATGTCGGTCCGATCGACTCCAAGCTCGGCGGCGTCCTCGTGATGTTCGGCGCGATCATCGTGCTGTTCTTCCTGCCGTGGCTCGACACCTCGAAGGTCCGTTCGGCCGTTTACCGTCCGTGGTACAAGCTGTTCTACTGGCTGTTCGTGATCAACGCGATCATCCTGGGCTGGCTCGGTTCCCAGCCTGCCGAAGGCCTGTTCACCACCATCTCGCAGATCTGCACTCTGCTCTACTTCGCTTTCTTCCTGGTCGCCATGCCGGTGCTTGGTCTCGTCGAGACGCCGCGCCGCATTCCGAACTCGATCACTGAAGCGGTGCTTGAGAAGCGTGCCAAGTCTGCGGCCAAGGCATAATCGAGCGGCGGAAGGAAATAGAAACATGAAAAAGCTTGTTACAAGCATTCTGTCGCTCGCAGCCGTCGCCGCTTTTGCCGGCGCTGCTTTCGCCGAGGATGCAGCACCGGCCGCCGGTGCAGCTCCGGCCCATCACGAGGAAAGCGCGACCCCGCACTATCCTCTGAAGGAGCCGACCGAGGAAAAGTGGAGCTTCGCAGGTCCCTTCGGTCACTATGACAAGGGCCAGCTGCAGCGCGGTCTGAAGGTCTACACCGAAGTCTGTTCTGCCTGCCACTCGATGAACCTCGTGCCGTTCCGCATGCTGAGCAACCTCGGCTACTCGGATGCGCAGGTGAAGGCATTCGCGGCAAATTACGAAGTCCAGGACGGTCCTGACGCCAACGGTGAAATGTTCACCCGCAAGGCTGTTCCGTCCGACCACTTCCCGTCGCCCTATCCGAATGCGGAAGCGGCTGCAGCCTCCAACAACGGTGCGGCTCCGCCGGACATGTCGCTGCTCGCCAAGGCTCGTGAAGTCGAGCGCGGCTTCCCGCAGTTCGTCTTCGACATCTTCACCCAGTACCAGGAAAGCGGCCCGGACTACATCCACTCGCTGCTGACCGGCTACCAGGATCCGCCGGCTGGCTTCCAGGTTCCGGCTGGTGCGCACTACAACCCGTACTTCCATGCCGCTGCAGCCTTCGCGATGCCGAAGCCGCTCTCCGACGACCAGGTCACCTATGACGATGGTTCGCCGCAGACCGTCGACCAGTATTCGCGCGACGTTTCGGCCTTCCTGATGTGGGCTGCAGAGCCGCATCTCGAAGAGCGCAAGCGCACCGGCTTTATGGTCATGGTGTTCCTGCTGATCTTCTCGGGTCTCATCTTCCTGACGAAGCGTTCTGTCTACGCCAGCAAGGACCACTGAGCGGGTTCGATACCGATTGCAAAAGGCGGCCTCCGGGCCGCCTTTTTTGTTGGTTCCGCCTCGGGCAATTGATAGGGTGCAGCCTCTTTGTACCCTCGCAGACAGACGGACTTTCCATGAACACCATTGCCTCGGAGCTTGCCGCCAGCATCCGCTCCATTACGGACTATCCCAAGCCCGGCATCATCTTTCGCGACATCACCACGCTGCTCGGCAATCCGCGCGCCTTCCGCCGCGCCGTGGACGAGCTGGTGCAGCCCTATGCGGGCCTGAAGGTCGACAAGATCGCCGGCATGGAGGCGCGTGGCTTCATTCTCGGCGGTGCCGTGGCGCACCAGCTGTCGGCCGGCTTCGTGCCGATCCGCAAGAAGGGCAAGCTGCCGCACGAGACCGTGCGCATCGCCTACAGCCTGGAATATGGCGTCGATGAAATGGAGATGCATCGCGATGCGGTGCAGCCGGGCGAGAAGGTCATTCTCGTCGACGACCTGATCGCCACCGGCGGCACGGCTGTCGGTGCGACCAAGCTCCTGCGCCAGATCGGCGCCGAAGTCGTCGGTGCCTGCTTCGTCATCGACCTGCCGGATCTCGGCGGCCGTAAGAAGCTCGAAGAGCTCGGCGTCGATGTTCATACGCTGGTAGAATTCGCCGGGCATTAATCACCCGGCTTATCCTATTCGAACTCGAGAACGCTGCTTTCGAAGCGGATGACCGGGACGCCGTCCTGGTTGATGCCTTCGTTGAGAATCTTGTTCAGATGCCAGCCTGGGCGCGATGCGAGCGGGCGGCTGGAGAGGAAGGTCACCGAATAGGTGATCGTCTCATCGACGAAGACGGGCTTCAGCCATTGCAGCTTCTCGAAGCCGGGCGAGGGGCCGAGCTTCGGGGCCGCAAGCCCCTCCTTCGCAAGGCGCATGCTCTGCGCCATCCAGTAATCCAAGAAAGTCCGCATCCAGGCGGCGCAATTGTGCCAGCCGGAGGCGCAGAGATCGCCGAACAGCGTGTGCTTTGCGGCCTCACGATCGACATGGAAGCGCTGCGGATCGAAGCGGGTGGCGAAATGGACGATCCGCTCTTCGGTGAAGGTGTAGCTGCCGATCTCGATCTTCTGGCCGACGGTGTAGAGCTCGGTCATCCTCATGCGCGCGTCTCCCCCGCTTCGCGGGTGCTGAACATGATCCAGTTTTCGGAGTAGCAGACGAGCTCGCCGCGCTGGTTCTCGATCTGGTGCTTGAAGCGGGCAATGCCGATGCCGGGGCGCGAGCGCATCAGCCGGGATTCCAGCACGATCGAGCGGCCGGAGAGCGTATCTCCCGCCAGCACCGGCTTCTTCCATTCCATCAGATCGATGCCGGGAGCGCCCTGCGAGTAGGAGTTCAGCAGGTAGCCCTCGGCCATCATCCGCATGAACAGCGCCGACGTATGCCAGCCGGAGGCGGCGAGACCGCCGAGGATGCTGGCCTTGCCGGCGGCCTCGGACGTATGCATCGGCTGCGGGTCGAATTCGGTGGCGAATTCGATGATCTCTTCGGCCGTCACCGGAATCGGGCCGAGCGGAAAGCTGCGGCCCGGTTCGAAGTCTTCAAATGCTAGCTTCATTTCGCTTCGCCCTCCCAGCGACCGCGCGAACGCCTGCTAAAGCGCGGACGCTTACGTGTTGAAGCGGAAGTGGATCACGTCGCCGTCGGTAACGATATATTCCTTGCCTTCGTCGCGGCCCTTGCCGGCTTCCTTGGCGCCGACTTCACCCTTGAAGTTGATGTAGTCGTCGTAGCCGATGGTGAAGGCGCGGATGAAGCCGCGTTCGAAATCGGTGTGGATGACGCCGGCGGCCTGCGGGGCCTTGGTGCCGCGCACGATCGTCCAGGCGCGCGTTTCCTTCGGGCCGACGGTGAAATAGGTGATCAGGTCGAGCAGGTGGTAACCGGCGCGGATCAGGCGGTCGAGACCGGCTTCCTCGAGGCCGAGCGCGGAGAGGAATTCCTTGGATTCTTCTTCCGGCAGCTGCGCCACTTCGGATTCGATCGCGGCCGAGATGATGACGCATTCGGCGCCCTGCTTCTCGGCCATTTCGGCGACAGCCTTGGTGTGCTCGTTGCCGGTGGAGGCGTCGGCCTCGGCGACGTTGCAGACGTAGAGGACCGGGTGCGAGGTCAGGAGGTTCAGACCCTTGAGGATCTCGATTTCCTCAGGCGCCAGCGTCTTCAGGAGAAGACGGGCGGGCTTGCCCTCGTTGAGGAGCTTGACCACGGCTTCCATGATCGGCAGCTGCGCCACGGAATCCTTGTCCTTGCTGGCGGCGCGCTTGCGGGTCTGCTCGACGCGGCGCTCCAGGCTTTCGAGGTCGGCGAGCATCAGCTCCGTCTCGATCGTGTCGGCATCTCCGACCGGATTGATGCGGCCTTCGACATGGGTGATGTCGTCGTCTTCGAAGCAGCGCAGCACATGCACCACGGCATCGACTTCGCGGATGTTGGCGAGGAACTTGTTGCCGAGACCTTCACCCTTCGAGGCGCCGCGCACGAGGCCGGCGATGTCGACGAAGGAGATGCGGGTCGGGATAATTTCCTTGGAGCCGGCAATCGCCGCCAGCTTCTGCATGCGCGGATCGGGAACGGCGACTTCGCCGGTGTTCGGCTCGATCGTGCAGAAAGGATAGTTTGCCGCCTGCGCCGCTGCCGTCTTGGTGAGCGCGTTGAAGAGGGTCGACTTGCCGACATTCGGCAGACCGACGATACCGCATTTGAAGCCCATGGCTGAATGTCCGTATTCGCTGAAATCGTTGCCTTGCCTATGGGGGAATGGCGCCTCGCGGTCAAGCTTTTCGCGCCAAACTCGGCCCCTCTGGCGGGTCTTTCCCTTGAACCCGTGTGTGGCGATGCAATATAATAGGGGTAGCGCGAGGCTTCCCCCTGTCATTGATGATGGACTTCCGATGAGTGACAACGATATTGCGTTGAAGCCAAAAACCAAGACCAAGCCGAAGCTCGACCGGCCGAAGCTCTATAAAGTCATCCTGTTCAACGACGACTATACGCCGCGTGAATTCGTGACGATGGTGCTGAAGGCCGTGTTCCGGATGAGCGAAGAGGCCGGTTACCGGATCATGCTGACCGCCCACAAGATGGGGTCGAGCGTCGTCGTGGTCTGCGCGAAGGATATCGCCGAGACCAAGGTCAATGAGGCGATGGACTATGCCAAGGAAGCGGGTTTTCCGCTGATGCTGACGGCCGAACCGGAAGAATAGTTGGCGATCTCTTAACCAGTCCTCTTCATCCGATCTCCGCTGTTTTGCCGCAGGATGGGCGAAACGAGGAGGCGCTCATGCCTGCTGAAGCGGCGACCTGGCATTATTTCGTGGCGGCGGCGATCTTTGCGCTGCTCGGCGCCATCGGCCATGTGTGCCGGGCGGTGTTCAACGTGCTGCCGGATCGCATCACCGACCGGCCGCTGATGGATCTGCCGCTCTCCAGCGGCTACAACCTTCCCGACCTGCTGTTCGGCACCGAATATGACGACAACGGCTACTACCGGCTCGACAGCCTGAAGAATTTCCGGATCTCGGTGATGCTGAGCACGGTCGGCGGTCTGCTGGTCATGCTGTTTTCGTCGGGTGCCTCAGGGGCGATTGCTTGGATGATCGACAGCGGGTTTTCGGCGCTGTGGGACTTGTTCCTCTACCGGCTTCACAATATTGGCCTGTTATAGGCGTCAACGGCCTGCTGGGCGGCGGACCTGAAAGGCGGTCTTTTCCCGGTCGAAACCGCAGTTCTCGTAGAAGCGCAGGGTTTCCGGTACTTTCGAGCCAGTCAGCAGCATCACCTTGTAGCAGCCGGCCTGCCACGCGGTTTCGACTGCATGCGCAATCATTGCGGCCGCGTAACCCTTCTTGCGATGCGTCGAAAGCGTGATGACGTTTTCGATCAGCGCGTAGGGTGCGCCTGCGCGTGTTAAATTGGGGATGACCGAGAGGGTGACGGTTGCTGCGGCTTCCTCACCTGAAAAGCCGATGAAGATCTGCATGCCGGGCTGGGCGAGGATGGCATCCATCTGCTTCCCGGCGACAGCTGGTTCCAGCGGCGGATCGGACGGGTTCAGTTCGGCATAGAGTGCGAGCAGGGCGGCGAGGTCGCCGGCACCGGCGGTGCGAATGGCCAGCGTTTCGCTCATGGGGTCAGTCGCCCTTGTTGCCGAGTAGCTTCTTCAGCATCTCGGCCATCGGGCCGGTGGCCGGCAGGACCTTCGGCTGATTGTGGTTGCGGGCCCGATGGATATGGGATTTCGCCACCGGCTTCTTCTCGGCCTTCGGCTTTTCCTCTTCCGCCTTGCCGCCGACGGCGAGCGCCAGCTTGTTCATCAGCTGTGAATCCTCATTGCGCACCAGCATGCCGGCATTATCGGCCAGGGCGTCGAGAAGCGGCTCCAGCCAGCTCTGGTCGGCCTTGGCGAAGTCGCCGAGAACATGATGCTGCACCATTTCCTTGACGCCGGGATGACCGATGCCGAGGCGCAGGCGGCGGTATTCGCGGCCGCAATGGGCGTCGAGCGACTTGATGCCGTTATGGCCGCCATGGCCGCCGCCGGTCTTCAGCCGCGCCTTGCCGGGCGCTAGGTCGAGCTCGTCATAGATGGCGACGAGATCGGAAGGCTGCAGCTTGTAGAAGCGCATGGCTTCGCCGACGGATTCGCCCGAGAGGTTCATGTAGGTCTGCGGCTTGATCAGCAGCACCTTCTCGCCCTCGAGCTCGCCTTCGGCGATCTCAGCCTTGAACTTCTTCGACCAGGGCGAAAAGCTGTGGCGGCGGTAGATGGCATCGAGCGCCATGAAGCCGATATTGTGCCGGTTGCCGGCATATTTGCTGCCGGGATTGCCGAGACCCGCGATGATCAGCATAGCCAATCCATTCCTTGAAACGATGATGCCCGTTTCACCACCGCGAAACGGGCACGAAGTCAAGCGCTAAGGGGCGAATGCGGCTCAGTGCAGCAGGGTGAGGCCGTATTTCTGGAAGATCTGCCGCTGCGTGCCGTCGGCGATCAGCTTGTCGAGGGCGACCTGCATCCTGCGCCTGAGATCGTCGGGGAAATCCTTCTGGCAGGCGATACCCATCGGCTGGGTCGACAGCACCGTCACCATCTCCAGCGGCTGTTCCTGCTTCAGCTTGTCGAAATAGAGCTCGGAGATCGGCATCATGTCGATACGGCCGCCCAGCAGCTTGCGCAGCGTGGCGTTGAAGTCGCTGGCGACGTCGAGCTTGGTGAAGCCCTTCTCCTTCAGCGTCGTCTCCGTATAATCCTCGCGCTGGGTGCCGACCGTATATTGCTTGGCCTCGTCGAGCGTATCCGCCTTGACGCCGGAACCGGTCTTGGTGATCAGGATGTTGCGGTCGACGAGCAGGGGCTCGATCCATTTGAACAGCGGATCGCGGGTGCTGTTATGGGCGGTGGCGAAGACGCAGGTCATCGGCGTCGTCTGCGCCATGCCATAGGCACGCGCCCAGGGAACCAGCTCCAGCGTATAATCGACGCCGATATCGGCCATCACCTTTTCGACCTGCTCGACGGTCGCGCCCTTGATCACCTTGCCGTCGCGGTAGTTGAACGGCGCATATTCTTCCGTGAAGAAGGACACCGTCTCGGCGGCAGCTGCTGTGGGCAACATCAGAAAGGCGAGAAGCAGCAGCTTTTTCATTCGCATGGCTCCGTCGTTGGCTTATGAGGCACGCGCCACAAAGGGGATCACACCGCTCAGTTTCTCGATCAGCTGCGCCGCTGTCTGGGGCCTGTGGAAGAGATAGCCCTGTCCATAGTCCAGCCCCATCTGCTGCAGCGTGCGGCATTCCTCTTCGGTCTCGATACCTTCGGCAATCACAGTGCAGTTCATCTTGTGCGACAGCGTGGTGATCGCCTCGATCAGCATGCGGCTCTTGTGGCCGACATTGTCGTTGGCGTCGTTGATCGCGCGGGTGAACGACTGGTCGATCTTGATGATATCAACCGGGAAGCGATTGAGGTAGCTCAAAGACGAGTAGCCTGTGCCGAAATCGTCGAGCGCGATGCGGCAGCCGAAGCGGCGCAGCTCCGTCACGATCATGCGGATCTGCGGATTGTCGTGCATCAGCACGGCTTCGGTGATTTCGACGACGATGCGTTCCGGGCGGATGCCATGGCGGCCGAGCAGGCCGGCGAGCCGCGAGGGGAGGGCTGCCTCGAACTGCAACGGCGAGAAGTTGATCGCCAGATAGGTGTCCTGCATGCCCGAGATGCGGGAGATGCGGGCGAGATTGGCGATTGCCTTTTCCATGATGACATTGCCGACGCGGACGATCTTGGCGGTCTCTTCGGCAACGTTGATGATCTCGGCAGGGGGCATCAGGCCCTTCTGCGGGTGGTTGAGGCGCATCAGCGCTTCGAAGCCGGCGATGTTGCCATGCGTCAGGCCGACGATCGGTTGCAGATAGGCTTCGAACCAGTCTTCGGCGAGGCCTGCCTCGATGCAGCTTTCGATCTCGGCGCGGCCGCGGGCCTTGTCGAGCATGCTGGCATCGAACAGGCGGGCGCCATTCTTGCCGTCGCGTTTCTTGGCATACATGGCCATGTCGGACTTCTGCAGCAGCTCGGAGGCATTGGCGGCGTGGCGCGGATAGATGGCGACGCCGACGCTGGCGCTGAGATGCAGGTCGGGGCCGAAGGGCGTGTCGAAGATGGTGGCGATCTGGTCGCACATGGCGCGCGCCCGCTTTTCGGCATCGGCGGCCGGCAGCAGGATGGCAAATTCGTCACCGCCGAGGCGGGCGGCCTCATCGGACGGCGCCAGATGGGTCTTGAAACGGTCGACCAGTTCGCGCAGCGCACGGTCGCCCTCGGCATGGCCCATATTGTCGTTGATCCACTTGAAGCGGTCGAGGTCGACGAAGAGGCAGGCAAGTTCCTGGCCTGCTGCATCGGCTTCGGCAATCTTGCGGTCGAGCACGGCTTCGAAGCCCTGGCGGTTCAGGAGGCCTGTCAGGTGATCGGTGATCGCCTGGCGGTGATTGCGGTCTTCGGAGGCCTTGAGCTCGGTCACGTCGGTCATGACGGAAAGCGACAGCTTGTCGGTGCCGCCGGTGGCGGCGTTGGATTCCAGCACCAGCACGTCGATGACGCGGCCGTCGGCGCATCTGAACTTGACGGTGACGTCGAGCGCGCCTTCCTCGGCGGTGTTGCGGCGCGACAGGAAGATCTCGCGGGTATCGGCTGTCACGAGCTCGGCGAACTTGCGGCCGACGGCGTCGGTGCGGCTGTAACCGGTGGCGACCAGCCAGTAGTCGCTGACGGCGGTGATGCGGTCTTCCTCGTCGAGCGAGAAGAGCATGGCGGGCGTCAGGTCGTAGATATCGGTGGCGCGGCGGTGGGCGAGCTTCAGCTCCTTTTCCTCGCGCTCCAGCTTGGTCTGCATGTCGTTGAAGCTGCTGGCGAGACGGCCCATCTCGTCGCCCGACTGCCAGTCGACATGGTGGCGCGAGCCGAGTTGGCTGGTGGCTTCGATCGCGGCGATCAGGCGCATCAGCGGCTGGATGACAAAGATGCGGTTGCCGATCAGGGCGCTGCCGAAGACGGCGAGCACGGCGAAAAGGAAGATCGAGATGAAGACCACTTCCTCGTGCTTCAGACCGGCGAAAAGGCCGAGCTTCGGATAGTAGACCGAGATGCTGCCGAGGTTCTTCGGGCCATCGACATTGTTGTAGATGATGGCGCGCGAGACCTGCTCGAGCTCGCCGGTGAAGGACTTCGGAATGGTGCTCTGGGTGACGTCGAGCTGGCCGGACTGGTCGCGGACCTCGACCTTGACGATGGCGCCCTGGGAAACGATCGTCGCGGAAATCTGCGTGACGCTGTCTTCGTCGAGATCCCAAAGCGGCTTGGCGAGCGCCTGCGAATTGGCGACCAGCAACACGGAAATATGGTCGCGGATTTCCTTGTCGGCGCGTTCGGAGGAGAGGAAAAGGAAAAGCACGAAGAGTGGGGCTACAAATACAAGTAGCGCGCCGCAAACGATCGCAAAAAACCTGTTTTCAACGGAATTATTCATTGTTCCGTTTTCTCCCGGGCCGCTTCTTCTTCGGCCGTCTCTTCTAATATACGGCGGTATGGCAATAACTTTGGGGAGAATGCTTCCATGAATTTGTTAAAGCTTGCTGAAACGGTTGTAGCCAGCAAATGAAAAGGCCCGCCTTCCGGGTGGAAAGCGGGCCTTATGCTTTACAAATTGATAGGAAGCTTATCAGGCTTCAGCGTCGCCTTCTTCGGCGGCTTCTTCGACGCCAGCTGCCGGAGCAACGATGGTGGCGATCGTGAAGTCACGGTCGATAACCGTGGTAACGCCCTTCGGCAGGGTCACTTCCGAGATGTGGATGCTGTCGCCGATCTTCTTGCCGCTCAGGTCGACATTGAAGAATTCCGGGATCGCGTTTGCCGGGCAGTGAACTTCGACTTCGTGACGAACGATGTTGAGAACGCCACCGATCTTGAGACCCTGGGACTTCTCTTCGTTGATGAAGTGAACCGGGATCTCGACGGTAACCTGCGTGTTGCCGGAAACGCGGAGGAAGTCCACGTGCATCGTGAAGTCACGAACCGGGTCGAGCTGGTAGTCCTTCGGGAGAACCTGGTACTTCTTGCCGCCGACGTCGATCGTGGCAACCGTGGTCATGAAACCGCCGGCATGGATACGCTTCGTCACCTCGTTGGTGTTGAGCGTAATAGAAATCGGGGCCTGCTTGTCACCGTAGATGACAGCGGGAATCAAACCGTTGCGGCGAAGTTCACGGGCGGACCCCTTACCAACCCGTTCGCGCGCCTCGGCCTTGAGCTCGTAAGTGTCGTGGCTCATGGCATTTCCTTTCGAGGTTATATGGAGAGTTCAAATCCGGCATCTGCCGGGCAGGAACTGGAGGTGCCTTTCGGCGGCCTCATCCGCATTGCCTCCAAGGGTGTCTGTGCGGACGCGTGCGCTATAGTCTATGTGCGGCGGAAACGCAAGCTGGGCAGGGCACAGAAGCCTCTTGCCCTTGTAGTTGTGGCTTTCTTTGGCGTGGTTGTAAAATCTGACGTTTGTTTAACCAAGGAATCGCATTCCATAAGCCAATTAATGAATCCTACCATGCGAATATCTATAGGTGATCACGGTTTCAATCTCGGTCACTTCCATGTTGCGTATCATTTCCTGCATCACAGTCGAACATAGCCTGCCGCATCTCGTCTTTGCGACGGTGATCTGCCTGCTGGGCTCAGTGCTGACGATGCGGCTTTTCAGCCGGGTACGCCGGACCGAGGGATTGCAGAAGTATAACTGGCTGTTCCTCTCGGGCTTCGTTGGCGGCTCGACGATCTGGACCACGCATTTCGTCGCCATGCTGGGCTATCAGTCGCCGGCGACCAACGGCTATGAGCCGGAACTGACCCTGCTGTCGCTGTTTATCGGTATTGCCGCCAGCGTTATCGGCTTTTCGATCGCGGCGCTGACGCCGAAGAGCGCGCTCATCGAAGCGGGCGGCGCGATCGTCGGTCTCGGCATCGCCTGCATGCATTATGTCGGGATCGCCGGTTACAAGGTTGCCGGCCACATGGTCTGGAGCGAGCCCTATGTCGTGGCGTCGCTGATTGCGGCGGCGATCTTCGGTGCGATCGCCACCAATCGCGTCGCCCGGCCGGTCACCCGTTTCTGCAAGCATGGTTCGGCGCTGGCGCTGATCCTGGCGATCGTGCTGACGCATTTCACCGGCATGGCCGGGCTGACGATCGTTCCCGACAGCGCCATCCCGGTTACCGGCGAGCTGATCTCGGTCGGCATCATGACCGGCCTGGTTCTCGCCGTCATGGTGGTCATCCTGGCGCTTGGTGCCTCCACCTATGTCATCGACCTGCAGACCAGCCAGGCGGCCGTCGAGCGTTACCGTCACCTGTCGCTGCATGATCCGCTGACCAACCTGCCGAACCGTGCGGCCTTCAACGAGCATGTCACGGCGCTGACCAAGCGCCCGAAGGACATGACGGCGAATATTGCGGTGTTGTCCTTCGATCTCGACCGCTTCAAGGAAATCAACGACGTTCACGGCCATGCGGCCGGCGATGCCGTCTTGCGCGCGGTTGCGGACCGGCTGATGCATCTGAGCAATGACATGCTGTTCGTGGCCCGCGTCGGCGGCGACGAATTCGTGGCGGTCATGAGCAAGTATTTCATCCGCGCCGATGCCACCGCGCTGGCACAGCGGATCATCGATGTCATCGCCGAACCGGTTTCCTGGGAGGGGCAGACGCTTTCCGTCGGCACCAGCATCGGCATCTCCACTTTCCCGGGGCAGGCGGGTACGATCGATGATCTCCTGTCGCAGGCCGATATCGCCATGTACCGGGCGAAATCGACCTCGAGCAACAGCATCTGCTTCTACGATGCATCGATGGACCAGATCTCGCGCGAGCGGAATGCGCTGGCGATGGAAATGCGCGATGGCCTGAAGCGCGGCGAGTTCGAGCTCTTCTATCAACAGCAGAACGATACGATGACGCGCGAAGTCGTCGGCTTCGAGGTGCTGCTGCGCTGGAAGCATCCGGTGCGCGGCTATATTCCGCCGATGGAATTCATTCCGATCGCCGAGCGCAACGGCTTCATTCTGGAGCTCGGCGAATGGGTGCTGCGCAGCGCGTGCGCCGAGGCTGCGACCTGGACCAACCCGCTCCGGATCGCCGTCAACGTCGCGCCGCAGCAGCTGAGCGACCACCGCCTGCCGCAGATCGTCCATGAAATCCTGCTGCAGACCGGTCTGCCGGCATCGCGGCTGGAGATCGAGATCACCGAATCCGGCATTATCGCCGACCACCAGCATGCGCTGCACGCGATCCGCCGCCTGAAGGCGCTCGGCATCAAGGTTGCAATGGACGATTATGGCACAGGCTATTCGTCGCTTTCGACGCTGCAGAGCTTCCCGTTCGACAAGATCAAGATCGACCGGGCCTTCGTCGATGGCGTCGTGACCAACAAGCAGTCGGCGGCGATCGTCCGCTCGACGCTGATCCTGGCGGCAAGTCTCGACATTCCGGTTCTTGCCGAAGGCGTCGAGAACGAAGATCACATCGACTTCCTGCGCCGGGAAGGGTGCCTGCAGGTGCAGGGCTTCCTGTTCGGCGAGCCGGTGCCGCGCGCCGGCATCGAGACCATCGTCGGCGCCGAAGCGCCCGCCAAGGTCGCGGAACCTCAGCCTGAGGTTGTTGTTGTGGATGACATCAAGCCCGCAGCGGCCGCCTGAGCAGAAAATATCAACCCGCAGATGAGGCTGGCTTGACATCTTGCCTGCGGCAATCTCACATGCGCGCCTTCATGCGGCAACCGGAGTTTATCGAGATGCGTCACAAGCTTATCACGGCGACGAGCGCCATTGTTCTGGCTTTGGCTACGGGGGCGTCGGCGGCGGATATCAGCCAGGACGGCGCCAATGCGATCCGTGACAATCTGAACCATCTCCTGCCCGGCGATATCGCCAAGAAGCAGCCTGTGACCGTCAAGCCGGCAGGCTCGCGCTACGAGATCACCTATGATTTCGCCAAGCTCCTGGACAAGGTCAAGAAGCAGGATTTCGAGATCAAGGGGCTGACGCCGTTCACGATGTTCGCGACGCCGCAGGACAGCGGCCTGTGGAACCTGGAAGGCAACAACAACTTCAACGTCACCGGCCATTTCAAGGGTCCGGACGACAAGCGCTCGGATTTCACCTATTCGATCGCCCAGATGGATTTCACTTCCGTCTTCGATCCGGCGATCAGCTACCTGCGCTCGGGTGATTTCAGCGCCAAGGATCTGAAGTTCAGCTCCACGACCGATACGGAATCCGTCAACGCCAGCTTCGCCGACATGGTCTACAAGCTGAGCTCCGCCGACAGCGCGATGGCCGGCCGCCTGGACTTTGCCGCCAATGGCCGGTTCGGCACCTTCGCGCAGCAGGTGAGCAGCAAGGATATGCCGCCGATCCAGTTTTCGGCCGACAGCCTGGATTTCAACGCCAAGGTCAATGGCATCGCTGCCAAGGACCTGAAGGAGACGGTGCTCTTCGTTCTCGATCACGCCGATCAGAAGGAACTGAGCAAGGAGAGCGAAACCAAACTCAAGGAGATGCTCGGCAAGGCCTTCCCGCTGCTGACCTCGCTTGAGGAAACGATCACGCTCAACAATCTCGCCGTCACCAGCGCCGTCGGCAGCGGTGGCGCGAAGTCCTTCGGCTACCACTTTACGGTCGATGGCCCGAGCAATGCGACGCGCATCGGCGTCGCCATGGATGCGGCCGACGTCAAGCTCGACAGCGCGCTGATCCCGCCCGGCTACACGGCCTTCCTGCCGCAGGCGCTCGATATCCAGTTCGGCGTTCCCGGCATGGATTTCGCAGCCTTCGGCGACGAGTTCATGAAGGTCGATTTCAGCAAGGCTGCGGGTGACACCGAGAAGGCCGGCCAGCAGGCCGCCGAGAAGCTGTTCCCGGATGGCATCCTGAAGGTCGATTTCCCGAAGATCAGCGCCAAGTCGGGCGTCTATGACGTCGAGATGTCCGGCGAGCTCGAGGGCCGCGTCGATACGCAGAAGGATTACAAGCTGCACGCCTCGATCGTGGCGCGCGACTATGACAAGACCATCGCGGCAGTTCAGGAACTGGCAAAGACCAACCCGGATCTCAACCAGGCCTCCTTCGGCCTGATGATGATCAAGGGCTTTGCCAAGCCGGATGCGGATGGCGCCCAGCGCTGGGATGTCGATGTCGCGAGCGACGGCTCCGTCAGCGTCAACGGCCAGCAGATCAAGGGACCGGATGCGCCGGCGGCTGACGAAGGCGCTGCGCCTTCCGACGAAGCGGCTCCCGGAGACGACGCTGCTCCTTCCGATGACGCGGCACCGTCTGACGAGACGGCGCCTTCGGATGAGGCAACGCCCTCCGAAGAGACCAAGCCCTGATCAAACAAAAGGCCCGCTTCAGAGCGGGCCTTTCTTCTTTCAGATCGGATGACTTACCGGCGGCACTCGCCGCCGCCGATGATGCGGAAGCCGGCATTGCCTGCCTCGCAGGCGTTCGGGAAGGTCTGCTGCTGGCGGCCGCGTTCGCCGCAGACCGGACGGTATTCGCGTGTGCAGATGCCGCCGGGACGCTCGGGGCGATCCGGCCGGTCGGGCCTGCCGGGGCCACCCGGGCCGCCTGGGCCGCCGGGCCAATCGGGACGTCCGGGGCGATCGGGCTCCGGACGCGGGAAGGGCGGGGGCTCGCGGCGGCATTCGCCGCGGCCGACGATCCTGAAGCCGCTGTTGCGGGCCTGGCAGGCATTGCCGAAGGTCTGGGTGCGGCCGCCGCGCTCACCGCAGACGGGCGCATATTCCATGGTGCACATCTGAGGCTCGGGCGGGCGCGGACGCGGTGGCGGCCGTGAATAGCCCTGATCGACCTCGACGGTGCAGGCCGCCAATAGCGGAATGAGCGCCACCAGCGCCAGCCGCTTGCCAGTCTTCAGATGATTTCGGATTTTCGTCAAAACTGCTCCCCCGTGCGAAAACAAATCACAACGGGGCGAAACTAGCCGAAACGGCAAAAGCGATGAAGCCGCAAAATGCAACTTCACCGCTTCAGCTTGATTGGGAATGGAACCGTCAGTCGAAGAGGCTCGAAACCGACTCTTCCTGGCTGGTGCGATTGATGGCTTCGCCGATCAGGTTGGCGGTCGTGATGACGCGGATATTGTGGGCCGACTGCACAGCCGTCGTCGGCTGGATGGAGTCGGTGATCACGAGTTCGCGCAGCTTCGACGAGGTGATGCGGGTGACCGCACCGCCCGAGAGGACGCCGTGGGTGATATAGGCCGTGACGCTGGCGGCACCCTGAGCGAGCAGGGCATCGGCGGCATTGCAGAGCGTGCCGCCGGAATCGACGATATCGTCGATCAGGATGCAATCCTTGCCTTCGACTTCGCCGATAATGTTCATGACTTCGGATTCGCCAGGGCGGTCGCGGCGCTTGTCCACGATCGCCAGCAGACAGTCGAGGCGCTTTGCCAGCGCGCGGGCGCGCACGACGCCGCCGACGTCAGGCGAGACGACGGTGACGTTGCTGGTGTCGTAATTGGCCTTGATGTCGCGCGTCAGGACCGGAACCGCATAGAGGTTGTCGGTCGGGATATCGAAGAAGCCCTGGATCTGGCCGGCATGCAGGTCGAGCGTCAGAACGCGATCGGCGCCGGCTTCGGTGATCAGGTTGGCGACGAGCTTTGCCGAGATCGGTGTGCGGCCGGAGGCGCGGCGATCCTGGCGGGCGTAGCCGAAATAGGGAAGGACGGCCGTGATGCGGCGTGCCGAGGACCGGCGCATCGCGTCGATCATGATCAGCAATTCCATCAGGTGGTCGTTCGTCGGGAAGGACGTCGACTGGACGAGGAAGACGTCCTCACCGCGGACGTTCTCCTGAACTTCGACGAAGATTTCCTGGTCGGCAAATCTTCTTACGCTGGCCTTGCCCAAGGACACATTGAGATAGGTGCAGATCGCTTCGGCGAGATGCCGGTTCGAATTGCCTGCGAAAACCTTCATTTTGGCCCGCCTATTGTCTGCTGATAGCCGCGCTTTTTAGCCAGCTTGCTTCTGAATGCAAGCGTAAAGGCGACACAGGGCTTGATATTTGTAAAAACCTTGTTGCTAACCGCCCTGCGATCGGCGCCAGGCGTTGAATTCGGCGATGGTTTTGGTGCCGATCTGCTGCATGACCGAGGCCGGGACGCCGGCCCAGGGGTCCTGAGCGGCGGAGGGAACCTTCTCCTCGCCCTGAATGCGGTGCAGGCGGCCGCCGCTGCTGTCGAGCACATCCCAGACATAGGTCACCGTCACATTGCCTTCGTCGGTGAAGGCGGAGAGATAGCCCTTCAGAATATAGTCGCTGCTGTTGTCGGTGGAGCTCTTGATCGACAGGCCGTGCGAACGGGCCTCGGAGCCGAGCTGGCGCGAGAGCGGCGTGACGGCCTGAACAGGTGCGCCGATGATCGGCAGGAAGCGCACGGTATTGCCGCGGGTCGAGCCCGACTCCACCGGATCGATGGCGGCGACCTGTTGTGCTTCTTGCTGTTGCGGCTGCTGTTGCTGACGATGCGGCGGTGGCGCCTGATCGCCCATATCCTGTTCTTCGGCCTCGGCATTGGAGAGCGGCTCGCTCTCGACGGCCTCTGGCGCGCGATAGGCCTGCGGCCGCGCCGACATTGCGTCGGCCTGCGCCTGCATCGTGGTCGGCGGTGCGCCGGGGCCGGGGCGGTAGGCCTGGTTATAGGCGGGGTGGTAGCCTTCCTGCGGCTCGGCGGCAAAGGCCTGGCGGGATTGCGATCCGGCCATGCGCTCGACTTCGCGCTGGGTGACCGGCGAAGAGCGCGGCGGCATCGAGGAATCGCCGATATCGACGAGCGGCGTCATCGCATCGGTCGTGTTGCAGGCGGCGAGCAGGCTGGCGAGGCATGCAAGAAGTGCTGGCGCAGTCAACGATCGCGTCATCCTTCCAGCTTTCCTTCCGTCATTTGCATCAGCCCCGCCCAGGTTTATGCGGGCGGGGATGGTCTTGTGTCAATTCCGGATTCTTGCCGGTCTCTCAGGCGCTAAGGAAGTCCAGCGAGTGACGCGACAGGGTGCGCGGACCCTCTGTTGTCGTCAGGTAGGTCTGGCCGAGCGTCATGGCGGTTCCGCTGTCGGAATCGGCGATGATCATGTGGACGAAGAGCGACATGTTCGGCTCGATCGGCTGCGGATTGCCGACATGGAACATCTGGTGCTCCATCCAGGACGGCGAGAAGCGGGCGCCGAGCGAGTAGCCGCAGGCGTTCAGGCGGTGGCGGGCAAGGCCGCGCTCGTCCATGATTTTGGCATGCATGTCGAAGACATCGCCGAAGGTATGGCCAGGCTTCAGCACGGTCTCGATCGCCTGCAGGTTTTCCAGGCAGGCGCTGTAGAGCTCGCGGTGGCGGTGCGTCGGCTCGCCGACGACGATCGTGCGCATCATCGCCACGTGATAGTGGGCGTAGGTGCCCGCCCATTCGATCGTCAGCTGATCGTTGGCATCGAGCTTGCGGCGGCCTGCCTTGTAGCGGCAGAGGAGGGCGTCGGCGCCTGAGCCGATGATGTATTCATTGGCCGGATAGTCGCCGCCGCCGCTAAAGACGGCGCCCTGCATCGCGGCCAGAATGTCGGCTTCGTCGGCGCCTGGCTTGGTGAGGCGGATTGCCTGGTCGAGCGCATCGTCTGCGAGCGCGGCGGCACGTTCCACATAGGCGACTTCGGCCGGGCTCTTGATCAGGCGCAGGCGGCTGACGAGGTAGGAGGCGTCGCTGATCTGGCCGAAGCTCGCAAGCTGGGCATCGAGCAGGCGGGCGACGCGGCCGGTCATGCCGTGCGTGTCGTATTCGACGCCGATGCGGGCGCCGAGCAGGTCCATCTCGACCAGCAGGTTCTTGAGGTCGAGCGTCGGGTCGGCGTTGACGCGGTCGACCCAGACATGGACGTTTTCGAGGATCGAGGTGTGCTTGGCCTGGCGAAGATCGGCCGAGCGGGTGATCAGCGCCATCGTGCCATCAGCCTTGACGACCAGCGTCTGGAAAAAGCAGTAGCCGAAGGTGTCGTAGCCGGTCAGCCAGTACATGCTTTCCTGCGCGAAGATGAGGAGGGCGTCGAGCTTCTCCTCGCGCATCTGGTCGGTGACGCGGGCGAGGCGGCTTGCGAATTCGCTCCGTTCGAAGTGCAGTGCCATTGTCTCAAATCTCCCTGATGCTTATCGCTGAAATCTGGCGGCCGTAATCCGGCTCGTTGTTGTGGGTGGTGCGGCGGTATGAGAAGAAGCGCTCGCTATCCGGATAGGTGCAGAGCCCGACGCTCTCGGCGCGAACGCCTGCCTTCGTCAACCGAGCGACGGTGAGGCCCGGAAGATCGAACATCGAATGTCCGGGCTTTTCTGACGGTATAAAATACTGCGCGTAGGCAGCATCCTGTGTGACAAAGCGCTCGACGAATTCCGCGCCGACTTCGTAGCTCGCCTGACTGATCGATGGTCCCAGGCAGGCGACGATCGCCTCGCGCCTTGCGCCCAGTTTCTCCATGGCGATGATCGTGTTTTCGAGCACGCCTGTCAGCGCGCCCTTCCAGCCGGCATGGGCGGCGCCGATGACCCTGTTTTCCGGGTCGGCAAACAGGATCGGTCCGCAATCGGCGGCAAGCACGCCGAGCACGATGCCGGGTGTGGCGGTGACGAGCGCATCGGCCTGCGGGCGGTCGCCGTCGTAGTCGCCATCGACGGTGACGGCATCGGGCGAATGGATCTGGTGGACGGTCGCCAGCTTTTCGAGCGGTTGGCCGAACCAGGCGGCGACCCGCCTGCGGTTCTCGTTGACGCGGTCTCGGTCGTCGTTCGAGCCGAGGCCGACATTGAGGCCGCGATAGAGGCCTTCCGAGACGCCGCCTTCGCGGGTGAAGTAGCCATGACGGATCGCGTCGCCCGCCGCCTGTTGCAGCAGCGCGCTTTCGATCGGTGCGGGTGAAGCCGCGTTTTGCATCAGTGATTCCGGGGTGTTTAGAACGGGTTCATTGTTCACCGGATCGTCCGGTGAAGCATTGTTGATTGCGCCGGATGTTGGCGCAGGGCGGCGCGCTCTGTCAATCCACCGGACGGAACGGCATGAGATCGACGGCGGGATAGGAGACCGCCATCGCCTTGAAAAGCTCGCCCATCCGGCCCTCGCCGGAGCCGGCAAGGCGGTCCACGGCGCTCTGGATGATCTGCTGCGTGCGCGGTTCGCGGTCACGGCCGAGTGCTGCCGCGCGGTCGAGAATGCCGAGGCCGACGAGGAGGTCGCCCTGATGCAGCGCGCCGTTCAGATGCAGTCCGGCGCCGACGGCGGTGCGGGCAAGGTGCTCGAAATCCACGTGGCTCGTCAGGTCGGCCTCACCGGGATTGGCGAGCGGCGGATCGAATTCGTGCATGCGCACGGCCTGCAGCGTATCGCCGAAGCCGCTGACGAGGTGGCCGTAGTCGATCGCAAGCGCGGTGCCGCCGAAAGCCTTGAGACGCTCGCAGATGGCGAGCATCACCGACTGGCGCGCGGGCGAAAATTCGAAAAGCGTACCCGCCGGCATCGACTGGGCGCCATCCGGGAGGAGGGCGGGGTCGATGGTGGCGACACCCGCCGCGAAGACAAGCTCGTCGTCCGCGCCGAGGCCGACCATGCGCTCGCGAAAGCCGGTCTGCGTCTTGACGAACTGGCGGATCGGGATGGCGTCGAAAAGCTCGTTGGCCGCGATCAGCGTGAAACCGGGCGGTACTTCGTCAAAGTCATTGTGCCAGGCGATCTTGCCTTCATGGGCTTCCAGCGTCTGGCTCTGGACGTCGCGCAGGCGCTCGCTGGTCTCGACCAAGTGCACGCTCATGTTCTCGAAGAGCGGCGGCGCCAGGCGGGCGATGACGCGCAGCATGTCCGACATCATCGTGCCGCGGCCGGGGCCGATCTCGACGAGGCGGACACCAGCCGGTGTGCCGTGCTGCTGCCAGGCGTGGACGATGAAGACGCCGATCATCTCACCGAAGAGCTGGCTGACCTCGGGGGCAGTGACGAAATCGCCGGAGCGGCCGAAGGGCTCGCGGACACGGTAATAGCCGTGTTCGGGATCGGCGAGGCACAGCGAGAAGTAATCGGTCACGCTGATCGGGCCGTTCGCCTGGATGATCGCCTTGATCTTTTCACCGAGTGCGGTGGTCATGGTGGTCACGTCCGGTCTGCGTTAGTTCTGCAGCGCGACCTGGCGGCGGGCGCGCACGATCGCCCAGAGGCCGAGCAGGATCATCGGGAAGGAGAGAACCATGCCCATGGTCAGCCAGCCTGTGCCGAGCAGATAGCCAAGCTGCGCATCCGGCTCGCGGAAGAATTCCACGAAGATACGCGACAGCGCATAGCCGCAGACGAAGACGCCGGAAATGAGGCCCGGCGATTTCAGGGCGCGGAAGCCGTAGATCAGAAGCGCCAGAACCGAGAGCAGCACGATGCCTTCGAGACCGGCCTCGTAGAGCTGGCTTGGATGACGGGCAAAAGGACCGCCACTCGGGAAGACAACTGCCCAGGGCACATCCGCGAGACGGCCCCAGAGTTCGCCATTGATGAAATTGGCGATGCGGCCGAAGAACAGGCCGATCGGCACGACACCGGCGACGATGTCGAACAGGCTCCAGATCGGGATGTTGTTCTTGCGGGCAAAGAGGATCATGGCGAGCGTCGTGCCGGTGATGCCGCCGTGGAAGGACATGCCGCCGTTCCAGATCTGGATGGCGCGGATCGGGCTCTCAATCACCGCCGGCATATCATAGAAGAGGATATAGCCGATGCGGCCGCCCAGCACGATGCCAAGGGCAGCCCAGACCACGAAGTCGTCGAGCTGGGTCTTGGTGATCGGCGAGGCGTTTGCCGGCCAGAGGCTGTCATTGCCGGCGAGGCGGCGCGCATAGAACCAGCCGAGCATGATGCCGACGACATAGGCCAGGCCATACCAGTGAATAGCGAGCGGCCCGATCGAAAAGGCGATCGGATCGATATCCGGAAATGGCATGATTGCCATGAGATTGGCTGCAGTCGGCAAGGCTTTCCCACCCGTTGATGTGCGCGGACCATGGCGTTGCGATACGAGGCGGTCAAGTCGATTGTGAGGCAGGGCAGGGCGAGGCGGGCTCTTATCCAGAGCAAAGCGCTTGCATCCTTAACGGCGAAGCCCTACCTCAATTTCAGAGGCTTCGAGCCTGAAGAAACATGTCGTGCGAAGGAGAAAACCGCCATGACGACTGGAGCAAACCGCATCATGGACGAATTCGCAAAGCTGATGACCGATGCAGCCGGTGCTGCCCAGGGCGTGCGCAAGGAGGTCGAGACGGCCTTCAGCGCGCAGGCCGAGCGCTGGCTGAACAGCATGGATGTCGTCAAGCGCGAGGAATTCGAGGCCGTACGCGAGATGGCGATCAAGGCGCGCGACGAAAACGATGCGCTGCTGGCACGAGTCGCCGCTCTCGAAGCGCAGCTAGCCGCCAAGAAGAAGTAATTCCCGTTTTGCTACAAGATGTGGTGTGGCGCATTTGCGACACGCCGCATCTCAGACCAAAAAATCAGGTGCCTTTATCCACCTGTGGACACTGCCAAAAAAGCCAATGGGCAGAGTCATTTATATCCCCCTCCTGAATCCGATTTCGAGAAGCTGTCCACAGTACCTTTCGGGAAATAAGGCAACCGGGGGCTGGCTTGTCGCCGGTCTGATTATACACTGATTTTAAATGATGATTCGAACCGGACGGCGGTAAGCTCCAGGCAGGTTTTCTGCGTTAAGCCTGGGTTGCGGTTCAAGGGTCATCGAATTGGTGTTCCGGTATTTGCGTGTGTCTTTTCTTGTGTTGTGTAGACCCAAGTCAGTCGCATTCATTCCCGGTCAAGAAGGTGCTGCATGAGCCTGATGGAATTGGAATTCGAGCGTCAGTCGAACCCGGTCGATATGATCGAGTACGTCGCCGCCAATAATGACTGGGCATTTGAACGGTCAGGCGAGGACGAGATCGCGATGACGGTCGAGGGGAAGTGGGCCGATTACCACATCTCCTTTTCCTGGATGGAAGAGTTTGAAGCTCTTCATCTCGGTTGCGCCTTCGATATCAAGGTGCCGGAAAATCGCGTCAACGAAGTCACCAAGCTTCTGGCTGCCATCAATGGCCAGGTGCTGATGGGCCATTTCGACCTGTGGCGCCAGGAAGACGTGATCATCTTCCGCCAGTCGCTGCTCCTCGCAGGCGGCGCCGAGCCCACCAACCGTCAGGTCGAAGTGCTGCTTTCGAGCGCGCTCGATACCTGCGAAGCCTATTATCAGGCATTCCAGTTCGTCATCTGGTCCGGCCTCGATGCCGCCAAGGCGATGGAAGCCGTTCTTTTCGAAACCGTCGGCGAAGCGTAATTCTCATGTCCAGCGTCTCTGCAGATCCTATCGTTCTCATCGGTGCCGGCAATATGGGGGGCGCGATGCTCTCCGGCTGGCTGAAGAACGGCGTCCCCGGCTCCTCCGTGGTCGTTGTCGATCCCGGCCCGTCGCCGGCAATGATGAAGACGATCGAGGATGCAGGTGCGACGCATGTGACGGCGGCGCCTGCCGGCCTCAAGGCCGGTGTCCTGTTCATCGCGGTCAAGCCGCAGGTGATGGAAGCGGTGCTGCCGCTGGTGAAGCATGCGGTCGGGCCGAATACTGTCGTGGTTTCGGTCGCCGCCGGCAAGACGCTCGGTTTCCTCGAGAAACATCTCGGCGAAGCCGCCATGGTTCGCGCCATGCCGAATACGCCTGCCATGGTCGGCCGCGGCGTCACCGGTGCTTTCGCCAATGCCAAGGTCAGCGCCGAACAGCGCGACCGCGTTCATTCTCTTCTTCGCGTATCCGGTCCTGTTGAGTGGGTTCCGGCCGAGTCCGACATCGATTCCGTTACTGCGCTGTCGGGCAGCGGCCCTGCTTACGTGTTTTATCTCGTCGAGTGCATGGCTGAGGCAGGCCGTAAACTTGGCCTGCAGGCGGACCTCGCCATGCGTCTTGCACGGGAAACGGTCGCGGGGGCTGGTGAACTTCTCCACCAGTCCCCCGACGACGCTTCCAAGCTTCGCCAGAACGTCACCTCTCCCGGCGGCACGACTGCTGCCGCACTCGCCGTGCTGATGGCCCAGAAGGGGATGCAGCCGCTGTTCGACGAGGCTCTTGAGGCCGCGCGCACGCGCGCCCAGGAACTGGCGGGCTGAGGCGGATCATGGCTGACGAAATCACCTATGCCGATTTCGAGCGCGTCGACATCCGTGTCGGCACGGTCATCGAGGCATCGCCCTTTCCGGAAGCGCGCAAGCCGGCGATCAAGCTGCTGATCGACTTCGGTCCCGAGATCGGCGTCAAGAAGTCCTCGGCACAGATCACCGTGCACTACGATCTCGACAACCTCGTCGGCCGCCAGGTTCTCGGCGTCGTCAACTTCCCGCCCCGCCAGATCGGCCCCTTCCGCTCGGAAGTGCTGACCCTCGGCTTCGAGGACGAGGCCGGCGCGATCGTGCTGGCGGCAACGGACAAGCCGGTGCCCAACGGCAAGAAGTTGATGTGATCAATGAATATCGCGCGAGACCGGATCGGTCAGCGTGAAGGAATGGAAGGTTGCCTCGAAGCCGGCGCGTTGCGGTGAGCAGAAGGCGGGGCCGACCATCAAGGTTTCGATCGCGGGATCGAACCAGGCAAGGCGCGCCATGCGCCAATCTTTCATGACATCGGTGCGGTACTGGATGAAGAGGGCGTCGCCGTTGCGGGTGACGCGGGCCGAGATCTGCGCGAAGGCGTGGTCGATGCGGAAGGCGGACCAGTCGGAATTGCCGTTGGTGACGACGGTGCTGAAATGCATGGCACCGTCGGTATATTCGATCCCGCATTTCATCCAGCGGCGCTCGTCGGCGCGGATCATCAGGCCGGCCTGATCGTAGAGCGCTTCGTAGCGGCCGGAGAAGGTGACTTCGGCGGTGAAATCGCCCTTGCGCTGCTGATGCAGGAAATGGCCGTCATCGCGGTGGAAGCCGTAATAGGTGCCTTGCCAGAAATCGGTCTTCTCGCCGGAGCGGGCGTGCAGCGCGCCGTCGCGGACTTCCGCCGAGGGCGGCGGGTTGAGCCAGGTCATTTTCTCGAAAATGCTCATCGAAAACTCACGCGGGAACGCGGATGACGGCGCGCAGGCCGCCGAGCGGGCTGTCGGAGAGCGTGACGTTGCCGCCGTGACTGCGAGCGATGTCGCGGGCGATGGCCAAGCCGAGGCCGGTGCCTGAATCATCGAGGTTGCGGGCCTCGTCGAGGCGGAAGAACGGCTTGAAGACGTCTTCACGGTTCTTTTCGGGAATGCCGGGGCCGTCGTCATCGAAGGTCAGCGTCAGCCATTTGGAGCCATGCTTGGCCTCGATATTCAGCGAGTTGGCATAGCGGCGGGCGTTCGATGCGAGATTGGTGACCAGCCGGGTGAAGGCATTGGGGCGCACGACGATCTCGTCATCGCCTTCGATCGAATAGCTGAAGCTCTTTTCGTGCAGGGCGAAATCGGTCTCGATCTTGGCGAGCATCTCGCTGATCTTCAGTTCGCCGACATCCTCTTCGATCTCGCTGCGGGCGAAGGCCATATAGGCTTCCAGCATCGACTGCATGTCGTTGACGTCGTCGGCCATGCCCTGCAGGTCGGGATTGTTGCCGGCCAGCGCCAATTGCAGCTTGAAGCGGGTGAGGATGGTTCTGAGATCGTGGCTGACGCCTGTCAGCATCGCGGTGCGCTGCTCGATCTGCCGTTCGATGCGTTCACGCATCAGGATGAAGGCGAGGCCGGCGCGGCGGACTTCGTCGGCGCCGCGCGGATAGAAATTCTCGGCCTTCTGTCCTTTGCCGAAGCTCTCGGCTGCAGCCGCCAGCGCTTGGATCGGCCTTATCTGGCCGCGCAGGAAGAGAATCGAGACGCCGATCAGCACCAGCGAGGCGCCGACCATCCAGACGATGAAGATATGGGTGTTGGAGGCGTAAGTCTGGTTGCGCTTGGTCAGCACCCGCAGGATCTTGTCGTCCAGCTTGATGCGGATTTCGACGAGACTGGAGTCACCCAGCGTATCGATCCAGAAGGGGCGCTTGATCTGGTCGTTGATTTCATCGGAGAGGATGCCGTCGAGGATCGAGAAGAACGGCTTTTCACGCGGCGGCGGCAGGTCGCCGTCCGGCTCGATCGAGATCTGCAGCTTCATCTGCTCGCGGGCGATCTTGGTGATCGCCGTGTAATCGGCATCCTGCGGATAGGTATCGATGATCTGGATGATCGCGGCGATGTCCTGCGTGACGGCCATCGACAGGCGCTGCGTGACCATCTGCCAGTGGCGTTCCATGAACACGGCGGCGACGACCGACTGTAAAAGCAGCATCGGCATGATGATGATCAGCAGCGAGCGGACATAGATGCCCGTCGGCAGGCGGCGGCGCAGAAAGCGCGTGAACCACTTCCAACCGGTGGCGGGCAAGCGCTCTTCGCGCCGCAGGCTTTCGAATGTCACCATCTCTGTCGCGATCCTGACGTCCGGAGCATCAATCGATGCTCAGCCTGTATCCTATACCACGAACCGTCTGGAGCCAGACAGGATTTGCCGGATCATCCTCGATCTTGCGGCGCAGACGGTTGATCTGCACGTCGATCGTGCGTTCGCCGACATCGACGTCGTCGCCGATCAGCTCGTGGCGAGGAATGGTGTCGCCGGCGCGCCGGGCAAAGAGCAGCATGATTTCCTGCTCGCGATCCGTCAGCCGGATCACTTCCGCCGCCTTCTTCAGCTCCTTGCGGGTCAGCGAGAAGGTGTAGGGGCCGAACATGATCTGCTCGATCTTCGGCGCATCCGAGGCGTTGCGGCGCAGGATGTTGTTGACGCGCAGCACCAGTTCGCGCGGATCGAAGGGCTTCGACAGATAGTCGTCGGCGCCAGCTTCCAGGCCGGCGATGCGATTGTCCGACTCTGCCAGCGCTGTCAGCATGATGATCGGAACGTTCTTGATCGCCCGCAATCCGCGCGTCACGTCGATGCCGGATTCGCCGGGCATCATCACGTCCATGATGATCAGGTCGAAATCGAGCCCGGTGAGCTTGCGCTGTGCCTCGGCGCCATCGGCGGCAACGGTCACCCGGAAGCCGTTTTCGGTGAGGTAACGGTTGAGCAGTGCACGGATGCGCGTGTCGTCGTCGACGACAAGCAGATGAGCCGCATCATCAGAAATGATTGTCTTTCCCGCCATTCAGTCCGCTTTCGCTGTTTGCCTGTCCCGCATGCCCCTCAGAAATGCCTTCACGCTCTCGCGCGTTTCAAGAGAAGCATTGTCGAATGCCCTCTCAATGCGGCGCGATTGCGGCTCCGCCAGAGCAAGCGCCAGTTCGCGCCCCGTCTTTGTCGGATAAAGCTTGCGCTGGCGCCGGTCTTCCGGGCCCGCGACTTGTCTAATGTAGCCTGAATCGATCAGTTGTTTGAGCACTCGGGCGAGGCTCTGTTTGGTAATCTTCAATGTATCCAGAAGATCAGCAACGGTCATGCCGGGTTCACGGTTAACAAAGTGTACCACCCGGTGATGGGCGCGTCCGAAGCCGCTTTTCTCGAGAATGGCGTCCGGATCGGAGACGAAATCGCGATAGGCGAAGAAGAACAGCTCGATGATTTCGAAGTCGATGATGCCGCTGTTTTCCATCGGCGTGGACAGCGGCTCAGGCTTGGCCGCTTTCGCGCTGGTCTGTCGTGGCGCCACGTCATTTCCCTTTCTCATCCCATGCGTTCCGGGCCGCTCTCGGCGCTCCCGGACCTTGCAGAGCTCGGGCCGAGGCTCGCCTTCGCCCGAACCCGGCCAGTCTCCGCTTGCCAATACAACGCATATTTTTCCCCAGTGCGTCAGTGGATAAAACGCAATCGGGACAACAATCAACAGGCTGCGTGTGCGGGGAGCCGGTGGATAGACAGTCGCCTCGCAGTAAACTTGTCCACAGAAATGCGAAAAGGCGGCCAGGCGGCCGCCTTTTCTGTTTCATTCCGGATCGCTAATCCGCCTCAGTTATAGACGTAGACGATGCGGCGGGTACCGGGATCGACCAGCACCGGGCGGTCGTTGATGCGGGTGTAGCGATATTCGTAATTCGGGACTTCCTGGAAGGTCACGTCAGCCGGAACCTCTGCACCGACGACGACATCACCGCCGAGCTGCACGGTCTGCGCCGGCGTGGTGTCGATATAGGTGCGGACTTCGGCCGGCGGCGTGATCGCATCGACGTCTCCGACCGGGCCGAGCAGCTCGTCACCGGGGCCGGGCTGCGGCTCGGCGGGAACGACGCTCGCCGTTGTCTCGTAGGTCACGACGGGGACGCCGAGGCTCGTCTGGTTCTGCTCGACCACGACAGGGGCGCCTTCATGCTGGACCTGCAGATATTCGGCATAGACCCAGCCGCGGACGCCGTTGACATCGACGCGGCACCAGCGGCTGCCCTGGATGCAGCCGTCGAGATAGGCCGACGAGCCGCGGGTGGCGATGCCGACGGAAGGGTATTGCGGGCCGGGACCGGCGCGGACATTGAGATCGTTGATGGCCGTGGCGGCCATTTCCGCATGCGCAAAGCCCGCGCTTGCAACAAGCACGGCGCCTGCCAGGAAAATGTTTCTCGTCATGGTCATTTGCATTTCTCCTTGTTTACCGGGCTGGAAACGCACCGTTCACCATCCGGTTCCAAAAGGCGTAAGCCTATTGTTTCCACCATGCCGGGAGGTTCTTGCAGGTTGTTGATTTTCAAAGGAAAAACAGGAGCGAAAGGCGCTTTTCGCCGTCATAAACTGTTGTTACAGCCTGTCTCTTAGGTGTGAGGCGCCGATAAAAACTTGCTTTCGTCACTCGCCATTCAGACTATAGGGGCGGGTAGAGAACATAAGAGGCGCCAATGGGTATGCTACAGGCCGGAATCATTCCGGTGACACCGTTTCAGCAGAATTGCACCGTGCTTTTCGATCCTGACACCAAGGAGGGGGTGGTGGTCGATCCCGGCGGCGACGTCGAGACGATCGTCAAGGTGGTCGAGGAGAACGGCTTCAAGATCAAGGAGATCTGGCTGACACATGGCCATCTCGACCATGCCGGCGGCGCCAAGGATCTCAAGGCGGCGCTGGGGATCGATATCGTCGGTCCGCACAAGGACGACCTGCCGCTGCTGCAGCGGATCGAGACGCAGCAGCAGAAATACGGGATCACCGGTCTCAAGAATGTCGAGCCGGACCGCTGGCTGGAAGACCGCGACAAGGTATCGTTCGGCAATCACGAGTTCGAGGTCTATCACACGCCGGGTCATGCGCCCGGGCATGTGATCTATGTCAATCGCGCGCAGAATTTCGCGCATCTCGGCGACGTGCTGTTCAACGGTTCGATCGGGCGCACCGATCTGCCGGGCGGGGACCACGACCAGCTGATGGCGTCGATCCGCGACAAGGTGCTGCCGCTGGGGGACGATGTCGGCTTCATCTGCGGCCATGGGCCGGGGAGCCGGATCGGCGACGAGCGGCGCAACAACCCGTTCCTGCAGGGCATCTGACAAACGAAAAGCGCCGCTCGATGAGCGGCGCTTTCTTAATATCCGATCGGGCGGCGATCAGCCGGCGGTGCAGAAGTGCTCGCGGCCATCGTTGCCGATGAAGGTGCCCGTGCCCGGATCGAAGGTCCGGTAGCGGTACGAGCAGTAACGCTGCCACTGCGGCGTCCAGGGCTCGATGCCGGCGCGGACCGGTGCGTAATAACGCGGGGGAGCGCGGTAGACCGGCACGGCTTCGTATTCCGGCTCGTAAACCGGTTCTGCGTAGCGCGGCTCATCATAATAGTAGCGCGGCTGGTTGGCGTTGGCGATTGCCGAGCCGACAACGAGGCCGGTTGCGAGGCCAACGGCACCGCCGACCCAGGCGTCGTTATTGTGGTGATGGCGCCAGCTGTCGGCGGAAGCTTCGCTGACAGCGGAAAGGCTGAGAGCGGCGGCTGCGGCCGTCAGAAGAAGTGTCTTTGCGATCGTGTTCATGATCTTGTCCTACTCTCCAAGACAGCGGGAAGTGCTGCCTTTAAAACTCTTCAGGACGGCTGCGGGTTCCTGCGCCGTGATGTTGAGACGATAGTGGCGGCTATCTGAACGGATGCTGAATAACAAAACCCGGCATTTCTGCCGGGCTTCAACTCGAATTCGACGGCCTTGTTTGGGCTCAGCCAGCAATCTGAAGATTGACGGCCTTCGGTCCCTTGCCGCGGCGATCCGGCTCCGTGTCGAAGCTTACCTTCTGGTTTTCCGTCAGTCCGGCGAGGCCGGAAGCCTGAACGGCAGAAATGTGTACAAAGATATCGGCGCCACCCTTGTCCGGCTTGATAAAGCCGAAGCCTTTGTCGGTATTGAAGAATTTTACAGTGCCAGTCTCGGCCATGCGTCAGGTCCTTTTCTCTCTGCCCGCCATCCACACGGGCAGCATCAATTATGCCCCTTCCGGAGCGCTAGCAGGCAGTTCTTGAATTTCGAGAAAAAGGTCCCCTCTACCTCGGCCTGTCTCTTGGTGGGATTATTCCCCATCTTGTGAGACCGGCTGACCGGAATATTAGCGTTTCCGGCGCGCACTTTCTTAAGGACTTCCCATGCTCGCAAAATGCCCGAACGCCGCGAGATTGCTGTGATTATTGGGAATTGGCAAGCAAAAGTTTTTTAACGTGTCCTCAGGAGCACAGTCGCCGCGGGTGTCCTATTTGCGCCAAAACGCAAAAAATCGCTCCGCGCGGGTGCATGATTAACGTTTTGTATCGTCTGCAATATAATTTGTGAGCAGATTTTCCCAAAAACACAACGTGAGCGGGTCTTCGGACCCACCCAAAAAAAATTCCGAATCATTCCGGCGATGTGCCGTGGATGCGGTTTCAGACCGCCTGGGCGCGGCGTCGCGACAGTTCGGGCACCACCTCGACTACAAGCATAGCGCTAAACATCAGCGCGCAGCCGATATAGCCGACTGGGGGAATTGTCTCGCCAAGGATCAATGCGGCGAGCGAGGAACCGAACAGGGCTTCCGACGACAGGAAGATCGCCGCCTGCGAGGGTGTCGTATATCGCTGGCCGATGATCTGCAGCACGAAGGCGACGCCAGAGGAGAAAACGCCGACATAGAGGATCTCGGGTGCTGCGCCCATGATGGCGTCGAGACTGACGGGTTCGAAGATCGCGGCGACGATGAGAGCGAGCAGGGAGGTGATGGCAAACTGCGTGGCCGACAGGGCCAGGGGGCGGCCGGTTTCCTTGACGGTCGTTCCTGCCAGCGTGATCTGGATCGCCCAGAAGCCGGCGCAGATGACGGTCAGGCCATCGCCGACCGTCAGAGCCGACAAATGTCTGCCCGACAGAAGGTAGATGCCGGCGATTGCCATCACGGCACCCGGCCAGATGATCCAGTGCGGCGGGCGGCGCAGGAAGAGCACGGCGATGACGGGTACGAAGACCACGTAGAGGCCGGTGATGAAGCTCGAATTGGTGACCGACGTCGTCTGCAGGCCGACCTGCTGGGTCGCGGCGCCACCGAAGAGGGCAAGGCCGATTGCCAGGTAGAGGCCGAGATGGCGCCTGCTGGTCTTGACGGCAGCCTTGCGGCGCTCGAGCAGAACGAAGGGCAGGACGGCGGCCGTCGCAACGGCGAAACGCAGGCCGATGAACCAGAACGGGCTGAGTTCCTTCATCGCTGTCGACTGCGCCACGAAGCCGCCGCCCCAGATGGCAGCAGCAAGCAACAGCAACAGGTTCGCCTGAACGCGAGTCATGTCATTCCTCGATTGCGGGGAGCACGGTGTGATGGCCGTGGTTAGCAGCTGGGTTTTGTTTCAGCAAGCGTGAATGAACGCATCAGCCGGGGCTGGCGCTGTGGACTGAAATTCGTGATCTGCGATCAGCCGTCCTGATTGGCGGCGCGGGAGACGCGCAGCAGCGCGCCGTCGCTTTCGTCGGTGACCATCAGCAAGGCGCCGTCGGGGGCCACGGTCACGTCGCGGATGCGGCCGTAATTGCCCTCGAACAGACGTTCCTCGGCGGTGAACTTGCCGCTTTCGTCACGCTGCATGCGCGACAGCAGCTGGAACTTCAGCGCGGCCACCAGCATGTCGCCGTCCCATTCCGGGAACATCTTGCCGCGATAGACGGCGATGGCGCCAGGGGCGATCGAGGGATCCCAGTAGTGGAGGGGTTGCTCCAATCCGGCCTTTTCCGTCCCTTCGCCGATCTTGGCGCCGGAATAGTCGCGGCCATAGGTGATGACAGGCCAGCCGTAATTCTTGCCGGGTTGGATGAGATTGATCTCGTCGCCGCCGCGGGCGCCATGCTCGACGGTGTAGAGCTTGCCGTCGGAGCTGTCGAAGGTGATGCCCTGCGGGTTGCGGTGGCCCTTAGACCAGATTTCGGGGAGCGCCTTTGCGCCGTCGCGGAAGGGGTTGTCGGCGGGGATGCTGCCATCGGCGTTGACATGGATGATCGAGCCGGCGTCGTCCTTGAAATCCTGCGAGCGGTCGCGGCTGCCGCGGTCGCCGACGCTGATGAACAGGCTGCCGTCTTTGGCGATGGCGATCCGCGAGCCGTACTGGATGTTGCCGCCGGTGAACTTCGCCATGGTGAAGATCGGCTTCACGTCCTCAAGCCTGCTCTCGTCGGCCGAGAGCTTTGCAGAAAAGGCTTCCGTGCCCGATCCCTTGGCATTGGCAATCGCGGCGGTGAAATAGAGGATGCGGCTTTGGGCGAAATCCGGGGCGAGCGCCACGTCCATCAGGCCGCCCTGGCCGCGGGCGCTGACCTCGGGCACGCCGCCGAGCGGCTCTGATGCCTTCCCGTCGCGGATGATCCTGATATTGCCGGGGCGTTCGGTGATGAGATAGGCGCCGTCGGGCATGACCTCGACCGCCCAGGGATGATCGAGCCCGGTTGCCAGCGTATCGACGCTGACCGTCACTTCCTTGGTTTGCACCCGGTCGGCGGCGAATGCCGCGCCGGCTGTTGCAAATGCGGCGCCTGCCGCCAAAGCGATGCGCAATCCCCTGAGCATGTTCATGATCTCCCCGTTCTACCATCCAGGCGGGTAGGTGGCGCGCGTGGGCGATCGCTTCAACCTCATCAGGTCCCGGATAACGGCTTTGTGTTGCCGGGTTGAACGGTGCCGGTCTGGATCCTGTCGACCAGTTCGGCTTCGACGATGTAGCGCATCGGGCCGCGCTCGGTGGCGTCGAAGGGCCAGCAGGTCGTCAGCACGAGGTGGCGGCCCTCTGACGCGGCGTCGATGCCGCTTTCATCCCAGCGGGCGACACGGGCATCTGTTGCCTTGAAGGTCAGGACGGAGCCGTCGCGGCGGGTGATCTCGATATCGTCTCCGGCGCGCACATCCTTCAGCCAGCGGAAATGCGTGTCGCGGTGGGCGGCGATGACGGAGGTGCCTTCTTCTCCGGGCTGCGGCGTGTTGCTGAGCCAGGCCGGGCCGAAGGCGAGGGCTTCGCCCGTGGCGCCGGAGAGCACGATCGCCGTCTTGCCGAGGCGTGGGGCGCTGACTTCGGCTTCTGTGGTGAAATCTGCCCAGGGCCAGGGCTTGGCATCCTCGCCGCGCAGCTCGGCGGCGAAGGCGCGTTTCAGCAGCACCTGCGAGAGTTCTGCCTTGCCCTTCATGTAGAAGCCGCTGGTCATCAGCGCCGTGCCGTAGAGCCCGAGGCCGAGGATGGCGACGGCGATCACCTTCTCCATCGCCGACAGGCGGGCTAGGAGGCTTTTCCGGGGCGCGTCGATCTCAAACGCCGTCGCCGCGGCATTCGCCATCATCAGCTCCAGATAGCTCGGAAGCGGGTCGAACTCGCCCGCTTCCTCGTTCCAGCTTCCGCGTTGTGCGCCGGGCATCAACGGCCTCCTGTGAGGAAGGCGCCGCGGATGCGGCGGCGCCAGATCGCAAAGCCGCCGGCAGCGGCCAGGGCTGCGAGCAACATGGTCAGGCCCTGCATGATCTGCCGGTCGGCAAGGGTTGCCGTCTGCGGCAGCTTTACCGATGCCGAGCGCTGGGCGATCAGGTTTGCGGCACCCGGTGTCGGGGCGGCGGCCATCTGGTTGGCGACGGCGGCAAATTCCATCTGCGGCTTTGCCATGGCGTGATCCGGTGCGCTGCCGGCAGGGGCAGGGGCGGGTTCGCCCATCACCTTATCGAAGTCCCATCCGTCGGGCAGGTTGAGTGGCAGCTTGGTCGAGGTGACCGGCTGGCCATCGGCGCGCGACGGCGTGACGTCGACGGCAACGAGGCTGGTGACGCGGGAGACGAGATGGTGAGCCATGGCGATCGTCTCGACATCCTTGTCGAGCGCTGCCGGATCCTGGCGCTCGTAGGAGCGGGCTTCGAGATCGTCGATCTTGCGGCGCGCCCAAAGCTTGGAGAGCCCTTTGCCATCGGCGGCATTGGCGATATCCATCTCGACGCGCCAGGGCTGGGCGCCGGTCTTGCCTGATATCTGCAGCTTGCCTGATGGCTTGTCCGTCGGCAGTTCGGCGGTCAGGACGACGGGCTCGCCGGTATAGAGGTCGGGCATCGGGTTCGGCGTGATGTCGCTTGCCTGCACGCCGTCGAAAGTGGCGGCGATATCGGTCATCGCAGGGTTCTGCAGCTTGGCGAAGAGCTCGCCCATGCGCGAGGCCACCTGATCGGTCGAGCCGATATGGGTGAAGGTGCCGCGGCCGAGCTCGGCGGCCTTGGTCATGAAGTAGGAGTTCGGAGCCGAGCCGATGCCGACTGTGAAGACGCGAGCATCGCTGCGGTTGTTGGTGATCTCCATGAACAGCTGCTGCTCGTTGCCGATCGCGCCATCCGTCAGGAAGACCACCTGGCGGAGCGCGCCATTGGCGACGGCGCCCTGGTTGCGCAGCGCATCTTCGAGCGCCGGCAGCATCTCGGTGCCGCCATCGGCGGTGAGGCCGCGCACATAGGCGATCGCCTTTTCGCGATTGTCTGGTGTCGCGCCGACAAGGCCGCCGAAATAGTCGGTCATCGTATCGTCGAAACGGATGACGTTGAAGCGGTCGTCGGGGCCGAGCCTGGAGATCGCCAGCGCCAGGCTTTCCTTGGCCTGCGCGATCGACTCGCCGGACATCGAGCCGGAATTGTCGATGACGAAGATGACCTCGCGCTTCGGCGGTGCCGTGGAGGCATCCGGTGTTGCGGGCGGGGTGACGAAGGCGAGAAGATAGGTCTTGCCGTTGAGCACCTCGCGGAAGAGGCCGGCGCTCGGCGTCTTGCCGGGAGTTGCCTTCCAGGTGAGCTCGAAATCCTTGTCGGCGGGAACGGAGTCACCCTTCAGGCTGATGACGCGGTTCTGGTCGCCGTCCTGCTTGATGTCGACATCGTGGAAGGCGGATTTGACGTCGCCGAGCGGGAAGCCTGCCTTGAGGTTCACGGTCAGCGCCACCGGATTGATCCTGGCGTTTTCGCGCGGATCGAGCACCGGTGCCTCGATCTTCTCGCGGTTCGGCACCGGATCGGACGGCACCGCGAAGCCGGCGCCGTTGTTGAACTCGACGGTCTGGACGACGGGGGCCGGATTGTAGCGAGGCGCGACGACCATCGGAAAGCGCAGCGAGAACTCGCCGCCCGATTGGTGCACGGCCTGCTGATATTCGATCTGCACGACGATGGTTTCGCCCGGGCCGATATTGGCGACCTGGTTGGTGAAGATGTTCGGGCGCTGCTGTTCGAGAAGAGCGGCCTTCTTGCCTTCTGCCTTGGCCTGTTCGTAGATCTCGCGGGCTTCCTGACGCGGTTTGATCTGGCCCTCGATGAAGCGATCGCCGATCTGCATCTTCAGTTCGTCGACGGCGGAATTTTCTGGCAGCGGGAAGACATAGGTGCCCTCGACCCAGCCCTTGCTCGGGTTCTGGAAGCGCTGGGTGACCTTGACGCGGGCGACGGGGCCGGAGACGTCCATCTGCACATCGGTCTTCAGCCGCGGCGCCTCGATGAAGAAGCCCGGTTCCTTCGACGGAAAGAGCAGCGAGCCGCTGTTGACGTCGTTCGGGCGAACGAGGCCTGCGAGCTGCTCGACCTTCTGCGGCTGCGCTTCTTCGGCGCGGGCGGCGGAGACCAGGCCTGCGGCCATCATCAGCGATGCGAAAAATGTCGTGAACGCAATCAGGAATGAAAAGGACACACGGCTGGCGCGGAGCCGCTCTGTGGCAAACTCGTCTTCCAGAAACATTGGCATACCCTCAATAACCAATTTCGGATGATCCAGATTGAGGCTTCGATCCCGGCGGGCTCACGACCGAATTGCGGCGTGCCGCGGCATTTGTTGCGGCTTATTTGCGGCAAAGGCCCGAAACGTGGAAGTTTCTGATTTTAAGGGGTAAATCCGGATCTCTTCAGAAATCGATTCAAGTTCTTCGCAAAGTGATTCAGTGCATCGCTGCAAAGACGATTCCGGCACGGCTTTCAGGTGCGGCAATTGATCAATAAGAATCATCGGCGCCATCGCGCCTTTGCCCTTGAAATGCCTGTCTACATTGGACATAGACCTTAGCGCAGAATTCCGGTCCCGGCTTTCTGCCCCTTTCAACCGTATAGGACCGATATCATGGCCTTCCTTGCCGATGCTCTTTCCCGTGTGAAGCCTTCAGCCACCATCGCAGTCGCTCAGAAAGCGCGCGAGCTGAAAGCCAAAGGACGCGACGTGATCGGCCTCGGCGCTGGCGAACCGGATTTCGATACGCCTGACAATATCAAGGAAGCGGCGATCGACGCGATCCGCCGCGGCGAGACGAAGTACACGCCGATCTCCGGTATCCCGGAACTGCGCAAGGCGATTGCCGCGAAGTTCAAGCGCGAGAACAATCTCGACTATACGTGGGAGCAGACGATCGTCGGCACCGGCGGCAAGCACATCCTCTTCAACGCCTTCATGGCGACGCTGAACGCCGGCGACGAAGTCGTCATCCCGACGCCTTACTGGGTGTCCTATCCCGAGATCGTAGCGCTTTGCGGCGGCACGCCCGTCTTCGTCGCGACGACCCAGGAGAACAACTTCAAGCTCCAGGCCGCCGACCTCGAAAAGGCAATCACGCCGAAGACCAAGTGGTTCATGTTCAACTCGCCGTCTAACCCGTCGGGCGCTGCCTATACGCATGACGAACTCAAGGCGCTGACCGACGTTCTCGTCAAGCATCCACATGTCTGGGTTCTGACCGACGACATGTACGAGCATCTGACCTATGGCGACTTCAAGTTCGCGACGCCTGTCGAAGTCGAGCCGTCGCTCTACGACCGTACGCTGACGATGAACGGCGTCTCCAAGGCCTATGCCATGACCGGCTGGCGTATCGGCTACGCAGCCGGCCCGCTGCAGCTGATCAAGGCGATGGACATGATCCAGGGCCAGCAGACCTCGGGCACGACCTCGATTGCCCAGTGGGCCGCCGTCGAAGCACTGAACGGCCCGCAGGACTTCATCCCGGCCAACAAGAAAATCTTCGAAGGACGCCGCGATCTCGTCGTCTCGATGCTCAACCAGGCCAAGGGCATTTCCTGCCCGGTTCCTGAAGGCGCCTTCTACGTCTATCCGTCCTGCAAGGGCCTGATCGGCAAGACCGCACCGTCCGGCAAGGTCATCGAAACCGACGAAGACTTTGTCACCGAGTTGCTGGAAAGCGAAGGCGTTGCCGTCGTCCACGGCTCGGCCTTCGGCCTCGGCCCGAACTTCCGCATCTCCTATGCAACCTCCGAAGACCTGCTGGAAGAAGCTTGCCGCCGCATCCAGCGCTTCTGCGGCGCTTGCAAGTAAGCGATAGTTTTAGTTGGAATATCGAAGCCCGCCGGAGACGGCGGGCTTTTTGTTTGGGTGGGCGGCTGTGGAGATCGGCGAGCGCATGTGTTAGCTTTTCGCTCATGGATAGAAGAGAAGCGCTCGAAAGCTTGAAGGAGCATTCCGATGCCGTTCGCGGCATGGGCGCGACGGGGCTTTATCTTTTCGGCTCGGTGGCCCGCGATGAGCCGACTCCCGATAGCGACCTCGATATTTTCATCGACCATGAAGCCGGCTCGCATTTCTCGCTTCTCGATTTGGTCGCCATCAAGCAGTTTCTCGAGGACAAGCTCGACGTGGAGGTCGACGTCACGACCCGCGACAGCCTGCATCCGATGCTGAAGGCTGATATCGAGCAGAACGCCATCCGGGTCTTTTGATGGCGAGGAAGCTGAAGCCGGTTCTCGCCGAGATCATCGAAACCATAGACGGGGTGAAGGCTGCCACGGACGGCAAGTCGCTCGATGATTTCAAGGCCGATTGGCTATTGCGACTGGCGACGCAACGGGCGCTGGAAATTATCTCGGAAGCCAGCCGTCATCTGCCGGATGATTTGATCGCGAGCGAGCGGGATATTCCGTGGAAGCAGATCCGGGGCATCGGAAACATTCTGCGGCACGAATACCACCGGATAGCTGATGATATAATCTGGGCTGTGGTTGCTCAGCATCTTCCTTCACTGCGAGATGCTGCGGTCAGGTTGTCCGATCGCATCGACGAGTGAGTTTATAGCCCCAGCGCCGACAGCATCAGGAACGTTGCGAACAGAATGAAATGTGTCATCCCCTCTATGGCGTTGGTTTCGCCGTCGTTGAGGTTGATGGCGGCGGCGATGAGGGTGATAGCGACCATCACTGTCTGGACCGGGGTCATGGCCATGACGAAGGGCTGGCCAGTGTAGAGGGCGATGGCCTCCATGACGGGGACCGTCAGGATCACCGTCGACAGCGAGGCGCCCATGGCGATGTTAACCGTTGCCTGCATGCGGTTCTTCAGGGCAGCGCGCAATGCCGTCAGAATTTCGGGGGCGGCGGAGATCGCGGCAACGACGATGGCGGTGAGCGCGATCGGGGCGCCGGTATCGCGCAGGCCCTCTGTCATGAAGGCCGACATGAATTCGGCGAGCGCGCCAATGATGACGACGCCGATCAGGATTGTCGCGATCGAGGCGGAGGCCGGTTCGTCGGCGTGGGGCTCGTCGGGCGTTGCCGTCTTCCGTTCGGTGCGCGGATAACTGTAGCTGAAGAAATAGCTGTGCTGGCCGACCTGCATGCGCAGGAAGAGGCCGTAGAGCGCGATCATGGCGATGATCGTGAAGCCGGAATAATAGTGCCATTTGTCGTCGGGCACGAATTCGGGAACGATCATCGAAATGCCGATCGCCGTCAGGATCATGACGCCATAGGTCTTACCGGAATTGTCGTTATAGGGTTGCTCGCCGTGCTTGAGGCCGCCGAGCAGGGCGGCGAGGCCGAGAATGCCGTTGATATCCAGCATCAGCGCCGAATAGATCGTGTCACGCACCAGCGTCGGCGAGCTTTCGCCGGCCATCATGATCGCGAGGATGATGACCTCGACGAGGACGGCAGACAGCGTCAGGATCATCGTGCCATAGGGATCGCCGACCTTGACGGCAAGGATCTCGGCGTGGTGAGCGACGCGGATGGAGGCGAGCACGATGGTGCCGACGAGGGCTGCCGCGGCGATCAGCGCCGCACCGCGGCCCATTTCCAGGATGCTGTGCTCCAAGCCATAGGCCACTGCCGCTACGATCACCGCGATGACCAGGAATTTTTCGTCTCTCAGTCGTGCGGCGAGGGTCACGCTACGCTCCAGAATTGATTCACCAGAACAATCTAAGCCGATGATATCGCTAATCAAGCCGGGGCCATTGCACGCCAAATTTGCGCTATGCCCGATTTAATGGAATACTGCCCAAATCGGTCAGCCGGACAGACATCGCGGCGTGCCTCGTATCTTGTTTCATCGCCCGCGATCCGCCGGATTGATCTCCGGAAGCTTTTCGCCGCGTCCAAGAAAACAAAGAGGAGAGGTGCATGGTCAAGGTGGTTTATGAGGTTGTGCCGCATGACGGAGGCTGGGCGTACCGCCTGGGCAATGTCTATTCCGAGGCCTTCCCGTCACATGCAGAAGCGCTGGAAGCTGCGCGCATCGTTGCTGCCGAGCAGCAGGTCGGCGGCGATTCCGCCGAGATCAGCTGGCAGGACGACAAGGGCAAGTGGCACGAGGAATATGCCGAGGGCGGCGATCGTCCGGAGACCGAAGTGGTCGACGGCCTGTTCAGAAAAAGCCCTGGGGCCGAGGCATCGCCCGGCGCCTGAGTTCGCTCCGATCCAATATCTGACCGCGCGTCACCGGGCGCGCGTGCTGGAACAGCTGTCCAGATAAAGCTTCAAACCCTCGACCAAGGCATCAAAGGCCACGCGGCAGCGCGGCGACGTCTTCAGATTTTCATGCATGGCCACCCATGTGCCGATATGCATGTCCATGACGCCGGGAAGAACACGCCTGAGGTTCGGATCGGCATCCCCAAGACCCGTCTGACACATGCCGATGCCGGCGCCGGCGCGGATGGCGGCGAGCTGCGCGAGATAGCTGTCGGTGCGCAGCGAGAAGGCGATGCCTTCGGCCACCGGGAAGCGTTTCACCATCGTGCGCACATAGGCGGTCTGCCGGTCGAAGCCGATCAGGCGATGCGTCTCGATATCTTCCAGCGTCTGCGGCGTGCCGTGCTTTTCCAGATAGGCGTGATGGGCGTAGCAGCCGATCGGGATGTCGCCGATCCGCCTGACGACGAGCGCGTCCTGCTGCGGCTCCATCATCCGTACGGCGATATCGGCCTCGCGATTGAGCAGGTCCTCGACAGTATCGGAGGCCGAGAGCTCGATCTCGAGCGCGGGGTGGTGGTCCTGAAGCGCGGCGAGGATCGGCGGCAGGACCTCGACGGCGATCACTTCGCTGGCGCTGATCCTCACCGTTCCGTCGATCCGGTCGCGATGGCCGGAGGCGGCGCGCAAGAGGGCCGAGGAGCTTGCGGCCATGGTCTGCGCGAAGGGCGCGAGCAATTGTGCGGCGTCCGTCGGCAGCAGGCCGCTTTGCGAGCGTGTGAAGAGCTCGGCGCCGACGGCTTGTTCGAGCGCGTCGATATGGCGGCCGATGGTCGGCTGGGTCAGGCCGAGCTCACGCGCGGCGGCCGAAAGCGAGCCATGCGCCAGCACGGTCAGAAAGGTGCGGTAGAGATCCCAGCTTGGTTCGTTGCTCATTGATTTATGTATAGATGATGCACGTATTTCGTCAATTTCGTTTATCGCGCGACGGGCGCATGATCGCGTCATCATCAAGGAGATTGAGATGACAGAGGATCGGAAGACAGCTCTCGTTCTTGGCGCCACGGGCGGTATCGGCGGCGCCGTTGCCCGCAAGCTGATGCAGCGCGGATGGCAGGTGCGGGCGCTGAACCGCAATGCGAAGGCTGCATCGCAGCGCATGCCTGAAATCGGATGGGTGCAAGGCGATGCGATGGATGCGGGCGATGTCCGCGCGGCGGCGGAGGGCACGGCGCTGATCGTACATGCGGTGAACCCGCCGGGTTATCGCGACTGGGAAAAGCTGGTGCTGCCGATGCTCGACAATACGATCGCGGCGGCGTGCTCGGTTGGCGCCCGCATCGTCCTGCCGGGGACGGTCTATAATTTCGGGCCGGATGCCTTTCCTGTCCTCCGCGAAGACAGCCCGCAGAAACCGGTGACGAAGAAGGGAGCGATCCGCGTGGAGATGGAGAAGCGGCTGAAGCGGGCGGCGGAGCAGGGGACCGGTGTGATCATCGTCCGCGCCGGTGATTTCTTCGGCCCGGGCACGACCGGCAACAGCTGGTTCTCGCAGATCGTCACGTCGGGCAAGCCGGTCCGGACGCTGAAGAACCCGGCACGCGATGGCATTGGTCATCAATGGGCCTATCTTCCCGATGTGGCCGAGACGATGGCCGAGCTCATCGAGCGGGCTTCCTCGCTGCCGGACTTCGCCGTCTATCACATGGATGGCTTCTGGGATCGCGACGGCCGCCAGATGGCCGAGGCGATCCGTAGGGTTTCGGGCGGCCGGGCAAAGATCGGCGCCTTTCCCTGGTGGATCGTGCCGCTGGCGGCACCCTTCATCACCGTCATGCGGGAGGTCAAGGAGATGCGCTATCTCTGGAAGGAGCCGCTGCGCATGTCCAATACCAAGCTGGCGGCCGAGCTCGGTCGCGAGCCGCAGACGCCGATCGATGAAGCCGTGCGTGCTTCGCTGGTGGCGCTCGGCTGCCTGCCGAAGACCGCGGGACTGCTCACCAATCGCGAGGCGATCGTGGGCTAGCCGAGTTCGCCAAGCGCGATGCGGGCGACCGCCAGCTGCAGATCGGCGCTCTCCGTCGAGCCGTCGCCCATAAACCAGGCGGCCGACAGGCCGGAATAGGCGACGATCCATTGCAGCAGACGCCGAGGCTCAAGTCCGGTTTCCGCCGAGACGATCGGCAGTTGCCGCTGCAGGCGGCCGGGGGCGGCGATCGTCGCCAGGTCCTCGTTGGCAAAGGTGTTGGCGAAGTCGAAGCCGCGCTCGCCGTAGAGCCCCTTGGGATCGATCGCCAGCCAGCCGTCCTCGCCGAAATCGAGGATATTGCTGTGATGGATGTCGCCGTGGAGGACGGCCGTAGCCTGCGGCTCGGCCAGCAACGTCCTGGCGACGCGATCGCAATCGGCAAGCGTGCCGCCATGGGCCGCGGCCGCGGGCGCCAGTTCGCGGAACCATCGTTCGAGCGGGATGAGCGCAGGCAGCGGCTTTTGACGCGGGTCGTGGAGAGCGTTGACGGTACGGCAGATGATCCGCGTCGCCGCGTCGTCCTGCCCCTCATGGGCCATCCTGAGCAGCGACTGCGGACTGAGCGAACGTTCCATCAGAACGGCGTGGCTGTCATGGGCATAGACGCGCGCCGCACCCTTGCCATCCCACCAATCCAGCACCGCGCCACCGGCCCGCTCCGCCTCGTCCTCCGACATCTTCAGCATGGCCGGCTTGCTGCGCCAGAGGACGGGCAGAAGCTTGCTGCTATGGGTGACGATTGGGCGGCCGTCGGGCGTGAGGGACCAGCGGGAGAGGTAGGGTTCGAACATGGGGTGGAAGGTAGGGGGCGGGAGGGTCGGTTTGAAGGGGGTGAGCCTTCGAATAGACCGCCGCCATGCTCCGGCCTGTCCCGAGCATCTGCAACGGTTGATGTAGGGGGTCGTTAGATCCTCGGCACGAGGCCGAGGATGACTGAGGGAAGTGGTGGGACTGCCCCAAAAAGAAATCCCGCCTCTTGGGCGGGATTTCTCAGTTTCCACTCAGTCCTTACGCGACCTTGTCGATCAGCGGGTAGTCCGTGTAGCCCTTGGCGCCGCCGCCGTAGAAGGTGGCCTGGTCGCCGGCGTTGAGGGGCAGGTTCTTCTGCAGGCGCTCGACGAGATCGGGGTTGGCGATGAAGGGCTTGCCGAAGGCGACGAGGTCGGCGCGGCCGGTTTCGGCGGCGGCGATCGCCATGTCGCGGTCGTAGCCGTTATTGACCATCCAGCTTGCCTTGCCGCCGGCCTTTTCATAAGCGGCGCGCAGCGCTGCATAGTCGAAGGAGGGGTTGGTGCCGCCCTTGTAGTCGCGTTCGCCGCCGGTCTGGCCTTCGACGATATGGATATAGGCGAGATCGTATTTCGCCAGTCCCTCGACCACGTGGGTGAAGACGGCCTGCGGGTTCGAATCGTAGCTGTCGTTCGACGGCGTGACCGGCGACAGGCGGATGGCGGTGCGGCCGGCGCCGATTTCCCTGGTGACGGCTTCCACGACTTCGAAGGTCAGGCGGGTGCGGTTTTCGATCGAGCCGCCATACTGGTCAGTGCGGTCGTTGATGCCGTCGCGCATGAACTGGTCGAGCAAGTAGCCATTGGCGCCGTGGATCTCCACGCCGTCGAAGCCGGCGTCGATGGCAGCGCGGGCAGCCTTGCGATAGTCCTCGATGATGCCGGGGATTTCGGACGTTTCCAGAGCGCGGGGCTCGGAAGTCTCGGCGAAGGTGCCGGTGCCGTCAGGATTGACGAGGTAGGTCTTGCCCTTGGCGGCGCGGTTGGTCGAGGAGACCGGCTTGCCGCCGTTTGGCTGCAGCGTGGTGTGCGAGATACGGCCGACATGCCACATCTGGACGACGATCTTGCCGCCGCCGGCATGGACGGCGTCGGTGACGCGCTTCCAGCCATCGAGCGCTTCCTTCGTGTAGAGGCCAGGCACGTCGGCATAACCCTGGCCCTGATGGGTGATCGGGGTTGCCTCGGTGATGATCAGGCCGGCGCTGGCGCGCTGGCGGTAATATTCGACGTTCAGGTCGTTCGGCACGGCGCCCGGCGAGCGGTTGCGGGTCAGCGGGGCCATGACGATGCGGTTCTTGACGGCGATGTCGCCAACCTGTGTCGGTTCAAAAAGCTTGGTCATAAGTCTTTCCTTTTCTGGCGGGGATCACGCGGCCGGGGCGGGGGCTGTCTTGCCCCGGGCCGAAAGATAGGTGAGGGCGGTCGCGCCGAGGCCGATGATGGCCATGAGGGCGGCTGCCAGGGGTACGCGGGTGAGCTCGAAGCCTGATGCGATCACCATGCCTCCGGCCCAGGCGCCGAGCGCGTTGCCGGTGTTGAAGGCGCCGATATTGATCGTCGAGACCAGGTTCGGTGCATCCTTGCCGAAGCTGACGACGCCGACCTGCAGGGCGGGAACGGCGGCAAAGGTGGCGATCGCCCAGACGAGCAGGGTGATTTCCGCTGGGATGAAGAAGCGGCTGGTGAAGCTGAAGACCACCGAGGTGACGGCGATCGCGGCAAAGACGCCGGCCAGCGTGACGCCAAGCTTCCAGTCGGCGAGCTTGCCGCCGAGCAGATTGCCGATGGTGAGGCCGAGGCCGATCAGGAACAGCGTCCAGGTGACACCCTTCGGCGACAGGCCGGTGACATCGCGCAGCAGCGGCGCGATATAGGTGAAGAGCGCGAACATCGAGGCCGAGAAGAAGACGGGTCGACAGCGCCAGCCACAGGCGGCCGTTGCGCAGCGCCGAGATTTCGGCAAGCAGGCTGCCCTGCGTTTCGTTCTTGTCTTTCGGCAGGATGGCAATCAGGCCGAGGATGGTGACGATACCGATAACGGTGACGACGGCGAAGGTGGAGCGCCAGCCATAAGCCTGGCCGATCGCGGTGCCGAGCGGGACGCCGAGAACGTTTGCCAGCGTCAGGCCGGTGAACATCAAAGCGACGGCGCGGGCCTTGCGGTCCTCACTGACGAGACCGGCTGCAACCACCGAGCCGATGCCGAAGAAGGCGCCGTGGCAAAGGGCGGTGACGACGCGGGCAAACATCAGCACCCAGTAATTCGGGGCGATGGCGCAGAGCAGGTTGCCGGCGATGAAGAAGGCCATCAGCGCGATCAGCGCCGTGCGCCGCTTCAGCTTGGCGGTGGAGACCGCCATGACCGGCGCGCCGATCGCGACGGCCAGCGCATAGCCGGTGACGAGCCAGCCGGCCTGCGGAATGGTGACGGAGAGGTCGGCGGCCACTTCCGGCAGCAGACCCATGATGACGAATTCCGTGGTGCCTATTGCAAAGGAGCTCAAGGCGAGAACGAGGAGGGCGAGGGGCATATCAAAGATCCTGGGAGAGCTGCTTCAGGAAGGCAGCGATGGTTTCTTCGTTTCGCTTGTAGAAAATCCACTGGCCGACACGGCGCGTGGTGACGAGACCGGCGCGGTGCAGCGTGCCGAGATGCGAGGAGACCGTCGACTGCGACAGTCCGCAGCGCTCGAACTGGCTGGCGCAGACGCCCATATCCAGCGGATGCTCCTGAGAGGCGAAATGCGCCTCCGGATTTTTCAGCCAGTTGAGGATTTCCATCCGGGTCGGATGTGAAAGTGCCTTGAGGATTTCGTCCTTGTCCATCGCCTGCTCTCGATCCTTAAATCGAACTTTCTCGATATATGGATCGCTGCGTGTCGATATGCAAGAGGCGACGGTGTGAGCCGTTGCACGATATTTCTCTGATTAAATTTTAAGCAAAAAAAAGAGGGCCACCGGAAAGCCGGGGCCCTTTAAAGGTGTGAAGGTCAATAAACCTCCAGAGGGGAACAGCTAACGCGGTGGCACTGGGAGAGAACCACGAAATGCATCAGCTATGTGCGATATGGTGGTTTATTGGGCAGGTTGCAATGCATTTTTGTGCATGCCTGCTATGCACTGCACAAATTATGCTGCGCCGCAGCGAATTTGGGCAAAAAAAGAGGGCCGCCGAAAGCTCGGGGCCCTTTTAAGGTGTGAAGGTCAAAAACCTCCAGAGGGGAACAGCTAATGCGGTGGAACTGGGAGGAAAAGCCACCATGTGCATCAGCTAAGTGCGATATGGTGTTTTAATGTGCAAACGGCAACCCCTCTTTTGTGCATGTCAGTCATGCAGTGGTTGCATAGTCTGCAATTCATTCCACAATTCGCGTCTGTCGAGCCCGCTCAGAAGTTCCAGTTTCTGGCCTTGGTGACGATGAAATCGCGGAAAGCCTTCAGCTTCGCGGCATTCTTGATCTCGTCCGGATAGCAGAAATAAGTATCGAAAGAGGGGACATCGGCATTGATCGCCAGCTGGATCAGACCCGGGTCGCGGCCGACGATATAGTCCGGCATGCAGGCGACGCCCATGCCGAGGAGGCAGGCGCGCTTGATCGAGGTCTGGCTGTTGATCTGCAGATGCGGAATGCGCTTGTTGTCCGACGAGCGGCCGGCAATCTCCAGCCAGTTGACGTCGAGCAGGTAGTTCGGCGCCGGCTCACCGAAGGTGATGATCCGGTGATTGTCGAGATCCTCCACCGTCTGCGGCTCGCCGTAGCGGTTGATATAGGAGGGCGCGGCATAGACGTGCATATGCACGGTGAAGAGCTTGCGCTGGATGAGGTCGGACTGCTGCGGCTGGCGCAGGCGGATGGCGCAATCGGCGTGACGCATGTTCACATCGACTTCCTCGTTGTCGAGGATCAGCTGGATCTGCACATCCGGGTAGAGCTGCATGAACTCCTGGATCTTGTCCGTCAGCCAGCCCTGGCCGAGACCGACCGTCGTCGTGACGCGCAGCTTGCCGGACGGCGTTTCCGTCGTCTCGGTCAGCTGCATCTTCACGGTTTCGAGCTTCAGCAGCACATCATGGGCGGTGCGGTAGAGCAGTTCGCCCTGTTCCGTCAGGATCAGGCCGCGCGCATGGCGGTGGAACAGCTTGGTGCCGACATCCTGCTCCAGCGCGCTGACCTGGCGGCTGATGGCGGATTGAGACAGATGCAACTTGTCGGCCGCATGCGTGAACGAACCCGCTTCGGCAGCTGCGTGGAAGATACGCAGCTTGTCCCAATCCAATGGCATTCCCCCACCCCTCATAGCCATGCTTACTCCGCGGCCACGGCGACGGGCATGTGGCCCGTCAGATAACGCTCGGCTTCGAGAGCGGCCATGCATCCCATGCCGGCGGCGGTGATCGCCTGGCGGAAGGTATCGTCCGTCACGTCACCGGCAGCATAGACACCCTCTACGCTTGTGGCGGTGGAGTCGGGAGCGGTCCAGAGATAGCCGTTGTCCTTGAGCTTCAGCTTGCCCTTGAAGAGTTCGGTGGCCGGCGCATGGCCGATGGCCACGAAGACGCCGTCGATGGTGTTTTCGCAGATGGCGCCGGTGCGGGTGTCGCGCAGACGCACGCCCGAGACGGACGGCGGCATCGGCGGCTTTGCCGGCGTGCCGGTGATTTCGGCAATCTCGGTGTTCCAGAGGATCTTGACGTTTTCCTTGGCGAACAGGCGTTCCTGCAGGATCTTTTCCGAACGGAAGCTGTCGCGGCGGTGCACGACCGTCACCGACTTGGCGATATTCGAGAGGTAAAGCGCTTCCTCGACGGCGCTGTTGCCACCGCCGACGACGATGACGTCCTTGTTGCGATAGAAGAAGCCGTCGCAGGTGGCGCAGGCCGAAACGCCGAAGCCCTGGAAATGCTGCTCGCTCTCGATGCCGAGCCACTTCGCCTTGGCGCCGGTGGCGATGATCAGCGTATCGGCGGTCCACACCTGGCCGCTATCGGTGCGCGCCACGAAGGGGCGCTGGTTCATCTCGACTTCGGTGACGAGGTCGTTGACGATTTCGGCACCGACATGCTTTGCCTGCTGCAGCATCTGGTCCATCAGCCACGGGCCCTGAATCGGATCGGCAAAGCCCGGATAGTTCTCGACATCGGTCGTGATCATCAGCTGGCCGCCTTGCTCCATGCCTGCGATCAGCACCGGCTTCAGCATCGCGCGCGCCGCATAGACGGCAGCCGTATAGCCGGCAGGACCGGAGCCGATGATGAGCACCTTCGTGTGGCGGGCGGACATGTCTTTAATTTCCTTTCGACTGGCGGGACGCAGCGACTAAAGAGCGAATGAGGCCGTTTGGCGTTCCCCGCACATTTATGAACGTCCAGTGCTTTTATTCAAGGGCAGCCTTGCATTACCAACAAGGCATTGCGCTTGGCTGTGCAAGAATCCATCGCAGGGGCGAAACATTCTTGCCTATTGCCGCACTTTATATAGAAGCTGGCGCGACGGAATTAAAGAAAGGCCGAAGGCTTTGGTGCGCGCCGAACTCGATGTCATCGACATAAAGATCCTCCGGGAACTGCAGGCGGACGGCCGCATGACCAATGTCGAGCTCGCCGACCGCGTCGGCATCTCGGCGCCGCCCTGCCTGCGCCGTGTGCGCAAGCTCGAGGAAGCCGGCATCATCGAGGGCTACCACGCGATGCTGAACAGCCCGAAGCTCGGCTTCGACTTGGTGGCCTTCTGCATGGTCGGCCTCAAGCACCAGTCCGAAGCCAACCTGAAGGCCTTCGCCGCCGCCACCTCCAACTGGCCGCTCGTGCGCCAGGCCTGGATGGTCTCCGGCGACAGCGACTTCCTGCTGCATTGCGTCGCCGAGAACCTGACGCGCTTTCAGGACTTCGTGATCGAGGTGCTGACGGCGAACGAGCATGTCGATACGGTGAGGACCATGCTGACTATCCGCCAGGTGAAGCGGCTGGGGCTGGTTGAGGTTTGACGGGGGTAGTACGCGCCAGTTAAGCGGCTGCAGATGTGCGGCCCGCCGAGGCAGCGCCCAGCGATTGGCGTTTTGGGTGGAGTGTCCGTCCGTCGCCGCATGAATGATCGGAAGCTCGATGTTATTTTTGCAACCCTAAGCACATTGGGCTCGTCAACTCACCGGATCTCTTTGTTTTTCTTATTTGACGATCGGCAAGCCATTCTCCAAGAAATCGCGCAGACATAACGCCGTTTTGAGCTGCTTTTTTCGAATTCATTGTCAATGCGTAAAATAGCGCTTTAATAGATCTTCTCAAAACTTTGCCTAATCCGGAAATATCTCCCGATTTCCCAATTAGGTGGAGCCTGTAAGCTCTGGATTTTCCTATTTTTTTGTATCTTGTTAGAACCGAACTAAGCCTCATTTCCTTTTTGTTGATCGCATGAAATACGACTGCTGAGGGGATATAAATTAGTTCATTGTCATCGCTGCCTAAAATGTCATATGCAAATTTTGTGTCTTCCCCTCCATGCGCTCCTTTATTCGAGTGTGTCCCGTAGTTCTGTGGCCCCTCATCGAAGCGCATGTTCTCAAGCACGGGCGACCTTCGAAGCATAAGGTTAGCACCTTTCGCCAATGTATAATCGCAGGGGCCTTCGAGATGCTCGATGGGTGTACAACCAAATGATCGACCAGTGTCAGTCAGATGCTGTAGCCAAGCGGGCGGTGGAGCTTGCCAGTCCGGACGAATCTGGCCTGCGAACAAGTTGTTTTTAGGATATTTTGTTGCCGCTTCACAGAATGCGGTCAGCCAGTTTTCATCGGGCCGAATATCATCATCGACGAATATAATGAGGCCGCCGCGCGCTGCCTCCAAGCCCCGGTTTAAAGCATACGATTTACCTTTTCGTGGCTCTGAAATAACAATCGGATTAACGCAGTCAGCCGCTTCAGACGCGACCTTAGCGGTGTTGTCTGAGCTAGCATTGTCTATGATTATGAGTTCGTAGCTGTCTATTTTGACGAGAGCTCGAATTAGTGCAGGCAAAGTTGTAGCCAACTTGTCGGCGCCGTTATGACTGGTCAATAAAACGCTGAGAATTGGCTTTGGGTTGCGAGAAGCTACCACCCGCAGACTCCCTTTGAAATATAAATAATTGGGTTTAAAATATTAAGTAATTAAACGAGATTGACGTGCTTTGCTTTGAATCAGCCTCCTGTCACGTTACTATAGAGCGATGATTTTTTTCCAACGACGAATCCAATGCGTCCGGAAATCCACCCCATCGTCCGCGCGGCATCCAGCATGGTTTTCCCGGCGGTAACCGGGATAGCCACGATCTGCCCCACCAAAAACAGTGACTTGATCGGCACGGGGGCGAGCGCCAATATCGCAGACCGGCCCAGTGTCTGGCTCTTGCGGCGGATATGGGTATTCGACTGATCCCGCGCCCGGCGGTATTGGTACCAGAAACTCAGCCTTTCCGGCGGGATCGTCTCATAGACGAAGGCGTCTGTTACCCAGCCGGTTGTCAGGCCTGCCTTGCGCACGTCGGCGTAGAGCTTCGAATCCGTGCCGCCGGTATAGCGCATGGCTTCATCGAACCAGATATTATGGTCCTTGAAAACGGCAAGCTCCGCCAGCCAGTTATTGGTGACAATGGTAACGCGTTCGGTGGAGTTCAGGGTCGTCAGACGGGCGGCGCGCCTCTCTTTGGTCGCATAGCGCGCTTCGACGTTCTTGTACATCGTCTGTTGCAGGGACGTCAGATGGCCGGCCGGCGGCCGTGCGCGGAGTGGGGCGCCGAGCAGAACGGCATTGCTCTTGCGATAGCCGTCGATCATTTTGACGAGCCAGTCTTCGGCAACTTCTTCGTCATCATCGACGAAGAGGAGAAGGTGCGCGTCGGCTGCAATCGCTTCCTTGGCGGCGCGGTTTCTGCCGAAGGGGATGCCGGGCTCTGTTTCAAGCACGTAGTGCAGTTCGCTTTGCGTGAAGTGCTGGCGGTGTGATTCAACGACGTTTTGGGTTAGCGGCCGGCTGTCGTTCTCGACGATCAGAAACGTGACGGCGCAGCGCTCAGGCAACCGCATCTGGGCCCAGGAGCGGAGCAGGGCGTTGACCATTTCCGGCCGCTGGCGGGTCAGCGCCGATACATATACCTTCAGATTCTGCTCGGTCCTCGACATCGATCCGCTTTCAAACTGCGCGTACTACTATGAGTTCTTGATGCACGCTTTTTAGGTGATTTCGGAAGCGCGGTAAACAATATCCCGCTGCTATACAGACTTGGACAACAAGTTCAACGCGGATGCTTGCATGAGCGGTAAACCGCGGCGATCCGCTTTGCTTCCATGTCGATCTGGAAGTCTTCCAGGATATGCGCCAGACCGGCGTCGGCGAGTGTGTCGCGGCCGGTCGTGTCGTCCATGTAGCGGGCGGCCATTTCTGCCATCGCATCCAGACTGTCGCGGGCGATCATGCCCTGCGGGCCATTGCCGTCATCCACCAGCAATTCCGGAAACGCCCCGACATCCGTCGCGATGACGGGTACGCCCGTTGACATCGCTTCCAGCGGCGTCAGGCCGAAGCCTTCCCAGCGCTGGGGGGCGATGAAGAGGTCGAGGGCGCGGTACCAGTCGTTGATGTTGGTGTGCTCGCCGACGAAGAGGATGCGGTCTGCCAGGCCGGCGGCGGTGACGCGGGCTTTCAGGCCGTTTTCGAAATCGATGTGCTTGGCGGTGGCGCGGCCGGCGATGATGGCGATCCAGTCCGGACGGTCCGGGAGGAGGCGGATCATCGTGTCGACGAAGAGATCGGTACCCTTCTGATGGCGGACGCGGCCGAAGCAGCCCGCGATGTTCTTCGTGGGATCGAGACCGACCGCCGCCTTTGCTGCCGCCTTATCTGCAGGCGGCGAGAAGCGGACGGTGTCGATGCCGTGCAGGATGACGGTGCTCGGTACATCCAGATAGGCGGCTGTCTTGCTGCTGGTGGCGATGACGGCGTCCATCTTCGAGATCAGCCACTTGGTCCAGCCGGTATGCTTGCGCTGCGAGGCCGAGGTGAAGACGATTTTCAGCTTCATGCGCAGGATGTCGCGCATGAGGATCGCCGGCAGCATCTCGACATTGCGCCGCGCATGCCAGACGCGGTGCTTCTTGCCCACCGGCGGCGTCCAGAGATGGATGAGATCGCGGAAGCGGATATGCGGAAGAGTTGCCGGCAGGCCGGGGCCGAGCGCTGCGATCTTCTGACCGAGCGCCCGCTGAACCGGAATCAGCTGGATGATCGTCGACGTCACGCCGGAGAGGCGCCGCTTGAAATTCGGCGCGATGATCTCGACGTCACGGATATCGATGCGGGCGGGGCGGCTGTCTGGCGCCACGGATGATCAGCCCCAGGAAATCTGGAGGATTTCGTAGGCCTTGGAACCACCGGGCGCGTTGACTTCGATGGATTCGCCGACTTCCTTGCCGATCAGCGCGCGGGCGATCGGGGAAGAGATGGAGATGCGGCCGGCCTTCACGTCGGCTTCCTGGTCGCCAACGATCTGATAGGTCTTTTCTTCCTCGGTGTCCTCGTCGACGAGCTTCACCTTGGCGCCGAACTTGATCTTGTCGCCGGACATCTTCGAGAGGTCGATGACTTCAGCGCGCGCCGTCAGGTCTTCGAGCTCGGCAATGCGGCCTTCGTTGAGGCTCTGGGCTTCCTTGGCAGCATGGTATTCTGCATTTTCCGACAGGTCGCCATGGGCGCGCGCTTCGGCGATCGCCTCGATGATGCGGGGACGCTCTTCCTGCTGGCGCCAGCGCAGTTCTTCCTGCAGCTTGACGAAACCACCCTGCGTCATCGGAACCTTATCTACCATTTTCCCGTCCTTTATTCTTCGTGTCGCTACAGGTAGGCAGTGACACAAAAGAAAACAGGTCCCGAAGAGAACTTCGGAACCGTGCCAACAATCCTAGTTGCTTCGCTTATAGCAGATCGCTACCGGCGATTTCCATAAAATTCGTATCAGCGCTCCTGACCCGGCTCATGGTTGCGATATCTAGCGCAGAAATCCGCTGGCTTTCATTGACTTTTAGCAAAAGAACATATAGTGAACAAACCTATGAAGAAGTCGCTGAATGAACGATTGGCCATCCTTTCGGATGCCGCGAAATACGATGCTTCCTGCGCTTCCAGCGGTACGACGAAGCGCGATTCGGGCGCCAGCGGCGGGTTGGGCTCGACCGAGGGATCCGGCATCTGCCATGCCTATGCGCCGGATGGACGGTGCATCTCTCTGCTGAAGATCCTGCTCACCAATTTCTGCATCTATGATTGTGCTTTCTGCATCAACCGCTCGTCGAGCAATGTCGAGCGCGCCCGCTTCACGCCAGAGGAGGTGGTCTGGCTGACGCTGGAATTCTACCGGCGCAATTACATCGAGGGGCTGTTTTTATCCTCCGGCATCATCCGCTCTTCCGACCATACGATGGAGGAGATGGTGCGGGTGGTGCGCGAGCTGCGCGTCACCCATAATTTCCGCGGCTACATCCATCTGAAATCGATCCCGGAGGCGTCTGCGCATCTGATCGAGGAGGCGGGGCTTTATGCCGACCGGTTGTCGCTGAACATCGAGCTGCCGACCGACAGCGGCATTACCCAGCTGGCGCCGGAGAAGAAGCCGTCGAGCATTCGCCGCTCGATGGGCGATCTCCGGCTGAAGATCGAGGAGGCCGGCGAGCCGACGCTGCAGACCAAGCGGCGCAAGCGCTTCGTGCCGGCGGGGCAGAGCACGCAGATGATCGTCGGGGCCGATGGCGCCAATGATGCGACGATCCTCGGTACCAGCGCGCGGCTCTACGGCAGCTACGGGCTGCGGCGTGTCTATTATTCCGCCTTCAGCCCGATCCCGGATTCGTCGAAGAACCTGCCGCTGATCAAACCGCCGCTGATGCGCGAGCACCGGCTTTATCAGGCAGACTGGCTCTATCGTTTCTATGGCTTCGGTATCGACGAGATCACCGCGACGCAGGAGGGCGGCATGCTGGATCTCGATCTCGATCCGAAGCTTGCCTGGGCACTCGGCCATCGCGACCAGTTTCCCGTCGATATCAACAATGCTGCCAAGGAGCTGCTGCTGCGCGTGCCCGGCCTCGGAACCAAGGCGGTGAAGGGCATCCTGTCCGGTCGCCGGTTCCGCAAGCTGCGCATCGAGGACCTGTCGCGGCTCGGCGTGTCGATCAAGAAGGTGCAGGCCTTCGTGACGGCGGAGGGCTGGACGCCGAAGCGGCTGATCGACCGGCCGGACCTGCGCGCCATGTTCGAACCGAAGCCCGAACAGCTGCAGTTGCTCTGATGCTGAAGGTGGCGCTGCAGGGCAGGGGCGATTTTACCGAGTGGCGCGATGCCGCTCGTTCGCTCGCCGCTGCCGGTATTGCGCCCGGGGATATCGAGTGGCGGGAGAAGGGCGGCGACAAGCAGCTGTTCTGGGAAGAGGATGTTCTGCCGCCGCAGCCATCGGGCAAATCACAGTTGACGGTGCCGCAGGCCTTCATCGACCTTGCCTCTGCCGTCATCTGCCACACCGATCCCGTTCGTTTCACGCTGCTCTATACGCTCTTGTGGCGGCTGCAATCGGACAGGAAGCTGCTCGATATCGTCTCGGACGAGGATGTTTCGCGGGCGCGGCTGATGGAAAAAAGCGTGCGCCGCGACGCACACAAAATGACCGCCTTCGTGCGCTTCAAGGAGGTCGGCAGCGGCATCTCGATGAACGGGCGGCGCAAGTTCCTCGCCTGGTTCGAGCCGGATCACCATATCGTCGTGCGCAAGGCGCCGTTCTTCCAGCGGCGGTTCAACGACATGGACTGGATCATCCTGACGCCGAAGGGATCTGCCGGCTGGGACGGGGTGAAGCTGACGACCAGCCACGAGCCCTGCGAAAAGCCGGATCTGACCGATGATGCCGATATGCTCTGGCGGACCTATTACGCCAATATCTTCAACCCGGCGCGGCTGAAGGTGAAGGCGATGCAGGCCGAGATGCCGAAGAAATACTGGAAGAACCTGCCGGAAGCCGAGCTCATTCCGGGGCTGGTCGCCAATGCCGAAAGCCGGGTGATCGAGATGGCGAAGCGCCAGGCGACGACACCGCAGCCTTTCCACGACCGGCTGCAGCAGGCGGCGAGAAGCCAGCCTCTACCCGAGCCCGCACCTGCCGGCACGCTGGAGGCGTTGCGGGAGCAGGCGGCCGTCTGCACCCGCTGTCCGCTGCACGAGAAGGCGACGCAGACGGTCTTCGGCGAGGGACCGGAGAATGCCGATATCGTCTTCGTCGGCGAGCAGCCGGGCGATCAGGAGGATCTGGCAGGACGCCCGTTCGTCGGCCCGGCGGGCAAGGTTTTCGATCAGGCGATCGAAGCCGCGGGGATCGACCGTTCGAGCCTCTATGTCACCAATGCCGTCAAGCATTTCAAATACGAGCCGCGCGGCAAGCGGCGCATCCATCAGCGCCCGAATATGGGCGAGGTCCAGCATTGCCGCTGGTGGCTGAAGCTGGAGCTCGATCTCATAAAGCCGAAGATCATGGTGGCGATGGGGGCGACGGCGCTGGCGGCGCTGACCGAGACGAAACACCGGCTGACCGACATCAGGGGGCAGGCGATGCGGATGCCCAATGGACGGCTGCTCTTCGTCACCGTGCATCCGTCCTATCTGCTGCGGCTTCCGGACGAGCGGGATAGGGCTGAGCAGCTGGCGCTTTTCCAGCAGGATATGGTGGAGATTCAGTCGCTTATGCGCCGGATTTCGCAAAGTGATTCTGCTGCTTGAATTTCTGATTCAATGGTAGCCCCGATCGATGGGTGGCGAAAAAGTTGCTGCCGCTGTCGGCTAAGGGGCATCTGAAACGTCCTTTGGCCGGTGAGGGATATCCTCTCGATGAACCATATCAGGAGACGGGAAGCATGGTGCTCAAGCGGATGGACAATATCGGGATCGTCGTCGAGGACCTCGATGTGGCGATCGATTTCTTTCGCGAACTCGGGCTCGATCTCGAAGGGCGCGCGACGATCGAAGGCGAATGGGCGGGGCGCGTCACCGGGCTCGGCGATCAGCATGTCGAGATTGCCATGATGCGCACGCCTGACGGCCATAGCCGGCTCGAGCTTTCCCGCTTCATCCGGCCCGCGGTGATCGCCGATCACCGGAATGCGCCCGTCAATGCGCTCGGCTATCTGCGCGCCATGTTCACCGTCGATGATATCGATGACACGCTTACGCGGTTGCACAGGTGCGGCGTCGAGCTGGTGGGCGCGGTGGTTCGCTATCAGGACGTCTACAAGCTCTGCTATATCAGAGGACCGGAAGGCCTGCTGATCGGGCTCGCCGAAGAGCTTGGCTGAGCTGAAGCGCGCTTAGTTGCTGCCCGGTGCCTGTAGCGAGGAGACGAAGGCGGCAATCAGGCTGGCGGTCTTTTCCGGTGCCTCGATCTGCGGGATGTGATTGACGCCGTCGAGGACGGAGAGTTGCGCATTGGGGAGCAGGCGGGCGATCTCTTCGCCCTGCGCCAGCGGGGTGACGCTGTCTCCCTTGCCCCAGACGAGCAAGGCCGGTTTCTGGAAGCTTCGATAGCTTTCCGGCTTGAAGGCGCGGGAGGCTTCCTCGTTGCCGAAGAGGCCGGTGACGAACCAGTCGGCAATGGCGTGGCTCGTGCCTTTGACGACGAGCGGGCGGCGGTAGACCTCGATGCGCTCCGGCGTCGCGACAGCATCGTCATCGGCCACGAAATCGCGCAGCCCTTTGCCGATCATCAGCGGATTGGTGAAGGTCGCGGCCATGATCGCTTCCGGCAGTCCGGGGGCGGCAAAGAGCGGTGCCAGCGGCGGCTTGGAGGGCGGGCGGCCAAGGCCGAGGGCAACATCCAGGAGAACGAGACCGGCGATGCGATCCGGCGCGATCAGCGCGGTCTCCATCGTCGCGCCACCGCCGAAGGAATGGCCGAGCAGCACGAATTGCTGGAGGCCTGCAGCATCGGCGAAAGCGAGGATACGGCGTGCCTGCGCCTGCCGGGAATAGTCGCCGGAAGCGGGGCGCTCGGAATAGCCGAAAGGCGGCAGGTCGGGGGCGATGACGCGAAAACCATTCGCGCCCAGTCGCTCGGCGATCGGCGCCCAGGTTTCGGACCATGCCATGGCGCCGGGGATCAGCAGGATCGCTTGACCGCTCTGTGGTCCCCATTGCTTGTAGTGGAGGTCGAGGCCATCGGCCTGAAGATATTGCCCGGGCTCGCCATTGCGGCCCGGCGGCAGGCTCTCGCGCCAGATCGATGCGGCGTAGAAACCGGCAAACACGAGAAGTGCGACGCCGATCAGCGCACCGGCGATGCCGGCGAGGATTTTGACGATCCGGATGGCTATGCTTCTCATGCGCGCTCCCCCGCCGCAATGTTTCATGCGGCGAGGAATAGCAGACAGCCCGTTAAGAATTTCGGGCCGTGATGCTTATGCGAAATAGCTCTGCAGCGGGCGGACTTCGAGGTTGCCGGCGCGGAGCGCCTTGATGGCGAGGGCGGCGGCTTCGGCGCCGGCCATCGTCGTGTAGTAGGGCACCTTCTGCATCAGCGTGGCGCGGCGGAGCGACTTCGAGTCCGAGATCGCCTTGTTGCCGTCGGTGGTGTTGATGACGAGCTGGACCTGGCGGTTGCGGATGGCGTCCTCGATATGCGGACGGCCCTCAAGAACCTTGTTGATCTTCGTCGCCTCGATGCCGTTTTCGCCGAGGAAGCGGGCGGTGCCGCCGGTTGCCAGAACCTTGAAGCCTTCACCGACCAGAATGCGGATCGCCGGCAGGACGCGCTGCTTGTCGGCATCGCGCACCGAGACGAAGACCGTGCCGTCACGCGGCAGTTCGACACTGGCGCCGAGCTGCGACTTGGCGAAGGCCAGCGCGAAATCAGTGTCGAGGCCGATGACTTCGCCGGTCGAGCGCATTTCCGGGCCGAGAAGCGTATCGACGCCCGGGAAGCGGGCGAAGGGGAAGACGGCTTCCTTGACGGCGATGTGCTTCAGGTTGCGCGGATCCGGCTTTTCGCCGTAGGCGGCGAAGGTCGCGTCGAGCTTTTCACCGGCCATGGCGCGGGCGGCGATCTTGGCGATTGGCGCGCCGATGGTCTTGGCGACGAAGGGAACCGTGCGCGAGGCGCGCGGGTTGACTTCGAGCACGTAGACGGTGCCGTCCTTGATGGCGAACTGCACGTTCATCAGGCCGACGACGTTGAGCGCCTTGGCCATCGCCTTTGCCTGACGCTCGAGCTCGTCGAGCATTTCCGCCGACAGCGTGCGCGGCGGCAGCGAGCAGGCAGAGTCGCCGGAGTGGATGCCGGCTTCCTCGATATGCTCCATGATGCCGGCGACATAGGCGTCGGTGCCGTCGGAGAGGCAATCGACGTCGACCTCGATGGCGTTCGACAGATAGCTGTCGAAGAGCAGCGGGTTCTTGCCGAGCAGGGTGTTGATCTGGCCGGTCTTGTCGTTCGGGTAACGCTGCTTGATGTCTTCAGGGACCAGTTCCGGCACGGTGTCCAGCAGGTAGGTCTGCAGCTGGCTTTCGGCGTGGATGATCTGCATCGCGCGGCCGCCGAGAACGTAGGACGGGCGCACGACCAGCGGGAAGCCGATTTCGGTGGCGACCAGGCGGGCCTGCTCGACGGAGTAAGCGATGCCGTTGTTCGGCTGGTTGAGGTCGAGCTTCATCAGCAGCTTCTGGAAGCGGTCGCGGTCTTCGGCGAGGTCGATCATATCGGGCGCGGTGCCGAGGATCGGAATGCCGTTCTTCTCAAGCGCTTCGGCGAGTTTCAGCGGGGTCTGGCCGCCGAACTGGACGATAACGCCGACGACTTCGCCCTTTTCCTGTTCTGCGCGCAGGATCTCGATCACGTCTTCGGCCGTCAGCGGCTCGAAGTAGAGGCGATCGGAGGTATCGTAGTCGGTCGACACGGTTTCCGGGTTGCAGTTGATCATGATCGCTTCATAGCCGGCGTCGCGCAGAGCAAAGGCGGCATGGCAGCAGCAGTAGTCGAACTCGATGCCCTGGCCGATACGGTTCGGACCGCCGCCGAGGATGACGACCTTCTTGCGGTCGGAGACTTCGGCTTCGGAGCGCGCGGCGCCGACGAAGGGCGTCTCGTAGCTCGAATACATGTAGGCGGTCGGTGAGGCGAACTCTGCGGCGCAGGTGTCGATGCGCTTGAAGACCGAGCGGACGTTCAGGCTGTTGCGCAGTTCGGCAACTTCCTTCGGGCGCTTGCCTGATAGCGTTGCGAGGCGGGCATCGGAGAAGCCCATGGCCTTCAGGCTGCGCAGGTTTGCGGCATCCTGCGGCAGGCCGTGCTCGCGGATGCGGGCTTCGGTGTCGACGATCGCCTTGAACTGAGCGATGAACCACGGATCGATCTTGCAGCCTTCGTGGACGTCTTCCGGGCTCATGCCCTGGCGCAGCGCCTGGGCGACCATGCGCAGGCGGTCCGGCGTCGGCGTGCCGATGGCGGCGCGCACGGCGTTCTGGCTCGATTCGCCTTCCTCTACGCCGGGGATCTCGATCTCGTCGAGGCCAGTCAGGCCGGTCTCGAGGCCACGCAGCGCCTTCTGCAGCGATTCCGCGAAGGTGCGGCCGATCGCCATGACTTCACCGACCGACTTCATCGCCGTCGTCAGGATCGGCGAGGCGCCCGGGAACTTTTCGAAGGCAAAGCGCGGGATCTTGGTGACGACATAGTCGATCGACGGTTCGAAGGAGGCCGGCGTCGCGCCGCCGGTGATGTCGTTGTCGAGTTCGTCAAGCGTGTAGCCGACGGCGAGCTTGGCGGCGACCTTGGCGATCGGGAAGCCGGTGGCCTTGGAAGCAAGAGCGGAGGAGCGCGAGACGCGCGGGTTCATTTCGATGACGACGAGGCGGCCGTCCTTCGGGTTGACGGCGAACTGAACGTTCGAGCCCCCGGTTTCGACGCCGATCTCGCGGAGAACCGCGATCGAGGCGTTGCGCATCATCTGGTATTCTTTGTCGGTCAGCGTCAGGGCCGGTGCGACGGTGATTGAATCGCCGGTGTGGACGCCCATCGGGTCGATGTTTTCGATCGAGCAGATGATGATGCAGTTGTCCGCCTTGTCGCGGACGACTTCCATTTCATATTCCTTCCAGCCGAGAACCGATTCCTCGATCAGCACTTCGGTGGTTGGCGAGGCATCGAGGCCGCCGCCGATGATTTCGAAGAATTCCGAGCGGTTATAGGCAATGCCGCCGCCGGTGCCGCCCATGGTGAAGGACGGGCGGATGATGGCGGGCAGGCCGACGACGTCGATCGCCTGGGCGGCAATCGCCATGGCGTGGCTGATGTAGCGCTGCTTGCGGTCGGTCTCGCCGAGGTTCCAATGGTTTTCCAGCTCGTCGAGCGCCTTGTCGAGATCGGGGCCGGAAAGGCTCTCGCGCAGCTTGGCGCGCTCGGCTTCATGCGTCTTGCGGTCGGCATCCTTGATGTCGGTGGCGTTTGCCAGCATCGAGCGCGGGGTTTCGAGGCCGATCTTCTCCATGGCTTCGCGGAAAAGGGCGCGGTCTTCGGCCTTGTCGATGGCGGCCGGCTTGGCGCCGATCATCTCGACATTGTAGCGGTCGAGAACGCCCATGCGCTTCAGGGAAAGCGCGGTGTTGAGCGCCGTCTGGCCGCCCATGGTTGGCAGCAGCGCGTCCGGGCGTTCCTTGGCGATGATCTTGGCGACGACTTCGGGGGTGATCGGCTCGACATAGGTGGCGTCGGCGAGACCTGGGTCGGTCATGATCGTTGCCGGGTTTGAGTTGACGAGGATGACGCGGTAGCCTTCCTCCTTCAGCGCCTTGCAGGCCTGGGTACCGGAATAGTCGAATTCGCATGCCTGGCCGATAACGATCGGACCCGCGCCGATGATGAGGATCGATTTGATATCTTGGCGCTTCGGCATCGGCTTTTCCACTTTCTAGCTGCGCAAAAAACCGGCCAGGGTGGGAGATCACCGGGTCGGGTCGCGCATTGAGGGTCTTTTCAGGCTAGAAGCGGCTTATAGGCAAAGCGAAACCGAAACGGAACCCCATAATTCAAGGAATCGACAGGAATCCGCAGTCTCCCCGAAAAGCCTTCACAGACCGGGTATGACGAGGGCTCGAATCTCGCCATTCGGGGCCGGGTTGATGATGGTCTCGCGGGCTTCCTCCAGGCCGATCTTGCGGGTGATCAGCGGCTCTACCTTGATGGCGCCGGTGGCGATCAGATCGGCGGCACGGGCGTGGGTGAAGGGGTTGACGAAAGAGCTCAGCAGCCGGATCTCGCGAAACAGCAGGTCGAAGGGTTCGATCGCGACCTTGGTGCCCTGCGGCATGACGCCGAGAATGAGCGCCGTGCCGCCTTTTTTCGCGAGTCGCGGTGTCTGCTCGACCGTCTCGGCCACGCCGGCGCATTCGATCACCACGTCGGCTCCGCCAGGAAGAAGGCCCGAAGCGCCGGCGATCAGCTCGATGACATCGCCGGAGGAGGGATCGACGGTCGCGGTGGCGCCGAGTTCTTCGGCGATCCGGCGCTTGTCCGCATTGCGGGTGACGAGCACGACGCGCGTCGCACCTGCCAGCCGCGCCAGTTGCACGGCGAGCAGGCCGATGACGCCGCCGCCGAGGACCACGACGGAATAGCCGGTCTTGATCTCCGCCATGTCGATGCCGTGGATGCAGCAGGCGAGCGGTTCGCAGAAGGCGCCGTGGAGCGGATCGAGAGCGTCGGGCAGGGCGAAGGCCTGGGTCTGCGGGATGCAGACATAATCGGCAAAGCCGCCATCGCGATGAATGCCGATCGCTTCGAGATTGCGGCAGAGATTGACGCGGCCGCGCTGGCATTCCGGGCAGCGGCCGCAGGAAATGTTGGGATCGCCCGTGATGCGCATGCCCGGCCGGAAGCCGGTGACATCGGCGCCGACCGCCTCGACGATGCCGGTGAACTCGTGGCCGAGGATGACGGGCGGGCGAGCCGGAAACTCGCCGTGATAGAGATGCCGATCGGTGCCGCAGATGCCGCAGGCTTCGACCTTCACCAGGACATCGCCGGGGCCGGGAACCGGTTTTCCGGTCTCGCAGACCGCCAGCCGGCCGGTCGCTTCAAGACGCAGCGCTTTCATGATCTTCTCCTCGCTCCGCCCGGCATCAGGGACAAAAAGCGCGGGGCCGTCAAGCCGCCGCTGTTTTGCCTCTTGCGTCCGTGGATATTGCTCGGGACAATCGGCCATTCCTGAGGAGGAGCCAGGCATGACCCTTGAACCCTTGCTCGATGCATCGCCTGCCATTCAGATCCACGTGGCGACCGTCATTCCGGCAGCGCTGCTCGGCGCCTTTATCCTGCTGCACCGGAAGGGCACGCCGCTTCACCGGCTTCTCGGCAAGATCTGGATGGCGCTGATGGTGGTGACGGCGCTCACCAGCTTCTTCATTCACGAGATCAAAATGTTGTTCGGCTTCAGCCCCATTCACCTGCTCTCGGCCGCGACGATCTTCGGCGCCTGGCAGGCGATCGCGGCGGCGCGGCGTCATGACGTCGCGACACACCGGCGGATCGTCCGGTCGATCTATTTCGGCGGCATCATCATTGCGGGCGGATTCACGCTGGTCCCCGGCCGGATCATGAATGAGGTGGTATTCTCGGGGCATGACATGGTGGCGCTGGTTTTCGGCCTGCTCGTAGCCGGTGCTGCGGCGGCGATCGTGCTTTCGGCGCGGGTGCAGCGGGCTGCATGATGCCGCTGGAATTCGGCCAAGCGCCGGATATATAATCTCAAACGAAAGAGACGCGTTCGGCGTTGCCGGGGAGAGTTCAGATGGAATGGAAGGGACGCCGCCAGTCGGACAATATCGAGGATCGCCGCGGAGACCCTTCGAGCGGTGGTCTCGGGCAAAATCCCTTCGGCCGCGGAGGCGGTTTCAGCTTTCCGTCCGGCGGCGTGCGCCGTGGCGGCGGTGGCCTGTCGATCGGCACGATTATCTTCCTCGTCGTCATCTATTTCATCTTCAAGGCGATGGGCATCGACCTGATGCAGGTGATGGACGGCACGATGAGCGGCGGCTCGGGCTACGAGCAGAGCGATTCCCAGAGCCGCGGTACGCCTGCTAATGACGACATGACCGCCTTCGTGCGCACCGTGCTCGCCGATACCGAGGATACCTGGACCGGCATCTTCCAGGCCTCCGGCCAGACCTACGAGAAGCCGGCGCTGGTGCTGTTCTCCGGCTCGACGCGCTCGGGCTGCGGCGCCGCATCGGCGGCGACCGGGCCGTTCTATTGCCCTGTTGACCGCAAGGTCTATCTCGACACCGATTTCTTCCGCCAGCTCAGCCAGCAGTTCGGCGCCAAGGGCGAATTCGCCGAGGCCTACGTGATCGCCCACGAGGTCGGCCATCACGTCCAGAACATTCTCGGCGTGCTGCCGAAGTTCAACGAGGCCCGCCAGCGGATGAGCGAGGTCGATGCCAACAAGATGTCGGTGCGCGTCGAGCTGCAGGCCGATTGCTTCGCCGGGGTCTTCGCCAAGTTCGAGCAGCGCAAGGGCTATATCAACCCGGACGATCTCGAGGACGCGCTGAATGCCGCCCAGCAGATCGGCGACGACACGCTGCAGAAGCGCAGCCAGGGCTATGTCGTGCCTGACAGCTTCAACCACGGCACCTCCGCCCAGCGCGTGAAATGGTTCAAGCAGGGCTTCGATACTGGCAAGGTTTCGGCCTGCGATACGTTCAGCGGCCCAGTCTGATCAAGAAGCTCCGCCGCCGTGCGGCAGCGGAGCCCGATCTTCAGTGTTCACTGTCCATATGTTTCAGCTGTGCTTCCGGATAGCGCGCACCTGCGGCCGCGTCCTTCGGGACGGCACGTTCGATTGCCGCCATATCTTCGGCGCTGAGTTGCACGGCGCCTGAGCCCAAGGCTTCTGTCAGCCGGTCGCGGCGGCGGGCGCCGATCAGCGGGACGATATCCTTGCCCTGAGCGGCGACCCAGGCGATTGCGATCTGTGCGACGCTCGCCTGCTTCTCCGCGGCGATCTTGCGGAGCTCTTCGACGAGGGCGAGGTTCTGGTCGATATTGGCGGCCTGGAAGCGTGGGCTGACGCTGCGGAAATCGCCCTTGCCGCCATCCTGACCCTTCTGCCAGTGACCGCTGATCAGGCCGCGCGACAGCACGCCATAGGCGGTGATCGAAATGCCGAGCGCGCGGCAAGTGGGCAGGATCGCGTCCTCTATACCGCGGGAGATCAGCGAATATTCGATCTGCAGGTCGGCGATCGGATGAACCGCGGCGGCGCGGCGGATGGTTTCGGCGCCGACTTCAGAGAGGCCGATATGGCGGACATAGCCGGCCTTGATCATGTCGGCGATGGCGCCGACGGTTTCCTCGATCGGCACATTGGGATCGAGGCGGGCAGGGCGGTAGATGTCGATATAGTCGGTGCCGAGGCGCTGAAGCGAATAGGCGATGAAATTCTTCAGCGCTGCCGGACGGGAATCGTAGCCGTTCCAGGCGCCGAGCGGATCGCGCAGCGCGCCGGTCTTGACGCTGATGATCAGCTCCTCGCGCTTGCGGGTCTTCAGGGCCTCGCCGATCAGCATCTCGTTATGGCCCATGCCGTAGAAATCGCCGGTATCGAGCAGGTTGACCCCGGCATCGAGGGCGGCGTGGATGGTGGCAATGCTTTCGGCGCGGTCGGCGGGCCCATACATGCCTGACATGCCCATGCAGCCGAGGCCGATGGCGGAAACTTCGGGGCCGGTATTGCCCAAGCGGTAGGTTTGCATCTTCGTCTCCTTGGCCGACGCCGGAGCGGCGTCTTCAGCCCCTTTCTATTCCTTGCCTCTCTGTGCGATAATCCGGATGATTGCGAACGGCCCGTACGGAAAAGCGCACAATGGACGATCTTCCCCTCAGTGATCTGGATGCCTTCACCGCCATTGCAAGAGAGCGGAGCTTTCGCGCGGCAGCCCGCAAGCGTGGCGTCTCGCCGTCGTCGCTGAGCGATTCCCTTCGGCGGCTGGAGGAGCGGCTCGGCGTACGCCTGCTCAACCGCACGACCCGCAGTGTGACCCCGACGGAAGCGGGCGAGCGGTTGCTGGAGAGGCTGGCGCCGGCGCTCGGCGAAGTGGTTTCGGCGCTCGGCCAACTCGACAGTTTCAAGGACAGCCCGGCCGGTACGTTGCGGCTCAACGTGCCGACGATCGCTGCGCGGCTGTTCATGCCTGATCTCGTCAGCCGGTTTCTGGCGCTTTATCCGCAGATCAAACTAGAGGTGCTTGGCGAAGACGATTTCATCGACGTGGTGGCGGCCGGATATGATGCCGGTATCCGCTATGACGAGCGGCTGGAGCGCGACATGATCGCCGTGCCGATCGGCCCGCGGCGGCAGCGCTATATCACTGCCGCGGCACCTGGCTATCTCGCCAAACGCGGGACGCCGTCGCATCCCCGCGATCTCCTAGACCATGACTGCATCCGTCATCGTTTTCTGAGCCGGGCGCCGTTTGCCTGGGAGTTCGACCGCGGCGAGGAGAGCCTATTGCTTTCGGTGACGGGGCCGCTGGTGGCAAATTCGATCGAGATGGAGGTGGGTGCCGCGGTTGCCGGGCTCGGCGTCATCAGGACATTCGAGGAGGTGCTCGCTCCGGCGATCCGCCGTGGCGAGCTCGTGCCGATCCTGGAGGATTGGGTGAGCGAATTCTCGGGGCCGTTTCTCTATTACGCCAGCCGCAAGCATATGCCGCCGGCCCTTCGCGCCTTTGTCGATTTCGTCAAGGCTGAGGCGCGGCGAGGGGCTTAGTCCCCGTTTTGTTCGCTTCCACGATCAATTTCATTGTTTTCGTCATCAAAAACTTTGAAATGTTCACGTATTGTTTCATTTTTCTGCTTCGGCTATGTAACATCCCCGGCGATCAGATCGTCTTTCCAGAAAACAACGCCTGTCGAGAGATGACCTATGCTTGATCCGAAATTCGTTCGCCGCGGACTTTTCCTCGTCTTCATGATCCTGTTTCTCGACGTCATCGGGATCGCCATCATCATGCCCGTGCTACCCGCCTATCTGGAGGAGCTGACGGGCGGCAATGTCAGCGATGCCGCGCTCGATGGCGGCTGGCTGCTCGTCGTCTATGCGGTGATGCAGTTTCTGTTTGCGCCGCTGCTCGGCAATCTCAGCGACCGTTTCGGCCGCCGGCCGGTGCTGCTTCTGTCGGTGCTGACCTTCGCGATCGATAACTTCATCTGCGCGATCGCCACCAGCTTCTGGATGCTGTTCGTCGGCCGGGCGCTGGCGGGCTTCAGCGGGGGGAGCTTCGCGACCTGTTCGGCCTATATCGCCGATATCAGCAATGACGAGAACCGGGCGAAGAATTTCGGCCTGATCGGCATCGCCTTCGGTGTCGGCTTCACCATCGGCCCAGTCATCGGCGGTTTCCTCGGCGAGTTCGGGCCGCGCGTGCCGTTCCTCGGTGCCGCGCTGCTGTCCTTCCTGAATTTCGTGGCCGCCTATTTCCTGCTGCCCGAAACGCTGGATGCCAAGCATCGCCGTCCGTTCGAACTGAAGCGCGCCAATCCGCTCGGCGCCTTGAAGCAGATGCGCAACTATCCGGGCATCGGCTGGATTGCGGCCGTGATGTTCCTGTTCTGGCTGGCGCATGCGGTCTATCCGGCCGTCTGGTCCTTCGTCGGCACCTACCGCTATGGCTGGAGCGAGGGGCAGATCGGCCTGTCGCTCGGCATCTACGGCATCGGCGCGGCGATCGTCATGGGTCTTATCCTGCCGAAGATCGTGCCGGTGCTCGGCGAATGGAAGACCGCGGTCGTCGGCTTGTGCTTCTCTGTGGTCGGCCTGACCGGCTATGCCTTCGCCTGGGAGGGCTGGGTTGTCTATGTCGTGATCGTGCTGACGGTGATGGAAAACATCGCCGATCCGCCGCTGCGCAGCATCGCCGCCGGCAAGGTGCCGCCTTCCGCACAGGGCGAACTGCAGGGCGCGCTGACCAGCCTCAGCAGCCTCACGACGATCATCGGCCCGGTGATCTTCACGCAGCTGTTCGGCTATTTTACCAAGCCGGATGCGCCGCTGACCTTTGCGGGCGCGCCATACCTGATGGCCGCCTTCTTCATCCTCGTCGCGGCACTGGTTCTGTTTGCGAAAGTGCGGCCGGCGAAGCAAAACGAAACGGCGGAAGCCTCTGCCGGATAGACCAATCGATACCTGAATGTCGATTTGTCTCGGCCATCAGATTTGGTGATGCTGTGATGAATAATTCAGCATTTGCCTATTTTAGGGTAGCTCTTGGCCGGGCTTTGATCTAAGGCCCGGTAATAGTCTTGCCGCCCGTGTGCGGCCGAAAACGATTCAAAACAATTGGACTTTTGCTATGGACGCGCCTCTCGACGTGCACAAGCTTGCGCCGCAAACCGACAACCACTGGGGATCGCATTTCCGTGCGACGCTGGCGCTCGGCATCCCGTTTATCGGCGCGCAGCTGGCCCAGCTCGGGATCAACACGACCGACGTGATGATCGTCGGGCGGCTCGGCGCCGAAAACCTGGCGGCGATGGTTCTCTCCGCGCAGTTCCTGTTCACCATCCTGATCTTCGGCTCGGGCTTCTCGATCGCCGTCATTCCGATGGTGGCGCAGGCTTATGGCCGCGGCGATATCGTCACCGTGCGCCGGTCGATGCGCATGGGTCTCTGGGTCGTCACCGCCTATTGGCTGATCATGCAGCCGGCCTTCTTCTATGCCGAGGAAATCCTGCTGGCCGCCGGGCAGAAGCCTGAAGTCGCCAAGCTCGCGCATGGCTATATTCTGATCGGCCATTTCGCCGTGCTGCCGGGGCTGCTCTATAACGTCATGCGGGCGCTGGTCAGCGCCATCGGCAAGGCTGCCGTGGTGCTGAACGTCACGATCGCCATGCTGGTGCTGAACGCGATCTTTGCGTACGTCCTCGTGCTTGGCCATTTCGGCTTTCCGGCCATGGGTCTGGAAGGCGCGGCCATCGTCTCCGTTGCCGTGCAGACGGCGGGCTTCCTGTTCATCCTCGCCTATGTGCAGATGAAGGAGGAGACGCGGCGCTACGAGATCCTGGTGCGCTTCTGGCGCCCGGACTGGCATGCGCTCTGGGACGTTGTGCGCCTCGGCCTGCCGATCAGCGTGACGATCCTTGCCGAGGTCAGCCTGTTTACCGCGGCGTCGCTGCTGATGGGCCATATCGGCACGATCGAGCTCGCAGCACATGGTATCGCCCTGCAATGGGCGTCGATCGCCTTCATGATCCCGCTCGGCCTCAGCCAGGCGGCGACCGTCAGGATCGGGATCGCGCACGGTCAGGGGGATCATCAGGCCGTTGTCCGGGCTTCGGTCGCGGTCATGGCGATTGCTGCGTCGCTTGCGGCAATCGGCGGCGTGCTGTTTGCGATCATGCCGGAATTCTTCGCCCGCTGGTTCCTCGATGTCAGCCGTCCGGAAGCGCCTGAGGTGCTCGCCTATGCCGGTCCGCTGATCGTTGTCGCCGGCCTGTTCCAGCTGGTCGATGGCATCCAGGCGATCGCCAGCGGCCTGCTGCGCGGCCTGAAGGACGCGCGCGTGCCGATGATCCTGGCGCTGATCGCCTATTGGCCGATCGGCTTCTTCCTGGCTTGGCTGCTTGCCTTCCTGCTCGGCTTCGGTGGCGTCGGCATCTGGTTCGGTTTCCTGGTGGGCCTGGCGGCCGCTGCGACGATGCTCTGCGCCCGCTTTTATATTCTGGTGCGCCGGGAAGGCGGGATGGCCGCCGCCTAACGGCGGCCATCGCCACTCAGGCCGCAACCGGCCGGTAGCTGGCGATATCGGCGCGAATGCCGAGCCGCTGGAACAGCGCCTGCGGATCGAGCCTGCAGGCCTTCTGCGCGGCCTGAACCGCCGCCTTGACGCGCTCGGCGACTTCGGCGCTTTCCCACTGGGCGATGGTCACGAAATTGAATTCGCCGGGGCCGGAGACCTGCTCGAGCACCGAGTGCCCCATGAAGCCGGGCTGCACCTGCAGCACCTCATGCACCATCAGCACGTTCAGCAGAAATTCCTCGCGCGCCGCCTCCGGCACCACGAACTTGTCAACGCGGTAAAAGCCGCCGTTCATCCATCATCTCCTTGATTTCGATGTCACGGCTACCTCTGTAATTCCTCAAGTTAAGTTGAGGTCAAGAGCTCTGCCGCCCAATGAAAGCCGGTGGGTTCATACCTTTGATAAAGGAATGGACACTAGGCTGGCGGGCATCGAGGTAGCGGGTTCAACGTGCGCCATGGCTTTTCCGGGTATCGAGCTTCTGAGAGTGATCGGCATCTTTGCCGTGGTCATCATCCATGCCAACGCGGTGGGGCTGTTCGGCGAATGGAAGACGACGGGCTTCGTGCTGGATGAGCTTTGCCGCTTCGCCGTCCCCTGCTTCTTTGTCGTTTCGGGTTTCTTCTGGAAGACAGAGGCGATCGAGCGGCCTTGGCGGGCGATCGGCGCGTTGGCCGCCAAGCTTCTGCCGCTCTATGCATTCTGGCTTCTGTTCTATTTCGCAGCCGAGTTCTCGGAACTCTTCTATCCCCGGCTCTACGGCCGCGATTTCATCGTCGCGCTGGTGCCGTTTTCGGGAGGGCCGGGTTTCCATCTCTGGTTCCTGCCGGCGCTTTTCATCGGTGTGTCGCTGTGCTGGCTGTCGCTGCGCTATGTCGGGGCAGCGCTGACGGCGGCGGCCTGCGTTCTGCTCTATCTGGCGGGCGTGATCTTCGGCACTTATGGCGACCTGATCGGTATCCATCTTCCGCTCGTTGCCTATCGCAACGGGATATTCGAGGCGCCGCTCTTCGTGTTGTCCGGCTTCATGCTGCGCCGCTATCTACCGCGCTTCACGACGGCGCAGTTTGCGCTGCTCGGTCTGGCGGGACTTGCGCTTCATCTGGCAGAAGGCTTTGCCGTCAGCACATCAAGCCTTGGTCACGACTATTCGTTCGGCACCATCGCCGCGGCGATCGGCATCACAGGCCTCGCCACCCGGCTGTCGCAGGCACGCGATTACGGATGGGGCCGGGATGTGCTCGGCGCCTATCTCATCCATCTTTTCATCTTGAAAACGGTGGCAGCGCATCTGCCGGTCAGCGGGCCGCTCTGGGCTCTTTCAATCGCAGCTATCGTCGCTGCAGCCAGCCTCGGCCTATCCCGGCTGTTCAAGCAGACGCCGGTTTCCCGGCGTCTGGTGGCTCTTTCCTAGAATTCAGTTCTTAGCGTTCGGCGAGAGCCGCTTCGCCCTTCTTGGCGCGCACCATGTTGATGAAGCGGCGGAAGAGGTAGTGGCTGTCCTGCGGGCCGGGAGAGGCTTCCGGGTGGTGCTGGACCGAGAAGATCTGCTTGCCGGAAACGCGCAGGCCGCAATTGGTGCCGTCGAACAGCGAAACGTGAGTCTCCTCAACGCCTTCGGGCAGCGACTTCGTGTCAACCGCGAAGCCGTGGTTCATCGAGACGATTTCGACCTTGCCAGTCGTATGATCCTTGACCGGATGATTGGCGCCGTGATGACCCTGGTGCATCTTTTCGGTCTTGGCGCCGAGCGCGAGGCCCAGCATCTGGTGGCCGAGGCAGATGCCGAAGACCGGGATATCGGTGGCGATCAGCTTCTGGATGACGGGAACGGCATATTCGCCGGTGGCGGCCGGGTCTCCCGGGCCGTTCGACAGGAAGATGCCGTCCGGCTGCATGGCGAGCACGTCTTCAGCGCTCGTCGTTGCCGGCATCACGGTGACCTTGCAGTCGAGACCGGCGAAGAGGCGCAGGATGTTGCGCTTGACGCCGTAGTCGAGGCAGACGACGTGGTACTTGGCGTCGCCGGCGGCGAGTTCGCCGTAGCCTTCGTTCCAGATCCAGGGCGTCTGCGTCCACTGCGAGGACTGGCCGGACGAGGCGATCTTGGCGAGGTCGAGACCTTCCAGGCCGCTCCAGGCCTTGGCTTCAGCCTTCAGCGTGTCGATGTCGAAGACGCCGTTCGGGTCATGGGCGATGACAGCGTTCGGCGAACCGTTCTCGCGGATCCAGGCGGTCAGCGCGCGGGTATCGACGCCGCAGAGGCCGATGATGCCGCGGGCCTTCAGCCAGGCGTCGAGATGCTTGGCGGCGCGGTAGTTGGAGGGTTCGGTGATGTCGGCCTTGAAGATGACGCCGACCGCGCCGTGGCGTGCTGCCGGCGTCAGGTCTTCGATGTCTTCGTCATTGGTGCCGATATTGCCGATATGCGGGAAGGTGAAGGTGACGATCTGGCCGAGATAGGAGGGGTCGGTGAGGATTTCCTCGTATCCGGTCAGTGCCGTGTTGAACACCACTTCGGCCTGAACCTTGCCGGTCGCGCCGATCCCCTTGCCTTCGATCAAGGTGCCATCTGCGAGAACGAGCAGGGCGGTCGGCTTTTCGGTGGTCCAGGGGGCTGTCGCGGTCATCTTCATCCCGTTTTCCGGCGGCTCGCGGCGGTTTCGCCGGGCGGCCATTTGTGTTCGCAAGCGTATGGGCACGGCTCGTCGCCGCGCGTCTCGGGCCTGATCACGAATTTTGGTGCAGGTGGCGGTAGATAGCCATGCTCCTGCCTGCCGTCAATCTTTTCTAACGCATTGCAGCACGCTTTTCCTGCGCTTTCTGGCCGCAATATCGCAATTTATTTGATCCCGGCCATCGGCGTGGTTTATGTAGCGCCATTCAACAGGAGTGAAAAAATGCTGCGCGATCAACTCGCCACCGCGCTCAAGGACGCGATGAAATCCAAGAATGCCGAGCGTCTTTCGACCGTTCGCCTGATTCAGGCGGGGATCAAGGATCGCGATATCGCCAATCGCGGCGCCGGCAAGGAAGAGGCCAGCGACGACGAGATTCTGCAGATCCTCGCCAAGATGGTGAAGCAGCGCGACGAATCGGCCAAGATCTACGACGAGAACGCGCGCCCCGAACTCGCCACCAAGGAACGCGCCGAAATCGCCGTGATCCAGGACTTCATGCCGAAGCAGCTGTCGGACGCGGAAGTGCGCGCCAATATCTCAGCGATCATCGCCGAAACCGGCGCCGAAGGACCCAAGGACATGGGCAAGGTGATGGCCGCTCTGAAGGAGCGCTATGCCGGCCAGATGGATTTCTCCAAGGCTTCGGGCGCCGTCAAGGAACTCTTGAAGTAATCAGACCGCGGGGCCGAGCACAGCCTCGGCCGCCGCATCGACGACCGCGAATTTTGCCGCCTGGTAATTGCGGTATTCGAGGATAAAGCCGCGTGAGAGCCACAGATCGCCCTTGCGCGGCGGCTCGTCCCAGCCGACGCTTCCCATCTCGCCGGCCTGCGTCAGCAGCCGCTTCAGATGCGTATTCGAGATCATGAACTTGGTACGGAGCTCGCCGAGCGAGACCGGCCCGATCGAGACGCGCTCCTGCGCCGGGTCGAAAGGCGGCAGGCGCGACATCAGGTAGTCCATCACCAGACCGCCGGAGTTTGCCCAGTTGAAGAGATTGTAGGTGGCGCCGGGATCGCGCACCGGATTGGTCTCAAGGATCGCCAAAGCAATCAATGGTTGAATTTTTGCGATCAGATTGGGCTCGGCAGTTACCTTTTCGGCGCGCTTGCCGCCGTCCAGGTTGTCGAGGATGAAAAGGTGGGTCACCAGCCATTTCAGGAAGTGCTGTTCTGCCGTTTCGGTCGGCTCGACAAGGCGCGTGCGGCGGTCCGCCTGGCCGGTCGAGGGGCGCAGGAAGCGGTAGACGAGCATTTCCTGCAGGAAGGCTGCCGCCGTGTTGCGGCTGGCGATCTTGTTGCTGACGATAAAATCGACGAAGCGCCCGGAATATAGACCTTTTTTGTCTTCGCCGGGCAGACCGTAGTGCAAAGCAAAGCCTGCATGCGCCATCAGCCATCGCTGCTGCGCAGCAAAGATCGAGGCGATTCTCGGGCTTTCTTTATAGATTGCCAGCATCTCATTGGCGCAGATCAGTACTGCACCAAAGAAGCGGTCATCATTTGCAAGTGTTTCGGCGGAGACGGACATCAGTGAACTCTAGCGGGCAATGGATATTCCATTTGCGCTCAGGGTTCGCCGAGTCAATGTCCATTTTCATACAAATGTCCCAAAAATGGTGAGGGCAGTTAACCAGCAAGGTTAAATTGCAAAAATCTGGAACAGCTATGCCGGAAATTAAAGAAGGCAGGAGCTGGGGGCGCTCCTGCCTTCTTGCTCTTTGCGGCCGCCAGTGACGCTGGGCCTAAGCCCACACTGGCGGTTTATTTGCAAAGGCACCCTTGCGAGGCGGCGCCGGGGGTAGGGATGGTGCCTCGCTCGGGGATCGCTTTGATGAGAAGACGGTATTGCGATGCAGCGGAGTATTCAAATTACAAAAATATAATAATTGGGTTGTGACCCCCGGCAATGCCCGCTTTGGCTTTTCATTAGCACGCTTTTTATCAGCCGTTTTTCTGCCGGTTGTGCAGGTCAACCATTTGAAATCGTATAAATATGATCTTTTTCATATGCATTTTGGCGAACTTGAAAACAGGCGTGACACGCGCCCGAAGTGCACAATTGTCGCACCCTGTCGCAGGCAGGCGTCACGCTTTGTTGATGTTCATTTTTTTATCCAAAGCGGGGCCGTCAACCCTGTGAATAGCTGGGGTTTCCGGCAAAGTGCGTGGCGACCTGCGTCAAACCTGCTTATATGATGGTTCACCACGAGGTTCTGATGCGCTTTTCCAATTCCTTTCTCGATGACATACGCGACCGCGTCCAGATTTCGGATGTGATCGGCCGGCGTGTCAGTTGGGACAAGCGCAAGACCAATGTGCCGCGCGGCGACTATTGGGCCTGCTGCCCGTTCCATGGCGAGAAGTCGCCGAGCTTTCATTGCGAGGATCGCAAGGGCCGCTACCACTGCTTCGGTTGCGGCGTCACCGGCGATCATTTCCGGTTCCTGACGGAGCTTGAAGGCTTAAGCTTCCCCGAGGCCGTGCAGCAGATCGCCGATATGGCGGGCGTGCCGATGCCGGTCGCCGATCCGGCGATGGAAAAGCGCGAGAAGGAGCGGACCTCGCTTCTCGACGTCATGGAACTCGCGACACAGTTCTTCCAGGATCAGCTGCAGACGGCAAATGGCGCACGCGCGCGTGCCTATCTGCGCGACCGCGGCCTGACCGGGCGGACGATCGAGACCTTTAGACTCGGCTTTGCGCCCGACAGCCGCAATGCGCTGAAGGAGTTCCTGTCGGGCAAGGGTGTCGGCAAGGAGCAGATCGAGGCCTGCGGTCTTGTGGTGCACGGGTCCGACATTCCGGTCAGCTACGACCGGTTCCGCGATCGAATCATGTTTCCGATCCTGTCGTCACGGGAAAAGGTGATCGCCTTCGGCGGCCGCGCTATGTCGCCGGATGCGCCGGCGAAATATCTGAACTCGAACGAGACCGAGCTCTTCCACAAGGGACAGGTGCTCTACAATTTCGCCCGTGCGCGCCGCTCGCTGCAGGGGGCGGACGGAGAGCCGACGGTGATTGCCGTCGAAGGCTATATGGATGTCATCGCCCTGCATCAGGCGGGCGTCGAGAATGCCGTGGCGCCGCTTGGAACGGCGCTGACCGAGAATCAGCTCGATCTTCTCTGGAAGATGACATCGCAGCCGGTGCTCTGCTTCGATGGCGATGGCGCCGGTATCCGCGCCGCCAACCGCGCCGCCGATCTCGCTCTGCCGCATCTAAAGCCGGGGCGCACCGTGCGTTTTGCGCTGCTGCCCGATGGCAAGGACCCCGACGATCTCGTGCGCAACGAGGGCCGGGCGCCGTTCGACAAGGTGATGAGCCAGGCGAAGCCGCTCGCCGAGATGCTCTGGGGCCGCGAGGCCGGCGGCGGCAATTTCGATACGCCGGAAGCGCGCGCCGAGCTGGAAGCGCGGCTGAAACAGATGGTGTTGGTGATCGGCGACGAGAACGTCCGCCGCCATTACCAGCAGGACATCCGCGACCGTCTCAACAAGTTCTTCCAGCCGCAGTTCCAGAACCGGGGCAACGACCGGCGCAGCTTCGAACGGAGCGGCGGCGGTGGCAATTTCCGCGGCAAGGACGGGCAGGGGCGGCCTTCGCCGGGCGGTGCGCGCACGGTCAATCTGGTTTCCGAGCGGCTCGCCCGCTCCGGCCTGGTGCGCGGCCATCAGGAAATTCCGGCCCTGCGCGAAAGCGTGCTGGCGCTGACAGTCATCAACCATCCGGCGCTGATGCAGGACGAGTATGACGAGATCGCCGCCGTCGAATACGACAATCGCGATCTGCAGCGGCTGTGGTCGGCGATGCTGGGTGCGGCAGCGATGGTCGCCAGCCCACATCTGACGCGCGAGTATCTGTTCGAGGAGCTCGAGCGCCAGGACTTCACCGGTCTGCTGAAGGGGCTTGATCAGCAGGTGCGCAATGCGCGCCTGTGGACGGCGACCGAGCAGGCGGCGATGGAGGACGCACGCGAGGGCTACCGCCAGGCGCTGGCCTTCCACAAGCGCGCCAAGGCGCTGCGCTGGCAGAAGATCGAGCTTGAGCGCGAGATCGCCGAGGCAACCGAAGAGGGCAATGCCGAGATCATCGACCAGCTGATGCGCGCCCTGCAGGAAGTGCATTTCGAAGGATTGCGGCTTGAGAACCAGGAGGCGATCATCGACGGCTTCGGCGTGCTCTCCGGCCGGGTCAAGGGTGCGGCGAGCCATTGATGGACGGCGGTGACAAGGCATTTTCGGCGGGTGGCGCGCTGTTCGGCAATGGCCGGGCGCCGCTTGATATTCTCAAGCGCGTCTATGGCTATCCGGCCTTCCGCGGCAAGCAGCAGCAGGTCGTCGAACATGTGACCTCGGGCGGCGATGCTGTCGTGCTGTTTCCGACTGGGGCGGGCAAATCGCTCTGTTTCCAGATCCCGGCGCTCTGCCGCGAGGGTCTCGGCATCGTCGTTTCGCCGCTGATTGCGCTGATGCGCGATCAGGTGGAGGCGATGAAGCAGCTCGGCATCCGCGCCGCGGCGCTGAACTCGACGATCACCCGAGAGGAATATGTCGATATCCGCCGCGCGATCTCGTCCGGCAATCTCGACCTCCTCTATGTGACGCCCGAGCGTATCCTGATGGAGGGCTTCCGCGAGATCATCGGCGAGGCCCGGATCGCGTTGTTTGCGATCGACGAAGCCCACTGTGTCTCCCAGTGGGGACATGACTTCCGGCCCGAATATCGCGAGCTCGGCAGGCTTTCGGAGCACTATCCGGGCGTGCCGCGCATCGCGCTGACGGCGACGGCCGATCCGCATACGCGCGAAGACATCATCGAGCGGCTGAGGCTCGGCAATGCCGAGGTCTTCACCACCAGCTTCGACCGGCCGAATATCGCCTACGAAATCGTCGAGCGCGACCAGCCGCGCCAGCAGCTGTTGCGGTTCCTCTCCGGCCACAAGGGCAATAGCGGCATCGTCTATTGCCTGTCACGCGCCAAGGTCGAGGACACCGCCGAGTGGCTGAACACCCAGGGCATCCGGGCGCTCGCCTATCACGCCGGCATGGACCGGGCGATGCGCGACGCCAACCAGGACGCGTTCCTGAAGGAAGACGAGCTCTGCCTCGTCGCCACCGTCGCCTTCGGCATGGGCATCGACAAGCCGAATGTGCGCTATGTCGCTCATCTCGATCTGCCAGGTTCCGTCGAGGCCTATTATCAGGAGACCGGCCGCGCCGGACGCGATGGCCTGCCGTCTGAAGTCTGGATGGCCTATGGCATGGCTGATGTCATCCAGCGCCGGCGGATGATCGATGAGGGCAATGCGGCCGACGAGATCAAGCGCATCGAGCGCGGCAAGCTGAACGCGCTGCTCGCCATCTGCGAGACCGCCTCCTGCCGCCGCCAGGCGATCCTGGCGCATTTCGGCGAGGCGCATGCGGGCGGCTGCGGCAGCTGTGACACCTGCACCAAGCCCGTCGAGACCTGGGATGGCACGGAGGCGGCAATCAAGGCGCTTGCCGCCGTCTATCGCACCGGCGAGCGCTTCGGCACCGGCCACGTCATCGACGTGCTGCTTGGCACCGTCAACGAGAAGACCGAGCGTTTCGGCCATACGACGATGCCGGTCTTCGGCGCCGGCAAGGATATCGCCGCGAAAACCTGGCAATCGATCTTCCGGCAGCTGCTGGCCATGGGCTTGGTCCGTATCGACCATGATGCCTATGGTGCGATGAAGCTCGAGGCGGAGGCGCGCGCCGTCTTCAAGCACGAGCGGCAGGTCCACTTCCGCAAGGACCGGGCAGTCGCCGGGCGCAATAGCCGCAAGGCCGAGCGCACCAACCGTCATGCCGGTCTGTCGGGCGCCGACGGCCTGCTCTTCGAGGCGCTGAGAGCCGAGCGCACCTCGATCGCCAAATCGCTCGGCGTGCCGCCCTATGTCGTCTTCCCGGACACGACGCTGATCGCCTTCGCCACCGAACGGCCCCGCAGCCGCAAGGAGATGCTGGATATCTCCGGCGTCGGCCAATCGAAGCTGGAGCGCTATGGCGAAGCGTTTCTGGACGTGATCCTCAGTCACGATGAGTGAGAGCGCGCGATAGCGTCGCGCTGTTGAAATAGCCAAACCGAAAATATTTCGTACCGGATCGGCGACATCTGCACTTGCTTTGTGCTAATTGCAGCGCCCATCGGAGGAATTTTTCGGGATATCGGCGTTTACAATGACAAAAGCATTTCTTTCTCACATCACCACCGAGCTTGCTTCCCTCAGGGAGGCCGGGCTTTACAAGTCCGAGCGGGTCATCACCTCGAAGCAGGCCGGCGAAATTGCCGTTGCTTCGGGCGAGCGGGTTCTGAACTTCTGTGCCAACAATTATCTCGGCCTCGCCGACAACGAGGAGCTTGCCGAGGCCGGCAAGAAGGCGCTCGACCGGTATGGCTACGGCATGGCGTCGGTGCGCTTCATCTGCGGCACGCAGGAGGAGCACAAGGCGCTCGAGGCGCGCATCTCCTCGTTCCTCGGCATGGAAGATACGATCCTTTATTCCTCCTGCTTCGATGCCAATGGCGGTCTCTTCGAGACGCTGCTCGGCGAAGAGGATGCGATCATTTCCGATGCGCTGAACCATGCCTCGATCATCGACGGCGTGCGTCTCTCCAAGGCCAAGCGCTTCCGCTATGCCAACAACGATATGGCGGCACTCGAAGAAGAGCTGAAGAAGGCCGAAGGCAGCCGTTTCAAGATGATCGCCACCGATGGCGTGTTCTCGATGGACGGCATCATCGCCAATCTGCAGGGTGTCTGCGATCTCGCCGACAAGTACGGCGCGATGGTCATGGTCGATGACAGCCATGCCGTCGGCTTCGTCGGCAAGAAAGGTCGCGGCTCGGCCGAATATTGCGGCGTCGAGGGACGGGTGGATATCATCACCGGCACGCTCGGCAAGGCACTTGGCGGTGCTTCAGGCGGCTATACGTCCGGCAAGGCCGAAGTGATCGACTGGCTACGGCAGCGTTCGCGGCCCTACCTGTTCTCGAACACGCTGGCGCCGGTCATTGCGGCTGCTTCGCTGAAGGTCTTCGACCTGATCGAGAACGGCGATGCGCTGCGCGAGAAGCTGACGGCCAATGCCACGCTGTTCCGCTCCGAAATGACCAAGCTCGGCTTCACGCTGGCCGGCGAGGGGCATGCGATCATTCCGGTGATGCTCGGCGATGCGAAGCTGGCGCAGGATATGGCGGCGCTGATGCTGAAGAAGGGCGTCTACGTCGTCGGCTTCTCCTTCCCTGTGGTGCCGAAGGGCCAGGCGCGTATTCGCACCCAGATGTCTGCAGCGCATTCGAAGGCTGATGTCGAGCGGGCGATTGCGGTGTTTGCGGAAGCGGGCAGGGAGCTCGGGGTTATCTGACGGCTTGCGGCCTCTTCCCTTCTCCCCAGCGGGGAGAAGGTGGCCCGAAGGGCCGGATGAGGGGGCCCCTAGCTATATTGCAAATTAATTGATGCCGTGCCGCGCGGCCCCCTCATCCGCCCTAGCGGGCACCTTCTCCCTGAGGGGAGAAGGGAAGGTGGAGCCAGCGGAAGCCAAGAGGAAATAATCTGATGTCGAACATGATGAAGGCGCTGGTGAAGTCGAAGGCGGAGGTCGGGCTCTGGATGGAGAGCGTGCCTGTGCCGGAGGTCGGCCCGAACGACGTGCTGATCCGCGTGAAGAAGTCTGCGATCTGCGGTACCGACGTGCATATCTGGAACTGGGACCAGTGGGCGCAGAAGACCATTCCGGTGCCGATGGTCGTCGGTCACGAGTTCTGCGGCGAGATCGCCGAGGTCGGCTCCGCGGTCACCAAGTACCATGTCGGCGAGCGTGTCTCCGGTGAGGGACATATCGTCTGCGGCAAGTGCCGCAACTGCCGGGCGGGCAGGGGTCATCTCTGCCGCAACACGCTCGGCGTCGGCGTCAACCGGCCGGGCTCGTTCGGCGAGTTCGTCTGCATTCCGGAAGCCAATGTCGTGCCGATCCCGGATGATATTCCGGATGAGATCGCCGCGATCTTCGATCCGTTCGGCAATGCCGTCCACACCGCGCTCTCCTTCGACCTCGTTGGCGAAGACGTGCTGGTCACCGGCGCCGGTCCGATCGGCATCATGGGCGCGCTGGTCGCCAAGCGTTCGGGCGCCCGCAAGGTCGTCATCACCGACATCAACCCGAACCGCCTCGATCTCGCCCGCAAGCTCGGCATCGATTACGTCGTCGACGCCTCGAAGGAAAACCTGGCCGACGTCATGAAGTCGATCGGCATGACCGAGGGCTTCGACGTCGGTCTTGAGATGTCGGGTGCGGCACCTGCCTTCCGCGACATGATCGACAAGATGAACAATGGCGGCAAGATCGCCATCCTCGGCATTGCGCCGGCCGGTTTCGAGATCGACTGGAACAAGGTGATCTTCAAGATGCTGAACCTCAAGGGCATCTATGGCCGTGAGATGTTCGAGACCTGGTACAAGATGATCGCCTTCGTGCAGGGCGGGCTCGATCTGTCGCCGGTCATCACGCACCGCATCAAGATCGACGAATTCCGCGATGGCTTCGAGGCGATGCGCTCGGGCAATTCCGGCAAGGTGGTGATGGACTGGATGTAAACAGCGAGGCGACCGCGCCGGATGGAACGGCGATGGCGGCGATCAAGCTGCGCTGCGTTCCGGCGATCGATCTCGGGTCGTTGAAGATCAACCCCTATGATGGCCTGCCGCAGTAACGATCTATACTGCGGCAGCCTGGACGAGATGCTCTTCAGGTCACTATAAAACCGCAGTTGACTCGGATATGAGGGCGCATGAGCTTTGCGCTCTTGTCTTTCACCGGTGACATCCTATCTAAGGCTGGCAATCGCTTGAGCGGTTCCTCTGCCTGTGGATAAGGCATTTTCCGTGTTTTCGGCGGCTTTTTTTGTGGAAAAGCTTGACGAGATCAAAAATTGTGGGAATCACCGTTCGACTTGAAGCGGTGAACTTGGGTCAAGGCGGATCGCACTAACCATGGCCGGAAATTTCGAAGCATTGAAGCTCTGTCATCCGGCGCCGGCAATCGTGGTTAATCAGGCTTTAAAGGTCATCCCGTTAGGTGGGTGAAATTGATTCGAAGCGAGCGTTGATGCGCGCGTTTCGAAGCGGCTTCGCACCAGCGAGTTTGGATAGCGTCAGGAAGGCGACGACATAAATGGCAACGAAGGTCAAAGAGAACGAAGAAGCGGAAGTCGAACGCGACGGCGCAACCGACGGCCCTCTTCTCGATCTTTCCGATGACGCGGTCAAGAAGATGATCAAGGCCGCGAAGAAGCGCGGCTATGTGACGATGGACGAGCTGAATGCCGTTCTTCCGTCCGAAGAAGTGACGTCCGAACAGATCGAAGACACGATGGCGATGCTGTCCGACATGGGCATCAACGTGATCGAGGACGAAGAAGCTGAGGAAGCCCAGGGCGGCGCCGGCAGCGACGACGACGACAGCGGCAGCGACGACGACAACGAAGGCGGCGAACTCGCGCCTTCGAGCGGCACTGCGCTTGCGACCACGAAGAAGAAGGAACCGACCGATCGTACCGACGATCCGGTGCGCATGTATCTGCGCGAAATGGGTTCCGTCGAGCTTCTGTCGCGCGAAGGCGAAATCGCCATCGCCAAGCGCATCGAGGCTGGCCGCGAAACGATGATCGCCGGTCTCTGCGAGAGCCCGCTGACCTTCCAGGCCATCATCATCTGGCGCGACGAACTGAACGAAGGCACGACGCTGCTGCGCGAGATCATCGATCTCGAAACCACCTATTCCGGTCCGGAAGCCAAGGCTGCTCCGCAGTTCCAGAGCCCCGAGAAGATCGAAGCCGACCGCAAGGCGGCTGAAGAGAAGGAAAAGACCCGCCGCGCCCGTTCGGGTGACGACGACATCACCGATGTCGGCGGCGAAGGCATGCCGATCGAGGAAGAGGAAGAGGACGAAGACGAGTCCAACCTCTCGCTCGCCGCGATGGAAGCCGAGCTGCGCCCGCAGGTTATGGAAACTCTCGACCTGATCGCCGAGACCTACAAGAAGCTGCGCAAGCTGCAGGACCAGCAGGTCGAGCAGCGCCTTGCCGCGACCGGCACGCTGTCTTCCGCCCAGGAGCGCCGCTACAAGGAGCTCAAGGACGAACTGATCAAGGCCGTCAAGTCGCTGTCGCTGAACCAGAACCGCATCGAGGCTCTGGTCGAGCAGCTTTACGACATCAACAAGCGCCTCGTGCAGAACGAAGGCCGCCTGTTGCGTCTGGCCGAATCCTACGGCGTCAAGCGCGACTCGTTCCTGGAACAGTACCAGGGCGCCGAGCTCGACCCGAACTGGATGAAGTCGATCGCCAATCTGGCCGCCCGCGGCTGGAAGGAATTCGCCAAGGGCGAAAACACGACGATCCGCGACATCCGCCAGGAGATCCAGAATCTCGCAACGGAAACCGGCATCTCGATCTCGGAATTCCGCCGCATCGTGCATATGGTGCAGAAGGGCGAGCGCGAAGCGCGTATTGCCAAGAAGGAAATGGTCGAAGCGAACCTTCGCCTCGTTATTTCGATCGCCAAGAAGTACACGAACCGCGGTCTGCAGTTCCTCGACCTCATTCAGGAAGGCAATATCGGCCTGATGAAGGCGGTCGACAAGTTCGAATACCGCCGCGGTTACAAGTTCTCGACCTATGCGACGTGGTGGATCCGTCAGGCGATCACCCGCTCGATCGCCGACCAGGCCCGCACGATCCGTATTCCGGTGCACATGATCGAAACGATCAACAAGATCGTTCGTACCTCGCGCCAGATGCTGCACGAGATCGGCCGCGAGCCGACGCCGGAAGAACTGGCCGAAAAGCTCGCCATGCCGCTCGAAAAGGTCCGCAAGGTCCTGAAGATCGCCAAGGAACCGATCTCGCTCGAAACGCCTGTCGGTGACGAAGAAGATTCGCACCTCGGCGATTTCATCGAGGACAAGAACGCGCTGCTGCCGATCGACGCCGCCATCCAGGCGAACCTGCGCGAAACGACGACCCGTGTTCTGGCATCGCTGACACCGCGCGAAGAGCGCGTTCTGCGCATGCGCTTCGGCATCGGCATGAACACCGACCACACGCTCGAAGAAGTCGGCCAGCAGTTTTCGGTTACCCGCGAACGTATCCGCCAGATTGAAGCGAAGGCGCTGCGCAAACTGAAGCATCCGAGCCGCAGCCGCAAGCTGCGCTCGTTCCTCGACAGCTAAGCGATCAACACGACGAAATCGAAAGCCCGGCCTCAGTGCCGGGCTTTTCTTTTGGCGGAATGCAACCGGCGCGCTTGCTGCCTCCGTCCCGCCATAATCGAATCGAGGATGGGCGCAGTTCCACGAGCATCGGGCCGCACATGATGAATGCCTCCTGCTTCCACTATCCCGCAATCTGATGGCTGCCGCGACGCGCTCGTTCGAGGAGAGGGTCGGCTGGGGTGGGCCGGCGTCGCTTGCGCTGCATGCCGCCTGTCTTGCCCTGCTTCTGATCTATCTGCCGAAACCGCGGATTTTTCGTACGCCGCCTGACGACAGCGTCAGCGTGGAAATCGTGCCTGTTGCCGCTCGATCCGAGCCCGCAGCACCGCCTGCAGACATCAGGCCGCAGCCGCAGCAAGCGCCCGCCACTCCACTTGCGCCTCCTGCTGCCGATCAGCCGGGCAGGGTGCTGGTGCCGCCGGTGATCAAACCGGCTCCGTCTCCGGATGCGCTGGTTCCGGCCCGGCAGCTTTTTTCCGGTGGCGTGCTCAGCGATCCCCGCAGCAAGAAGGCGCGGGCGGCATTGCGGCAGCTCTCCGGTGACGAGCGCAATCTGCAGCTTTGCGGTCTCGAGGCCATGGAGCAGGTTCGCAGAACGCGTCCCGGCAGCAATCCGGATGCGATCGCGCCCTATGCGATGGCGCTGGAGCGGATCAGGGGCGGGAGCATCGAGGTGAAAGGCGGCGCATTTCGCAGCAAGCGCCTCTGGTACGCGATCCGCTTCAGCTGCGAGGTGGGCGAGGGCTCGGGGGCGGTGCGCTCCTTTGCTTTCGCGATCGGCGATGCCATTCCGAAGGATTTGTGGCGGGAACACAATCTGGTTGCCGATGACGGAGCGGCGGACTGAGCTCTTCACGGCAAATTGCCGGGAAATCGCGTGGCTTTTGCTTTTGCGGCTTGATGCTGCCTGCTTTTGACGCCACATCGGCATCACGTGGTTTAATGGTGGCATGCAGAAGCTAACGAACAAGCGTTTGGCAGGGATCAGTTCAGGTGTGGCGGCGTCGATCGCGCTGCATGCCCTGGTCGCGGCCGTCCTGTTGTTCAAGATGCCGCTGCCGCAGACGGAGCCGGAGAAGGAGGAGGCCGTACAGGTCGATCTCGTGCCGCCGCCGGAGGAAAAGAAGGAAGAGCCGAAGCCGGAAGAGAAGAAGCCGGAAGAGCAGGCGAAGAAGGAGGAGCCGCCTCCACCGCCGCCGCCGCCACCGGAGGAGAAAAAGCCCGAGGAGAAGGCAAAGGAAGAGCCGCCTCCGCCGCCTCCTGAAGAAAAGAAGGCTGAAGAGAAGAAGGCGGAAGAGCCGAAACCCGAGGAAAAGAAGCCGGAGGAACAGGCAGAGCAGGAGCCGCCACCTCCGCCGCCGCCGCCATCACCGCCTCCGCCTCCGCCGGAAGAGAAGAAGGCCGAGCAGTTGAAAGCCGAACCGCCGAAGGCCGAGCAGCAAGCAGAGAACAAGCAGGCCGATGGCAAGCAGGGGCAGGGTGCGCCGATGCCGGTTCTGAAACCCGTGTTCCAGTTCGGCGACAAGGATAGTGGTCCGAAAAAATCCGACGCTGGCAATTCGTCGACCGGCGAAGTGAAGCCGGCGACCAGCGCGCCCGACCATAAGGACGAGACCGGCGAGCCGAAGCCCGCGGCCGATGCCGGCGACAAGCCGGATGCGCCGAAGGAGCCGCCGGCCAAGCCCGTGCCTGACGATATCGATCTGCCGCAGGTGGATATCGCCGACGCGCATTCGCAGAATAATGCGCCTGCCGTCGATGCTGCCGGCGAGGCCGTGACCAGCATCGAGCAGGCAAAGCCGGTCGAGCAGAAACCGACCGAGCCGGACAAGCCGGATGCGCCGAAGAAGGATGAGCTTGCCGAGGCGAAGACGCTGTTTTCGCTTGACGAGAGCGATGACCCCGTGGCGCGGACGGCGATGCTCGGCATTCCCCGCGGGCGGCGTGCGGCGCAGCTCTGCAGCACCGAGCTTCGTGAGCAGCTGGTGCATGGATCGCCCGCCTACCGGCCGGTGATCGTGCCGATGTATGGGCTCGCCAAGGGTACGGTGCTCGACGTCAAGCGCGGCGCCTTCCGCACCGCCGAGACCTGGTACGACGTGCAGTTCCGCTGCGAGGTCAACGAGGATGCGACGGCAATCGTTTCCTTCGCGCTCGATGTCGGCAGTGCGGTGCCGCGCAGCCAGTGGCGCAGCAGGCGCTTCCCGGAATAGGGTCAGCCCTGCGCAAGACAGCCCTCCTATTCTTCCTCCATCGCCGATGTTGCGGTGAATGAAAGGACGATGATATGTCGAACGATATCGAGCATTACCTCGAAACCCAGGATGAGGCCGTCGCCCTCCGTTTCCTCGAAAACAAGTCGGACGAACTGACCGATATCCTGGTCGCAGCCCTCGAAGACGCGCTGCTGATCCTCTCTGAAGAATTCGGACCGCAGACGGTCCACTGATCGCCAATATTGCGCCGCAGCCCGCGGGCTGGCACTCTTCCGTTCGAAGAGGAGTGTGGCATGGATGGCGGTTTCAGGATGCACCGCTCGGCGGTATCCGGTGTCGAGGCCGTCGAGGCTGCGACAGGCCGGAGCTTCTCCCGCCATACGCACGAGCAGTTCGGCATCGGGCTGATCCATCGCGGCGCGCAGAAATCGCTCAGCGGCCGCGGCATGGTCGAGGCCGAAGCGGGTGATGTCATCACCGTCAATCCGAACGAGGTGCATGACGGCATGCCCGTCGGCGATGCCAGAGCGTGGCGCATCCTGTATTTCGATCCTGACATGTTTCTGAGCCTGGCTGCGGAGGCGGCCGAGGGCTCTTCGATGCGTTTCGAGATCCCGCGTCCTGTCATGCGCGATGGCTTGATCGCCCGGCGCTTTCAGGCGCTGTTTGCGGCTGTCACCGGCGGGGCGGATGCGATGCGTTCAGAGGAGCTGCTGCTCGGCCTGACGGCGGATATTTTGCGCGAGGGCAGCGAGGCGGAGGCCGATCTGTTGATTCCGTCCTCGGTCGCCCGTGCCCGAGATCTCATCGATGACGATCCCTCCGGGGATATCTCGCTTGCCCGGATGGCACGCGAAAGCGGGCTCAGCCGCTTCCAGCTCGTTCGCGCCTTCAGCAGGGCGACGGGGCTGACGCCGCATGCCTATCTGGTGCAAGCGCGGGTGCATCTGGCGCGGCGGCTCATCGGCGGGAAAATGCCGCTGGCCGAAGTGGCCGCCGCCAGCGGCTTTGCCGATCAGAGTCACATGACGCGGGCATTCACGGCGCGTTATGGCCTGGCGCCCGGCGTTTATGCCCGCGGCCGCTCCTGAGCCTGCAATTTCCTTCAAGACCGCAGCGAACCTTTGGCGTCATCTCGCTCCCGATCCAGGGGAGTTCTCATGACACGGAAACAACAGGGCTACATCTATCTGACGCTGGCAATGACGACGGTCGGCAGCACCGTGATTGCCAGCAAGCTGATCTCGGCGGGGCTAACGCCATTCACGGCAACGGCGCTGAGGTTTGCCGTGGCCTTTCCGTGCTTCATACTGCTGATGCGGCTGACCGGTGCCCGGCTGCCGAAGCTTTCGCGGCATGACTGGATCATTCTTGTCATTCAGGCGGCGGCGGGAAGCGTTGGTTATACGACGTTGCTGATTTCGGGCCTGTCGATGACTTCGGCCGCCAATGCGGGAGTGATCATCGGCACGCTGCCGGTGGTTTCGGCCGGGATCTCGATCCTGCTGCTGCGCGAGCGGCCGGACCGCTTCCTGCTTCTCGCGATCGGGCTTGCGGCGGCGGGCGTCTTCTCGATCGTGCTGGCGCCGGGGGCGGGCGACGGGTCACTGCGCGGTGATATCGTCATCTTCGGCGCGGTGCTCTGCGAGGGGCTGTTCATCCTGCTCAACAAGCGGCTGAAGACGGAGATTGCGCCGCTGGTGCAATCGACGCTGATGACGGCGATCGGCTTTTGCGCGGCGGCCATTCCGGCGCTCTTCGAAAGCCATGCGTTCCCGGCCGCGTCCTCGGCGGCATTGCTCTCCGTCGTCTATTACGCGCTGGTGCCGACGGTCGCCGGGTTCATGCTCTGGTATGCGGGGGCGGAGAGGGTGAGCGGGGCGGAGGCTTCGCTGTTTACGGCGATCGCGCCGGTCTCGGCGGTGATCTTCGCCTTCCTGCTGCTTGGTGAGCCGGTCGGGCTGCATCAGATCGCGGGCATCGGCTGCGTGCTGGCCGCGGTGCTGGGGCTTGCGCTGAATGGCAGGCGCAGGCGTCCAGCCTAGCTCTTGCGGAAATGGGCGCGGTAGTCTCGCGGCGTCATGCCTTTTTCGGCGCGGAACTGGCGATTGAAATTGGCGAGTGACGCGTATCCGACGGCATCGGCGATATGGGCGACCGGCTGGTTCGTCGAGGAGAGGCGGGCGCAGGCATCGCCGATCCGCATGCGGATCAGGTAGTCGCTGACCGTCGTGCCGGTGTGGCGGCGGAACATGCGGTGCAGGCCGGAGACGCTGAGAGCCGCGATATCGGCGAGCTCCTCCAGCGTCACCGGGCCGGCGTAGTTGACATGCAGGTGGGTGAGCACCCGGTCGATGCGCTCGCGGCTTTCCTGCAGCGCCGGCTGATGGCCGGGCGCGCTGGCGAGCGGCACGGCCTGGCGGTCGGCGGCGACCTGGCCGAGGATGGCGAGCAGCGACAGCAGGCGCTCGGCCGGTTCACGGTCGAAGATCGTCTCGAATTCGGCGCGGACGGCCTCTCCGGTCTGGCGGGAGAACTGCAACCCGTTCTGGCCGCGGGCCATCAGCTGCTCGATCGGCCTGAGTTCCACGGCGCCCGCCGTCATCTGCCGCATCCATTCGGGGTGAAACCACAGAACCAAGGCGCGATGCGGCTGGCCGGGATCGAGCTTCTCACGCGAGGCCCAGGTGTGGGGCAGGTTGGGGCCGACCAGCACGAGGTCGCCATCCTCATATTCGCCTGTGTGATCGCCGATGAAGCGCTGGCCGGCGGAATTCAGCGTCAGCGTCAGCTCGAATTCCGGATGGTGGTGCCATTCGAAGGGGATGGCATCGTCGAGCCGCCGGTTGAGCATCGGCCAACTGGTATCGGATTGCCGGGGCAGGACTTCGAGAAATGCTCTCATTGGGCGCCTGATTGATGCAAGACGCCAGAATAGTATCATAAGGCGCCAAACGCGGGCAACATCGCCGCGCGCTTGCGGCTACACTCCTCTCATCGCCTGACAGTACAGGGATGACGGCAATGGGAGAGACACATGCAGCAGGCAGCAGCCATCAAGCGCGACGCGCATCCGACCACTTCGTCGAGCACCACGCAGCTCAAGGATATCAAGAAGAAGCTTCCGCTTCGCGTTCTCTCGGAGGAGGACTGGCAGCACTGGACCAAGAAGGGCTACGTCATTGTCCGTCAGGCGGTGCCTGCGGAGAATGTCGAGCGGCTTGTGGAGGTGCTCTGGCGTTTTGACGAGAAGGACCCGAACGATCCTTCGACTTGGTACGCGCCGCAGCGCCGCGAACACAAGATGAAGGAACTCAACAACACCGGCATGCTGGAGATCTACAATCACCAGGCTCTGTGGGACAACCGGATGGAAAAGCGCGTCTATGACGTGTTCGTCGACATCTGGGACCGCGAAGACCTGTGGGTGACGATCGACCGCGCCAACCTGAACCCGCCGAAGAAGGTCAAGGGCAATCCCAACGGCTTCATCCACTGGGACGTCGATACCTCGATCGACCCGCTGCCGATCGGTGTACAGGCGGTGCTGAGCCTCAAGAAGCAGGACGGCGATGTCGGCGGCTTCCAGTGTGTCCCCTATCTCTTCGAGCATTACGACGAGTGGGTGAAGACGCAGCCTGAAGATCGCGATCCGATGCACCCTGATATGACCGGTCTTTCGACCGAGAATATCAGCATGGAGCCGGGCGACCTGATGATCTTCAACTCGCTGCTCGCCCACGGCGTTCGCCCCAACCACTCCGAAAACCGCGTCCGCATGGCGCAGTATATCTCCATGCACCCGGCGGAATTCGACAATGCCGAAGAACGCGAAGAGCGCATCCGCCTCTGGCGCGAACTCGACAGCCCGAAGCGCGACGCCTTCCCGGGCGATCCGCGCGAATGGGAAAAGCACAATGCGACGACAGCGGAACTGACGCCGCTGGGACGCAAGCTGCTCGGGCTGGATCGCTGGGCTTAATCTCCGATCGGAGGACCGCGAATGCAATTTCGCGGTCCACTTTTCGTGCTCCTCAGTTGCCTCACCTGGTCTGGCGTCCGAACCAAAATCCGATAATTGTGGTTACAGCTGCACCTAGAATTTGAGCGGCGGTGGTACGCTGTGTTTCTATATGCTGCCAAGCAAATGCCACGAAAGCCCCCAGCAAAAGTATCGTCAGAATCGCTGTAAACGCCTCGGCGGCCGTGAGCTGCGATATAAGGCTCGCGCGGCGTCCACCTTCGCGTATCGCAGCATGCCAGTCGTTAAAGACATACGATCTTCCATTCACCACAAGAACCTGAAACTCGTGTGTAAAAGGATCTTGCGGATCGTTGGTATCCCGGAATTCGGCCAACACTAGAGTGCCTTGGCCGTAGTGTTCAATTATGTCATAGAATCGGATTTGATCCTCTGACTTGATGTTCGCGTCAAATCGGCGAAGAGCCCTATAAGCAGTCTGTTCGATTGGCGAAAACTTTTCAGTCTCCGGTATTCCTACTGCTGCTGTTGCCATGGTTTCACCTCTAATTGCGGCCTTCTCCACATTCTGTTTATGACGTCACTTTCTGCTTTCGGATTTTAGCGTGAAGTTTCTGTGAAATGCAACTATTGGTCGAGTTTCGTGTTCTGGTCAGATTTGGTGAGTGGCGCGAAGTGGCATGGGATGTGTTTTCGACGTAAAGAGCCGCTCCTTGCCCCTTGGGCATCGCGCACATCCTCCCTATCTCTCCAATCACACCCATTGGAGATCACTGATGTCAGGCAAGCCCATCAAGATTCCCGGACCCGATCATCCGATCAGCGTCGAGCGCAATCCGGCGCGCGTTGTCGTCAAGCTCGGCGGCAAGGTGATTGCCGATACGCGTGACGCGCTGACGCTGCGGGAGGCGTCCTATCCGCCGGTGCAGTATATTCCGCGCAAGGATGTCGACATGTCGCGGCTGTCGCGCACCGATCATTCTACCCATTGCCCCTATAAGGGCGATGCGTCCTATTACAGCATCGTGCCGGGTGGAGAGCGGTCGAAGAACGCGATCTGGACCTATGAGACGCCCAATCCCGCGGTTTCCGGGATCAAGGATCACATGGCCTTCTATCCCGACCGCGTCGATTCCATCGAGGAACTGCAGCCGCCTGAAGCAGGCCAGTTCTGACAGGAAGAACGCGCGGCCCGCGAGGACCGCGCGCCTGATCTAGTCGTTGGTGCGGACCAGACAGCGCACCAGGCCTTCCAGCGAAACGCGACCGGCCGGCATGCCGTTTTCACCGGTGACAGTCGCCTGCGTGACGTTGTTTTCCGTCATCACGCGCATGCCTTCCTCGACATTGTGGCTGCCGGGAATGCGGACCGAGGACTCTCCTGCGGGATTGCTCAGCGGCTCCATCAGCGCATCGATGCGGATGACGCGGCCGCGGTTCACTTCCTTGACGAAGGCCTCGATGTAATCGTTCGCCGGATTGAGGACGATATCGGCCGCCGTGCCCTGCTGGATGACCTCGCCGTCGCGCAGGATGGCGATCTTGTCGCCGAGGCGCAGCGCCTCGTCGAGGTCATGGGTGATGAAGACGACGGTCTTCTTCAATTCCTTCTGCAGGTCGAGAAGCACGGTCTGCATGTCAACGCGGATCAGCGGATCGAGCGCCGAATAGGCTTCGTCCATGAGCAGGATATCCGCATCGTTGGTGAGCGCGCGGGCGAGGCCGACGCGCTGCTGCATGCCGCCCGAAAGCTGGTTCGGGTAATGGTTGGAGAAGCCCTCCAGACCGACCCGCTTGATCCAGATATCGGCGCGCGCCTCGCGCTCGGATTTCGGCACGCCCTGGATTTCCAGGCCGTAGACGGTGTTCTGCAGCACGGTGCGATGCGGCAGCAGGCCGAACTTCTGGAAGACCATCGCCGTCTTGTGGCGGCGGAATTCGCGCAGCTCTTCCTCGTTCATCTTGCAGACGTCGGTGCCGCCATAGAGCACTTCGCCCGATGTCGGGTCGATCAGCCGGTTGATATGGCGGATCAGCGTCGACTTGCCGGAGCCGGAGAGTCCCATGATGACGGTGATGCTACCGCCGGGGATGCTGATGTTGATGTCCTTCAGGCCGAGAACGTGGCCGTGCTCCTTGTTGAGCTCGGTCTTCGACATGCCCTTGGTGACGGCCTCCACGAAGTCGCGGCCGCGGGGGCCGAAGATCTTGTAGAGGCTGCGGATTTCGATCGATTGACTAGCCATGCACGATTTCCCGGTGCTTCTGCAGGCGCAGACCGTAAGCCTGGCTGATGCGGTCGAAGATGATGGCGATGCCGACGATGGCGAGACCGTTGAAGACGCCGAGGGTGAAATACTGGTTGGCGATCGCCTTCAGCACCGGCTGTCCCAAGCCCTGGACGCCGATCATCGAGGCGATGACGACCATGGCGAGCGCCATCATGATCGTCTGGTTGATGCCGGCCATGATGGTCGGCAGCGCTAGGGGGAGCTGGACATTGCGCAGCTTCTGCCAGCTGGAGGAGCCGAAAGCGTCTGCGGCTTCGAGAACGTCCTTGTCGACCATGCGGATGCCGAGATTGGTGAGGCGGATCATCGGCGGTAGGGCGTAGATGACGACGGCGATGACGCCCGGCACGCGGCCGATGCCGAGCAGCATGACGACCGGGATCAGGTAGACGAAGCTCGGCATGGTCTGCATGACGTCGAGCACCGGATTGACGATGCCCTGCATGCGGTTCGAGCGCGACATGCCGATGCCGATCGGAATGCCGATGACGATCGAGAGCACCGTACAGACGAAGATCATCGACACGGTCTTCATCGTATCCTGCCACATGTCGAACCAGCCGATCAGGAGCAGGGTGATGACGCAGCCGATGACGATCTTCCAGCTGCGGCTGGCGAGCCAGGCAATACCGGCGACGGCCAGTATGACCACCGGCCACGGCGCGCCGGTCAGCAGCCGTTCGGCCCAGATCAGAAAGCTCTGCAGCGGGCTGAAGAGGGTTTCGATGCTGTCGCCATAGGCGCGGGTGAAGCCGCGAAAGCCTTCATCCACGGCCCTTTTCAGGTCGCGCAGCATGTCGTCGTTCATCGTCGGAAATTTCCAAAGCCAATCCATGTCGGTCCCCATGGCAAAAGCAGCGGCGGCCCATTCTTGTTATGGCCGTCGCTTAAAAACATCGGGCGGGCGGCGCCTTGCTGTCAAGACGCCGCCCGCTTGCGAGATATCAGGGATCAGAGGGAAGCCTTGATCTTTTCGGCTACGTCCGGGGAGACCCACTTCGTCCAGAGATCTTCGTTCTCCTTCAGGAAGTGCTTCGCACCGTCTTCACCGGTTGCCTGGTTGTCGCTCATCCAGGCGATCAGCTTGTTGACCGTGTCGTTGGTCCAGGCGCGCTTGTTGAGGTAGTCCATGGCGGGACCGGCGCGATCGGCAAAGGTCTTGCTGACGAGGGTCTGGACGTCGTCGGCCGGCCATGCGTTCGGCTTCGGATCGGCGCAGTCGGCAACCGAGGTGCAGCGCTTCCATTCCGCGGCGTCATAATCGACGCCGAAGCCGAGCTTCACCATCTCGTACTTGCCGAGAAGCGAGGTCGGAGCCCAGTAGTAGCCGACCCACGGCTGCTTGCCTTCGTAGGCCTTGGCGATCGAGCCATCAAGACCTGCGGCAGAGCCGGTGTCGACGAGCGTGAAGTTGGCCTTGTCGCCGCCGTTCGCCTTGAAGAGCTGCGTGGTGACAACGGTGCCGCCCCAGCCCTGCGGGCCGTTGAAGACGGCGCCCTTGCTCTTGTCCTCAGGAGCCGGGAAGAGTTCGGGATGCTTGAAGAGGTCAGGGATGGTCTTGATATCAGGATGGGCGTCGGCGATGTACTTGGGAATCCACCAGCCCTGGATGGCGCCATCGGAGAGAATCTTGGCAGCGGCGACGACCTTGCCGCCTTCGAGACCGCGCTTGACGAGCTCGGGCTGCAGGCTGACCCAGGCTTCCGGCGCGATGTCCGGCTCGCCCTTTTCAGCCATGGAGGTCAGGGTCGGGACGGTGTCGCCGGTGACGATTTCGGCGGTGCAGCCGTAACCGGATTCGAGAATGACCTTGTCGAGATTTGCAGCAACTTCGGCAGACTGCCAGTTCATGCTTGCAATGGTGACGTTGCCGCATTCAGCAGCGGAAGCCGCGCCGCCCATAGCCATGAGGCCGGCAGCGAGGACGGTTGAAGCCAAAAGTGCTTTCATTTTTTTGTTCCCTCTGGTCGCGGTGTGACGTGAACCCGGGCGCTGGCAGCACCGCGTCCGCCAGCAGGTCTATTGAGCCTGCATAGGGCGTCCAAGCGCCATTCCGATTGCGTCAGAATATGGCGCATTGACGCATTCTTTCAACGATTGCTTAAATGCCTTGTCGCGATCGGAACAATCGTCCCGTATGCCCCGAAACGGTGGTGCACTTTCGCCGCAGTTGACATCCGGTGCATAGAGGCAGAACAGGGGCTTATAAAATTCCTATCAATGGCCCGTGGGTTCCGCCGGCCGGAAGTATCCAATGGACACAGTTCACGCTCCTCGGGATAGCGTTCTCAAGCATCCCGGCTACCTCAATTTCGCCGCCTCCCGGGTCTTCTCGTCGCTTTCGTTCCAGTGTGCCGCGGTCGCCATGGGCTGGATGATCTACGACAAGACGCATAGCGCCTTTGCGCTGGCGCTCGTCGGCTTCTGCCAGTTCCTGCCGATGGTCATCCTGACCTTCGTCGTCGGACATGTCGCCGACCGTTTCGACCGCCGGCGCATCGGCCTGATCTGCCAGCTGATCGAGGCTGCGACGGCCGCGGTGCTCGCCGTCGCCGTCTGGCAGGACTGGCTGACACCGGTCGGTATCCTCGTTGCGGTGACGATCATGGGCGCGACCGTCGCCTTCGAGCGGCCGACGATGGCGGCACTGCTGCCGAACATCGTGCCGTCCTCGATGCTGCAGCGGGCTGTGGCGACGTCGACCTCGATGATGCAGACGGCGCTGATCATCGGCCCGTCGCTGGGCGGTCTGCTCTATGGCGCCCATCCGGTTGCGCCCTTTGCCGTCGCTGCGGTGATGTTCACCGCCGCCAGCATCAACGTCATCTCGATCCGCATGAGCTGGACGCCCTCGAAGCGCGAACCGGTGACGCTGAGCTCGGTCTTTGCCGGCGTTTCCTTCATCAAAAGCCGGCCGGTGATGCTCGGCACGATCTCGCTCGATCTCTTCGCCGTGCTGCTCGGCGGCGCCACCGCGCTGCTGCCGATGTTTGCGCGCGATATCCTGCATGCCGGCCCCTGGGGTCTCGGCCTGCTGCGCGCCGCGCCGGCGATCGGGGCGCTTGCCATGTCGATCGTGCTGGCGCGGCGGCCGCTGACCAGCAACGTCGGCAAAAAAATGTTCGGTGCCGTTGCGGTGTTCGGTCTCGCGACGATTGTCTTTGCGGTCTCCACCAATATCGCGCTCTCGGTCGCGGCACTGCTCGTCGTCGGCGCCTCCGATACGGTCAGCGTCGTGGTGCGCAGCTCGCTCGTTCAGCTCTTGACGCCGGACGAGATGCGCGGGCGCGTCAATGCTGTGAACTCGCTGTTCATCGGCACGTCCAACCAGCTCGGCGAATTCGAATCCGGCATGCTGGCGGGCTTCATGGGGCCAGTCGCAGCCGGGATCATCGGCGGCGTCGGCACGATTGCCGTCGTGCTCCTGTGGACGCGTCTGTTCCCGGATCTCGCCAAGGTGAAGACGCTGCAGGGATAGCCGTTCCGCGTTTTTCTTTTTCCGGTCTGTCGGTTTGACGGGGCGTCATTCGTCCTATGTCCATCGACAGACGAAAAGGAGGAAGAGACATGGCTTATGTGGATGGCTTCATCGTGCCCGTGCCGAAGGACAAGCTTGAGGCCTACAAGGAATTCTCCGCCTATGCCGGAGCGATCTGGAAGGAGTTCGGCGCCCTCGAATATGTCGAATGCGTCGGCGACGACGTGCCCTATGGCGAGGTGACGTCCTTTCCGCGGGCGGTGCATCTCAAGGAAGACGAGATCGCCGTGTTTTCTTGGATCCTCTACCCGTCTCGCGAGGTGCGCGACGAGATCAACAAGAAGGTGATGGCCGATCCGCGGCTCGAAGGCGACAAGTGGCAGATGCCATTCGACGGCAAGCGGATGATCTATGGCGGCTTCAAGGAGCTGCTGCGCCTCTAGACGCCATTGACATCGGGCATGCGGCGCGACAGGTGAGCCGGAGCTGATAACCGGAGCCTGCCGCATGCCAGTCACCTCGATCACGGTCGCGACCCGCGGCCAGGGCCTCTACGAATTCACCGATGAGGCGGCCGCCTTCGTGCGGGCGCAGGATGCGGAGGAGGGGCTGCTGACGGTCTTCGTGCGGCATACGTCCTGCTCGCTGCTGATCCAGGAAAATGCCGATCCGGATGTGCGCACCGACCTGAAAGCGTTCTTCGCCCGCCTCGTACCGCCATCGTCCGATCCGTCGATGCGCTGGATCGTTCACACGATGGAAGGACCTGACGATATGCCCGCCCATATCAAGTCGGCGCTGACGCAGGTGTCGATCGGGATTCCCGTTCTCAACGGCAGGTTGGCGCTCGGGACATGGCAGGGGATCTATCTTTTCGAGCATCGCGACCGGCCCCATCATCGCGAAATCGTGTTTCATTTCAGTGGCTGAACTGAATCTGAATGCGCAATTCGAACACCATTCAGAATTAGCTCTCTATTGTCGAATCATCCCCGCAAGGGAGTTCGACTGCACATTGAAACGAGGAAAACCCCACATGACCAACTTTATTGCCAAGGCTTCCTTCGCGGCATTGCTTGCCATCGCCTCCATTCCGTTCGGCACGACTGCTGCATCGGCAGCAAGCCCTGACCGCGGCGCTATCGTCGATGTCCAGTATCGCCCGCCGATGCGCGGTTGCTCGCCGATGGAAGCCGTGCGCAAGGCACGTTGGACCGGTCTGCGCGATGTTCGCGTGACCGCCGTGACGCCTCGCCGCGTCGTGGTGTCCGGTCGTGACCGCCGCGGCTGGGACAGAATGACCTTTGCGAACGTTCGCGGTTGCCCGCTGATCCGCCGCTAACAGTAGCAGCCGCCGGTCTCCCCGGATGCGGCGGCACAGAACCGCCCTTTGCCAAGGTCTCCTCGGATTGCGGCAAGGGCGGTTTTTTATACCCTGAAACGAAAAAAGCCTCGCACGGGCGAGGCTGAGTTCTAGGCCGCCTCGGGGAAAAGAAGAGGCGACGGGGAGTTATCTAGTACCCCGCGGTACGGTTGCAAAGGACACTTTTGTCTATTCCGGTACGCTTTTGCTTCATTCATTCTGATGCTGGTATCAAGAATGCTGATAGCTCCCGGAAGCCGGGCTTTACGCTCGAATGAACAGGGCTCCGACGAGCCCGAAAACTGCGATCGATTGCAGGATGAACATCGGCAGCTGGTCAGACATGGTTCCCTCCCATGGGGCGATGCGGAGATGTTCTGTTTGTCGGGAGACCCGGGCTCCGCTTCTGCCGGGCCTCCGTCATGCCGTCAGCGGCAGCGCTTGACCGTCTTGGTGACGGTGCGTTCGCCATTGTCATGCGTGACGCTCTTGGTCACGCAACGATCGCGTTCGCGGTAGGCGCCGATGGCGACGCCGCGGTCGCTGATCCTGATGCTCGGGCGGACTTCGCCGCGGTCTTCCGTATAAACGCGCTTCTTGACCGTGACCGTATCGGCCATGGCCGGAACGCTGAAGGTGAATGCTGCCACCGCAGCCATCGTAGCACAAATCATCTTTCGCATTATCGAATACCTCCGTTTTAGCGATGAAAAGGGAACGACGGGTGCTCCTGTCGGTTCCGGGCGGCGGATAACCTTCGGGAACAGGCTGTTACGGAAATTTAGGGCTGCAGGAGGGAACCCGGATTGATCGCTGCAGGCGAAAGACGGCGCGAAACGCTTGTCCGCGGCGGTGCGTTGGTGATAGCGTAATATTTCGGGGAATATAACGCTTCGGGTTCGATATGCCGCCTCTGGCCGATTACAGCCGACCAAAGACAATCTCGTCCAGCGAGCTTTCGCTGCTTGCTGGGGGCAGGCCGCAGGCGCCAAATGCCGTGAAGGCGCAGCGGCGCAAGACCTGGGAGATCTCGCCGACCTTCCATTGCTCGATCATCGGCACCTGCCTGACGGCAGCCGAATTGCGCCAGTTGATCGTCAAGCTCGGCGATGCCGACGCGAAGACGGCCAGCGATCACGCCCTGCATGGCCGCGGCGTGCGTGCCGCCGGTCAGCGCGATATTGCCGGCAAGCTGTTGAACAAGGCGCTGGACCGGCGCCATGAGACGGTGCTCAAGCGCTTCGCCCGGCTGACGACGGCGGCGGAGCTCCGGGCGATGTGGGATGCCTGCCTCGACGAGGGCGAGATCTCCGGCGCCTACTGGGCCGTTATCAGCCATCCCGCCACCGACCATGCGCTGCTGCAGGACGTGTTCGGCGAGGTGCACATGCTCTCGCATCTGGTCGGCAGTTCGAGCCGCCTGGATCTGGCGCGGCTGCGCGCGCTGCAGAATGAAGTGGCCGTCAAGGACGAGAAGATCGCCCGGCAGGAAGAGCGGCTGCGGTCTTCCGCCGAGGAGCGGAGCATGCTTCAGCGCAGGATCGATGCGCTGGAGGATATCATCGTCAGGGTCAATGCGGTGAAGGCGAGCCAGGCTCCGGAGGCGGCTGGTGCTGTCGAGGCCGCGGTACTGGAAAAGCTCGAGGCTGCGCGCGAGCGGACCGAGGCACTGGAGCGGCGTCTGGCGGAGGCGGAGGCGCAACTGCGCGCGGCGGAGAAACGCGAGGCTGCCGCTGCCGAGGATAATGCCGCGCTGCTGCACGAAAATCATGGCCTGGAACAGGCGTTCTCGGGCGCTACGGAACACGGCGCCACGCAGTCCATGTCGCTGGTTGGGACGGTCGTCCTTTATGTCGGCGGGCGCAAAAGCCTGTTCGACCGGCTGCGGAGCTTTGCGGCGCGGGCAGGGGTGGACCTGCTGTTTCATGATGGCGGCATGGAGGAGGCGACGTCGCTGTTGCCCGGGCTCGTTGCCCAGAGTGCAGTGACTGTGTTTCCCGTCGATTGCGTCAGCCATTCGGCAGCGGGCATCGTCAAGCGTCATTGCCGGGATGCGGGCAAACCGTTCCTGCCGTTGCGCTCGGCCAGCCTTGCGAGCTTCATTGCGGCGCTCGGCGACATATCGGATATGATCGCCGAGAGCGACGAGGCCGACGTGCCGCGCCGGAGCGCATCGGCATGAGCAATCTCGGACTGAGCCTGCCGCGAAGCATTTCGCTTCGGGAGCAGGTGACGGATACGCTGCGTCACTCCATCCTGTTCGGCACGCTGAAGCCCGGCCAGAAGCTGATCGAGCGGCAAATCTGTGAGGAGATGGGCATCAGCCGCACCGTTCTGCGCGAGGCGCTGCAGCATCTCGATGCCGAGGGGCTGCTGATCAACGGGCGGCGGGGCCGCTCGGTCGTTGCCATCGGCATGCAGGAGGCGCGCGAGATCGACGATACGCGCCAGGCGCTGGAGCGGCTGATTGCCGAGAGCTTTACCCGCAATGCCGGGAAGGCGGAGATCGCCGAGTTGCGCGTGCTGCTTTCCGCCATGGAAACGGCGGATGACGAGCGCGAGGCGCTGATCAAGGAGACCGAGTTTTTCGCGCGGCTGGCCGATGGCTGCGGCAACAAGGTGGCTGCCGGGTTCTTCCGGCAGCTTAGCGGCCGCGTGGTGATGCTGCGCGGTGTTACGGAACGGGACGGTGCGGACCGGAGGCAGCGGACGGCCGGAATCCGGGCGATCGTCGAGGCGATCGATGCCGGTGATGCGGAAAAAGCCGGCACTCTTTGCGCATCGCGTGCGGCGGCGGGTGCCACTTATCGGTAAAGTGGAACCTTTTGACGCAGTTCGCGTTACTCCTCGACAGGAGGACACCCATGACAAACGACTTCAACAGACCAAACCCGACTTCGCCTCCGGGCGAACGCCGTTCGTCGATGACGATGTGGATCGGCATTGCCGCGGCGATTGTGATCATTGCACTGGCTGCGACCTACTGGCCGCGGTCGGGTCCGGCACCGGCGACAGCGCCTGCCGGGGAGACGTCGACAACGACGACGCCTGCTGCACCGGCGACCCCGCCGGCCACCTCGACCGCACCGGCAACGCCGCCTGCGGCAGAGCCTGCAGCCCCGGCAACGCCGCCGGCCGCCGCACCGGCGCCCGCAGCGCCTGCTCCGGCAGCCCCCGCACCGGCAACGCCGCAATAACCCCGCAAGGCAACGCCTTACTGACAATGAAAAGCCCGGTCTCAACGCCGGGCTTTTTCTTTCTCCGCGCTCAGGCGGTGGTTCGCCATTTCTGCCAGAAGGGCAGGATATGATCCGCCGTCAGCGGCGCCATCGGCAGGTCGCCCGGTGCGGCCGGTGACACCCAGGCGATTTCGTCGATCTCGCCGCCAACTGAGATTTTCGGGTCGTCTATGGTGATCAGGAAGAGATCGGCATGGACGCGATGATGCGGTTCGTTTGCGGCGATTTCCTGGAATTCGCCGATCGGCTGCAAGGCATCCTGCTCGACGCTCAGGCCGATCTCCTCGTACAGTTCCCTGATCAGGGCCGCCTCCGGCGTCTCGCCGGGCTCGATCTTGCCGCCGGGCTGCATGAAGACCTCGGTGCCGTTCTTGCGCACCAGGAGCACGTCGCCATTGCGGCGTGCGATCAAGGCGGCGGCGATCTTGATGATTTTCATCGCTTGCTGTCTCCCGGCTCTATCGTCTCGTCCTCTCCGGAATAACCACTCGCGGCGGCTGACGCAATGAGGTCAGGCGTTTTGACAAGCGCCGTCTGCGGCGGCTAAGGTCGCCGCAAATCACGGAGGAAAACCCATGAAAATCAGCGCGCGCAACCGTCTCAAGGGCAAGGTCGTCGAAGTCACCAAGGGTGCGACGACGGCGCATGTGCGGATCGATATTGGCAATGGCGCCATCGTCACCGCCTCGATCACCAACGAGGCCGTCGACGAGCTCGGCCTGAAGGCCGGCGGCGAGGCCTATGCCGTCGTCAAGGCCTCCGACGTCATGGTCGCCGTCGACTGACCGGCGTCAGGCTTTCTGGCAATAATGTGCGGTGCCGATGTCGCCGGTCTCGAAGTCGCCTTTCTGGGGCGGCGCGATTGGTTTGAACAGCGTGCGGTCCGGCTTGATGTCGAGGAGCGGCGTGCCGTCGAGGCAATCGAGGCCGCGTACCAGCAATGCGCCGTCCTCGATGCTCTCCAGCTTGACGATCGAGGTGCCGATCGGGTTCGGCCGCACCGGTGAGCGCAGGGAAAACGTACCGTGCACCTTGCCGTTGCTCGCCGGGCTCTGCAGCACCAGATCGCGGCGGGAGCGATCGAGCCAGTAGAGCACTTCCAGCCGCTCGAATGCCTCGACGCCCTTCAGCGCCGGGATCCATGGCTCGAAGATTTCGATGCGGCAGACGGGCCCGTCATGGCGGCCCTGCCGCGGCGTTTCCATACGCGAGGTCCAGGGCGTGCTGATGCTGCCGATGAAGACCAGACCGGCATCGCGCGCCTCCGGCGGATCGATCGCCACTTCGTTTTCCCGGAGTTCGTTTTCGCGGACCATCGTCTTTCCTTTCTAGAGCGAGAAGCGGTCGAGGCGCGGGGCGCAGATGCGGGCGCTGCCCTCGAGCTCGCCGATCACGACATCGATATCGTAGAGTTCCTTGAGTGCCTTCGGCGTCAGCACCTCGGCGGGCGGGCCGAGTGCCGCGAGCTTGCCTTCGTTGAGAAGCGCCACGCGGTCGGCAGCCAGGAAGGCGTGATCGGGATTGTGGGTCGAAAGCACGATCGACAATCCCTTTCGGGCAAGAGCGCGGATATGGGCGAGCACCCGCATCTGGTTGCCGTAGTCGAGGCTTGCCGAGGGCTCGTCCATCACCAGGATTTCGGGCTCCTGTGCCAAAGCGCGGGCGATCAGCGCCAGTTGCCGTTCGCCGCCGCTGATCTCGGTATAGGGCTTGGAGGAGAAGCCCGATATGCCGAGGCTTTCGAGCGCACTTACCGCCACCTGCCGGTCGTGGCGCGAGGGCATCGCGAAGGGGGCGATGCGGGCGGCGCGGCCCATCAGCACGACATCGAGAACGGAGAAGGGGAAGAGGGCGGCATGGGCCTGCGGCACATAGGCGATGCGCGCGGCGCGCTCCCGGCGCGGCCAGGAGGACAGCGGCTTTCCGTCGAGCAGGATCTCGCCGGCCTTGACGGGCAGGAGGCCGAGCATGGTCTTGAACAGCGTCGTCTTGCCAGCGCCGTTCGGGCCGAGCAGGGCCAGCACTTCGCCTGTCATCAGCGACAGCGTCAGATCGCTGCCGACGATCCTGCTGCCATAGCCGAAGGCGAGGGACCGGAGATCGAGGCTCATTGCCAGCCTCGCTTTCCTGAAGTCAGCAGCCAGAGGAAAAACGGCGCGCCGACGACAGCGGTCAGAATGCCGAGCGGGACTTCGATCGTGGCGATGCTGCGGGCGAGCATGTCGACGACAAGCAGATAGGCGGCGCCTGCGATCATCGAGGCCGGCAGCAGGCGGCGGAAATCGGGACCGACCAGCATGCGGGCGATATGCGGGATGATCAGGCCGATCCAGCCGACGATGCCGGTGATCGAGACGGTGGCGGCGGTGATCAGCGTGGCGCCGCAGACTAGGGCGAAGCGGGTGCGCCTGGTATCGACGCCGAGCGTCTGCGCTTCCTCGTCGCCGAGCGTCATGACATTCATCCGCCAGCGCAGCAGAACCAGCGGCAGCAGGCCGAGCAGGACGGCGGGGAGGATCGAGAGCACGTCGAAACGGGTGATGGCGGTCATGCTGCCGAGCAGCCAGTAGGTGATCGCCGGAAGCTGGTCATAGGGATCGGCGAGGATCTTGATCAGCGAAATCCCGGCTCCAACAAGCGCCTGGATGGCGATGCCCGCCAGAACCAGCGTCAGGGCCGGATCGCGGTGGCGGACGGCCGCACCGATCGCATAGACGGCGGCGACCGACAGCAGCCCGCCGGCGAAGGCCAGCGCCTGGATGGCGAGGACCGGCAGCGAGAGGAAGATGCCGAGAACGGCGCCGAGACTGGCGCCGACCGAGACGCCGAGAATATCCGGTGAGACCAGCGGATTGCGGAAGATCCCCTGATAGGTGGCGCCCGCAGCGGCAAGGGCCGCGCCAACGACGACGGCGGCGGCGACGCGCGGCAGACGGACATTCCAGAGTACGGTTGCCAGCACCGGATCGTCGGTCTTGCCGCCGAAGAGCGGTTTCAGCGCTTCGATCAGCGGCTCGGGTCCGCCGCCGTATTTTCCGGTCATCATCGACAGCAGCGCCAGCAGCAGAAGACCGGCGAGGCTGAGCCAGAGCCAGCGATGGCTTGGTGCCTCCGTCACTTCTGCTGTTTCTTCGGCTGTGGTCATTTCGATTGCGCGCCGGAGCCCTTCAGCAGCATCGCCAGCTGATCGTCCGTCAGGTCCACCTGATAGAAGAGCGTGAAGAACTCGCGCACGTCAGCCTTCAGGTCGCCGGTGAACTGCTTGGGATAGAAGAGATGCTCGAGCCAGCTGATGCCGATCAGCCGGTTGATGCCGGGCGGAGAGTCGAACCAGCCGAAGGGGAGGTTCGGGGTGACGAAGACGCGGTTGTTCTTGACCGCATCGAGATCCTTCCAGAGCGGGTCGGACTTGACGCTGGCCGCAAATTTTCCCGAAGCGGCGAGGATGGTATCCGGCTTCCAGGAGAGGATCTGTTCGAGCGAGACCTGGGTCAGGCCGCCTTTGCCGGCAGCCGCGGCGACATTGGTGGCGCCGACGGCACCGAGGATTTCGAGATTGATCGAGCCGGAAAGACCGGTCTCGAGGCCCTCCGGTCCGCGGCCGTAGTAGACGCGGGGGCGATCGCTTTCCGGGATCGAGGCGAGCTTGGTGTTGAGATCGGATATCTTCGCCTCGGCATAGGTCGCGAGCTTTTCGGCACGCTCGCCGGCGCCGAGGATGTCTCCGGCCTCGCGTAGCGTCTCGGCGCTGCGGGCAAAGCTGCCGTCGATCAGCACATAGGGAATGCCGGTCTGCGCCTGCACCTTGTCGGCGAGCGAGGCATAGGTCGGGTTGACGGTGCCGACATCGATGATGATGTCGGGCTTTGCGGCGAGCACTGCTTCCATGTTGGCCGTCCCGCCCTTGCCGGTCAGCTGGCCGAAGGTCGGGAGATCGCGGACCGATGGCATCAGGAACTGCTTTTCGGCATCGCCCGGCTGGCGCACCCAGCCGGTGAGCTTGTCCGGAGCCAGCACATAGACGAGCACCGAAGCCGGCGGCCCGGCGGCCAGCACGCGCTTCACCGTATCGGGGATTTCGACCTTGCGGCCGGCGGCATCGGTAATGGTCCGGGCCTGGGTTTCGGCCGCGGTCAGGCTGAGCGCGGCGAGGAGGAGGGCGGCGAAGAACTTCATGGCGGTTGGCGGCTCGCTTGGATCGGAACCGCACTATGGCATAGCGTTATATCTGTTGGAATATCTCCAGTTGTCGTGGAGAGATGCCGATCGGCCTTGAAGCGCGGGCGGGCAGACGCCTATATCTGGCGCAACAGGAAGGCAGGCATCAGATGTTTCAGACGGCAACGATCGATCACGTGAACAAGGCGGAATTCTACCGCGAGCTGGCGCAGCAGCTGGAAGCGCTGCTGACGGGCGAGAGCGACATGATCGCCAATGCGGCGAATACTTCGGCGCTGATGTTCCAGATGATGCCGGAGCTGAACTGGGCGGGGTTCTATCTTCTGAAGAGCGAGGGCGAGCTGGTGCTCGGGCCGTTCCAGGGCAAGCCTGCCTGCGTGCGTATTCCGGTGGGCAAGGGCGTTTGCGGCACGGCGGTCGAACGGAAGAGCTCCGTATTGGTCGAGGACGTGCATGCCTTCCCAGGCCATATTGCCTGCGATGCCGCGTCGCGTTCGGAGCTTGTGGTGCCTTTGATCCATGAGGGACGCGTCATTGGCGTCATCGATCTCGACAGCCCGGTGCCGTCGCGTTTCGATGCCGAGGATCAGGCCGGCATCGAAAAGCTCGCGGCAATCTTCATCGCCGCGAGCTTCTGATTGTTACATCCGCCGCTGGCGGCTGAGGGATGAACCGTTGGCAAGGCGTGCGCCATCCGGCGCGCGCAGGCCGCGGTGCTTGCTTGTGAACACCCATTCGACATTGCCGGGCTCGAACGGGCGGCGCGGATTGCGCAACGCCAGCTGGCGCTCGGCGAGGCGGCGGGGCAGGCTGTCCATCATGTCGTTGATGAAGGCATCCGGGGATTCCCGCCAGCGGGGCGCGACAGCCACGTCGAGGCCGCCATAGCGCGAGAAATCCGGGTGTCTCGGGGAATAGCAGGCGCCGATCATCCACGCATGCTGCGATTTCAAAAAACGTTCTTTCAGGGTCATTCCGTCGTCTTTTTCGGCCGAAGCCTTATTATGTCATGTGTCTATTTGTCCGGCGCATCGTCAACGACATCGGCTTGCGGGCGGTCACCACCGTTCGCAAGTTCTGTCGTCCACGTGCCGTCCGCACGCTGAAAGGTAATCTCCGCATCCTGACCGCCAAGCTGCTGCCGCTCTGCGGCTTGCTTTGCCGCGGCCAATGCGAGTTCGTGAGTTGGAAAGGCTTCAGACCAGACATCACCCAGGCGGTAAGCCCAGGCCTCGTCGTGTTCGCCGACGTGGTACGTAATCGACATCGGATTTTCCTTCAAGCGTTTAATGGTGATTTTTTCGGGGCAGCTGCCATGCGCAGGGATCAACGCTTATCGGCCAGCCTTGTTCCGGGCGCGAGGCATGCGTGGGGCTGGATAAGTCAGGAAGGGCGTCTTGCGGTGGCGTGGAACGCTTCGTAGGCTGAGTGCGTTGAAGGATTCGCTTCAATAGATTTCAACAGGACCCCTATGCGCGCTCAATCGAAGCCGTTCATCGTAGAAGTCAAATCGTCCCGTCGCGTCGATCGCAGCAAGGAAAAGTCGATCTGGGGCAATATCGATCTGTCGGCGATCGCCGACGAGGTCGCGCCCGAGCCCGCCGAGGCACCGCACGCCGCTTCCGAAGAAGACGGACGCGCAGCACTGCGCTAGCGGGCGCGCGGCAATCATCATTTCTTGTCGGTTGGCTTCTTGTCGACGCGGCCTGGAGAAATCGGATCGCTCGCCGGGAAGGTCTCTTCGAGCGCTTCCTCGAGATAGTCATCCTGCTCCTTGACGGTCTTCTGTTCCTTGGCTGGCTTTTTCTTGTCGGTCATGGCGCGATCCCTTCTGATATCCTCAGCAGATAGGGCGCATCAGGCCATCGCCAAGCAGCGAGGCCGGTGATGTGCCGGCCCCGTCTTGACGCGTAGTCAGTGGTCGCGGCGGTAGCCCGGCGCCATCTGATCGAAGTGATAGGCGCGGACGCGTGACGAGCCGTGGCTATCGTCGCGGGCGCCGATCGCCGGATTTTCCTCAGGGAAGGCTTCGTCGGCGACGGCGAGATCGTCGGCGGCATTGCCCTTGTTCGCCATGCCGGCAAACGAGCTGTTGCTGGCTTCCCAACCTTCGCTGCGCCACATGTCGGCGCGTTCGTCCATGTCGATGCTGCCTTCGTCATCGAGGATGTCGTGGGCCATATCGTGCTGGGCGTCGTCGACGCTGACGGAAACGAGGAAGCCGCCGCGGTGCAGGCCCTCGGCATAAACGCTGCGGTCATCGTCCGGGAAGAACCAGTCTTCGAGAGCGGCCCAGAAGCCGGAGCGTTCGCTGACGCCGGCTACCGCCGCATTGTCGGCTTCGTAGCCCGGCATGAAGCGGATGTTGTTGCTCGCAATGCCGGCATCCTGCAGGCGGCTGACGGCCCGTTCTGCATCGGCGCGGCTGTCGAAGAATGCGGTCAGCGTATTATAGGCCGAGCCCCTTTGGCCGGTCGTCAGATTGTCGCTGTAGAGATTTGCCATTGCCGTTCTCCTCCGGTTTTGCCGGAGCCGCGCCCGATGCGGGCTCCCGGCTTACCTGCCGGATCTAACGGGGATGATCGGGCATTGTTCCCTCTGCCATCTTCTCCACAAAGATGAATGCTAGATGAACGGAATGCGCCATTGCGCGTTTCACCATCAGGAGGAACACGACGATGTTCAGCTCATTCATTCAATCCAGCAAGCTTGTCGGCGCCACATTGGTTGGAGCGGCCGAAAGCGTGTCCTCAGCGATCGCCTACGGTGCCGGCATGGAAGATGCCCATATCGAGGTCGTCGAGGAAGCCGGAACGATCTTCCTCGAAGGCACGGCGCCGAGCGCCTCGGTCATCGAACAGGCAGGCGAGATCGCCCGCTCGATCGTCGGTACACATGTCTGCAATCTTGTGAGAATGCCCTAGCAGGCAGAGGTTCAGTGAACGGGCGACGAGACGCTGATGCTTCCCGTCGTCATTGGTTCGGTCAGATTGCGGCCGAACGGGTTCAGCATGACGAGGCCCGCCATGATGACGGCCAGAACTGAAACCACGAAGACCGGCGACTTGAGCAGCATCTGACTGTTCCCCGAATTAAGCTAGAACACATGCGGCGGCCCAAAGTTCCCGCTGGCCGGGAGCATAGCGCATTTTTCCGCCGTGTCATGATGGAACATCATAAAGATCATCGGCAAAGGAAGCGTAAACCACCAGCGACAAGCTGCGAAAACCAAACTGCAACTGGGCCGTTTACCCCCAGGAGGTTTTCGCCATGGACAAGAATTATTGGCCCGATCCCGTTGCCCTGAAGCTCCCCGAGCTCGGCATCCGCACCGTCGAGAACACGTATGACGCAGCCGCCTATCTGATGGAGGAATGGCCGGTCGATCACGGCGAGGCCTATGACCGGGCGCTGCGCATGTGCCTGCTCTCGATTCGAGGAAAGAAGCAGCCGGCCACCGCGCGCCGCGCCTTCATCGATGCGGCAAATGAGGCACATATCCACATAAAGCTTGCGGCCTAAGACTTATGGTGATGCTGCACCGCAAAATTTAGTGGGTGCATCGCGAAAAAGCTGCGCGGGAGAGTCGGCATTACGCCAAAAGAATCAGTGGCGAAATAACACACCTTTTTGACGGATATGTCATGTCCCCAAATTTTCCGATACCGCTTGTCGGCGCAATTCGCTAATATAGCAGATAGTTTGGTACGAGCCTCGACTACGGTGAATGCACGTAAACGTGCATTGAAATGGTTGACCGTCAGGTGTCCTATCAATTCACGAAACATATGATTTCCCAACGGGATGCAAGATCGCGGCATGCGTGATCGGGCACCCTGGAGGCTGTGGCACAACCCGCAATGGAGGCCCCATGCTGAATGAATCGTTGTTCGATGCGTTTGCGAGGAGTTACGAAGCGCGACGCGAAACGGATATGTCGGTCGCCGACTATCTGACCCTCTGCAAGAAAGATCCGATGGCTTATGCCAACGCCACCGAGCGGCTGCTTGCAGCGATCGGCGACCCTGAAATGGTCGATACGGCAAAGGATGCGCGTCTCGGACGCATCTTCATGAACCGGACAATCCGCAGCTATCCGGCTTTCAACGGTTTCCACGGCATGGAAGAGACGATCGAGCGGATCGTATCCTTCTTCCGGCACGCGGCCCAGGGGCTCGAAGAGCGCAAGCAGATCCTCTATCTGCTCGGCCCTGTCGGCGGCGGCAAATCCTCCCTTGCCGAGCGGCTGAAGCAGCTGATGGAGGCCCACCCCATTTATGTGCTGAAGGCCGGCGACGAAATAAGCCCGGTCTTCGAAAGCCCGCTCAATCTCTTCGATCCCGCCACCATGGGCGAAATGCTGCTGGAGCAGTACAAGATCCCGACACGGCGGCTGACGGGGCTGATGAGCCCCTGGTGCCTGAAGCGCCTCGACGAATTCGGCGGCGACATTTCAAAATTCCGCGTCGTCAGGATGCAGCCCTCTAGACTGCGCCAGATCGCCATCGCCAAGACCGAACCCGGCGACGAGAACAACCAGGACATCTCCTCGCTGGTCGGCAAGGTGGATATCCGCAAGCTGGAGCATTACTCGCAGAACGATCCGGATGCCTACAGCTATTCCGGCGGCCTGAACCGCGCCAACCAGGGCATTCTCGAATTCGTCGAAATGTTCAAGGCGCCGATCAAGATGCTGCATCCGCTGCTGACGGCGACGCAGGAAGGCAACTACATCGGTACCGAGAATATCGGCGCCGTGCCTTTCTCCGGCATCATTCTCGCTCACTCCAACGAAGCGGAATGGCAGACGTTCAAGGCCAACAAGAACAATGAAGCCTTCATCGACCGCATTTGCGTCATCAAGGTTCCCTATTGTTTGCGGGTGACCGAAGAAGAGAAGATTTACGACAAGCTCATCGAGGGATCAGAACTGGCCGATGCGCCCTGCGCACCCGGCACGCTCGAAATGCTTGCCCGCTTCTCGGTCCTGTCGCGGCTGCGCAAGCACGAAAACTCGACCTACTTCTCGAAGATGCGGGCCTATGACGGCGAGAGCCTGAAAGAAACCGACCCGCGGGCCAGAAGCGTCCAGGAATACAAGGATGCGGCCGGTGTCGACGAGGGGATGGACGGGGTTTCGACCCGCTTCGCCTTCAAGATATTGGCATCGACCTTCAATCACCATACGAGCGAAGTCGGCGCTGATCCGGTGCATCTGATGTATGTGTTGGAGCAGGCGATCCGCAGGGAGCAATTCCCCGACGAGACCGAGAAACGCTACATGGAATTCATCAAGGCCGATCTGGCGCCGCGCTATGCGGAGTTCATCGGCAACGAAATCCAGAAGGCCTATCTCGAATCCTACTCGGATTACGGCCAGAACCTCTTCGACCGCTACGTCGACTATGCCGACGCCTGGATCGAAGACGTCGACTTCAAGGATCCCGATACCGGCCAGCTGCTCGACCGCGAGCTTCTGAACCAGGAACTGACGAAAATCGAAAAGCCTGCGGGGATCGCCAATCCCAAGGATTTCCGCAACGAGATCGTCAAGTTCTGCCTGAGATCGCGGGCCAACAACGGCGGCAAGAACCCGTCCTGGACGAGCTACGAGAAGATCAGGGAAGTGATCGAAAAGCGGATGTTCTCGCAGGTCGAGGATCTCCTGCCGGTCATCTCCTTCGGCTCGAAGAAGGATGGCGACACCGAGAAGAAACATAGCGAGTTCGTGTCCCGGATGACGGAGCGCGGATATACCGAGCGGCAAGTGCGCCGCCTAGTGGAGTGGTACATGCGCGTCAAACAGGCGGGTTAATGTAAAACTGGAGCCAACATGCACATCGTCGACCGCCGGCTGAATCCGCGCGGTAAAAGTCTGGAAAATCGTCAACGGTTCTTGCGGCGTGCCAAGAGCGCCGTGCAGCAAGCGGTGAAACGCTCCCTGCAGAACCGGAACATCCGTGATGTGCTCGATGGCGGCGAGATCAGCCTGCCGATCGACGGAATGACCGAGCCGAGTTTCCGGCGCGGTGAGGGGGGCATCAGCGATCAGGTGCTCCCCGGCAACAGAGCCTTCGTCGAGGGCGACATCATTCCGCGGCCACCCGGCCGCGGCGGCGGCAAGCCGAAGGAAGCAGGCGAGGGGGATGGCGAAGACAGCTTCCGCTTCGTTCTGACCCGCGAAGAATTCCTCGACGTCTTCCTCGACGATCTGGAGCTTCCCGATCTCGCAAAGCGACGGCTGAGCGAAACCGAGGAATTCAGCCCGGCACGGGCAGGCTTCTCGGTCTCCGGCTCCCCCTCCAACATCGCCGTCGCCCGCACCTCGCGGCTTGCCATGATGCGCCGCATCGCGCTGAAACGCCCACGCACCGAGAAAATCGAGGCGCTGAAGCGTGAGATCGAGGAGACCGACGACGAGAAGAAGAAGGCGGCCCTGGAGATCGAGCTCAAGTCTCTCAACGAGAAGAGCAAGCGCATTCCTTACATCGACCCGCTCGACGTGCGCTATCGCCGCTTCGAGGACGAGCCGAAGCCGGTCGCCAAGGCGGTGATGTTCTGCCTGATGGACGTCTCGGGCTCGATGTCCGAGCATATGAAGGATCTCGCCAAGCGCTTTTATCTGCTGCTCTACCTGTTCCTGTCGCAGCGCTACAAGAAGGTGGAGATCGTCTTCATCCGCCATACCGACCGCGCCGAAGAGGTCGACGAGGAGACCTTCTTCTACGGACCCGCCACCGGCGGCACGCTGGTCTCCAGCGCGCTCGCCTGCATGCGCCAGATCATCGCGGCGCGCTTCGATCCGGCCGAGTGGAACATCTACGCGGCACAGGCTTCCGACGGCGACAATTCCTATTCGGATGGGTCGACCACCGGCCAGCTGCTGCAGCACGAGATCCTGCCGCTCTGCCAGTATTTCGCCTATATCGAGGTCGACGAGGAAAGCGGCGACTCCTCCATCTCGCGCTCGCCGCTCTGGGCGCTCTATGACAGCATCCGGGCCGCGGCCCTGCCGCTGTCGATGCGCAAGGTTTGCCGGAAGAATGAAATCTTCCCTGTGTTCCACGATCTGTTCCAGAAACGCGACGGAGAAAAGGTGGCGCCATGACGGCTGCGGCGGTGAAGGAAAGACTGCTCTTCGAGGGCGCCGACTGGGACTTCTCGACACTGCAGCGCATCCACGATGCCTGCGAGGAAATCGCCCTCAAAGAACTCGGCCTCGACGTCTATCCGAACCAGATCGAGGTGATCACCTCCGAGCAGATGCTCGACGCCTATTCCTCGACCGGCATGCCGCTCTTCTACCGCCACTGGTCCTTCGGCAAGCATTTTGCCCATCACGAAGCCTTCTACCGGCGCGGCATGCGCGATCTCGCCTATGAGATCGTCATCAATTCCTCACCCTGCATTTCCTACCTGATGGAAGAAAACACGGCGACGATGCAGACGCTGGTCATCGCCCATGCGGCTTTCGGCCATAACCACTTCTTCAAGAACAACTATCTCTTCAAGCTCTGGACGGATGCCGAGGGCATTCTCGACTATCTCGATTTCGCCAAGGGCTATATCGCCCGCTGCGAGGAGCGCTACGGCGAGATCGCCGTCGAGCGGACGCTCGATGCCGCGCATGCGCTGATGTCGCACGGCGTCCACCGCCATGCCGGCAAGGTGAAGCTCAATCTGCGCGAGGAGCAGAAGCGCGAAGAGGAGCGCCGGCGCCACGAAGAGCAGATGTTCAACGATCTCTGGCGCACCGTGCCGGCGGGAAAGGCGGCGAGTGCCGCCGATATCAACCTCGAGCGGCGGCGCGCCGCGCTCGGCCTGCCGCAGGACAATCTCCTCTATTTTCTCGAGAAATCGGCGCCGCGGCTGCAGCCCTGGCAGCGCGAGATCCTGCGCATCGTTCGCCATGTGGCGCAATATTTCCACCCGCAGCGCCAGACCAAGGTGATGAACGAGGGGACCGCCACCTATGTGCACTACCGGATCATGAACCGGCTGCATGACAAGGGGCAGCTGAGCGACGGCAATTATCTCGAGTTCCTGAAGTCGCACGCCAATGTCGTCTTCCAGCCGACTTACGACGACCGCCGCTTTTCCGGCTTCAATCCCTATGCGCTGGGTTTTGCGATGATGCAGGACATCGAGCGCATCGTGACGCAGCCGACCGAGGAGGACCGTTCCTGGTTCCCCGATATTGCCGGACGCGGCGACGTCATGGGTGTGCTGCGCGGCATCTGGGCCGATTACCGCGACGAAAGCTTCGTAGCGCAGTTCCTGAGCCCCCACCTGATCCGCCAGCTGCGGCTCTTCCACCTCTATGACGATCCGGAGCAGGAGGAGGGCATCCTCGTCTCGGCGATCCATGACGAGCGCGGCTATCGCCGCATCCGCCGTCAGCTCGCTCGCGAATATGATATCGGCTGGACCGACCCCGGCATCGAGATCGTCGACGTCGATCTCGCCGGCGACCGCCGCCTGCTCGTCCAGCACCGCGTCACCAACGACTGGATGCTGCAGGAAAACGACACAAAACTCGTCCTCCAGCACCTCGCCGACCTATGGGGCTACGACGTGCTGCTGCAGGAAATCGACGGCGACGACGCGATCGTCGCAGAGCATCACGCGAGCCCGCGGGGGAAATTGTTCTAGCTCATTGTGCCGTTCACATTCCCGTGATCGTGAACGCCCACGACAGTCCATCGCCACCCAATATAACAACCCGCATTCCTGGTTAAGGGTCTGTTAGGCTTAACGGCGCTAGCTAGGAATCAATCGCGGAAATAGCGCGCCGGCTTTTCCTCCGTGATCCCTGCATTGCCCCATGTCGATTATTCATGCCGTAACCTCCCGGAGTGGCCGGGTTGTCAGACTGACCTTCGGTTCCGGATCGCGCGAGAAGCGTTTGCGATCCAGTGGCCGCCGAGACAAGCAGACGCGATCGCGTATCTTTACGCTCGCGGGTGCTCTTCTCATGGTCTTTTCTACGATGACCGGAAAGCTCGTCTACTATGCGATGCTGACAGACGATGAGACGTCGAGCATCCCGCCGAACGCTATTGTCGCGTCGCGGCCGGATATCGTCGATCGCAATGGGCAGGTGCTCGCCACCGATGTCCGCACCGTCTCGATGTTTGCCGAGCCGATCCGCGTCGTTGATGCCGACGAGGCGGTGGAGAAGCTGACGCAGCTGTTTCCCGATCTCGATCGCAAGTCGCTCTACCAGAAGCTTTCCGACCGCAAGTCGCACTTCACCTGGCTGCGCCGCCAGCTGACGCCGAAGCAGCAGAGCGAGGTTCTGGCGCTTGGCCTGCCGGCGATCGGCTTCCGGCCGGAGGTGAAGCGCTTCTATCCGGCAGGCCGCACGGCCGCGCATATTCTCGGCTATGTCGATATCGACAATCACGGTGTGGCCGGGATGGAGAAATATCTCGACAACCAGGGAATGTCCGACCTCGCCTCGACCGGACTTGCCAGCGACAACAGCCTCGAGCCGGTGAAGCTCTCGATCGATATCCGCGCCCAGAACATCGTCCATGATGTCGTGACGGACGCGCTGACCACCTATCAGAGCAAGGCGGCGGGGGCCGTCATCCTCGATATCCATACGGGCGAGGTGATCGCCATGGCCTCGGCGCCGGATTTCGATCCGAACGACCCGAAGGCGACGGGCGGGGAGGGGTGGCTGAACCGCATGAGCAACGGCACCGACGAGATGGGCTCGGTGTTCAAGACCTTCTCGATCGCCATGGCGATCGATACCGGGACGGTGAAGCTCAGCGACAGTTTCGATGCCAGCGCGCCGCTGCATTATGGCGGCTTCACCATTCATGACGACCGCGACGTACCACGGCGCGTGCTGTCGATCCCTGAGATCTTCCGCTACTCGTCCAACATCGGCACCGCCCGGATGATGGACAAGGTCGGCATGGATATCCAGAAAGACTACCTGACCCGCTTCGGCCTGCTGTCACGCATGCAGACGGAGCTGCCCGAGGTGAAGGCGCCGAGCCAGCCGAAGGTGTGGAAGAAGATCAACTCGATCACCATCGCCTTCGGCCATGGCGTGGCGACGACGCCGATGCAGACGGCGGTCGCGGGTGCAGCACTGATCGACGACGGCAAGCTGATCGAGCCGACCTTCTTCCCACGCACGCAGGAAGAGGCGGAAAAGACCGAATCCCAGGTGGTCAAGAAAAGCACCAGCGACACGATCCGCTATCTCTTCCGCCTGAACGGCGAGCAGGGCACCGGCCGCGCCGCCGATGTTCCGGGCTTCCATGTGGGCGGCAAGACGGGGACGGCCAACAAGGTCATCAACGGCGTCTATTCGCACAAGCTGAGCTTCAACTCGTTCCTCGCCGCCTTCCCGATGACCAACCCGAAATATGTCGTGCTGTCCTTCATCGACCAGCCGCTGACCGGGGTGCATAACCTGAACCTGGCGGCAGAAACCGCAGCACCAATGGTGCACGACATCATCGCGCGCACAGCGCCGCTGCTCGGCGTCGAACCGGATTTCGGGCAGAACCTGCTGGCGGGCTATTGAGGGCTTCTGGAACGGCCACGTGATCTCGTGGCAGCAGCGTGACGTCAATCGGCCGCCCGACCCCATTCTTAAGTTAATTGCAGTCGCGTTCTGTCCGTGCCTTTATATCATCCCGGATCGGATGCAAGGCGGGAGAGCAATCCGGCTCAAGAAAGAGGCGGCGTCCTCAATGGACAGACACGTCATCGTCCTCGACGAAGGAGGCAATGCCATCGCGGGCAATCGTCGCAAGAAACTCGTCGAAGGCTTCCCTGTCGGTCGCAAACGGCTCGTCCCAGCGAATGAGATCCTCATTCTGCGTGACGACCTCCATCGTCCAGTCTTCCTGACTGCCGGCCTTGCGGAAGATATCGACGAGCACGGTAATATCATCCTCGGTGAATTCGCCGGAGAGTTCGGAATGTTCGAGCTTGGGGGATTTGGGTAGTTTGGTCATGGGGGAGATGTAGGGGATAATGGGGTGGGTGGCTAGTCTGAAGGCGGTGGCATTGATCCATGCGTACTGCAGATGACAGGAGTTATCGCGGCTTGCTATCTGCAGCCGCAGACCGTGCAGCTTATGGAGCGCTTTGGGGTCGAAATGGCTTTCTGGTGGAAATCACTATTGTCACCACTTCGGGACTTCTGCCGATCCGCTCAAATAGCTGGCCGCGGACCGGTTCGCGGGGCTGCGATGCGTCTGTCTAAGATGAGCCTTGATGCCGCCCTCGGCGCGGTTCGAATCCTCGAGGAGCGCCCGTCGAAATCCCATCCAGGGAGAGCTGATCGGGTCGAGGCGATCACCGAAGGCTGGAACGATCCGATGATCGGGAAGAAGTGCCGAGATCGATCAGGTTGGTTTCCGCTTGAGCTTCATGTCGCCGGTGGTTTTCCTGGCTGTATAGTAAGTTCCGACCAGCTCGTTACGGTTCTTGTCCCAGTCGAGGTCCAGTGACCTTGCCCCCAAGTTTTATCCAGTTTTGAGTTCGCTCCAGCGGTTTTGGGTT
>NZ_JBMDIL010000006.1:0-397878 GCF_057808655.1 Rhizobium sp. FG96 | reverse complement strand
GTGCTTGAGCCTTTCTGCTTATGCCGACTGTCCGGTCGAAATGGGGGGCAGTTCAGATGGCTAGTCGGCGCGTGACGCTGAAGCGCACCTCCCAGCGCCGAGGTCGGATTTGATTCAACTCTGGCCGTAGCAATCGCATAGCGAAATACCTCACCCATCGTGGACCGGGTTGATAAGGCGCTTTCGACTCATCCGCTTTTTCGATGGTCTTGAGCACCGTCAAGATATCCTTGGCTGTGATCTGCTTTATAGGTATGGCCGAAGCTTGGCTGCAAGAACCTTCAGCATCCATGTGTTTTTGTAAGGGTAGCCTCAGCGCGCTTGTCCCTCCGCAGCTTTTCAATGAACTCGTCTGCGATAAGACCGAAGGTGTTCGCGCTAGCCGCCTTGGCCTCTAGCTACTGTCGCTTCTTTACAAACGAAGGATCGAGCCTGGCAACCAGTTTGCGTTTAGCTTCGCCGCGTTAGCTCCTTGCCTCCGCCAAAACCAGAGAGGGATAGCTACCTAGGGTCGGAGTTTGCGTTTGCCGAAGAAGTTGTAGTTAAGCCCCATGGCTTTCCACCTGGCGAGGAAATATACAAATACAGGGCGGGTTTGCCATCTACTTTTGCGCATCTGGATGTCAGCTAGCGGCATTACGGTATCGGCTTTCCTGATGGTCACCTGATACCGTTTTTGTATCGCGAAAACTGCTTGCTGTCACCGCACCTCGTTGCACGTCACTGCGTACGCGCGAGGCAAAGATTCATACTTTCAGCGAATCTCGTCGCCCTAATGAATGGTGCTGGACATCTCCGGAAAGGTCGCTGGAGCGGGTGAAGGGAATCGAACCCTCGTATTCAGCTTGGGAAGCTGCTGCTCTACCATTGAGCTACACCCGCGCGGCACCAGCCTTCCAACAGATGGGAGGCGGTGTCAAGGCGGTCAGATGCGGAAGTGTTTCGAGAGCTTGAGGCCCTGGGCCTGGTAGTTGGAGCCAAGGCCGGAGCCGTAGAGGCTGACGGGCTTTTCCAGCATGTGCTCGTAGATCAGGCGGCCGACGATCTGGCCGTCTTCGAGGATGAAGGGGACTTCGTGGCTGCGCACTTCGAGGACGGCGCGGCTGCCGCGGCCGCCGGCGGGCGCGTGGCCGAAGCCCGGATCGAAGAAGCCAGCGTAGTGGACGCGGAATTCGCCGACCAGCGGGTCGAAGGGGGTCATCTCCGCCGCGTAATGCGGCGGGACGTGGACGGCTTCGCGGGAGACGAGGATATAGAATTCGTCCGGATCGAGGATCAGCTCGTTGCGACCGCGGCTATAGAGCGGCTCCCAGAAGTCGAAGATGTCGTGCTGGGCCTTCTTGTCGACGTCGACGACAGCCGTGTGGTGCTTGCCGCGGTAGCCGATCAGGCCTTCCTTGTCGCCGGTAAGATCGATCGACAGCGCAATGCCGCCGCCTGACACGTTCGGCTTACTGCTAGCGACCAGCGTTTCGGCGTCGTGCAGGGCCTGCAGCTCCGGCTCACCCAGAATGGAGTGGCCGACGCGGAAGCGGATCTGCGACAGGCGCGAGCCGCGGCGCACGACGATCGGGAAGGTGCGCGGCGATATCTCGAGATAGAGCGGCCCGGAATAGCCGGCCGGGATCTTGTCGAATTCCTGGGCGTAATCGGTAATCACGCGGGTGAAGATATCGAGGCGGCCGGTCGAGCTCTTCGGATTGGCCGAGGCCGACATATCGGCTGGCAGGTCGAGGCGCTCCATCAGCGGAACGATATAGACGCAGCCGGTTTCGAGAACCGCGCCTTCCGAGAGGTCGATGACGTGCAGGCTGAGGCGATCGAGCTTGTCGGCCACCAGATGCGAGGGACCCGGCATGAAGCTGGCGCGGACCCGGAAAGCCTTGGCGCCGAGGCGCAGGTCCAGGCTCGCCGGCTGGATCTGATCGCGATCAAGCTCCCGCTCCGACACGAGGCGACCGGCTTCAAACAACGCAGCAATGGCACGATCGGCCAAAATTCCAGTTTCGCGAGCCATCATGCTCCATCCATAGTTCGTGGCCGACAAAACCAAATACAGGGAATTGACGCAAGAAGCTAACGGCAGTATTGCAGCTTTATCCCGTGGTGATTTGGCCGGTCGGCTTGCAGCCACGTTAAACAAGTGGCTAAAAAGACCGGGTGTGAAACCGGTCTGCATTTGCGGCCGGTTTTTTTGTTTTTGAGGTGATGGCATGAGCAAGTCCTGGCGCCCTGCAACCCAACTCGTTCACGGAGGCACTCTGCGCTCGCAATATGGCGAGATGTCGGAAGCGATCTACCTGACGCAAGGCTTCGTCTACGACACGTCCGAGGCGGCGGAAGCGCGCTTCAAGGGCGAGACCGACGGCTTCATCTATGCCCGCTACGGCAGCCCCACCAACGACATGTTCGAAAAGCGCATGTGCGCACTTGAAGGTGCTGAAGATGCGCGCGCCACGGCCTCCGGCATGGCCGCCGTTACCGCGGCGATCCTCTGCCAGCTGAAGGCCGGCGATCATATCGTTGCGGCCCGCGCCCTGTTCGGCTCCTGTCGCTGGGTGGTCGAGACGCTGGCACCGAAATACGGCATCGAATGCACGCTGGTCGACGGCCGCCACCTGGAGAACTGGGAAAAGGCGATCACGCCGAAGACGAAGGTGTTCTTCCTGGAAAGCCCGACGAACCCGACTCTCGAGATCGTTGATATCGCCGGCGTTGCCAAGCTCGCCAACCAGATCGGCGCCAAGGTCGTCGTCGACAACGTCTTTGCGACGCCGCTCTTCCAGAAGCCGCTGGAGCTCGGCGCCCACATCGTCATCTATTCGGCGACCAAGCATATCGATGGTCAGGGCCGCTGCCTCGGCGGCGTCGTTCTCTCCGACAAGCAGTGGATCGACGAGAACCTGCACGATTATTTCCGCCACACCGGCCCGGCAATGTCGCCGTTCAATGCCTGGACGCTGCTGAAGGGCATCGAGACCCTGCCGCTGCGCGTCGCCCAGCAGACGAAGAACGCCTCGAAGATCGCCGACTTCCTGGCGGAGCAGAAGCAGGTTGCCCGCGTCATCTATCCGGGCCGCAAGGACCATCCGCAGGCCGATATCATCGCCAAGCAGATGACCGGTGGCTCGACGCTGGTCTGCTTCGAGCTGAAGGGCGGCAAGGAAGCCGCCTTCAAGCTGCAGAACGCGCTCGACGTCGTGACGATCTCCAACAATCTCGGCGATACCCGCAGCCTGATCACCCATCCGGCAACGACGACGCACAAGAACCTGTCGGACGAGGCGCGCGCCGAACTCGGCATTTCGGCAGGCACCGTTCGCCTGTCGGCTGGCATCGAAGACACGGACGACCTGCTGGAAGATTTCGCGCAGGCCCTGTCGAAAATCCCCGCCTAAGCAAAGAGCCGCCGGACTTGCCGGTGCGGCGGCCTGCCCCACCTAAGGGACAAGCCAGCTCTACCTTATTAGAGTCATTAACTTTGAATGTTAGGATTAACAATCAAAACGGCGTGCAATCGTCTGTATTTGACTGATGATGCAGCGGCATTTCTTGACGGAGCCAATGCCGTATAAGATACGAGTAAGATATCCCGACTAAGGTGTAAGGCATGTACCGGGCCCTCACACGCGATATAGAAGTTGTTGTCGAGCCGTTTTATCTGGAGGAGCAATCCGATCCGGACGATGACCGCTATGTCTGGGGATATCGCATCGTCATCAGCAACAATTCCGAGCTCTCTGTAAAACTCGTCAACCGTTACTGGAACATAACGGATCAGAACGGCGTGGTTGACGAAGTGACGGGGCCGGGCGTGGTTGGCGAACAGCCACGGCTGGAGCCCGGCGATACCTATGAATACTCATCGGGATGCCCGCTCGATACGCCATCGGGGCTGATGTTCGGCCATTACCAGATGGAGACGGATGAAGGCGAGCTCTTCGATGTCGAGATACCCGCCTTCTCCCTGGATTCACCCGGCCTGCTCAGAGTGCTGAACTGACCGTCACTCGGCCGGCTGCAGTTCGGCCGGTTCGAAGCGGTAGGTCGTCGAGCAGAACTCGCAGGTGACCGCGATTTCGCCATTCTCCTGGCTCGCTTTGATCTCGTCTGCCGAGAAGCCCTTCAGCACGCCCTTGATCTTGTCGCGCGAACAGCTGCAGCGGTCGAAGACCTCCTTGGCGTCATAGACGCGCACGCCGCGCTCGTGGAAGAGGCGGAAGAGCAGACGCTCGGTTCCGACCTGCGGGTCGGTCAGCTCGTCGGCATCGATGGTTTCCACCATCGTGCGTGCCTCAGTCCAGGAATCGTCTTCCTTCAGCGGCTGGCCGCTCTCGTCGCCATCGCCACCGTGCAGATCCTGCTGGCGCATGCGCTCAGGCGCTTCCGGCAGGAACTGGGCGACGAGGCCGCCTGCCCGCCAGCGATGGCGCGGCTTGCCGCTGTCGTCACGGTCGAGCAGTTCGGCCGCAGCGAGACGAACCCGCGTCGGGATCTGCTCGGACTGACGAAAATAGGTGCCGGCAATCTCTTCCAGCGAGGCGCCGTCGAGCGCGACGATGCCCTGATAGGGCTGGCTGAACTTGCCCTGGTCGATCGTGAAGGCGAGCACGCCCCTGCCGAGCAGCTGTTCGGGCTCGGTCTGGCCGGCGGCGATCGCTTCGTCGAGCAGCGCCTGATCGAAGCGCGCATAGGCGCGCACATTCTCAGGCGTCGAGAAATCGGCGACGAGTAGATCGACCGGGCCATCGCCCTTCGTCTGGACGGTGAACTTGCCGTCGAATTTCAGCGACGTGCCGAGCAGCACCGTCAGCACGATCACTTCGGCGAGAAGGCGGGCAACGGGTGCGGGATAGTGGTGGCGCTCCAGGATGGCGTCCAGCATCGGGCCGAGCTGGACGGCGCGGCCGCGCACATCCAGACCTTCAACCTGAAACGGGACAACATGATCATCACCGGCGAAATCGAACTCGCCAAGAGCGGCTGCAGCTTCTGCCATGGTCTTACTCCTAGTATTCAGAGCGGCAGACCAAGGCGTCTCTCCGCTCGCGCGGCCACGAGGCCGTCAGGCCGGATGTGGCGTCCAGTATGGTTCAGATCGCGCCCAGGCACCATGCAAGAATCGACTTCTGCGCATGAAGACGGTTTTCCGCTTCATCGAAGACCACGGATTGCGGGCCATCGATCACTTCGTCCGTGACTTCCTCACCACGATGGGCGGGCAGGCAATGCATGAACAATGCATCCTTGCCGGCCTTTGCCATCAAAGCCTGATTGACCTGATAGGGCTGGAAGACGTTGTGACCGCGAGCCCGATGTTCCTGATTCATGGAGACCCAGGTATCGGTTACCACGCAATCGGCGCCTTCGACCGCACGGTCGGCATCATGGCTGAGCAGGATTTCGGCGCCCTCATTGCGGGCCCAGTTCAGATAGTGATCCTTCGGCTCGGAACCAAGGGGTACGGCCATGTTCATGCGATAGCCGAAACGGGCAGCGCCTTCGACCAGCGAATGCAGCACATTGTTGCCGTCACCCGTCCAGGCGATCGTCTTGCCCTTGATCGGGCCGCGATGCTCTTCGAAGGTCATGATATCGGCCATGATCTGGCACGGATGCGTATCGTCGGTCAGCGCGTTGATGACCGGCACGGTAGCATGCTCGGCAAGCTCGAGCATGCGGTGGTGCTCGGTGGTGCGGATCATGATCGCATCGACATAGCGCGACAGGACCTTCGCGGTGTCGCCGATCGTCTCGGCGCGGCCGAGCTGCATTTCGGTGCCCGAGAGGAACAGTGTCTCGCCGCCGAGCTGGCGCATGCCGACATCGAAGGAGACGCGGGTACGTGTGGACGGCTTTTCGAAGATCATCGCCAGCATCTTGCCGGCGAGCGGCTTGTCGCCGGCGCCTGCCTTGAAAGCCTGCTTGCGCGAGATCGCATCATTCATGATGACGCGCAGATCGGCGGAGCTGACCGCCGAGAGATCGAGGAAGTGTTTGGGGGAAGCCATGTCGTCCTTACCTGTTTGCCTCGTAAGGCATCTATCCGTTCAAGCCGTCTTCTTGGCCTTGGCTGCGCGAATGCTCTCAGCGGCCTGCTCGATGCGTACGAGGCCTTCGCGGGCTTCTTCCGCAGTCACCACCAGAGGCGGCAGGAGACGGATGACGTTATCGCCCGCCGGGACACCCAGCAGATGCGCGCCGCGGATCGCAGCCAGGAGTTCGCTCGAGGGAACGGCGGCCTTGATGCCGAGCAGCAGGCCTTCGCCGCGGATATCCTCGATCACGTCAGGATAGCGATCCTTCAGCGACGCCAGGCCCTGGCGGAAGACCAGCGACACGTCGCGGACGTGCTGCAGGAAGCCATCGGCGAGCACGATATCGAGAACGGCACTGCCAACGGCCATGGCAAGCGGATTGCCGCCATAGGTCGAGCCGTGCGTGCCGGCCTTCATGCCGGAGGCCGCCTCAGCCGTCGCAAGGCAGGCGCCGAGCGGGAAACCGCCGCCGATGCCCTTGGCAACAGCCATGATGTCGGGGCTAACGCCGGACCATTCATAAGCGAAGAACTTGCCGGTACGGCCAACGCCGGTCTGCACTTCGTCGAGGATCAGCAGCAGGCCATGCTCATCGCAGAGCTGGCGCAGCGCCTTCATGAACTCGACGGTCGCCGGGCGGATACCACCCTCACCCTGTACGGGCTCGATCAGAATGCCTGCCGTTGCGTCGGTGATCGCCGCGCGGACGGCTTCGACATCGCCGAAAGGCACCTGGTCGAAACCGGGGGTCTTCGGACCGAAGCCTTCGAGATACTTCTCCTGGCCGCCGGCGGCGATCGTCGCCAGCGTACGGCCATGGAAGGCGCCTTCGAAGGTGATGATATGGAAGCGCTCCGGATGGCCCTTCGAATACTGGTAGCGGCGCGCGGTCTTGATCGCGCATTCCAGGGCTTCCGCACCCGAGTTGGTGAAGAACACCTTGTCGGCGAAAGTCGCTTCCGTCAGCCTCGTCGCGAGCTTTTCCTGGCCTGGGATCTCGTAGATGTTGGAGAGGTGCCAGACCTTCTCGGCCTGCGCCTTCAGGGCATCGACAACATGCGGATGGCTGTGGCCGACAGCGGTCACGGCAACGCCCGCGCCAAAATCCAGATATCGCTCGCCGGTCTCGGTAATCAGCCAGACGCCCTCACCTCGCTCGAACCGCAGAGGGGCACGAGAATAGGTATCATATAGCGGCGCGGCTTCAGCCATGGCGCGGTCTCCTGTCAGCGTTATGGGCAACCGGACTCCGGCTAAAAAACCAGGTCCGAAAAATTAAAAATGCCGCCTCTCGGCGGCGCTGTGCACTATTTACTTTTCGCACTGCAATGTCAACAAAACTACGGCTTTCGTGGCTTCTGGGTGACGCTCAAGCGATGTCGCGTTTCATCAACAGCTAATGTTGCAGAAATGACTCTGTGGGGAAGCAAGTTGGGGAAAACTTGAAATTCGATTCATCCGGATTCCCGCGACTCTTGTCACGGAGTCAGCCTCACACTAGGTTAAAACTCAATTACTAGACTGCATGCGGCGGAACTAGTCACCAAAATTAGTCAAGCGTTTCTTGTGTCGGATTCATCCGGGGCAAACGGTGAAGGATTCTGCCTTCACAACGCTTAAACGGCGGAGACACAGGGCATGAACTGGACAGACGAGCGGGTCGAGAAACTCAAGAAACTGTGGTCCGAAGGGTTGAGCGCGAGCCAGATCGCGGCGCAACTTGGAGGCGTAAGCCGGAATGCCGTTATCGGCAAGGTTCACCGTCTGGCACTGCCGGGCCGTGCCAAGGCCGGCGGCAATGCGACGGCGGCACGGGCTCCGAAGCGCACGACTTCGGCACCGCGCGCTCCGAACTACGCATCGCGCATGACGACCCGCACCGTTGCCCGCCCGCAGGGCGCAACGATGCTGAAGGAAGAGATCGAAATCGACGTCATGGAGGAGATGGAATATCGTCCGGCTTCCAACGTTGTCGTGCCGATCTCCCGCCGTCTCGGCCTGACGGAACTGACCGAGCGCACCTGCAAGTGGCCGGTCGGCGATCCGCTGAAGGACGATTTCCATTTCTGCGGCTGCGAAAGCCCGGATTCTTCGCCCTACTGCACCTATCACCAGCGCCTGGCTTACCAGCCGGTCAATGATCGCCGCAGGGCCGCAGCCCGGGCAAACTGAGCCGGGTAAAGACAAACGAAAAACGGGCCTTTCGGCCCGTTTTTTTGTATCTGCATGTCAGGAGGCCGTAGCCTCCTTGATCACTCAGGCTTCCATGGAATAACCGGCACCGCGGACGGTGCGGATGACATCCTGCATGTTCGAGAAGTTGAGCGCCTTGCGCAGGCGACCGACATGGACGTCGACGGTACGCTCGTCGACATAGATGTCGTGACCCCAGACGCCGTCGAGCAGTTGCGAGCGCGAGAAGACGCGGCCCGGCGACGACATAAGGAACTCCAGGAGGCGGAACTCGGTCGGTCCGAGACGGACTTCGCGGGTCTTGCGGTGAACGCGGTGCGTTTCGCGGTCGAGTTCGATATCGCCGCACTTCAGCACGGTCGAGAGAACTTCCGGCTTGGCGCGGCGCAGCATCGCCTTGACGCGGGCAACGAGCTCGGGCGTCGAGAACGGCTTCACGACATAGTCGTCCGCGCCGGTCGACAGGCCGCGAACGCGCTCGCTTTCCTCGCCGCGCGCCGTCAGCATGATGATCGGCAGACGCTCGGTCTCCGGGCGCATGCGCAGCCGGCGGCAGAGCTCGATGCCTGATACGCCAGGCAGCATCCAATCGAGGATAAGAAGGTCCGGCGTGCGCTCCTGAAGGCGGATTTCCGCCTCGTCGCCGCGCAGGATGGTATCGACTTCGAAACCTTCGGCTTCGAGATTGTAGCGAAGAAGCACGCTCAGTGCTTCTTCGTCTTCAACGACTGCAACTCTCGGGATCATTCTATTCTGTCTCCTGAGGCCCGGTCCGGATGATTATTCCGTTACCGCGCCGACGGTGTTGGCGGTGTCGTCCTTCGGACGCTCGCCTTCCGGCTGAGCGCCGGTCGCCATGTAGTAGATGGTTTCAGCAATGTTGGTGGCGTGGTCGCCGATGCGCTCGATGTTCTTGGCGCAGAAGAGCAGGTGCGTGCAGCTGGTGATGTTGCGCGGATCTTCCATCATGTAGGTCAGGAGCTCGCGGAACAGCGACGTGTACATCGCGTCGATTTCCTCGTCGCGCTCGCGGATCGACTTCGCCTTGTCGGCAGCGCGCGTCGTGTAGACGTCGAGCACCTCCTTCAGCTGGACGAGCGCGAGCTCGGAGAGATGCTCCAGGCCACGGGCGAGCTTGCGCGGAACGCCGGTGCTCTGCACGGCGATGACGCGCTTTGCGGTGTTCTTGCCGAGGTCGCCGACGCGCTCGAGGTCTGCGGCAATGCGGATCGAACCCATGATCTCGCGCAGGTCCGACGCCATCGGCTGGCGGCGGGCGATGGTGACGATCGCCTTGTCGTTGATCTCGCGCTCGGCGTGATCGAGGATCACGTCGTCGGAGATGACCTTCTGCGCCAGCGCCGCGTCGCCGTTGACGAGGGCGCGGACAGCGTCGGAAACCATCTGCTCGGCCAGGCCGCCCATTTCGGAAATGCGGCGCGAGAGGAACTTCAGGTCTTCGTCATACGCAGAAAAAATATGTGTCGATGCCATGGGGAAAGTCCTTGAGTGTCTATCGGGGGTCGTGACGCCAAAGATCAGCCGAAGCGGCCCATGATGTAATCCTGGGTGCGCGGATCGTCCGGATTGGTGAACATCTTGTCGGTGTCGTTCTCCTCGACGAGGTTGCCGAGGTGGAACATGGCCGTGCGCTGCGAAACGCGGGCGGCCTGCTGCATGGAGTGCGTGACGATGACGATCGTGTAGGCTTCGCGCAGCTCGTGGATCAGTTCCTCGACCTTTGCCGTGGCGATCGGATCGAGTGCCGAGCACGGCTCGTCCATCAGGATGACTTCAGGCGAGACTGCAACGGCGCGGGCGATGCAGAGGCGCTGCTGCTGACCGCCGGAGAGGCCGGTGCCGGATTCATGAACGCGGTCCTTGACCTCGTTCCAGAGGCCGGCGCGCTGCAGGCTGGTCTCGACGATCTGGTCCATGTCGGCCTTGGTCTTAGCGAGACCATGGATGCGCGGGCCGTAAGCGACGTTCTCATAGATCGACTTCGGGAACGGGTTCGGCTTCTGGAACACCATGCCGACGCGGGCGCGCAGTTCGACGACGTCGATATCCGGATCGTAGATATCGTCGCCATCGAGCGTGATCTTACCGGTGACGCGGCAATTGTCGATCGTGTCGTTCATGCGGTTCAGGCTGCGCAGGAAGGTGGACTTGCCGCAGCCGGACGGGCCGATGAGCGCCGTGACGGTGTTTTCGCGGATGTTCAGCTTGACGTCGAAGAGGGCGCGCTTTTCGCCGTAATAGACGGAAACGTCCTGGCCGATCATCTTGTAGGGAATGCTGTTCATTTTCTGGTCCAGAGCCTTTTCAACTGCTGCTTCGGTCAACATGTTCATTGTTTCTACTCCGTTTACCAGCGGCGCTCAAAGCGACGGCGCAAGAGGATGGCTCCGAGGTTCATGACGATCAGGAACAGGAGGAGGACGATAATGGCACCCGACGTACGTTCCACGAAGGCGCGTTCGGCTTCGTTGGCCCACATGTAGACCTGGACTGGGAGGGCGGTGGACGGGTCGAGAGGCGTGGCCGGTGCATTGGCGACGAAGGCGACCATGCCGATCAGCAAGAGCGGCGCGGTTTCGCCGAGCGCGTGCGCCAGGCCGATGATGGTGCCGGTCAGGATGCCCGGCATGGCGAGCGGCAGCACATGGTGGAACACCATCTGCATCTTCGAGGCGCCGAGACCGAGAGCGGCCGCGCGGATCGACGGCGGGACGGCGCGAAGAGCCGCACGCGTCGCGATGATGATCGTCGGCAGCGTCATCAGCGTGAGCACCAGACCGCCGACCAGCGAGGCCGAGCGCGGCATGCCCATGAAGTTGATGAACACTGAGAGACCGAGCAGACCGTAGACGATCGAGGGAACCGCAGCCAGGTTGTTGATGTTGACCTCGATGAGATCCGTCAGCCGGTTCTTCGGCGCGAATTCCTCGAGATAGATCGAGGCGGCGACACCGATCGGCAGCGACAGCACAAGAACGATCGCCATCAGATAGAGCGAGCCGATGAGGGCAACGCCGAGGCCGGCGGCTTCAGGACGGCTGGAATTGCCGTTGACGAAGAGGCCCGTGTTGAACTGCTTGAAGAGAGCGCCGCTCGACTTCAGTTCGTTCATCCAGCCAACCTGCTTGTCGTTGACCTTGCGGTTCTTCTCATCGACGCTCAGATCGATCTGGCCCTTGTTGGCGCTGTCGACATTGGCGTCGGCGAGAACCGTAACGTTGATCGTCTTGCCGATGATCGACGGGTCGGCGACGACCATGTCGCGCAGCTGGATCGGAGCGCCCTTGGAGAGCATCGCCGATGCATCACGCACGTCGGGACGGCTCGATGCGTTGATGTTGAGCTGCTTGACGATGGCGTCACGCAGCAGGGCGCCGTAATTGGCGGCGATCAGGACGGACGGATCGGTCGCGCGCTTGTTGCCCGGATCGATCGTCTTTTCAGTGAACTCGATCGGCAGCGAGATCGCGGTCTGCTGGAAGGCCGTGTAGCCCTGACGGATGACCGTCGACAGCAGGATGACCAGGAAGATCAAGCCGAAAGCGATAGCGGCCATGCCGTAAGCCTGGAAGCGGCGTTCGGCGGCATAGCGGCGCTTGATGCCGATGTCGCGGCGCGCAGGCGCCTTGGATACGAGAGTGCCGGAAACCGGAGAAGCGATATTCGTCATTCGTACTGCTCCCGGTATTTGCGCACGATGTAGAGCGCGTAGATATTGAGGCAAAGCGTGATCAAGAAGAGCGTGATGCCGAGCGCGAAGGCGACGAGCGTCTGCGGCGAGGTGAACTCAAGGTCACCCGTCAGCTGGTTGACGATCTTGACCGTCACGGTGGTCATCGGCTCGAAAGGATTGATCTGCATGCGGGCGGCAACACCGGCCGCAAGCACGACGATCATGGTTTCGCCGATGGCGCGCGAGGCGGTCATCAGCAGTGCGCCGACGATGCCCGGGAGAGCAGCGGGAAGCACTACCTTCTTGATGGTTTCGGAGCGCGTGGCACCGAGGCCGAGCGAACCGTCACGCAGGGCACGCGGCACGGCGGTGATGATGTCGTCCGACAGCGAGGAGACGTATGGGATCAGCATGATGCCCATGACGATACCGGCGGTCAGAACGCTCTGTGCCTGGATGAAGTTCGTGTAGTTGCCCGTCAGGAGGCCGCTGACCTGCGAGGAAAGATCGCGCAGGAACGGACCGACGGTGACGAGGGCGAAGAAGCCGTAGACGATGGTCGGAATACCGGCCAGAACTTCGAGCAGCGGCTTTGCCAGCGAGCGAAGTTTCGGCGAGGCATACTCGGCCATGTAGATCGCCGCAAACAGGCCGACCGGAACGGCGACCAGCATGGCGACGAGGCCGATATAGAGCGTGCCGAGCAGCAGCGGGATGAGACCGAACTGGCCTTCCGACGAGCTGCCGGCGCCGGCAAAGCGCGGATCCCAGACGGTGCCGAAGAAGAATTCGAGCGGTGGGACGCTGGCGAAGAAGCGCAGGGCTTCCGACAGCATCGACAGAACGATGCCGATCGTCGTCAAAATGGCGATCGAGGATGCCAGGAGCAGACCCCAGAGCATGACGCGCTCGACGCGGTTGCGGGCGCGGAAGCGGGGCGTGATGCCGCGCAGCGCATAGAGCGCACCAGCAACGGCAAGCACCAGCACGATGGCGCTCATGATCAGGCGGCTGCCGGCGCTTTCGGCATTCAGCAGCTTGGCGGCGTCCAGCATGTAGGGCTGCGGCTCGCCGGCGAGCGGAACGCCCTTTTCGTTGAGCTTGGCCTGGACGGCCTTGGTGTCGGCACCGAGCGCGGCGAGCTCGTCAGCCGTCAGCAGATTGAAGCCGCGGCCGATGGTAGCGACCATGCTGTAGCTCAAGTCCTGCTCGGCAGCGCTCTTGGCCTTCACATCTTCAGGGAAGGCGTTGCGGACGGTGGATTCGATGATGCCCGGGCTGGCGGCGAGCCAGACACAGAGAACGACGAGGGCCGGAAGGACGGCCCAGATGGCGGCATAGGCGCCATAATAACCCGGCCGCGAATGCAGCGCGGAAGACTTGCCCCCGGCAAGCGCCGTGGCACGGCTGCGGGCGGCCACATAGGCCAGCGCGCCGAACACCACGAGACACAAGAGTATAATGGATGTGCTCATTCTTTACGTCCCCAGGCGCTCAGCCCCAAGAGCATATGCGGCGATGTCCCCGCACAGCTTCCCAATCATGGACAAACTCAAAACCTTGCCATGCAGCGGCAAGGGTACTGTCATTAGAAAACCGGCGCGGCACCCCCTGATGCCGCGCCGGCTTATGCATTACATGGTCTTTTCGGCTTCGACGGCCTTGCGGATTTCTTCGCGCTCGGCGTCCGGAGCAGCAACCAGGCCGTATTCGACGAGCGGGCTGTCAGGGCCGATCATCTGGTCGGATACGAAGAAGTTGACGTATTCCTTCAGGCCCGGGACGGCGCCGAGATGTGCCTTCTTGACGTAGAAGAACAGCGGGCGGGAAACCGGGTAGGTGCCGTTCGAGATGGTCTCGGTCGACGGAACGATGCCGCTCATGGTCGCGACCTTGAGCTTGTCAGCGTTGTTTTCGTAGAAGGAGAGACCGAAGACGCCAACGCCGGTCTTGTTGGCAGCGATGCGTGCCAGCGTTTCCGGATAGTCGCCGTCGATGTCGACTGCAGCGCCGTCCTTACGGACTGCAACGCAAGCCTTGGCCTGAGCAGCCTTGTCGGTGATTTCCTTGGCGATAACTTCCTGAGCGCCCGAAGCCTTGCAGCCTGCAGCGAGAACGTTCAGTTCGAAGACTTCGCGGGTGCCGTGCTTTTCGCCCGGGATGTAGGCAGCGATATCAACAGCCGGGAGCTTCGGGTTGACTTCCGACCACTTCTTGTAGGGGTTGGCAACGAGCTTGCCGTCAACGACGACCTGAGCGGCCAGAGCCTTGTAGAGGTCTTCCGGAACGTAGGCGACGTCGGGGTTGGAAGCGTCGGTTGCGAAGACGATACCGTCATAACCGATCTTGACTTCCTGGATGTCGGTTACGCCGGCAGCCTTGCAGGCTTCCATTTCGTTCTTGTTGATCGGGCGCGAAGCGTTGGCAACGTCGATCGTGTCTTCGCCGACGCCCTTGCAGAATTCCTTGAGGCCAGCGCCCGTGCCGCCGGATTCAACGACCGGCGTCTTGAAGTTGGTGAAGGTTTCGCCGAAGGACTCGGCAACGATCTTGGCGTAAGGCAGAACGGTGGACGAACCGGCAACCTGGATCTGGTCGCGAGCGGCTGCAGCGCCTGCAAAAGCAACGGTTGCGGCGAGAGCGGCAACGGTGAGTTTAAGCGTGTTCATCAGAAAAATCTCCCGGCATTGGGCTTTGTGTGGGCAGGCCCCCCAGGGCCCTCGCATTGCCTTTTTTCATCGGCAGCCACTCTTTAGCCCCTGATGCACAGAGCTTTTATGTCACTTTGATGAAACATTTGTGACAGTCTAAAATACTGAAATACATAGATAAAATTTTTCGATGTAATGGGTGTGTTGCGGCTTTATGTCAAAACCGCACGGTAAAGGCCGTTCCCTTGCCAACCTCGGACTTAACGATCAGCCGTGCACGATGGCGGGTCAGGATATGCTTGACGATGGCAAGGCCCAAACCGGTGCCCTTTTTCGAACGGCTGTCCTCGATATTGACGCGGTAGAAGCGCTCGGTAAGGCGCGGCACATGCTCTGCCGGGATGCCGGGCCCTCGGTCCGCGACGGTGACTTCGACAGGCTGGCCCTGGCCGTTCTTGATCGAGACGTCGACCGTCTTGCCTTCCTGGCCGTATTTGCAGGCGTTCTCGATCAGGTTCTCGAAGACCTGCACCAGCTCGTCTCGATCGCCGAGCACCTCCGCCCGGCCTTCCGGCAGATTGAGATTGATCTCGACGCCGACATCCTTCGCCAGCGGCTGCAGGGAATCCCGGACATGGCCGAGCAGCGGCACGAGATCGACCTTTTCGTCGGGCGCGATATGCGACTTCAACTCAAGCCGCGACAGCGACAGCAGATCATCCACGAGACGGCTCATGCGGGTCGTCTGGTCGAACATGATGCCAAGGAAGCGTTCCTGCGCCTTGGCATCGTTCTTGGCCGGACCCTGGATAGTCTCGATGAAGCCGCGCAGCGAGGCGAGCGGCGTGCGCAGCTCGTGGCTGGCATTGGCGACGAAATCCGAGCGCATACGGTCGATGCGGCGGACTTCCGAAATATCGCGGAAGGAGAGCATGAAGAAACGCTCGCCACCCTCCCCCTCACCGAGATCGATCGGGGCGCTGCGGACGATATAGACGCGTTCGGAAGGAAGCCGCTCGGAATGCTCGATCTGGTTTGCCGCATTGGTGGCGATCGTTTCGCGCACCATGTCGAGAATGCCGGGCGAGCGCAGGCGCGCCGAAAGATGCGCACCGATGATCATCTCGCCGAAGGCCTTTTCGGCCGCGCGGTTCTGGAACAGCACCGAGGCATCGCCGGAGAGAACCATGACGGGGATATCGAGCCCGGCAAGCGTGGCGGCCACTTCAGGCAGGCGGCTCTTCGGCGCTTCCGGCTCAGGCTCAGGGATTTCGGCAAGCTTGGCCTGCACCGCCGGCTCGGCATTCATGACGACGACGAGCAGCATCAGGACGACGAGCGCCAGCACGCCCCATTTGTTCATCCCCGAGACCAGCGCCACCAGCCCGATGACCAGAGCGGCAAGAAGCACGGGGCGTTCCTGCCTGATGCGGGCCATCAGCCCCGATGTCCACGGCATTTCCTCTTCCACTTGCCCCTCGCCCGGCTTTCAGTCGCAATCATTGCTTCAAACTTTGCCTGATAGCCGTGATTCATGACAGAAGTTTTCGACTGCTTCCACCAAGCGAAAAAGCCGCAGTGGAAACACACAACTATTTTCATGCCGCAGCGAGCAATTTGATTTTTAACGCGAAATATGATCGCCTGCTCAGAAGCCGAAGCGCCGGGAGGAAATGATGGCCGAAGATGTCGAGAGCCGCGCAGTCGAACTGGATATCAGAGGCAAGAAGCGCGTCTTCGACGTGGACGATCCTGTGCTGCCTGCCTGGATCGACGAAAAGGCACTCGAATCCGGCGACTTTCCCTACAAGAAGAAGCTGAAGGAAGAAGAGTATCTCGAAGACCTCGATAAGCTTCAGGTGGAGCTCGTCAAGGTGCAGTTCTGGCTGCAGGCGACCGGCAAGCGCGTCATGGCGGTGTTCGAGGGACGCGATGCGGCCGGCAAGGGCGGCGCGATCTCGGCCTCCTCCGGCAAGATGAACCCCCGCCTTGCGCGTGTCGTCGCGCTCGCCAAGCCGAACGACCGCGAGCTCGGGCAGTGGTATTTCCAGCGCTATATCGCGCAGTTTCCAACGGCCGGTGAATTCGTGCTCTTCGACCGTTCCTGGTATAACCGCGCCGGCGTCGAGCCGGTCATGGGCTTCTGCACACCGAAGCAATACGAGGATTTTCTCGAGCAGGCGCCGCTGCTCGAAAAGGTCATCGCCCATGAGGGCATCTATCTCTTCAAGTTCTATCTCGATATCGGCCGCGAAATGCAGCTGAAGCGCTTCCATGACCGGCGGCACGATCCGCTCAAGGTTTGGAAGCTATCTTCCATGGATATCGCGGCACTGACGAAATGGGGCGACTACAGCGACAAGCGCGACCGGATGCTGAAGGCAACGCATACGGACGCAGCGCCCTGGACCGTCATCCGCGCCAACGACAAGCGGCGCGCCCGTCTCAATCTCATCCGTCACATGCTGAAGACGATGGATTATGACGGCAAGGACGAGAAGGCGATCGGCGAGCTGGATGAGAAGATCATCGGCTGGGGTCCGGGCTTTCTGAAATAGGAGTGAAGATGCGGCCTGCGGCTGTAATCGGCGGACTACTCGTGATGATGGGGCTGGCGGCTGAGGCGCAGGCCTGCGTGCTGCTGCAGGATGTCGATTACAGCGTGCTCTACCGCTCGGATGCGATCGTCCGCGCCAAGGTCGTCGGCTATCAGGCGCGTCCCGAGCAGAAGGATGCGCTGTTCCGCCTGGAAATCGAGCAGGTACTATCAGGCAAGCCGCTTGCGGCACCCGTGATCGAAGCGCGCTGGGAACGGCGCTACAAACCGGCGCCGCAGATCTGGGATGGCTACAACAACGTCATCGTCGGCCTGAAACTGACCAATGGCGCTCCGGCATTGATCGTGCGCGAAAGCTGCGGCTTCGACGGCATCGTCGAGGATACGCCGCAGGACCTCTCGATCCTGCTCAGCCAGGCACCCGGCACCTGACGCGTCGGCTTATTGGCCAGGCAGGATGCGGACGGCGTAGAGGTTGATGCCGCGGGCCTTGCCGTCGACATCGCTGTTGATCAGCAGCTTGCCGGCAGAGCTCGGCGCCAGCGACCGGTCGAAATTGACCTGAACCAGCACATCCGACTTCTCACGCGTGACACTGAAGCGGTGGCGGGCGCAATTGCCGAGTGTCTGGAAATTGCACTCGACGGTGATCTGCGTCGGCTCATCGCTCGTCGACTGCAGGGTAATGGCGATGGTCGAGGACTTGCCCGCCAGCTGCTGCAGCACATCGGCTGCGACAGGAATGGCGATATTGCCATCGGCGCCGTTGCTCTGCGAGATCAGGCGGACGGCCGCCTCGTCATTTTCGGTGATGTTTTCGGTGCGCGCCTGGGCACCGTTCTCGATCTTGCCGGCATCCGAGGCCTTGAAGACTTCGATCCAGGCAGCCGAGAAGCTGTTCTGCGGGTCGATCGTCACCGGCTGATCGGTGTGCGTACCGGCATTATTGTTATTGTCGGCGGTTTGGCTGTCGCTGCCGTCGAAATCTTCGGGCTGGGTGCTCGCCGGCGGATTGGCGACGCTGGTGTCACGCTCCTGCGCCGTCAAGAGCAGGCCGGACTTGTGCGCCCACCAGGCGCCGGTGCCGACGAAGGCGATCAGCACGCACCAGACGAGCAGGCGCGAGAAGATCTTGCGCGGCTTGCGGCGCTTGGCCGCTCCTTCCGGGCGGAAATCCATATTGGCGGCGGCAGACGGCGCCCGGCGCTCGGCGGCGAAGCTCTCTTCGGCAGCGGGCGCTGCACCCAGATGATCGGCCTCGCCGGCATGCACGCCATCGAGGCTGGCCTCGTCATAGGCGCGGCGCGGCTCTTCGGCATAGCGGGTCTCGCCAGCGAGTTCCGGCGCCGGGGCTTCCGGCTCAACCTGGTGATGGACGGGCTCGGGAACATCGACGACCGGCGGAACCGGCACTTCCGGCGGCCCCTGGCGCGGATGCATGCGCTCGCGCTCCTCGGCCTCGATCATGTGGATCGTGGTTTCCAGGCGGTGGCGGTGATGGGCGATCGCCTCGCGGTCGGTGATGTCCTGCTTGCGCAGCCCCGCTTCCAGCGCCTGGCGGGCAGACTGATAGATTCTGGCGCGGATCTCGGGATTGTCGCGATCGGAATTGCCAAGCGCAGTTCTGATGGCCGTTTCTAATCCGCTCACGTGCGATCCTTCACTCTTGAAACCGGCATTCCGCTCAAATCTTTACAAATGCCTAACAAAATCCGGTAGCGGCAACAGCGCCAAACCGCAAGCCTCCGGCGCGCCGCCCGGCCGATCGGCAGGGGAAAACGCTGCCTTTCAGAATATCCGAAAATCGCGAAATCGGTAGCCTGCCCAGTTGGGTGGCCTTTTCGGCGCGATGGAACTCTGTTATCAAATTGACGCTTCCGTAAACGTCAATTGATGGTGATCTCATGGCCCTGCCCGAAATCCTGACGAAGAACCTGCGCCTGCCGGTCGTGGCCTCGCCGCTGTTCATCATCTCGCATCCGGCGCTGACGCTGGCGCAGTGCAAGGCAGGAGTGATCGGCGCCTTTCCGGCGCTCAACGCCCGCCCCGAAAGCCAACTCGACGAGTGGCTGGCAATGATCACCGAGGATCTCGCCGCCCATAATGCCGCCAATCCCGACAGACCAGCAGCCCCCTTCGCCGTCAACCAGATCGTCCATATGTCGAACAAGCGCCTTGAGCACGATCTCAGGCTCTGCGTGAAATACAAGGTGCCGGTCGTCATCTCCTCGCTCGGCGCCGTTCCCGAGGTCAATGCCGCCGTGCATTCCTATGGCGGCATCGTGCTCCACGATGTCATCAACAACCGCCATGCCAACTCGGCGATCCGCAAGGGCGCAGACGGGCTGATCGCTGTGGCAGCGGGCGCCGGCGGCCACGCGGGCACGCTTTCACCTTTCGCGCTTGTCCAGGAAATCCGTGAATGGTTCGACGGGCCCCTGCTGCTGGCCGGCGCGATCGCCAATGGCGGGGCGATCCTGGCGGCGCAGGCAATGGGCGCCGACATGGCCTATATCGGCACCCCCTTCATCGCCACAGAAGAGGCTCGTGCCTCGGACGCCTACAAGCAGGCGATCGTCGAGAATGCTGCCAACGACATCGTCTATTCCAACTATTTCACCGGCGTGCACGGCAATTACCTGAAGCCCTCGGTCAAAGCCGTCGGCCTCGACCCTGACAACCTGCCGATCGCCGATCCCTCGAAAATGGACTTCGAACAGGCCGTTGGCGGCGCCAAGGCTTGGAAGGATATCTGGGGCAGCGGCCAGGGCATCGGCGCCATCAAGGCAGTCGAGCCAGTCGCCAAGCTGGTCGGCCGCCTCGAGAGCGAGTACCACGGCGCCCGCACCCGCCTGTCGCTCTGAACGGATTTCCACAGCGCCGTTCTTTTTTACCAAAGCGATCAGACGGCGCTTGAAATCTTCAAACAATGCCTGTATCAGCGCCATGCAAATCGCGGGCCGAACGCTTCGCCCGCCTGGATTGCCGCTTTAGCTCAGTCGGTAGAGCACATCATTCGTAATGATGGGGTCACGTGTTCGAGTCACGTAAGCGGCACCATTCTCTCTCCCGACGCACTCTTCGCCTTCGCAAAAACTACAGCCTATGGGTTTGTTCAGTTTTTGTTTGATTACGCAATGATTGAAATACATGGTTAACCCTTGGTTGATACGGTCTTGCCAGTTTTGATTACTGGGGGACTGCTTCGATGAAGGTTTTGGCGGCTTGGATGTTGGGTCCGGGCATTTCGTTGCTTGCGGCGCAGGGCGCTTTGGCTGCTGATCTGGCGCCCAACGACGTGATGGTGCCGAAGTTTTTGCTAGATGAACCGGCAACGACGCCGGCGACGGCGAGCCGCTTTACCGGCTATGTCGAGGGCGGTTTCGAGGCTGGGTCTTCGCGGGATACGGATCTCGACAGCCACTCGTGGCGGTTGCGCGGATCGATGAATGCGAGCTCCGACACCGGGCTTAACCTGCAGGCGGATGCCGACTATGCGCATTCCTATCTCCAGGAATTCGGCTGGAACGACAATATCGGCGGCACGCTGCATGTCTATTACCGGCCGGACAGCAACTATGCGGTCGGCGTCTTCGGCCAGACGGGACGGTTTGAATCCCGTTTCCTGCCTGATACGACAGCCCGCGACTATCTCGGCGGCCTGGAAGCCGCATGGCTCGGCACCGACATGACCATCTATGGCCAGGCCGGCCTTGGCACGACCGATATCGGCGGGTTCGACTACGATCACTATGCCGGCCGCGCCGGCATGCGTTACTTCTTCACCGACAATATCCGTGCCGATGCCGAAGTTGCGTTCGACCGCTATCAGGACGATGTCGAGACGGCCGATGTCTGGAAGATCTCGGCGATCGGCAATTACCGGCCGGATGGCACGCCGGTTTCCTTCTATGCCGGTTATCGCTTCGAGCATGCCAAGCTCTCTGTCGACGGCTTCGGCAGCGACAGCGACATCGCCAACAACTTCCTCGTCGGCATGCGCTATCACTTCGGCTCGAGCAGCCTGAAGGACGAAGAGGGCAACGGCCCGATCTGGCGCGGCTCGTCGTTCTAAGCTTGAAACCATTCCCGGCCGCCGCAGCGAGACCAACGCTGCGGCGGCCAGGCTTTTGTAACTGTACGGATAATTACCTTTACAGCAGCAGCAGCTAGGGCCTAAAAACCAAAGCAGCACTTCGCGCCGGCACTGCCCCCTTCTGCCGAGCCGCCCTCTGACGGCCTGCCGCGAAGCATCCTGAAAGGTAAGTCATGTCTGATACGGCCCAGCGCTCGAACCGCGTTCTCGTTGTCGCGACCATCATGTTTGCCACCTTCATGGTGGCGATCGAAGCCACGATCGTCGCGACCGCCATGCCGCGCATCGTCGGACAGCTCGGCGGCTTTACCTATTACAGCTGGGTCTTTTCGGCCTTCCTGCTGGCGCAGTCGACGACGACTGTCATCTACGGCAAGCTCTCCGATATCTTCGGCCGCAAGCCGGTGCTGATCGCAGGCATCGTCGTCTTCCTGATTGGTTCTCTGCTGTGCGGCCTCGCCTGGTCGATGACCTCGCTCATCCTGTTTCGCCTGCTGCCGGGCCTTGGCGCCGGCGCCATCCAGCCGGTGACGATGACGATCATCGGCGACCTCTTCAAGCTGGAGGAGCGCGGCCGCGTTCAGGGCATCATGGCCACCGTCTGGGCGACATCGGCGGTCGTCGGGCCGCTCGCCGGCGGCATCATCGTCGACAATATCTCCTGGGCCTGGATTTTCTGGATCAACCTGCCGATCGGCATCTTCTCGATCATCGCCTTCTCGCTGTTCCTCAAGGAGACCGTGGCGCACAAGCAGGCGAGTATCGATTATCTCGGTTCCATCCTCTTCTCGATCGCCATCATCGCGCTGCTGGTGATCCTGACCGAGACGGATGCCGAAGCCTGGATCCTGCTGTCGCTCGCCGCTGTCTTTTTGATCTCGGGTGCCCTGTTCTTCTGGCAGGAAAAGCGCGCGCCGGAGCCGATCATCTCGATCGCACTCTGGAGCCGCCGTCTCGTGGCGACCAGCAATATCTGCATGCTGCTCGCCGGCATGGCGCTGATCGGCCTCTCCACCATTCTGCCGGTCTATATCCAGGGCGTGCTCGGCCGTTCGCCGATCGTTGCCGGGTTCACGCTGACCATGCTCGTCGTCGGCTGGCCGCTGTCGGTGATGATGTCGAGCAAGCTGTTCAAGGCTTTTGGCATCCGCAACACGCTGCGCTTCGGCAGCCTGCTCTTCCCGTTCGGCGCGCTCTTCCTGTTGTTCCTGACGCCGGATAGCTCGCCCATCGTCGCCGGCGCCGGTTCGTTCTTCATGGGCTTCGGCATGGGGCTCATCAATCTCACCAGCATCGCGCTGGTGCAGGACAGCGTCGAGTGGTCGATGCGCGGCAGCGCCACTGCCTCGATCATCTTCGCACGCAGCCTCGGCAATACGCTGGGCGCCACGGTTCTCGGCGCGATCCTGAATGCGGGGATCAATCACTATGCCAGCGGCGACACCGCCGACAACCTTCACAATGTGCTGAACCAGCCGACGGGGCTGACGGAGCTTGCAGGCGATCCTGTCGTCCGCGGCATCTTCGATGCGTCGCTGCACTGGAGCTTCTGGGGCATCGTCGTCGTCGCCGTCATGACGCTGATTTCGACTTGGCTGATCCCGGTCGGCCACCATGGCCGCAAGACGACCAGCGTTCCCGCCAGCGAGGCGGCCTCACATTGAAAGTCAGGCGTCGGCCGGATTCTGCGGCAGCGATTGCAGCAGGGTCTGGCGGGCCGAGCGTAGGTGCAGACGCGCCGAGAAATCGATCTGGGCCTGATCGCCTGATTCCAGGGCGGCTATATAGTCGAGATGCTCGTGAATGGCGCGCTCGTTGCGCTGGCGGGCGGCTGCCTTGTTCCACTGGTAGTGATAGTGGAAGATGATGGCGATCGCGTCATAGAAATCGGCGATGAAGCGGTTCTTCGAGGCGCGGTGGATCAGCAGATGGAAGCGCTCGTCGAGGGCGGAGAATTCCTTGTAGCGCTGATCCATGTCGGAGAGCACGTCGAGGTGGTCCTGCTTGATCGCCGCAAGATCGGTCCAGGCCGCGTGATCTTTCGGCAGCCGGCCGAAATCGGCGGCGGAATGCAGCTCGAACATCTCGCGCACGTCGGCGAGCTCCAGCGCGAATTCGCGGGTGAAGCCCTTCAGGATCCAGTGACTGTTCGGGCGCTTCTCGATCAGGCCGAAGCGGGAGAAGCGGATCAGGAATTCGCGCACGCTGGTGGTGCCGGTGCCGATCTCCCGGGCAAGCTCGAGCTCGTTGATCTGCATGCCCGGCGCCGCATCATCCGAGAGAATGCGCTGCATGAAGCTGCGCTCGATAATGTCGTGCAGTGAATCCGTTTCCTCGGAGGGAAAGAGATCCTTCGCGGTCGGCGCGCGCAGCACGATCTTCTGGCGCTTGTTCCAGCGGATGATGCCCTCGTCGCTCAACCGCGTGAGGATGGCGCGGGCGGTGCTGCGGCTGATGCCGAGCTGGGCCGCGATCTCGGGCTCCGACGGAAGTGCGGCCTCCGGACGCAATGCGGCGGCATAGCGATTGTATGCTTCCTTGAAGACTGTATTCTGTCTTGCCATGCGACCCCGCTCCTGCCCGTCCGCTATCGGCGCACGCGATGGTGCGGCCGGTGCGCCGGGAGCTTATCTATTGCAATCCTTATATTATTCTGGATCGCTTGCGGCTGTTTGCCTCCCTCGTCCACAGGAACAATATTCCCGTTGACTTGAAAATGTTTATTGTAGATAAAAAACAAAATCAATGCGCATTTCGCCGATGCAGCGAGCGTTTCCTCAGGGAGAAGTAAATTGGATAAACTGCCTTGGCTCATCCTTTCGGCCGGAGATAACGTTGCCGTCGCAACGGCGGCGATCGAGCCCGGAGCCATCGTCGCCGGCGTTGCCGCGCGCCAGAAGATCGACCCCGGCCACAAGGTCGCCATCGCCGATATCCCGTCCGGCAGCGCCGTGGTCAAGTACGGACAGGCGATCGGCCGCACGACCGCCGACGTGAAGGCCGGCGACCACGTTCACAGCCACAATCTGCATTTCGAGAACGACCGCCTGGCGGCCACCGCCAATTCCGCGCCGGAAGCGGCGACCGCCGAAGACAAGGCGCGCACCTTCATGGGCTACAAGCGCGCCGACGGCCGCTCGGCCACCCGCAACTATATCGGCATCATCGCCAGCGTGAACTGTTCCACCACCGTCTGCCGGGCGATTGCAGACGAGGCCAACCGGACGATCCTGCCGCATTACGAAGGTATCGATGGTTTCGTGCCGATCGTTCACGATCAGGGCTGCGGCATGAGCTCGACTGGCGACGGCATGGCCGTTCTGCACCGGACGCTTGCCGGCTACACGCGCCACGTCAATTTCGGCGGCGTGCTGATGATCGGCCTCGGCTGCGAGGTCAACCAGCTCACTCTGTACGGCCAGAGCGGTGCGGGTGACACCAAGCGCCATTTCAACATTCAGGATGCCGGCGGCTCGCGCCGCGCCGTCGAACGCGCCATGGGCATGCTGCGCGAGATCGCTGCCGATGTCGGCAAGGAGCGGCGCGTGGCGCTGCCGATCAGCGACATCATCATCGGCCTGCAGTGCGGCGGCTCGGATGGCTTTTCGGGCATCACCGCCAATCCGGCGCTCGGCGTTGCAGCCGATCTGCTGGCGGCGGCAGGTGGTACCTCCATTCTCTCCGAGACTTCCGAAATCTATGGCGCCGAACACCTGCTGCGCAGCCGCGCCGTCAACGATGACGTCGCCAGGAAGCTCGACGAAAAGATCGTCTGGTGGGAGAAATATGTCGGCCTTCATGGCGCATCGCTCGACAACAACCCCTCGCCCGGCAACAAGCGCGGCGGCCTGACGACCATTCTCGAAAAGTCGCTCGGCGCTGTCGCCAAGGGCGGACGCTCGCCGCTGACGGCCGTCTATGGCTATGCCGAGCGCGTCACCGCATCCGGCCTCGTCTTCATGGATACGCCCGGCTACGACCCCGTTTCGGCAACCGGCCAGGTGGCCGGGGGCGCCAACATGATCGCCTTCACCACGGGACGCGGCAGCTGCTTCGGCTGTCGTCCGGCCCCGTCGCTGAAGCTGTCCAGCAACTCGGCGCTCTATGCGGCGATGGAAGAGGACATGGATATCGACTGCGGCACGATCGCATCGGGTGACGCGACGATCTCCGGCAAGGGCCGCGAGATCTTCGAACTGATCATCGACACTGCATCGGGCAAGAAGACCAAGAGCGAAGAGTTCGGCTATGGCGATAACGAATTCGTGCCATGGCATCTCGGAGCGACGCTCTAATATAAAGCTGCACAAGTCTTCAGAGGAGGAATGATGAAGACGAGGAGGATCGGCAAGACGGATCTGCAGGTGACCGAAATCAGTTTCGGCGCCGCAGCTCTCGGCGGCCTTTACCGCGCCTGCCCGCGCGACCAGGCCATGGAAACGCTGGAAGCCGCCTGGTCGGCTGATATCCGCTATTTCGACGTCGCGCCCTGGTATGGCCTCGGCCTCGGCGAGCGCTATGTCGGCGATTTCCTGCGGTCGAAGCCGGAGAATGACTATGTGCTGTCGAGCAAGGTCGGGCGCCTGTTGCGCCCGGTTCCGACGGGCACCGTTCCTGACTACAGCTATGTCGACCCGCTCTCCTTCGATGCCGATTACGACTATTCCTATGACGGAATCATGCGTTCCGTCGATTTCAGCTACGCGCGCCTCGGCCTCAACCGCATCGATATTCTCTATGTCCACGATATCGGCGGCTATACGCATGGCGCGGCCAAGAATGCGATCTATCAGAAGCAGCTACTCGACAGCGGCATCAAGGCGCTGGACCAGCTGAAATCCAGCGGCGCGATCAAGGCATTCGGCCTCGGCGTCAACGAGGTGCCCGTCTGCCTCGACGTGATGCGCAACGCCGATATCGACGTCATCCTGATGGCCGGGCGCTATACGCTGCTGGACCGCTCTGCCGTTGCTGAGCTGATCCCGCTTTGCCGCGAAAAGGGCACCAGCCTCGTGGTCGGCGGCGTCTTCAATTCCGGAATCCTGGCGACAGGGGCGGTCCCCGGCGCGCATTTTGACTATATGGCGCCGACGCCTGACGTCGCCGCCAAGGTGAACGCCATGGAAGAGATCGCCAAGCGCCACGGCGTTCCGCTTGCTGCGCCTGCCCTGCAGTTTCCGCTGCGCGACCCGATCGTCTCGTCGGTGCTGATCGGCACCGCCAAGGCATCGAGCGTCGACCGCAACATGCAGCTCTTCGAGCCGCGGCTGCCGGACAGCATTTACCCAGAATTCGAAAGTCAGACGCTGGTCGCCAAGCCCTTGGGCAGCGACGCCGTCCGCGTATAGGAGTGAAGCATGCTCAAGGGTATCCATCCCGTCCTCAGCCCCGATCTGCTTCTGGCGATCGCCAGGATGGGGCATGGCGACGAGATCGTCATCGCCGACGCCAACTTTCCGTCGGCCAGCATGGGGCCGGAGATGATCCGCGCCGATGGCGTTTCGGCGACCGATATGGCCGAGGCGATCCTGACGCATTTCCCTCTCGATACCTTCGTGCCGGAAAGCGCATGGCGCATGGAAGTGGTCGGTGATGCCGCCGCCGTGCCGGAGGTCTGCAAGGAGTTCCAGGCGATCGTCGACCGCAAGGCCGGCGACTTCCGCATCGCCACGCTGGAGCGCTTCGCCTTCTACGAGCGTTCGCGCAAGGCGGCCTATATCGTCGCGACAACCGAATTCCGCCTCTACGGCAATCTGATCCTGAAGAAAGGCGTCGTTCTTCCGGAAGAGGTCTATCGCGGCTGATTGTAATTTTAGAGCATCTTTGAATTGATGGAAAAACATAAGCTTACGGAGGATTGAAGAGAGCAAAAAAGGCGAAATTGCCCCACTTGCAATTTCAAAAGGCCTCAGCTAGCTTCATCGAGCAAATGTTTTTTATCGATAAAAATCGTCCGCCTGCGTTCAGCGGTCTGGTTTCCTGGAGGAGAACGCAACTTGGGAGGAGAACCCACAATGAAAATGAAGTCCCTTCTGTCGCGCCGTAGCTTCACGGCGCTCGCAGGCGCAGCGATGATCGCAACCACAATGCCGGCCGCGTCCTTCGCTGCCGACGTGACGATCCCGATCATCGTCAAGGACACGACGTCCTTCTACTGGCAGATCGTTCTGGCCGGCGCCCGCAAGGCCGGCACCGATCTCGGCGTCAAGGTACCGGAACTCGGCGCACAGTCTGAATCCGACGTCAACGGCCAGATCAGCATCCTCGAAAACGCCGTTGCCGGCAAGCCGGCCGCTGTCGTCATCTCGCCGACCGAATTCAAAGCGCTCGGCAAGCCGATCGACGAAGCTGCAAAGTCCGTTCCGATCATCGGTATCGACTCCGGCGCTGACTCCAAGGCCTTCAAGTCGTTCCTGACCACCGACAACGTCCAGGGCGGCCGCATCGCTGCCGACGGTCTGGCCGCTGCCATCAAGGGCGCCACCGGCAAGGAAGAAGGCGAAATCGCCATCATCACCAGCATTGCCGGCGCCGGCTCGCTGGAACAGCGCCGCGAAGGCTTCCTCGATCAGGTCAAGACCAAGTATCCGGGCCTCAAGGTCATCGCCGACAAGTATGCTGACGGCCAGGCAACCACCGGCCTCAACATGATGACCGACCTCATCACTGCCAACCCGAACATCGTTGGCGTCTTCGCGTCCAACCTGATCATGGCACAGGGCGTTGGTCAGGCGATTGCTGAAAACAAGCTCGGCGACAAGGTCAAGGTCATCGGCTTCGACAGCGACGACAAGACGGTCGGCTTCCTGAAGGACGGCGCACTTGCCGGTCTCGTGGTGCAGGACCCCTATCGCATGGGTTACGACGGCATCAAGACCGCGCTGGCCGTCTCCAAGGGCGAGAAGGTCGAGCAGAACGTCGATACCGGCGCCAATCTGGTGACCAAGGCCAACATGGCTGAACCGAAGATCGACGCTCTTCTGAACCCGAAGATCAAGTAATCTTCTGTCGAGGCCGCGCGCAAGAAATTCCGCGCGGCCTTTTCTTCACCTGTGTTATCGTCCGCACATGGAGAGCGGGCGACGGTGGAGGACCGGAATTCGCATATGGGAGGAGAGGTCCATGGACGGACTGGAAGAGGTCAGTCATCGCCACGATGACAGTGCCACGCTGAAAGAGGCAAGCCGTATTCCGGCAGGTTCGCCCATTCTGGAACTCAAGGGATTGCAGAAGAATTACGGCTACGTCCAAGCGCTGAAGCCAGCGACAGTGACGTTTCTGGCCGGTGAAATTCATGCGATCGTCGGCGAAAACGGCGCCGGCAAATCCACACTCATCAAGCTTCTGACCGGCGTCATCACCAGAACCGCCGGTGAAATTCTCTGGTGCGGCCATCCGGTCGGCCTGTCGTCGCCGAATGAGGCGATCGCCCGCGGCATCAATGCCGTTCACCAGGAAGTGGTGCTTTGCCCGCATCTGACGGTCGCCGCCAACCTCTTTCTCGGCGACGAGGTCAACAAATTCGGCCTGATGCGCAAACGGCAGATGGTCAACATGGCGCAGACCGTGCTCGACGACCTTGGCTTCGGCCTGCCTGCTGGTGCGCTGCTCAGCGATCTGACAATCGGCCAGCAGCAGCTGGTCGCGACAGCGCGTGCGGCAATGCGCGGCACGCAGTTCCTGATCTTCGACGAACCGACAGCCTATCTGACGCGCCAGGAATCGGCACAGCTCTTCAAGCTGATCCGCCGTCTGCAGGCCGAAGGCGTGACGATCGTCTATATCAGCCATCGCATGGAAGAAGTGTTCGAGCTCGCCGACCGGGTTTCGGTGCTGCGCGACGGAACGCATGTCGGCACCCGGCTGATCGGCGAGACCAACGAGAATGAACTGATCGCCCTGATGATCAACCGCTCGATCGAACAGATCTATCACAAGGAGCAAGTGCCGATCGGCGAGACGATCGTCGAAGTGCGCGGTCTCTCGGGACCGGGTTTCGAGGACGTGTCGCTGAGCGTCAAGGCAGGGCAGATCGTCGGCCTCTACGGCCTGATCGGCGCCGGACGCAGCGAATTCGCGCTCGGGCTCTACGGCCGGGAGAAGACGACTGCAGGTGAAATCCACTGGATGGGCAAGAAGGTCGACATCAAGAACGAGCGCGCCGCCATGGACCTCGGCATCGCCCTGGCGCCTGAAAGCCGCCGTGACCAGGGCCTCTGCCTCAATCTGCCGATTGGTCTCAACATCAATCTGCCGGTCTTCAAGCGGCTGAGCAGCGGTCCGGTGATCAACCACAGTGTGGAAACGGCCAACGCCGAAAAGCAGATCCGCGATCTCAGCATCAAGACGCCGAGCCGCCGCGTCAACGCCTCCAGCATGTCCGGCGGCAACCAGCAGAAGATCGTCATCGGCAAGTGGCTGAGCCATGGCGCGCGGCTGTTCATCTTCGACGAGCCGACCGTCGGTGTCGACGTCGGTACCAAGGCGGAAATCTACCGGCTGTTTTCCAAACTTCTGAAGGAAGGCGCGGGCATCATTCTGATCTCCTCCTACCTGCCTGAGGTTTACGAGCTCGCTGACCGGCTGCATGTGTTCCGCGCCGGCAAGCTTGTCGCCAGCCATGATTTCCACGCGGCGTCGCACGAAGAAGTGCTTAGCGAAGCGATCGGCGTCTGAGCAAGAAGAATAAGAGGGAGAGAGAACAGTGACTGCAACCCCCACCGAAATTGCACCGCCGCCACCACGCCGCAAGGTCAATATCCTTTTCGGCCTGACGCTGATCGGCTTGCTGCTCTTCCTCTGGCTAATGCTCGGAATTTTCACCGCCAGCTTCTGGACGCCGCTGAACATCAGCAACCTGCTGCGGCAAGGCTCGATGACAGCAATTCTGGCGCTGGGGCAGACCTTTGTCATCATTACCGCGGGTATCGACCTGTCGGTCGGCGCAATCGTCGGCTTTGCCGGTGTCATCATCGCCTGGCTGCTACAGGCAGGGGTGCCGGTGTGGGCAGCGATCCTGATCACGCTGCTGTTCGGCGTGCTGATCGGCACGTTCCACGGCTTCGGCATCGTCAAGATGGGCCTGCCGCCCTTCATCATCACGCTGGCGACGCTGACGTCGCTGCGTGGCGTCGGCCTGCTGATCACCAACGGCTCGTCGATCAACATCGTCAACGAGGACTTCTCGAACTTCGCCCGCGCCGATTTCCTGGGCATCCCGAGCCTGTTCTGGATGGTCATCCTGGTAGCGGTGCCGAGTTTCGTCTTCCTGCATCTCAGCCGCTGGGGACGCTACCTCTTCGCCGTCGGCTCGAATGCGGAAGCCGCGCGCCTTTCCGGCGTCAACGTCAACCGGATGATCTTCCTCGCCTATATCCTCTCGGCAACCTTCGCCGCCTTCGTCGGCGTGCTGCTCGCCTCGCGTATCGCCATTGGTAACGCGACACAGGCTGATGGTTGGGAGCTGCAGGCGATCGCCTCGTCGGTGATCGGCGGCACCTCACTGTTCGGCGCGGTCGGTTCCGTCCATGGCCCGCTGATCGGCGCCTTCATCCTGGCGACCATCAACAACGGCGCCAACCTCTTGAACGTCAACTCCTTCTGGCAGCGCATCATCACCGGTCTTCTGATCATCGTGATCGTCTATTTCGACCAGCTGCGCCGCCGCCGGAGCGTCTAAGACAACGACATGAAGCCGGTCGCGAGGCCGGCTTCTTCATTTCAGAATGCGAGAACCAAGATGAAAGCAGTGCTTTGCCAGAAGCCCGGCGTGCTCGAAACCGTCGAGCGCCCTTCCCCCGGCACGCCCGCTCCTGGCTGGGTGCGGCTGGCGGTCAGCCATGTCGGCATCTGCGGCACGGACTACCACATCTTCGAAGGCAAGCATCCCTTCCTTGAATATCCGCGCGTCATGGGCCATGAGATTTCGGCAACCGTCATCGAGGCCGGCGACGGCGTGGCGATGGCGGTGGGCACGCCTGTCATCGTCAATCCCTACCTTTCCTGCGGAAGCTGCGTTGCCTGCCGCAAGGACAAGCCGAACTGCTGCACCAACATCAAGGTTCTCGGCGTTCACACCGACGGGGCGTTCTGCGAAGAGATCACCGTGCCCGCCGGCAATCTCTACGCCGCCAAGGGGCTAAGTCTCGAGGCCGCCGCGACTGCCGAATTCCTGGCGATCGGCGCCCATGCCGTCCGCCGGTCGATGGCGCCTGCTGGCTCTCGCTCCCTGGTCATCGGTGCCGGGCCGATCGGGCTCGGTGCCGCAATCTTCTCGCGGATCGCAGGTCATGAGGTGGCGCTGCTCGACACCAGCACCGAGCGGTTGCAGATGGCGGCCGAGCGTTTCGGCTTCCAGTCAGGCATCGTTGCGAATGAGGCGGTTGCGGATGCGGTGAAGGCCGTGACGGATGGCGATGGTTTCGATGTCGTGTTCGATGCCACGGGCTACGGGCCGTCTATGGAGAAGGCCTTCGGTTTCGTTGCCCATGGCGGCGCGCTGGTGCTCGTCAGCGTCGTTAAGGACGATATCCGCTTCTCCGATCCGGAATTCCACAAGCGGGAAATGATGGTGATCGGCAGCCGCAATGCGACGCGCGTCGATTTCGAGCATGTGGCGGATTCGATCGCCAAGGGTCTCGTCCCGGTCGAAAAGCTGATCACCCACCGCACGACGCTTGCCGATGCGCCGCGGGATCTTGCCCGCTGGGCGCATGAGAAGAGCGGCCTGATCAAGGCCGTCATCAAGGTCGCCGGTTGATCCCGTTCAGATCGCGTCGATGACCTGGCGCATCTGCCTGACGACTGCGGTATCCGTCTGATTGGCGCTCGGCGCTTCGAAGCCGAAAGCAACGGCGCGCGAGTCCATGCTTGCGACCGGCGAGCTGCAGGAGCCGTGGATTTCCCGGGCACCGGTGGCACGCAGGATTTCGGCGGCATTCGACGGACGAACGCCGCTTCCCGGCATGATCGAGATGCGGCCGGCGGCCCTGGCGGAAAGACGCTTCAGGGTTTCCAGACCGTCCATAGCCTTCGGCACGCAGCCCGAGGTGAGGATGCGTTCGCAGCCGAGCTCGACCGCCTGCTTCAGCGCCGCGTCGGCATCCGGAACGAGATCGAAGGCGCGATGCAGCGTCGAGCCGAGGCCCGCGGCATGCGCCTTGAGGCGATGGATGAGCGGCATGTCCAGCGTGCCATCGGGCCGGTTGGCGCCGATGACGACGCCGGCGAGGCCGAAAGCCCTGACGGCATCGATATCCGCCATCATCGCCGCTTCGTCGGCGGCATCGAAGATAAACGGGCCGGCATGCGGGCGGATCATCGCATAGACCGGAATTGGTGCTGCCGCTGCGGCCTTCATCATGCCCGCGACGGGGGTCAGGCCGCCAACTTCGAGGGCAGAGCAGAGCTCGATACGGTTGGCGCCGCCTTCGATTGCGGCGGCAAGGCCCTTGGCGCTATCCACGCACACTTCAAGCAAAACCGGCATCTCTCATCTCCCTCGTATTGGCGCGCCGAACGCTCTACGCCATGACCGGCGATTTTGCGATGGGCTGGCCGACGATTTTGCCGACGGCCTCGATGATCATCGTGCAGGCATCCGCCGAGGCTTTCCGGTGGTTGAAGGCAACATGATAGGAAATCGGGATCGGCTCGGCGAGATCGACGATCCGGACGCGATCGGCGATCGGCAGCGCGCTGACGCGGCCGAGGAACGAGACGTAGCCGTGATTGGCGACGAGATCGACGATCACAGGCAGGGAATCCGCCGCCCGGATATCCTGATTGCGGAAGCGGCGGCTTACCATGCCGGCGCGGCTCAGTTCCGTTGCAGCATCGCCCAAGCCGGTGCGCTCGCTCGGCGTACAGATCGGGTGAGCGGCGACGAGCGCTGCGACATCCGTCTCCGTGCTGCCAGGCGGGGCGATCGCGACGAGATCGGTGCGCAGCAGCTCACGGTTCTGGAAGCTTTCGAGGCCGAAGACGGAATCGAGGATGGCGACGTCGATGCGGCCGGATTTCAGCGCTTCACGCAAATCGTCGGCGGTCATCGAAATCAGCGAGATGGCATTCTTGTTGCGGCCGCTATTCCAGTCGGCGACGAGCGCGCCAAGGCAGCGGGCCACCCAGCTTTCCGCACCGGTCGGGATGATCGAGCCGATGCGCAGCGAGCGCGCCGTGCGCTGATAGCGTTCGTCTGCCGCCGATTTCAGATCGTTCCAGGCCTGGCTGATTGCCGAGAAGATCGCGTAGGCGCGCCTGCCGTCCTCCGTCAGCGCCGAGCCCTGGGCCTGCCGCTCGAAAAGCTTCTGGCCGGTGAACTTCTCCAGATTGGCGATCTGCAGGGAAAGCTGCGGCTGACCGAGACCGAGGCGGCGGGCGGCGCGATTGATGCTGCCCTGATCGGCGACTTCAAGGAAGCGCTCCATCGTGGCGATCTTCACCGGGATGCGCGCGGCCCAGCCTTCGAACTCCTCCGGCGCCTCTCCGGATAGCTCGGCGAGATGCGCGATCGCCTCCAGTATCGGCGTCAATCCCTGGCGCACCTGGCTGCTTGCGATCAGCGTCACCAACTCTCCGGCGCTACGTTCCGTCAGCTTCAGCGCCAGCTCGCTTTCGAGGTTCGAGACGGCCGCGGAGACCGTCGACGCAGCAAGCGAGAAGCGCCGTGCCGTCTCCCTGACGGAGCCCGACGAGAGGACGTTGCTGGCGATGAAAAGAGCGCCGAGATGCAAAGCGCCGACCTCCGGAAGTGACTGAAAAGCGGACACTATTGTGTGTTCACGAAAAAAGATATCCCTTTTCGGAATCCGCAGGCTATCGTCACCGGACAAGAAAAGCGGGGCCAGTGGCTGATTAGGCGATTGAGCACCCGATGATCGTGGAAACACGCAAGGGGACAAAAACAAATCGCTGCGGCGTTGCAGAACGAAATGCAATTGCGCGCATAGCGTTGCTTTCACGGCGATAATCGCGCCGCGATCGCAAATACTGGAGAGGGGTTGCATCGATTTTTCGAGAGCGCACACTATTTCCATGATGCTCGTAGGTCCGGCATTCCGGCGGGTTGTCCGTCTGGGCCGGGGGATTTCACGCGTGGAGCTTTCCGTTGGGGTCTCCGCGTTCGTAAACGGTGTTAACCAAGGGGACACTCCATGCTGAAGAAACTCGCGCTTGCCGTTTCTATTTCCGCCTTCGCGGCGGGTGCGGCCCATGCTGCCGACGTCGTCGTTTCGTCGAAGATCGATACCGAAGGCACGCTGCTCGGCAACGTCATCGCGCTCGCCCTCGAAGCCAACGGCATCAAGACGCAGGACCGCATCGCGCTCGGCGCAACGCCTGTCGTTCGCAAGGCGATCACCGCCGGCGAAATCGACATCTATCCTGAGTATACGGGTAATGCCGGCTTCTTCTTCAACAAGGCCGATGACGCCGCCTGGAAGAATATCGACCAGGGCTACGAGATGGCCAAGAAGCTGGACTATGACGCCAACAAGATCGTCTGGCTGACGCCCTCGCCCGCCAACAACACCTGGGCTCTCGCTGTACGCAGCGATGTCGCCGGTCCGAACAATCTTAAGACCATGTCCGATTTCGGCAAATGGGTTGCCGGTGGCGGCGCTGCCAAACTCGCGGCATCCGCCGAGTTCGTGAACTCCGCCGGCGCGCTGCCCGCCTTCCAGACGACCTACGGCTTCAAGCTGACGGCTGATCAGGAAGTCGTTCTCTCCGGCGGCGATACCGCGGCGACGATCAAGGCTGCGGCCGACCAGACCAACGGCGTCAACACCGCCATGGTCTACGGCACCGACGGCGCCATCGCGGCGGCCGAACTCGTCGTTCTCGAAGACGACAAGAGCGTGCAGCAGGTCTATGCGCCGACGCCGATCATTCGCGAGGAAGTGCTGAAGGCCAATCCTAAGATCGAGGAAGTGCTCGCCCCGATCTTCAAGAGCCTGACGGCTGACGAGCTCCGGAAGCTCAACGCCAAGATCCAGGTCGATGGCGAACCGGCAAAGTCCGTTGCCGAAGGCTACCTGAAGGAAAAAGGTTTCCTGAAGTAATTCGCAGTGCTCCGCCCTCCGGGGCGGAGCATCCTTCTTTCCGGACAGGGATGGATCGATGGAAGAAACCTTAGCGGTCCGCAAACTGGACCGGCTCGGCGTGGTTCTGGTGATTGCTGGCGTTCTTGCCACTGCACTTCTGCCCTTCATCTATGTGAAGGCAAACCGCATTGCCTCAGGCAAGCCGATGCTTCTCACGCAGCTTCTCGACCAGCCCGCCGCCATCATTCTCACTCTCCTGCTCATCGCCACCGCCTTTGCAGCGCTCTTCCTGCAGAATGCCGTGCTGCGGCTTGCGATCGGCACGCTGGCGCTTGCGGCGCTGATCGCGGCGATCGGCTTTGCCGCCACCGCCTTTACGCCGCCGAACAGCAATGCCGCGCGCATGACGCCCGGCGGCAGCTTCTGGATCCTGCTCGGCGTCGTCGGCCTGATCATCTCCGATGCGCTGGTCAAGATCCGGCTTACGCCCTGGATGCGGGTCGGCGCGCTCATTGCCTACAGTGCGCTGCTGGCCGTGTGCCTGACATCCGGGCTGCTCGACAGCCTGTCGATCATGAAGGAATTCGCGACGCGTTCGGCGCAGTTCTGGACGGAAGCCAAGTCGCATCTTCTCCTGGCTTTCGGCTCGCTTGCGATCGCCATCGTCATCGGCCTGCCGCTCGGCATCTTCTGCTTCTGGGTGCCCAAACTTCGTTCAGCCGTGCTGCAGGGGCTCAGCCTCATCCAGACGATCCCGAGCCTGGCGCTCTTCGGCATCCTGATGCTGCCGCTCGGCTATATCGCCACGCATGTGCCGCTGGCCGCCGAGCTCGGTATCCGCGGCATCGGCACGGCGCCGGCGCTGATCGCGCTCGTGCTCTATTCGCTGCTGCCGATCGTCGCCAATACCGTGGTCGGCCTCGAAGGCGTCGATCCCTCGGTGCGCGATGCGGCAGCCGGCATGGGGCTGACGCGACGCCAGATCCTGACCGGGATCGACCTGCCGCTGGCGCTGCCCGTCATCGTCACCGGTATCCGCATCGTGCTGGTTCAGGCCATCGGCCTCGTGACCATTGCCGCACTCATCGGCGGCGGCGGCTTCGGCATCTTCATCTTCCAGGGCATCGGCCAGACGGCGATGGACCTGGTGATGCTCGGCGCCGTACCGACAGTCTTCTTCGCCTTCTCATCGGCCGTCATCCTCGATGCGGTCATCGACAGCATACGGGGATCCGCCGCATGACCATGATCGAGATCAGGAACGTCACCAAGCGCTATGGCGCCGCCACCGTCGTCGACAATGTCTCGATGAGCGTCGAAAAGGGATCGGTCACCGTGATCGTCGGCACGTCCGGTTCCGGCAAATCGACGCTGATGCGGATGATCAACCGGCTGGTGCCGATCACCGAAGGTGAGATTTTCGTTGCCGGCCAGAATATCATGGACGCGCCGGTGACCGAGCTTCGCCGTAAGATCGGCTATGCGATCCAGGGCCACGGCCTTTTCCCGCATCGCACCGTCGCGCAGAATATTGCGACCGTGCCGCAGCTTCTCGGCTGGGATGGCGCGCGGATCGCCAAGCGCGTCGATGAGTTGCTCGGCCTCTTCAATCTCGACCCGGCCACCTTCGCCGAGAAATACCCGCATCAGCTCTCCGGCGGCCAACAGCAACGTGTCGGCGTGGCACGCGCGCTTGCGGCAGAGCCGGAAGTGTTGCTCATGGACGAGCCCTTCGGCGCGCTCGACCCCGTCATCCGCGGCAAGGCGCAGGACGATCTGCTGGCGATCCAGAAGCAGTTCGGCACGACCGTCATTCTCGTCACCCACGACATGGATGAGGCCTTCCACCTCGGCAACCAGATCGCCGTGATGAGCGGCGGCAAGCTTTTGCAATGCTCGACGCCGGAGAAGATCCTGACCGAGCCCGCCGATCCCTTCGTGCAGCAACTGACGGGAACCTCGGACCGGGCGCTGAAGCTGATGTCGCTGTCGCCGCTGAGGGAAAGCATGGCGCCCGCCAAGAGCGGCCTCGGCTTCTCGCTGCCGCAATCGCTGAGCCTGCGGGACGCGCTGGCGGAAATGATCTGGCAGGGCGCCGAAGAGGCCGTGGTCACTGACGGCGCCAAGGCCCCTGTTGGCTCGATCTCGATGAGCAAGCTGATCGAGCTGGGTCGCAAGGCATGAAGTTCATCGTCGCCAATATCTTCCGTGTGGCGGCATTCGCGCTGCTCCTGATCCTGCTTTTCAGGACGGAGTGGCTTTCCTTCATGCTCGTGCCGCTGACGAGCAACAACGCGCCGCCCGTCTATACGCAAAATAGCTTGCCGTCTCTGGGGCTGGCGCATCTGGAGCTGGTGATCGGCTCGATCGTCGGCACGGCCATCCTGGCGATCCTTGCCGGCGTCTTCGTGACCCGCAAGAGCGGTGAGGATTTCCTGCCGCTGTCTCGCGCCATCGCCAATGCCGGGCAGACATTTCCGCCTGTCGCGGTTCTGGCGCTTGCTGTTCCGGCGACCGGCTTCGGGGCTGCGCCGACGCTGATTGCGCTCTTCCTTTATGGCCTGCTGCCGATCTTCGAAAACACCGTTTCCGGCATCCGGCAGGTCAACCCCGCCGTGCTCGATGCGGCCGACGGAATGGGGATGAACCCGACGCAGCGGCTCTTCAAGGTGGAGCTTCCGCTCGCGCTGCCGCTGATCCTCGAAGGTCTGAAGGTGGCGACCGTCATCAATATCGGCACGGCGACGATCGGCTCGACGGTTGCCGCCAAGGGGCTTGGCGAAGTGATCATTGCCGGACTGATTTCCGACAATACCGCCTTCATCCTGCAGGGCGGTCTGATCGTCGGCCTGATGGCGGTGCTGATCTATGACGCGATGGGTGTCGTCGAAAGCGCGATTACCCGTAGAATTGGCTTGCGCCCCGCCTGATCCGGCAGCTACCAAGGCTGCCGTGATACGGCAATAGGAGGCCGCCTTGGCAAAGATGATCCACTCCATGATCCGCGTTCTCGACGAGGCGCGATCCGTCGAGTTCTACGGCAAGGTCTTCGGCCTCACGGTTGCCGATCGCATCGACTTCGAGACCTTCACACTCATTTACATGAGCAATCCCGAGACCGGCTTCGAGCTGGAACTGACGGTCAACAAGGGCCGTATCGAGCCCTACAATCTCGGCGACGGCTACGGCCATCTCGCCGTCTCCGTCGATGAAGTGGCGGTCGAACACGCGCGGTTGGAGAAGGCCGGGCTCAATCCGGGCAAGCTGGTCGAGCTCAATCGCGACGGCAAGCTCTTCGCCCTGTTCTTCTTCATCACCGATCCCGACGGCTACAAGATCGAAGTCCTGCAGCGCCACGGCCGTTTCCAGTAAGAGCATCCGCATGATCGAGAAAACAAAGCTTCATACCGGCTGGACCCTTTCCTGCAACGATACAGCCCGGCCCAGACTGCCCGAAACCATCTCCGCCACCGTGCCCGGCTGCGTCCATACCGACCTGCTGGCGGCGCGCCTCATTCCGGACCCCTATCTCGATGTCAACGAGATCACCAACGACTGGATCGGCCGCTGCGAATGGGTCTACCGGCTCAATTTCGATGCGGCGCCTGAAACCCGCAAGGTGCAGGAGCTGGTCTTCGACGGGCTGGATACGATCGCGACGGTCTGGCTGAACGGCGAAGAGATCGGCCGGACCTTCAACCAGCATCGCACCTATCGCATCGATGTTTCGAGCCGCCTCAAGGCCGGAGCCAACGAGCTGGCCGTCACCTTCCATTCCGCCTATGCTTATGGCGCGGAGATGGAAAAGCAGTACGGCTACCGGCCGAACAACTATCCCGGCCCGGGCAACCTGATGCGCAAGATGGCCTGCAACTTCGGCTGGGATTGGGGTCCGACGCTGGTAACAGCGGGTATCTGGAAGCCGGTGCGGCTTGAAAGCTGGGATCGCGCCCGCCTGACGGAAACGCGTGTTTCCGCGACGCTTGCCGGGGGTGATGGCGTTGTGACGATCAACGCGAAGATCGCTGCTGAGCAGGACGGTCAGGGCTGCTCGATCGTTGCGCAGATCGGTGGCGTATCGCAGACTATCGAGGTCGGTGCTTCAGGCGACGCAAGCTTCAAGGTGACGGTTCCCTCGCCGCAGATCTGGTGGCCGCATCATCTTGGTGGGCAGCCGCTCTACCCGCTCTTGATCGAACTTCGCGATAACGACGGCCACATATTGGACAGCTATTCGAAGGAGATCGGCTTTCGCTCGGTCCGACTCGACACCGCGCCGGATGAGCACGGCTCAGCCTTCACCTTCGTCGTCAACGACGTTCCGCTCTTTGCCTGCGGCGCCAACTGGATCCCCGACGATTGCTTCCCGTCGCGCGTCACCGCCGAGCGCTATGCGGCACGGATCGATGAGGCGAAGGCGGCGAATATCAACTTGCTGCGCGTCTGGGGCGGCGGCATTTTCGAGCGGGACGAGTTCTACGAGGCCTGCGACCGGGCAGGCATGATGGTCTGGCAGGATTTCCTCTTTGCCTGCGCCTCCTATCCCGAAGAGGAACCACTGCGCAGCGAAGTGGAGGCCGAGGTTCGCGACAATGTTGTCCGCCTGATGCCGCATGCGTCGCTGATCGTCTGGAACGGCAATAACGAGAATATCTGGGGCTTCGACGAATGGGGCTGGCGCCCGATCATCAAGGACGGCGTCAGCTGGGGTCTCGGCTACTATCTCGATGTACTGCCTAAGCTCTGCGCCGAACTCGACCCTGACAGGCCTTACTATCCCGGCAGCCCCTACTCCGGCACGATGGATATTGAGCCGAATGACGATCGTCACGGTTGCAAGCATATCTGGGATGTCTGGAACGATGTCGGCTGGGAGGTCTACCGCAACTATATCCCGCGCTTCTGCTCCGAATTCGGCTGGCAGGCGCCGCCAAACTGGGCGACGCTGGAGGAGAGCGTGCATGATGCGCCCCTGACGCCGCAATCGCATGGGGTCTTCCATCATCAGAAGGCGACGCAGGGCAATGAGAAGCTGATCCGCGGCCTTGCTGGACACCTGCCGGTGCCCGAGACCATGGATGACTGGCATTTCGCGACACAGCTCAACCAGGCGCGCGCCATCCGCTTCGCGATCGAGCACATGCGCTCGCACCGGGCGATCTGCAAGGGCGCTGTTGTTTGGCAGTTCAACGATTGCTGGCCGGTGACCTCATGGGCAGCGCTCGATTCCGCCGGCCGGCGCAAGCCTCTCTGGTATGCGATGCAGCAGGCCTTCGATCCGCGCCTGCTGACCATCCAGCCGCGTGGCGACAAGCTCGCGGCCGTTGCCGTCAACGAACGGACGCTGTTCTGGCGATCGAAAATCTCGGGCAAGCGCCTTCGGCTCGATGGCACGGTGCTGGCCGAGTTCGAATTCTGGCGGCTGCTCTGCGACCGGTTCGAAGCGAAGGAATTCGAGCTTGCGGACGACATTGCGACGCCTGACGACGCGGCGAACGAGGTCGTGGTGGTGCAGATGCTCGACAAGTGCGCCTTCCACTATTTCGTCGAGGATATCGATCTGAAACTGCCGAAGCCTGAGATGAAGGTTTCGGTCAGTGCCACTGCCGATGGCGTCGATGTGACGGTCACAGCGGGGACTTTCCTGAAGGATCTCTGCCTGATGGCCGACCGGCTCGATCCGGCGGCCGTTGTCGACAGCATGCTGATCACACTGCTGCCGGGCGAAAGCCATACGTTCTCGATCAGGACCAAGCGGACGTTCAAGGCTGAGGACATCACGCAAGGCGTCGTCCTGCGCTGCGCCAACGATCTCCTGTCCTAATACGCCAAAAGGCCCCGCATGCAGCGGGGCCCTTTCCGGCTCGTCCTAGCGAACGACTTACATCCAGTACGGCGGCACACCGTAATAGTCATAAACACGGCGGCCATTATCGTTGTACCAGGTGTCGTCATCGTCCGCATAGCTCGGCGCGCCTTCGATCTGCTCCTTGGTGAGATCGATGCGGTAGCCGTCGAGTTGGGTATCGTAGTTCAGCTTTTCCCACGGCAGCGGATAGTGATCGTGACCGATCCCCAGAAAGCCGCCGAAGCTCAGCACGGCATAGGCGACACGGCCATCGCGCTTGCCGATGATCAAGCGCTCGATCGAGCCGATATGCTTGCCATCTGCACCATAAACGCGGGTGCCTTCCACGCGGTCGCTGGCAATCAGCGAATGCGTGTCCTTAACGTTGGGATCGCGGCGGCTGGCGTCTGTACCCTGATTAAGCATTTTCAGCTCCTTTGTTGTTTTGCATGATTGGAAAACGCCAGGCCTGAATCATTGTTCCCGCGTCCGTTTCAAATGTGCGGAGGCGAATTGTTGACGTTTACGTCAAAGTTAGTGTAACGCTTATAGCGGCTTGAACCGTTCGGCCATTGGCATAAGCTGCCCGCAAGGATGATGGAGGATCGTCCGGCCGGCAGCCGCGAACCGGCACCGTGGCCGGATAGGGAGAGAGACACGATGAACAGCATTTCCGTGCATCCAGGTGGCGAAAAGCGGCAGAAGCCCTGGCTCGCGACCTATCCGGATATCGTACCGGCCGAAATTCCGCCGCTGGAATACGAATCGGTTGCCGAACTGCTGGAAAAGTCTTGTGAGCGCTATGCCGATCGCGTCGCCTTCTCCAGCATGGGGAAGGCACTGACCTATCGCGATCTCGAAGTGCAGACACGCAAGGTCGCCGCCTGGCTGCAGAGCCTCGGCCTGCAGAAGGGCGACCGCGTCGCCGTGATGATGCCGAACGTGCTGCAGAACCCGGTTGCGGTCTACGGTATCCTGCGCGCCGGGCTAACCGTGGTGAACGTCAATCCGCTTTATACGCCGCGCGAGCTCGAACATCAGCTGCGCGATGCCGGCGCGAAAGCGATCTTCGTGCTCGAGAATTTTGCCCGCACCGTGGAGCAGGTCCTGGTCAAGACCGACGTTCGCCATGTCGTCGTCACTTCGCTCGGTGAGATGCTCGGCGCCAAGGGACTGATCGTCAATCTGGTTGTGCGCAAGGTCAAGAAGCTCGTGCCGTCCTGGTCGATCCCGCAGCACAAGACCTTCAAGCAGGTTTTGTCGGAAGGTGCAGGCCGCTCGCTGCAGCGCCCGACGCTCAGCGGCGATGATATCGCCTTTCTGCAATATACCGGCGGCACGACGGGTGTCGCCAAGGGCGCGATCCTGACGCATCGCAACCTGCTCGCCAACAAACTGCAACTGCAGCTCTGGCTGAAATCGGCCTTCGACAAGAAGAAGCAGCCGGATGTGCTGAACTTCCTCTGCGCCCTGCCGCTCTACCATATCTTCGCGCTGACGGTGAATTCGCTGATGGGCATGTCGCTCGGTGCGCATAACATCCTGATCGCCAACCCGCGCGACATTCCGGGCTTCGTAAAGGAATTCAGCAAGGCCAATGTCCATATCTTCCCCGGCCTCAATACGCTCTTCAACGCGCTGATGAACAATGCCGAGTTCGCCAAGCTCGACTTCTCGTCGCTCGTCATGTCGCTCGGCGGCGGCATGGCCGTGCAGCGGCCGGTGGCGGAGCGCTGGCTGAAGATGACCGGCTCGCACATCACCGAAGGCTATGGTCTTTCGGAGACGTCGCCTGTTGCCACCGCCAACCGCTTCGATTCCCCGGAATTCACCGGCTCGATCGGCCTGCCGATCCCCTCGACCGAACTTGATATCCGCGACGAGGACGGCAATTCGCTGCCGCTCGGCGAAATCGGCGAGATCTGCATCCGCGGACCGCAGGTGATGGCCGGCTACTGGAACAAGCCGGAGGAGACGGCGCGGGTCATGACCCCGGACGGCTATTTCCGCACCGGCGACATGGGCTTCATGGACGAGCGTGGCTATACCAAGATCGTCGACCGCAAGAAGGACATGATCCTCGTCTCCGGCTTCAACGTCTATCCGAACGAAATCGAGGAAGTGGCGGCCATGCACCCGGGCGTTCTGGAATCGGCAGCCGTCGGCGTTCCGGATGGCCATTCCGGCGAGACGGTCAAGCTCTTCGTCGTGCGCAAGGATCCTAACCTGACGGAGGCCGAAGTGAAGGCGCATTGCGCCGAGAACCTCACCAACTACAAGCGGCCGCGGATCATCGAATTCCGCGACGAACTGCCGAAGAGCCCGGTCGGGAAAATCCTGCGCAAGGATCTGCGCGGTTGATCCTCACGCACAATTGAAAGCAACCATAAGATGTGATTTGATCATGCCGTTTCTGGGCAGAAGCAGCAGGGGTCGAGACCAGCCGACCCACCGGTGAGGATGGGCCACACCGGCTTCGGCAAGAGCCTTGCCACTAGAAACGGAGGTGGTGTGATGTGGTGTAAACCGCTGAGCGTCACGCTTATGGTGAGGAAAACCCGGACGAGCTGGTCAGTGTCCGTCCGGGTAACCTACAGAAAATAAGCCCAGGCAGGCGGAGCTACAACTCCGTCTGCCACTCCATAAATATACCCGCACTCTCCCTTTTCATCAAGCGCGGCACAACTTGTGTCATTTTTTGCAGGCAGCTTGTGGCTGAACTTGATTTGCGCCCTACAAAGCGAATAGTTTCCGCAACCCTCTCCGCCTCCAAAGGAGCCTCCCATGAATGCCATCGTCGAAAAGCTGAAGAGCACTGCGGCCGCCACCAAAGCCACCGATATCCGCGCTGCCTTCGCCACCGATACCAAGCGCTTCTCGCGCTTCACCGCCTCCCTCGACGATCTCCTGATGGACTATTCGAAGACCGCGGTGAACGACGAAATCCTGGCGCTGCTCGTCAAGCTCGCCGAAGAGGGCGGCGTCGCGAAGAAGCGTGACGAGATGTTCTCCGGCAAGGCGATCAATTTTACCGAAGATCGCGCCGTGCTGCACACCGCGCTACGCAACCGCTCCAACACGCCGGTGCTCGTCGACGGCAAGGACGTCATGCCTGACGTCAATTCCGTGCTCGCTGCCATGGGCAAGTTTGCCGATGGCATCCGCTCGGGCGCGCTGAAGGGCGCGACTGGCAAGAAGATCACCGATGTCGTCAATATCGGTATCGGCGGCTCGGATCTCGGTCCGGTGATGGCGACGCTGGCGCTGGCGCCTTTCCATGACGGGCCGCGTGCGCATTTCGTTTCGAACATCGACGGCGCGCACATTGCCGACACGTTGAAGCTCGTGCAGCCTGAAACCACGCTGTTCATCATCGCCTCGAAGACGTTCACGACGGTCGAGACGATGACCAACGCGCAGACGGCGCGCAACTTCATCGCCAAGGCTCTCGGCGACGCCGCCGTTCAGCATCATTTCGCGGCCGTTTCCACGGCGCTCGACAAGGTGGCCGCTTTCGGCATCGGCAGCGAGCGGGTCTTCGGCTTCTGGGATTGGGTCGGCGGCCGCTACTCGCTGTGGTCTGCCATCGGCCTGCCGATCATGATCGCTATCGGCCCCGAGAATTTCGGCAAGTTCCTCGATGGCGCCCATGCCGTCGACAATCACTTCCGTCAGGCGCCGGTTACCGAAAACCTGCCGATGCTGCTCGGTCTGATCGGCTTCTACCATCGCAACGTTCTTGGCTATCCGACGCGCGCTGTGCTGCCTTATGACCAGCGCCTGTCGCGCTTCCCGGCATATCTACAGCAGCTCGACATGGAATCGAACGGCAAGGGTGTGACGATCGATGGCACGCCGGTCGAGGGCAATTCCGGTCCGGTCGTTTGGGGCGAGCCCGGCACCAACGGCCAGCACGCCTTCTACCAGCTGATCCATCAGGGCACGAGCATCATCCCCGCCGAGTTCATGATCGCCGCCAATGCCTTCGAGCCCGAGCTGCGCCACCAGCACCAGCTGCTGATGTCAAACGTTCTGGCGCAGTCGGAAGCACTGATGAAGGGCCGCACCTTCAAGGAAGCCAAGAAGCAGCTGACCGACAAGGGCATGGACGACAAGAAGGCGGATTTCATCGCGCCGCACCGTGTCTTCACAGGCAACCGCCCGTCGATCACATTCGTCTATGACAAGCTGACGCCTTACGCGCTCGGCCGCCTGATCGCGCTCTATGAGCACCGCGTCTTCGTCGAAGGCGTGCTCTTCCGCATCAACTCCTTCGACCAGTGGGGCGTCGAGCTCGGCAAGGAACTGGCGACCGGCCTGCTGCCTGTCGTCGAAGGCAAGGAAAGCGCTGCCGGCCACGACTCCTCGACGCAGGGTCTCGTAGCTGCTCTGGCAAAGCTCGCCAAATAAGGCTGCGCTTCAATCGCTTATCGAGCCCATCCGCCAGCGCGGGTGGGCTTTTTTTGTTTGATGCTGTCGAATGACTGGACATCTATTCGTCCTATGGGAAATGCACGAGGAGATTGCCCATGGAATTCGCCGACGACGAGCTTTTCAAATTCGATGAAGACGGCGCTGAGCCGCTCCCCGCCTCCGGCGCGGAAGGCCGGGTTTCGAATGATGGCGCGGAGATCTGGTACGCCAGCTATGGCGCCGGTCCGGCGGTGATCCTGCTGCATGGCGGGCTCGGGAATGCCGGGAATTGGGGCTATCAGGTGCCGGCCCTCATCGATGCCGGATATCGCGTCATCGTCATCGACAGCCGGGGCCATGGCCGCAGCACGCGCGACGACCGGCCGTTCAGCTATGTGCTGATGTCCGGCGACGTGCTTGCCGTGATGGATCGTCTGGAGATTGAGAAGGCATCGGTCATCGGCTGGAGCGACGGCGCCTGCACGGCACTGATCCTTGCCGACCGGCATCCGGACCGCGTCTCGGGCGTGTTCTTCTTCGCCTGCAATATGGATGCGACTGGAACGCTCGAGTTCCGCCCGACGCCCGTCATAGACCGCTGCTTCAGCCGTCACCGGAAGGACTATCAGGCGCTTTCGACAACACCTGAGGATTTCGAAGCTTTCGTGGCGGATGTCGGGAAGATGATGCAGAGCGAGCCGAATTATACGGCTGCAGAACTAGCGGCGATCAAGGTGCCGGTCACGGTTGCGATCGGCGAGAGCGACGAGTTCATCCGCCGCGAACACATGGATTATCTCGCGAAAGCAATCCCTGACGCCGCGTTCGTTCTCATATCAGGCGTCAGCCATTTTGCGCCGCTGCAGCGGCCAGCCCTCTTCAATCGCGAGGTGCTGGCCTTTCTCGGCAGCCAGACCTGATCTCAGAGGCCGATTTCGCGTGCCCATGGCGGGTTCGCGCCAGCACGGGAGACGGTGACAGCCGCAGCCTTGGCGCCGAGCGCCAGGGCATTGCCCAGCGCCTTCTCGTCGAGCGAGGCGACCTGCGCCTTGGTCAGCAGGTTGTCCATCTTGAGCGACGCCAAGACGCCGGCATCGAAGGTATCGCCGGCACCGACGGTATCGACCACGGTGACGCGCTCGCTCGGCACGGTGACCTTGCGCTCGTTGGTGTAGCCGGATGCGCCCTCGGCGCCCTTGGTGATGACCACGAGCTTGGCGCCCTGCTTCAGCCAGTAGGCCGCGAGATCGTCATGGCTGCCTTCGAGGCCGAACCATTCGAGGTCCTCGTCGGAGAACTTCAGGATGTCCGACTTGGCGGCCATGCGCTTGATGCGCGCCATATGGGCTTCCTTGTTCTTGATGAAGCCCGGGCGGATGTTCGGATCGAGTGAGATGACGCGCTTGGCGGCTTCGCGATCGAGCAGCGCCTCGTAGGTCTCGCCGCAGGGGCTCGGGATGAGGCTGATGGCGCCGAAATGCAGCGCTTCGCAATCGTCGCCAAGAACAGGAAGATCATCGATGGTGATCATGCGCCCTGCGGTGCCCTCGTCGTAGAAGGCGTAGGTCGCCTGGCCGTTGACGAGCTTGACGAAGGCGATGGTCGAGGGCCGCGGCGTGATTGCGCAGGGGCTGTAATCGACATTGCTGGCCTTCAGGGTGCCGAGCAGGATTTCGCCCATCATGTCATCGGCAATGCCGGTGAAGAAGGCCGTCGGCACGCCCAGGCGGCCGAGCGCGATCGCGGTGTTGAAGATCGCGCCGCCGGCATAGGGCGCAAAGCCCTTTTCGCCCAGCGTCGTCTCACGCGGCAGCATGTCGATCAGCGCTTCGCCACAGCACAAAATCATCGCAATTCCTCCCAGAAGGCTCTTGTTGTCTCAATCCAATAAGTGAGCTTTTGTCAAAAGGCTAGAGCGAAAGCTCACTGACGCCACCGTTCCGGCCGGACCAGGCAAGCGGCGCGTCCAGGAAGGCTTCGACTTCGCTCAGCGTCTTCTCATCGAACAGCTTCTGCTCCTTGGCTACAGCCAGAACGTTTCGCCAGGTGGCGATATGGTGGAGCTTCACCTTGCCGTCGGCAAAGCGCAAGGCGCCTTCATTGAAGATGCCGTAATAGAAGAGCGCCATGCCGTGATCGACGATGCCGCCGGCTGCGCGGATCGCATCGATGAAGGTGAACATGCTGCCGCCGGCGGTCGTCAGGTCCTCGATGACGAGAACGCGCGACCCCTCGGGCATATGACCCTCGATCTGGGCATTGCGGCCGTGGCCCTTCGGCTTCTTGCGGACATAGATCATCGGCAGGCTGAGGCGATCGGCCAAGAGCGCTGCGAAGGGAATACCCGCCGTCTCGCCGCCTGCGATGCAATCGAAGCGCTCGAAACCGGCGTCGCGGGTGATGACGCTGGCGGCGAAATCCATCACCGCCGAGCGGACGCGCGGATAGGAGAGCAGCTTGCGGCAATCGATATAGACCGGGCTCGCCATGCCGGAGGCGAGCTTGTAGGGCTGCTCGGCGTTGAAGTGGACCGCCTTGATTTCCCATAGCATCTTGGCAAGGAGTTCCGCCATAATGGCGCGGTCGGGAAATGTCGTCTTGGTCATGGCTCTCTCCTTCGGCTTACGGTGCCATGCGGCAATAGCAGCAACGAAAAAATCTTTCCAGTGCCGGAACTTTTTGCACGTTCGACGCGGGCGCGAGCGCCATCCGGAGCGGCAAAACCATAGCGCGTTCACAGCGTAGTGCCCTCGATTTTTTCCACAAATCCGCGCAAATTTAAGGACCTACTGATAAATATTGGGAACCAAGGCTTTTGGCCTTACCGGACCGGCAAACCACCGGTATTCGCTAAAATTCTAATGGATGCCTTAGGATTTGAAAAACACCTGACGGGCCAATTTCTGCGCGGTTCTGAAAGCCGTGCAAGGAGTCCGGAATGAATCTGGCGATGTCCGAAATCACTCAGAAGTTCAACGCGTCGCTCACTTTCAAGATTTTCTCAATATGCTTTGCATCGACGCATATCCCCCTACTCGCCCTCATCACCTACCTCGTCACCGGCTTTCGCAGCGAAGCCATCCCGGTGCTTGGAACGGTGTTGGGCGCCACGCTCATCGGCACGGCGTTCTGCCTGGCATCCGTCTGGATGCTGATCAAGCCGTTGCATGAGATCGCAAAGACTGTGGAAACCTATCGCGCCACCGGCGCGGTCAAGCCGGTGCGCAGCAAGCGCACGGACGAGGTCGGTGTCGTCACCAACGGCATTTCGGTTCTCATTGTCGAGCTGGACGCCACCCTCTCGCAGCTGCGCCGTCAGGCAACGACAGATGTTCTCACCGGCCTCGGCAATCGCCGCTGGCTGAAGGATATCGGCTCGATGGAGATCGCCCGGGCGGCACGCGAGAGCACGGCAATCAGCGTCGTCGTCTTCGACCTCGACCATTTCAAATCGATCAACGACGAATTCGGCCACGATGTCGGCGACCAGGTGCTGATGGCGGCGGGCGCGACGATCCAGCACAATCTTCGGCCCTACGATATCGCCGCCCGCATCGGCGGCGAGGAATTCTGCCTTGTTCTGCCTCGGACGGGCACCACGGCAGCGATCGCCATTGCCGACCGGCTGCGCAAGGAACTGGCCGCCAAGGCGATCGGGCCGCTTCCGGCCGGACGCGTGACCGCAAGCTTCGGCGTCTATCGTGGTGACCCCAAAAGCGAGAGCTTGAAGGTGATGCTGACGGCGGCAGACCGGAAGCTCTATTCGGCAAAGAACAATGGCCGCAACGCCGTGCACTGGGCGGCAGCCCGGTCGGTCTCCGGCGAAAGCGTCGCCAGCTAGACCAAGCGCTCGAGATCGGCGGGCAGCATCTTCTTGTAGAGCGCGATCGCCGTCTCCCCCTCCTCATCATCCAGCGAGATCGCATAGCGCACGGCCGCCGCCAGCAGCTGCATCAGCAGCCGCGCGGCCGGCAGCAGGTCACTTTCCCTCCGTTCAGGCCAGAGGCGCTTCAGCACCGAGAACAGTGCCTGCGCATGAAACTCCATATCTTCGGCATCGACGGCTCGCAGCAGACGGTCTGCCTGCGTCGCATGCCAGATATCGCGCATGACGGGCTCGCGGCGGAAGAAGCGGTAGTATTCGTCGGTGATCGTGCCGAGCGCCCGGTGCAGCGAGGCGGCATCCGTAACCTTCGACAGCTCCTCCTCGACGCACCGCCTGCCCTCTTCGTTGAAGCGTTCGGCAAGGGTGCGGATGATCGAGGTCTTGTCTGGGAAATATTGATAGAGGGCGCCGAAGGAGAGCTCCGCCTTCTCGACGATCTCGCTCATCTTCAGGGCATCGCTGCCGTTCTTCTCGATCAGTTCGGCAGCCACAGCCAGAATCTTCTCAAAGCGATCACGGCCGCGCTGCTGGCTCGGGATGCGTCGGGGTTGCCCCCCAGGCACGGCTTGCCGCCTGCGCCGCACCGGCGTCTTATCGTCCATGCGCATCCCTCCTCGGTTGACAACGAAAATAAGAGAGTTTATCTCATTTTGCAAATGAGAGATTTTCTCTTATTTTATGGAGGGGTTTCGCCATGGCATTCATTCTTCCCATCCTGCTCGTCACCGCGGCGATCGGCAGCGGCCTGATCGCCGGCATATTCTTCGCCTTCTCAACTTTCATCATGGCGGCTTTCGCGCGTATCCCGCCCGAGCAGGGCATCGCGGCGATGAACTCGATCAACGTGACGATCGTGCGCTCGCCCTTCATGCTGCTGTTCGTCCCGGTTGCGATCCTCTGCATCACGATTGCGGTCATGGCGTTCATGGATTGGCGGGGGAGTGCCAGCATCTGGATGATCGGCGGCGCGACCGCCTATATCATCGCCTCTTTCATCTCCACCATTGCCTTCAACGTGCCGATGAACGACGCCTTGGCGAATGTCAGCGGCAGCGGCAGCGAAGCCGTGACGCTCTGGAATCGCTATCTCAGCGACTGGACCTGGTGGAACCATGTGCGCACGGCGGCATCGCTGGCTTCCGCCATCGCCTTTGTCCGTGCGCTGATGATCCTTTGAATGAGGCGGGAGGGCATTCCTCCCGCCCTCACCGTCACTTCTTTTCGCAGAAGGCGATCCGGTTGCTGAACGGGTCGATGACGGTCACTTCCCATCCCCAGGGGGCGTCCTCGATCCCCGGCTTCATGTAGCGATAGTCCTTGGCCGACAGTTCTGCCTGGAAGGCGCGCACGCCTGTCATCCACACAAATGCCTTGGCGCCTGGGCTCGCATCGCCGGAATGCTCGCTGAGATGCATGATCAGCTTGCCGCATGAAACCTGGCAATAGAGCGGGAAGTTCTCGCCGAAGCGGTGTTCCCAATCGAGCGTGAAGCCCAGGAAACCGCAATAGAATTCCATGGCCTTTGCCACATCGAAGATGCGGAAGATCGGGATCGGCGGCTCCAGCGCAATGGCCGGACCAACGTCTTCCGCCTCGTCCAGCTTGGCGGCGAGGATATTCCACTGGTCGAAGCCGAATTGCCGGGCAACGATCTCCAATGTCTCGCTGTGGGTGAGGGAAATATCGCGGCTCGCAAGAGCTTGCCGCAGTGCTTTTGCCATGATCTTGGCATCGCGAAAATAGCGCATGATTCATCCTTCCATCGGCAGCGAACAGGAAGATCAGTGCCCGCGTCTGCTGACCCGTTCGCCATCGTTTGCCATTAGCAAGGATGTGAAGGATTTCATCTGGATGCATTCACCTTAGCGCTTGTGCGCCGCGGGACGGCTGGCTGCATCCGGCCAGTCCCGACATTAGCGCCTCGTGCCGGATGATCAAGAGGCGCTGCGCACCGAGGGCGCGGCCGGAACTGCCTGCAGGTGGTTTGCGAGCTCGACGCGGTTGCGCCCGGCGCGCTTGGCAGCATAAAGCGCCTTGTCGGCCTCGCTGAGCATGGTATCGAAATCCATCGGCGCGGCACGGCCGGGCGCGACACCGATCGAGACGGTGCATTTCAGCACTTCGTCATCGATATAGATTTCACGTTCCTCGAAAGTACGGCGGATGCGCTCGGCGATCATCTCGGCGCGGCCGGGCATGATCTCCTTGAGAACGAGCGCGAATTCTTCACCGCCAAGACGGGCAGCGGTATCGCCCGAGCGGCAATGGGCGGCGAGTTCGCCGGCAAAGATCTTGAGAACGCGGTCACCGGCGGCATGACCATGGCGGTCGTTGATCGACTTGAAATGATCGAGATCGAAGATGATGACGGCGGTCGACGAACCCATCTGGCGCTCGCCATGACGATCGAAGAGCGCGCGGCGATTGAGAAGGCCGGTCAGAGAATCGGTAATCGCTTCCTGGCGGTGTCGGGCGGCAAGCCGCCACTGGTGCAGCGCCAGCGATAGGGCGCCGATGCCGGTCATGCTGGCGATGCAGACGGCGAGGCTCAGATCCTCGGCCCAATTGTTGGGCGCGGCCCCCAGCACGAGCTTGCCGTCCCAGATCAAGACGGCAGCGCAGAGCGCAAAGGATATGCCCGTCAGCGTATAGAGCACCGTGATGCCCATGATCGGCGCCGGCGCTTCGGCCTTCGCCCGCCAGTATTGGTGGGCGGTCGCCAGCAGCAGGAGGGTGATCGAACTGTTGTCGGCGATGAAGCCGAGGCCGTCATACCCTGTCGCCATCGCGCCCACCGGCAGCAGCATGGCCGACAGTGCGCGGATCAGGATTCCTGCGAGCGGCAGACGGTTGGTGCGAAACTGATAGCCGGCGCCCCAGATGGCCGCAAAGCCCGCCTGAAAGAGCACGAAACTCGCAACGCCCATGACAATGCCGGGCGACGAAACATAGATGCTGTAGACGAAGATGCCGCTGACGACGAGCACGAGGCCGCAGGTGCATGTGAGCAGGAAGGTCTCGGCACGGCGTGCGAACCAGCTGCCCATCAGGGTCACAGCCAGGCACGTTGCTGAAACGCCGAGCGCCAGCAGAAGGGAATTATAATCCAGCATCATGCTTTGGTAACTCCGCGGCTCCTGCCGCGCCCAATAATCCGTCCACAGGCTATCGTGCCACTGGTGACGAATGTCTTACGCATTCTGTTAAAAAATCATGGACCGCGAACACGAATGTTAGAGCGGTAACAATTACACAGTAAAAGCGGCGGGAATACCCGCCGAAATTGACAGTTTTCGCGCTTTATTCAGAGCTTTACGTCCCAATGAAGCGGGAACATCGGGTCGAAGACCGTGACCGGGCCTGCACCCGTCTCGATTTTTGACGGAAACGTGATCGCGTCTTCGCGCTTGACCAGCGTGATCTTCTCTTCATTCGGCTGCAGGCCGTACCAGGCCGGACCATTCAGCGAGACGAAGGCTTCGAGCTTGTCGAGCGCGTTCTCCTGCTCGAAGACATGGGCCACGCAGCTCATCGTGTTGATCGAGGTATAGATGCCGGCGCAGCCGCAGGCGCATTCCTTCAGCGGATCGACATGCGGCGCGGAATCCGTTCCCAGGAAGAAGCGCGGATCGCCGCTGACGGCGGCGGCGCGCAGCGCCAGGCGATGGTTCTCGCGCTTGGCGACCGGCAGGCAATAATAATGCGGGCGGATGCCGCCGACGAGGATGGCGTTGCGATTGATGATCAGGTGATGCGTGGTGATCGAGCCGGCCAGATTGGCCTTGGACGACTTGATATAGTCGATGCCATCGGCCGTCGTCACATGCTCCATCGTCACCTTCAGTTCCGGCAGACGCTTGCGCAACGGATCGAGCACGGTTTCGATGAACACGGCTTCGCGATCGAAGATATCGATTTCAGGTGTCGTGACTTCGCCGTGGACGCAAAGCGGCAGGCCGATCTTCGCCATGCGCTCCAGAACCGGCATCGCCTTGTCCATATCGCGCACGCCGCCATGCGAATTGGTGGTGGCGCCGGCGGGATAGAGCTTCACCGCGGTGATCAGCCCGCTCTTCTTACCCTCTTCGACATCATCGGCGCTGGTATGCTCCGTGAGATAAAGGGTCATCAGCGGCTCGAACCGGTCGCCTGCAGGCAGAGCCTTCATGATCCGCTCGCGATAGGCGCGCGCATCCGTCGTCGTGACGACGGGAGGCACGAGGTTCGGCATGATGATGGCCCGCGCGAAATCACGGCTGGTATCGCCGATCACCCCCTCCAGCATGGCGCCATCGCGCAGATGCAGATGCCAGTCATCGGGACGGCGGATGGTGATCGATTGCATGGGAGCCTCCGGAGCGCTGCGGGTGGCGCTTCGATAGCATCAACAGGCCGATGGAAACAACCGTTTAGACAGCGCCGCAATCACTTGTGAGCGACGGCCGCAGACCGGCCGACGATAACGGCCAAAGCGGAGGCGCAGACGGCATAGCCTGCGTAGGCGGCGGCCTGGCTCGCGAGCGGGATGCCGGCATCCAGCAGCTTTCCGGCCACGAGCGGAGCGCCGCCGGTAACGACGATCCGGATCGCTTCGAAGCGTGAGCGGACATAGCCAAACTGCCCGGCGCCGAAGAGATAGGCCCAGAGAATGGTGCCGAGCTTCAGATCGATCGCGGCGGACATGCCGAGAAGACCCATGTAGACGGGCGCCGCCCAGAAGCCGTCGAAGAGTGCGATCACGCTCAGCCCTAGCGCGAGCGGCAAGAGGAAGACCGGCAGGATGCGGACGGCGCGGATCCTGTCGATGACGGGTGCCACGAGAACCGATGTCGCCGCCTGCGCGATGGCAAAAACGGAAAAGCAGGCCGCCAGCCATTCGAGCGGCCATCCCTTTTCAGCTGCAAGGACGGCCTGATGGAAGATCATTGCCGTCAGGATGAAGGAGACCGCCAGCATCGTCGGGCACAGGAGCAGCATCAATGCGAGCTTCGGCCGGGCTGCTTGCGGCTTCGCCGCCTGAACACTGGTCTTCGCCGCATTGCCGGACGCATCATCCCGCGGTAGCAGCAGGCATGCTGCGCAGACACCGAGAGCGACCGCTACGCCCGTCAGCAGCCACGTCCCCCGCCAACCGGCGACGCCTATGACGGCAACCGCAACGGCCGGAATGAAGACCAACGCGGCCGAATAGGCGAGGCTGACGACGGCCATCGCCTTTCCGCTGTCGGCCGGGAAGAACCGGACCATCGACGTCATTGCCGTATGCACCATCAAGCCCTGACCGGCCAGCCGAAGCAGGAAGAGGCAGACGGCAAAGAAGAGAACCGATGCGGGCGAGAGGGCAATCATCGCGCAGGCTGTACCGAGCAACAGGCCGGCACCGAGCGTGAAGCTGCGAAGGCTTACCCTGTCGATTTTCTGGCCGAGATAGGGCAGCGCCAGGGCCGACGTGAAAGTCGCAATGGCAAACACTGTTCCGAGACTGCCGTCACTTAGCGCGTAGTGGCCGCGGAACGCCTTAGAAAACAGCGAGAAGAAGAATGTCTGTCCGGCGCTCGACAGGACCATCAGGATGACCGCGTAGCCGAGGAGCCGGGGGGTCTGGCGTGCAAAGGCAAGATAGGATCGCAGCATCGGCAAAGGCAGACTTGAAAATCGCGTGAGGCTTGAAAACAGATGCCTGCCGCTGAAAATAAAAAACCTCCGGCTCCAAAGCCAGAGGTTGAATGGATGTCGCGATTCTCGCCGGTCGGCAAGTGCCGCAATAATGAGCCCTAGAGCGCAATTTCAAGGGTGACATCGGACGGACGGCGGTTCTCCAAAATGAGGCGGCCGTTCGGGAGGTCATTGCCGTAGACCTTGGCGCTGGCTTCTTCTTCGCTGAGCTTGTAGCCGCGCCAGCGCTCCCAGAGGCGCTCTTCGAGAACCTCGATCGGCGGGGCGAGCATGATGGTGAAATCGAAGATGCCGTCGAGATCGGCCCATTTACCCTGCGTGAAGAGCAGGTAGTTGCCCTCGATGATGATGAAGCGATCGTGGGGCGAGATCGGGCGGGCGGAGGCGATGGCGAGTTCGCGGGAGCGGTCGAAGACCGGGACCAGCACTTCCTGATCGGCCGGGCGGACGGCGCGGACGATGTCGAGGAAACCGCGGACGTCGAAGGTCTCGGGGATGCCCTTGCGGGCGAGTAGGCCGCGCTCGATCAGCACGGCATTGTCCATGTGGAAGCCATCCATCGGCAGCACGGCCGCGGTCTCTCCGCGGGCCTTGAGGCCATTGGCGAGATTATCGGCCATTGTCGACTTGCCGGCACCGGGCGGACCGGCGATGGCGATCAGGAAGCGCTTCGCACTCCCGGCGCGGCCGAGCACCGCGCCGGTAATCTCGTCTATCCTCAGGTTCATGCGGCGACCGTCTCCTGGGGAGCGGCCTTGGCGCCCGTCATGAAGGCGACGGCATCCGACATCGTGTATTCCTTCGGATTGATCACCGTGAGACGGCGTCCGAGACGGTGGATGTGGATGCGGTCGGCGACTTCGAAGACATGCGGCATGTTGTGCGAGATGAGCACGATCGGGATACCGCGCGAACGGACGTCGAGAATGAGCTCCAGAACGCGGCGGCTTTCCTTGACGCCGAGGGCGGCCGTCGGTTCATCGAGGATGATGACCTTCGAGCCGAAGGCTGCGGCGCGGGCAACGGCGACACCCTGGCGCTGACCGCCGGAGAGCGTCTCCACCGCCTGGTTGATGTTCTGGATGGTCATCAGGCCGAGCTCAGAAAGCTTGGCACGCGCCTGCTTTTCCATCGCCGAATGATCGAGCTTTCGGAAAAACTGGCCCATGAAGCCGGGTTTGCGGAGCTCGCGTCCGAGGAACATGTTGTCGGCAATCGACAGCGCCGGCGACAGGGCGAGGTTCTGGTAGACCGTTTCGATGCCGGCCTTGCGCGCCTCGATCGGCGACGAGAAGTGGATCGGCTGGCCTTCCAGCCGGATCTCCCCCTCGTCGGGACGGATAGCACCCGAGATCGCCTTGATGAGCGAGGACTTGCCCGCGCCGTTGTCGCCGATCACGGCGAGGATTTCGCCGGGATAGAGGTCGAAATCGGCATGATCGAGGGCAGTGACGCGACCGTAGCGTTTGACCAGGCCGCGCGCCGTGAGAAGAGGTTCGAGTGCCATCAGCCTGCTGCCTTTCTGATCCACTGATCGATTCCAACTGCGGCGATGATGAGCACGCCGATCAGGAGGTAAGTCCATTGCACGTCGGTGCCGAGAAGGCGAAGACCGAGCGAGAAGACGCCGACGATGAGCGCGCCGAACATCATGCCGAGAATGGAGCCGCGGCCACCGAAGAGCGAGATACCGCCGATCACCACAGCGGTGATGGATTCGATGTTGGCGAACTGCCCGGCTGTTGGAGACACCGAACCGATGCGGCCGATGAGAGCCCAGCCGGCCAGCGCACAGATGAGGCCAGACAGGACATAGGTCGAGACCAGCATGCGCTTGACGTTGACACCGGAAAGACCGGCGGCTTCAGGGTCGTCGCCGACGGCGTAGAGATGCCGGCCCCATGCGGTGTGGTTCAAGATGTACCAGAGAACCGCCACGAGCAGGACCATGGCGATGACGCCATAGGTAAAGACCGCGCCGCCGATGCGGAACGTATTGCCGAAGAGCTGCAACAATGGCGCCTGGGTTTCGATATCCTGCGCGCGGATCGTCTCGTTGGCCGAATAGAGGAAGTTCGTGGCAAGCACGATCTGCCACATGCCGAGCGTGACGATGAAAGGCGGCAGCTTCATTCGGGCGATCAGCAGGCCGTTTATGTAGCCGCAAAGGGCACCGACGGCGAAGCCGCAGAGAACGGCGAGTTCGACCGGAAGGCCGTAGCGGAACACGAACTGTCCCATGACCACCGACGAGAGCACCATGATGGCGCCGACGGAAAGATCGATGCCGGCCGTCATGATGACAAGCGTCTGCGCGGCGCCGACGATACCGGTGATCGCCACCTGCTGCAGGATCAGCGTCAGCGAAAATGCCGAGAAGAACTTGGTGCCCAGGAGGGCGCCGAAGATGATCAGCGACAGCACAAGGACGATCAGCGATACGGCCGATGGCGACGAGTGCAGGAAATGCCTGAATCTCTGCAGGACTGAGTTGTCGTCCGTATCGAAGGAAGCAACGTCCTTCGAACTGTCCTTGAGGACTTTTTCATAATCGTGATGCGGTGCGGCTGTTGTCGGCTCGCTCATGGAAATCCTCCGCGTGACCCCACTCCCTAAGGGGCATCCCGCCACTTTCAGGCAGGACGTGGGATAAGCTGCACCCAATTCGGCGCGCTGTCAAAGATGAGCAGGGAGCGGAGATGCCGCTTCGGGCATCTCCGCGTTTTGGTTCAGGCTAGGCGGGGATCAACCCCAGCACTTGCCCTGGCCTTCCTTGGTGTCGATCGACTTGACGCCGGAAACCGGCTTGTCGGTGACGAGGGTAACGCCGGTGTCGAAGAAGTTCTTGCCTTCGGTCGGCTTCGGCTTTTCGCCGCTATCGGCGAACTTCTTGATCGCTTCGATACCGAGAGCGGCCATCTGCAGCGGGTACTGCTGCGAGGTGGCGCCGATGACGCCATCAGCAACGTTCTTGACGCCCGGGCAACCGCCGTCGACGGAAACGATCAGCACGTCCTTCTCACGGCCGACAGCCTTCAGCGCTTCATAGGCGCCGGCAGCAGCCGGTTCGTTGATGGTGTGGACGACGTTGATGGTCGGGTCCTTCTGGAGAAGGTTTTCCATCGCGGTACGGCCGCCTTCTTCGTTGCCGTTGGTGATGTCGTGGCCGACGATGCGCTTGTCGTCTTCGTCACCGATCTTGTTCGGATCCTTCGGGTCGATGCCGAAGCCCATCATGAAGCCCTGGTCGCGCAGAACGTCGACGGACGGCTGGGACGGAGTGAGGTCGAGGAAGGCAACCTTGGCATCGGCAGCCTTGTCGCCGAGCGTTTCCTTGGCCCACTGGCCGATCAGCTTGCCGGCGAGCAGGTTGTCGGTTGCGAAGGTCATGTCGGCAGCGTCGATCGGCTCAAGCGGGGTATCGAGAGCGATGACGAGCAGGCCGGCGTCGCGCGCCTTCTTGATGTTCGGAACGATGCCCTTGGTGTCCGAAGCAGCAATCAGGATACCCTTGGCGCCGTCAGCGATGCAGGTTTCGATAGCGGCAACCTGGCTTTCGCTGTCACCGTCGATCTTTCCGGCATAGGACTTCAGGTTGACGCCGAGTTCCTTGGCCTTGGCCGTCGCGCCTTCCTTCATCTTGACGAAGAAGGGGTTGGTATCGGTCTTGGTGATCAGGCAGGCCGAAACGTCGGCGGCCATTGCCGGAGCCGAGAAGGCGACGCCGAGTGCGAGCGCGCCGAAAGCGAGAACTGATTTCTTCATGAGAACTCCTCCCAGAGATTAACCGGATCGCCACGATGGCCGAACCCGTATTTTCAAGCACGAACGCGGCCGCGGATTTCGCGTTTAGCCTCCTCCCAGGCCGCTCGATGCCGTTCACGTTGGCGATTAAAAGCGAAAAGAAAATCGCTTGTCAATAAATAAATCCAATTGAATTATTAATTCGGTATGGCATGCTGGTTGAAAATCAGGCATAGGCCGATGGTCGGGAGGAGTGACCAATGGCATCCCTGGAAGGCCCGGTGCACACACCGGCCCAACCGCCAATATTGAACCCCGCCGGGGGCGCGAACCAGATCCGGGTGCGCGCCTACAACGAGCGGCTCGTGCTTTCGCTGGTGCGCCTCTACGGCGCGCTGTCGAAGGCCGATATCGCGCGCCGCAGCGGTCTATCGGCGCAGACGGTTTCCGTCATCATGCGGGAGCTTGAGAGGGAAGGTCTGCTTTCGCGTGGCGCCCCGGTGCGCGGCCGTGTGGGCCAGCCATCGATCCCGATGCATCTCAATCCGGACGCCGTCTATTCGTTCGGCGTGAAGATGGGCCGGCGAAGCGCCGACTTGGTGCTGATGGATTTCGTCGGCAATATCCGCATGCAGCTGCACAAGACCTACGCCTATCCCCTCCCCGGCGATTTTCTCGATTTCATCGTATCAGGCATTGCCGAGCTCGAGGGACGGCTGGATGCGCAGCAGCGCGGCCGCATTGCGGGTATCGGCATCGCCGCCCCCTTCGAGCTCTGGAATTGGGCCGAGGAAGTCGGCTCGCCGCCCGGCGCCATGGATGTCTGGCGCGGCTTCGACCTGCAGGCCGAGGTGACGAAGCGGGTTTCCTATCCCGTCTTCCTGCAGAACGACGCAACGAGCGCCTGCGGCGCCGAGCTCGTTTTCGGTGTCGGCCCCTCCTATCCCGATTTCGTCTATTTCTTCATCGGCTCGTTCATCGGCGGCGGCATCGTCCTGAACTCGGCGATCTTTTCCGGCCGCACGGGAACGGCGGGTGCCATCGGCCCCCTGCCCGTGCGCGGCAAGAACGGAGAGACGCTGCAGCTGCTTGAAATCGCTTCGATCTTCGTGCTCGAAAACATGCTGCGAGAGCGTGGCATCGATCCCGAGCCGCTCTGGTATTCCGCCGACGACTGGGTGGATTTCGGCGAGGCGATGGAGCTCTGGATCCAGGATTCGGCCAAGGCGCTGGCGCAGGCGATCGTTGCGGCCGCCTCGATCATCGACTTCAGCGCCGCCGTGATCGACGGGGGCTTTCCGGGCTGGGTGCGCGAGCGGATCGTTCGGGCGACAATGCGTGAAGCCGAGAAGCTCGACCTTCAAGGCGTCGTCATGCCCGAGATTATCGAGGGCGCAGTTGGGTCGCAGGCACGCGCGATCGGCGGGGCGAGCCTTCCGATCTTTGCGCGCTATCTGACCGATCAGAACGTGCTGTTCAAGGAGATTGAAAATGCTGAAGGGGCTTGATCCGCTCTTGAGTCCGGAACTGCTTTCGACGCTGCGCGCCATGGGCCACGGCGACGAAATCGCCATCGTCGACGGCAACTATCCGGGCGTCGAACACGCCCGCCGGCTGATCCGGCTCGACGGCCATGGCCTTATCCCCGTGCTGGACGCCGTGCTCAGCGTGCTGCCGATCGACGATTTCGTGCCCGAAGCAATCTTCCGCTCGACGGTCAAGGCAGAGCGCGACAAGCTCGATCCCGTTCATGAAGAAATGATCGACTGCTGCGCCCGCCACGAACCGCACCGCGCCGTCACGCCGCTCATCGGCCAGGATTTCTACGGCCGCGTCCGCGCCGCCCACGCCATCATCCAGACGAGCGAGCCACGGCTCTACGCCAACATCATCCTGCGCAAGGGCGTGATTTATCCGCATTCCGTCGAAGAAAGCGGGAAGCCGAAGGTCGAGCCCTTCGACTACTGATCCTAGATCTCGCCCGCCTGCGGGCCCCAGACGTCGGTCAGGGCGAAGCCGCCCGGGTGCGGGTCGAAGGGGTCGAGGGCGACCTGTGAGAGGCCGAAGGTGAAGCCGCGGCCGGTGATGGTCGGGATGATGGCCGGACGGCCCGCGACTTCAGTCACCGACTGCAGGCCGACTTCGAATTCCGAGCCGATGATCGAGCGCGACGTGAAGATGTCGCCGGGCTTTGCCTTGCCGCGGGCATGCAGGGTGGTGAGATTTGCCGAGCTGCCGGTGCCGCAGGGTGAGCGGTCGGCGCGGCCGGGCCACATAGTCGTGCAGGTGCGCACAGCGCCATCCGGCTCGATATCGCGGAACATGACGTAGGCGACACCCGAGATCGCCGGGATTTCAGGATGGACGACCTGGATGTCGCGGTTGATGATGTCCTTCAGAACCATGCCGGCGCGGACCAATTCAGCCGCATTGGACTTTTCGATCTTCGAGCCGATCTGGCCGACATCGACGAGCGCATAGAAGATGCCGCCGTAGCAGAGATCGACTTTGATCTTCCCCCATTCCGGCGTCTCGACCTCGACATCGAGCTCGTGGACGAAGGCGGGAACCATCGTCAGGCGCACCTTCTCGCAACGGCCGTCGCGGCAGGTAGCGACCGCCTTGACGAGGCCGGCCGCCGTTTCGAGCGTGACGACCGTTTCCGGTTCCTTCATCTCGACGATGCCGGATTCGAGCAGCGCGGTCGTGACGCAGATCGAATTCGAGCCGGAGCTCGCATGCGCCTGGTCAGGCTGCAGGATGATGAAGGCCGCATCGGCATCCGGATGCTTGGCAGGCAGCAGGAGATTGACGGAGCCGATCGGGGCGCCGCGCGGCTCGAGGCAGAGGAAGCGGCGAAGCTCGGTGCCCTTGGGATCGGTGTTCAGCCAGTGCAGCTGGGCCGCCACGGTTTCGCCGGGGATCTTCGGTACGCCGCCGATCGCGACCTTGCCGATTTCGCCTTCGCAATGAACGTCCAGAAGCTGGATCGTGCGCTTCCATCTCATCTGCCTAGTCCTTCCAATGCGAGCTCAGGCTCGTCATGCAAATCAATATCTATCGATGCGGAACGGCTTCATGTCGATCGCCGACTTCTCTCCGGAGACCATATCGCCGATCAGCTGCGCCGTCGTCGCTGCCAGCGTCAGGCCGAGATGGCCATGGCCCGTCGCGTAGAACACGCCGGGCACCTTCGACGAAGCCGAGATGATCGGGATCGTGTCCGGCAAGGCCGGGCGATGGCCCATCCACTCGCTGGTGTCCTCGACCTTAAGGCCGGGAAGCACGCGCTGTGCATGGCGTACCAGAACACGCGGGCGGCGGAAATCGGGCGCGGCATCAAGACCGGCGAGTTCGACATTCCCGCCGATGCGGATCCCCCCTGCTGTCGGCGTGATCATGAAGGCGCGGTGCGGCCAGATCACCGAATAGCGCATGGAAATGCCGGGCTTCATGATCTGTGTGTGATAGCCGCGCTCGGTTTCGAGCGGGATCGGCTCTCCGAGCTTTTCGGCAAGCGTGCGCGTATGGACACCGGCAGCGAGGACGACCGAACCGACCTCGATACGCCCGCCGCTTTCCAGGACAACGGTTTTGCTTCCATCGGGCTTGCGCTCGATTCCCTGCACGCTGCCGGACAGGAAGCGCGCACCGGCCGCCTCGGCCGCGGCTGCAAGCTTGACGACCAGCTGATAGGGATCGCGGATCGACTTGTTGTCGGGCAGCAGCACGGCCTTGGCGACCTTGGACGACAGCGTCGGCTCGTAATGCTGGATCGCGCCGCCGTTCAGCACTTCGAACTCGAAGCCGTAGCGCTGCATCATCTCGATATGACCGCGGTCGCCGCCAAATTCGGCTTCCGTCTCGTAGATCGCCAGGCAACCTTCGTCGGTCATCAGGTCAGATGCACCGATCGCCGATAGCATGGCGCGGAAATCGCCGAGCGCGCGGCCGGTCAGCTGCATACCGGCATCCTCGATCTCGCGCAGGCGCGACGGGCGGCCGGCAGCGATGAAGCGCAGGAACCAGGGCAGCATCTTCGGCGCGTAGGACGGGCGCAACCAAACCGGACCTTCCGGATCCAGCAGCCAGCGCGGGATTTTCTTCCAGGTCGTGGGGCCGGATCCGGCCGCGAAATCGAGCGCGATGCTGGCCATATTGCCATAGGAGGTGCCGCGACCGGGTTCACCCTTGTCGATCAGCGCCACCTGATAGCCGCGCCGCTGCAGCTCGAAGGCAATCGAGGCGCCGATCACGCCTGCGCCAACCACGGCAACCGTTCGCTTCACATTATCCGTCATCGCGCCATCCATTCCCATCGGCGCCTTGCAGATCGCCGCTGAGGGACGTGATATATCAGATCAATCAACTTGCCTATGGGAATTTTTACTGGCTGGGCAGCCCGGCGCCGACGCTGTCTCCGACGGAGCCTGCGGTGTTCTCCACCGACTGGCCGAGACGCTTCAGCTGGGCATCATAATTGCGCCGGGTGCGTGGATCGAAGATAGCGATCGGGGTGCTGACGGCGACGCTCGCTGCACTGCCGACAGTCTGTGCAGTACCGATGGCGACGGCACCGACGGCTTCGCCGAGACCGACATTGGAATCCGTGATGGTCTGTCCCGCAATCAACCGATCACCGATCAGCTTCACCACTTCGGGGCTCTCGGCGAACTTGCCGTGGTTCAGGCGGTCGCCGCCCTTGAGCTTGGTAAGATCGAGCACTGTGATGCCCGCCGCTTCGAGTTTGCTGCGGTAAGGCTCGACCGAGGGATCGATCTGGCCGAGGCGATCGACATTGCCCGAGATGCGGCGCGACAGGGCAAGCGCCCGGTCATCCCGTGAGACGAAGATGGTGAAATGCGGCTTGTCCTTGCCGAGGCTGACAAACTGGCGGCCGAAGACATCGACATCGAGATCCGGCGACGCCAGGATGACATTGTTGATCTTCGGGGCGACGCGTCCATCGCGGATCGCCATCTGCCGCAGCGCCTCTACCGTCAGCCAGGTGCCCATCGAGTGCGCCATGATCGTCACGTCGCTGACGGCGGGGTTTTCGGCGGTGCGGCGCAGCAGCTCTTCCAGCGCATCGCGGGAATAGTTGGTGCTTTCCTTGTCGTAATTGTAATCGAAAATCGAGCCGCGCGACGGCCAGGTGAAGACGACGGGCGCGACGTCGGCATGCGAGTCGTGAACGATCTGCGCGAAGCGGTAGACCGCATCCTCATAGAGATTGTTGAAGCCGTGAACGAAAATCAGCACCCGGCGGCTCTTCGGCATATGGCCCTTCAGCCAGCCCTCGCCCGCCTTCTCGCCCTGCAGCGGATCGACAGAGACAGTGACGAAATCGCGCAGCGGATCGGCGGGCAGCCGCTTCGGCCACTGGACCTGGCCGACCTTGCGATTGGCATCCGGCGGGATCGAGACATCGACGGCATTGACCATCAGACCGGTTCCGCGCTCGCCGGAGAACAGAACGCCTGGATCGGTATCCGGTGCACGGGTGGTCGCGACCAGCAGATTGACCTGAGAGGTGCCTGGCTGCGTCGCGCCTACGGGGGTCATGACGCCGACGGCGCGGCCACCGCAGCCGGTCAGCAGAAAGGCTGCAAGCGTCATCGCAGCAAGCGTCTTTTGCATCGCCCCTGATCCGCCGAGCATACCATCTCCCCGTTACTGCCGGCAGTCCGGCCGCCCGCCAAATAAGACGGCCAATGCAGCGGAGTCAAATAAGGCAGGCCGATCGCGTCCAGGTGAAACTTTATCTTCGTCTTGCCCGTTCTTCACCCAATATTCATGGATAGATGGACGGATGCAATGAAGGCTATTCTGATCGCCCTCACCTCGGTGGCATTGCTGATGCCGTCGCTCGCGCATGCGGAACGGCTGGCGGAAGACGACATCCGGCGCGATATCATCGGCAGGACGATCTATCTCGCCACACCGCTCGGCGGCGAGCTGCCGCTCAACTATCACACATCGGGCGCCGTCGATGGCAGCGGCAAGGCGATCGGTCTCGGCCGCTACTTCAAGCCCAGCGATACCGGCAAATGGTGGATCCAATCGGACCAGCTCTGCCAGAAATTTCAGACCTGGTACAAGGGCGCACCGATGTGCTTCCAGCTGGAGCGCGCAGGCCCCGGCAAGGTGAAGTGGACGCGCGACAACGGCGAGACCGGCGTGGCGCGGATCGGCGACTGATTTTCAAGCACTGAAATAAAAGGGGCTGAAATAGAAAAGAGCTCGGTGCGGGAGGAGGTGCACCGAGCTCTTGATCTTGACTGGCAACTGGGAGGAGGAGTGTTACCAGTCTTCGTAAGAGCGCTGGGAGGAGGAGTGCGCTGCTTACGGAGATATAGATAGCCCATTCATTTGATCAGGAATAGGGATATTACCGCAACGCAGCAATGCATCATTCGCATAGCTAACTGTAACACATTTGCGAAGTCGCCTCATTTTGCAGCAATTTTAATAAACCGGTCAAATTCCTGACCGATTTTCGGCCGGATGCGGGGCATGGCGACGGTTGCCGCCACACCTTTCGTCACAAAATCAGGCGGCCTTGAAAAGCTTCTTTCCCTCGGCATCGAGAGCAGCGAACTCCTCATCCGACAGCGTGATGCCGACAGCGGCAACGTTTTCTTCCAGATGCTTGACCTTCGAGGTGCCGGGGATCGGCAGCATCACGGGGCTGCGCTTCAGCACCCAGGCAAGGGCGATCTGGCTCGGCGCCGCATTGTGCTTCCTGGCGATCGTATCGAGCAGCGAGCCCGGCTTGGCGAGGTCGCCGGCGGCGAGCGGATACCAGGGGATGAAGCCGATATTGTGCTTTGCCGAATAGTCGAGCACATCCTCGCTGGTGCGATCGACCAGATTATAACGGTTCTGGACGGTGGCGACCTTGAAGTATTTCGATGCCGCTTCGATGTCGGCGACGGAGACTTCGCTCAAACCCGCATAGCGGATCAGACCGGAGGCCTGCAGAGACTTGATCGCATCGAACTGCTCGCCCGCCGGGACCTTCGGGTCGATGCGGTGGAGCTGCCAGAGATCGATCCTGTCGACGCCGAGATTGCGCAGGCTCTTGTGCACCTGCTGGATCAGATATTCCGGACGGCCGACCGGAAGCCAGATATTCGGCCCATGCCGCGTCAGGCCGCCTTTGGTAGCGATGATGGATCCCTTGCTGTAGGGATGAAGCGCTTCCTTGATCAGCCATTCGGAAACGTCAGGGCCATAGGAATCGGCAGTGTCGATGAAATTGACGCCGAGTTCCGGAAGGCGCTTCAGCGTACGAATGGATTCGGCATGATCGGCCGGCTGGCCCCAGATACCGTCGCCGGTGACGCGCATGGCGCCGAAGCCGAGGCGATTGACCTCGAGGTCACCGCCGATCTTGAAGGTGCCGGATTGTGCAGCATTCAAAGCGGGCATGATCTTTCCTCTCTTATCGATGCGTGAAAACAATCAAAACGGACGAGAGGCAGCAGCCGGAGCTGGCCGGACATCCAAATGCGCACGGTTCAGCAATCCCGCTTCCGGCGGCAAGGCAGAACGGTGCTGACGTTAGATGGGCAGCGGCCATGTGCGGGGCAATATGCTGCCCCCGTCAGCCGGCACGTTTTTGAGAGGTGTTGGGGCGCCTACACGGTCTATTGATCGTAGACGGCCCGATAGCCTTCCGACGAGGCGCAGGCGGTGTAGGCACGGCGGGCGGCACTGCGCGAGACCGCCTTGCCTTCATCCTCATCATACTGACCGCTGATCTGCGAGCGCTCCTTGTAGAGCCGCATCGATTCGTCATAGGCCGCATTGCCCTCCCCCATGCACATCGCATGCGCGACGAAGGAGGGATTGGTAGGCGTACCAACAGGATAGAGAACCGGAGAATTGGCACGATCGACGCAACCGGCAAGCAAAGCCGCCATACCGGCGACCGAAACCACAACCAAACCACTTGCCTTCATTGCATTCTCTCCTGCGCGCGAAGATCTCGCAGATACCGCCTGAAGATTGCGCGAAGCTAGGCTGGAGCGCAGACGCATCGCAAATCAATAAAGTTCAAATCGCGGACACTGCCGCAATAAAAATTGGCAGTCGCGGCAAGCTTTACTTTGTCATATAGATTTTTCTTTATCTGAATTTAGATAATTCGAATTTTAATCAAATCTAAATGACGAATACCCTAAAATCTTGGGGCCATGATATTTGGCGAATCCTTCATTTGAACAGCCCCCGTATGAGGAAACAATGATCAAGTTTGTAAAGCGTCTATTCAGAGACGAGTCTGGCGCCACCGCAATTGAATATGGTCTTATTGCAGCGCTCATTTCCGTCGCGCTGATCGCAGGCGCCTCAAGCCTCGGCAACTCGATCAACGCCACCTTCGGCGGCGTATCTACCAAAATGGCGAATGCGACGAGCGGTCAATAAACACCGCGACAGCTCCCACGAACGACTCGCCCGCTGTCATGCGCGGCGAGTTATCTCGAAGACCACCTGATCCGAATGATCCGCCAGGCGCGAGGATGTCATTTTTAACGGCGCAGCGTCAAACGTGCACTTCTAGCTTCGGTCTAAATTTAGATGAGAAGAGAGATTGGCGCACCCGAAGAGATTCGAACTCCTGACCCCCAGATTCGTAGTCTGGTGCTCTATCCAGCTGAGCTACGGGTGCGTCTCGAAGCGGCTGAACCGCTTGCGTGGCGATCCTCTAAAGGGTCCTCCGGGGGAATGCAATAGGGTTTGTGAAAAAATCGCGACTTTCGTTCCGCAGAGCTGATCTGCGGAATTTGCATTACTTTTCAGCGTGGCTGCGGGAGCGGTAATCGTCCAGGGAAACCGGGCGATCCGGGATCTCGATGCGGAATTGCGTGCCGGCCGCGGGTTTTTCCACAAGCGCGATGGTGCCGCCGTGGGCGAGGACCAGCTCGCGGGCGATCGTCAGGCCAAGTCCCGTGCCACCGGAGCGGGCAGAGCCGCGGAAGGCCGTAAAAAGGTTCTGGCGGGCCTTCAGCGGCATGCCTGGACCGGTATCGTCGACGATAATGCTGACGACGCTGCCGACGCGCTGGCCCGAGACGGTGATTCGCTTGATCCCATCCATTCCGAGCTCGCCCGGCATCATCAGCGCCTGCAGCGCATTGCGGCAGAGGTTGTGGATGACACGGAAGAGCTGCTCGCTGTCGCCATCGATTTCGAGATCGGTGGACATCTGCTCGACGAACTCGACGCCGCTTGCCGGATCGATCGCCAGCATGTCGCGGACGTCCTGGGTGAGCTCGTAGAGACGGATACGGCGGCGGCGCGGCGCCGATTCGCTCGCCTGGCCGTAAGAGAGCACTTCGGTCGTGTAGCCGACGGCGCGGTCGATGGTTCTGAGCAGCTTCGGCGCGAAACTCTTGACCATGGGGTCATCGACATCGACGAGGCGGTCGGACATCAGCTGGGCCGAGGCCAGGATGTTGCGCATGTCATGATTGATCTTCGAGACGGCAAGGCCGAGTGCGGCAAGGTTCTTCTGCTGCTTCAACGTCTTCTGCAGCTCGACCTGCATCGCGGTCAGATGGCGCCCGGCAACGGCCAGCTCGTCGCGCCCGCCCTCGCCGACGAAGACGTTCTGCGGATTTTCGGGATCGGCGGAGAAGTCCTGCATGCTGCCGGTCAGATTGCGGATCGGCCGGATGAGAATGCGGTTGATGACGAAGAAGACCAGCGTTGCCGTGAACAGCGAGATCAGGATCGACAGCAGGAGAACGTTGCGGGCATAGACGAACATCGCATTGCGCAGCGCCCGGTCCTTCATGACCACTTCAACCCCGGTCGCGGTATCGCCGACAGGGCCGTAGACGCGGATCATCCGGTTGCCGCCGAAGATCAGCGTATCCAGTGCATCGCAGATGGCGCTGACGGGCGTGACCTTGGTCAGATCATATTGCTCGTCGACGGATGTCGGCATCTCGCTCATCGCCAGCAGGCGGGAGGTGCCGTCCTTGCGCAGAACGATCGCCTTGGTGCCGGTCGCTTCCAGCGTTTCCTTCTGGACGGAGCGCGGCAGCTCCACCGGCTGCAGGCCATCGATGACGATCGCCGCGGCAGCGGCGGTGTTCAGCTTGTCGTCCAGCCAGCGGATACGCATGCTGGCGATCGAAGGGAAGAAGATCAGCACTTCGGCGAGCATGATGAACAGCACGATCATCCAGAGCAGCTTGCCCGAGAGACCACTGAGCCACCCTGCCGGGCGTTCGCCGCCAGCAGCCATCGTTACATTTGCTGAAATTCCGCTTTGGTCTTGCACCGGCATCGCTGTTTCCGTTCGGCGCAAGCGCCTGCGAGGCAGAGACTTATATTAGACGGATTATTTTGCACTTTCAAATCTTCGCGAGGCGCGGCAGTTCGTCACAAAAGAAAACGCCGCCCCGAGGCGGCGTTTCCTGAATTCGAGAGCCTGGCGATCAAAACTCTTCCCAGCTCTGCTCAGCGACCGCAGCATTGCCGTTGAAGGCACGAGCGACCGTGTTCATGGCGCGGCGGGCGGGCGACGCGACCGGGCGATGCTCTTCGCGGCGGGCAACAGCGACCGGGGCTGCGGCATGGCCCGTATTCGACACCTTGAAGCGCGAGATCAGGCGCACCAGGCCATCGGCCTCTGCCGAGAGCTTGTGGGTCGCAGCCGAGGTTTCCTCGACCATCGCGGCGTTCTGCTGGGTCACCTGGTCCATCTGGTTGACGGCGGTGTTGACTTCCTTGAGGCCGGTCGACTGTTCCTTCGCCGCGGTTGCGATCGAATGGATATGGTCGTTGATGGCGATGACGCGGGTTTCGATTTCGGAGAGCGCCTCGCCCGTTGCCTGCACCAGCTTGACGCCGACATTGACTTCATCGCCCGACTTGGTGATCAGCGCCTTGATGTCCTTGGCGGCGGTTGCGGAGCGCTGCGCCAGTTCGCGGACTTCCTGTGCGACGACCGCGAAGCCCTTGCCGGCTTCACCGGCACGCGCTGCCTCGACGCCTGCGTTCAGAGCAAGCAGGTTGGTCTGGAAGGCGATTTCATCGATCACGTTGATGATCTGGCTGATTTCACGGGATGCCTGCTCGATACGGCCCATGGCGTCGACGGCGTTGCGGACGACGACACCGGAGGCGCCGGACTTGTCCTTGGCTTCGGAGACCATGACGCTGGCTTCCTGGGCGCGTTCCGTCGAGTTCTGGACGACCGCGGTGATCTCATCGAGTGCGGCAGACGTCTCTTCGAGTGCGGCAGCCTGCTGTTCTGTACGCTTCGACAGGTCGTCGGTCGCAACGCGCAGTTCGTTGGTGTTGCCGTTGATCGCTTCGGTGGTTTCGCGAACTTCGCGCATCGTCGTCTGCAGGGTGACGAAGGTGCTGTTGACGTTCTGCTGCAGTTCGGCAAAGGCGCCCTGGAACTCGCCGCGCATCGTCTGCGTCAGGTCGCCCTCGGCGAGGCTTGCAATAACGCGGCGGGTTTCGTTGACACCGCTATCAACGCTCGAAAGCAGCGAGTTGATGTTGCCGGCAAAGTGGTTGAGGCTGTCGTCCTCGTAGTCCTTCTCGATGCGGCGGCTGAAATCGCCGGCAGCAGCGGCGGCGACCACGACGGACATGCTGGACTGCAGGTCGTCGCTCTTGGCACGCATCGCGGCTTCCTGAGCGTTCATGCGCTTTACCGCGAGACCGTTCTGCTTGAAGACAGCGACGGCAGCGGCCATGTCGCCGATTTCGTCCTGGCGGCCGGCATAAGGCACTTCGGCGTCGAAATTGCCATCGGCAACTTCCTTGATCGCAGTCGTGACCTTTTTGATCGGGCGGCTGAGATGACTTGTGCCGATATAGAAGCCGAGACCTACGCCAGCGGCAATGCCGAAGGTGGTGATGGCGAGAACGAGCCAGAAGATAGAGTTGCGGAACGCTTCGATCTCGTCGTCAACGGCATCGAGCTCAGCGCGGTCGACTTTGACGATAGCGTCGATCTCGGCCTGGAAGGCCTTGCGGTTGGCGCGGTTGGCGTCGTTGTTGCCCTGCTCGTTCGCGGCTGCGGGGCCAACTTCAGTACCAAGACGGGCGGTCTCGGTGCGGAAGGTGCGGAATTCCTTGGAGCGGTCGACGAGCTTGCTGAAGGTATCCTTCTGGCTATCGGGCACGAGCGGCGCCCAGCTGGCGATAACCTTGTCGATCTCGTCGAGATCGGTTGCAATGCCCTTGGCAAAGGGCGCGACGTCCTTGACGTCCTTGGCAGCGTAGATGCCTCGGGCCTCCATGACGACAGCCGTCACGAAACGGTTCAGGCGCTCACCGGCATAGGCGCGGCTGGAAGCGCTTTCATATGCGGTCAGCTTATTGTTGTATTCGTTCATAGCGAACAATGCCGTGGCGCCGATAACGAGCGCAACGCCGGCCATCACGCTGACCAGCAAATTGATCTTTCCACGAATTTTCAAAGTATAGTCTCCCTGGGGGTGAAGAGAGCCTGGAAAGCAATTTCCCAGCCGATGAACAAAATATCGGCGAAATTTCTTAAAGTTATGTTTCGGATTTTAGTTGTTCCGACTACAAGAAATTATCCCTATTATTCCGGAACGCAGCACGATTTTCGCAAAAATTGCAGGCGTTGCGGCCGAGACACCGGAAAATCGTAACGGCAGCCACACATCTGCCGCAAAATTCAACCTTTCCGGGCCTAGTCGTAGTCGTTAACACCAATGTGCGACTTTTTGCATTGTGCAACTTTGATGGGCAGCGCCGGCAAGATCATTTGCGCTGGTATAATTGACTTCCGGGGTCACCATCCGTATAAGCCGCCGCACGTCCGGTCATTCAAGGTCTCTGACCTCGTCCGTTCGCAAAACAACGCTCCTTGCACTTTGCAAAACTTAAGAAGGGCCGCACTCCGCGGTGTTTAAATAAATGAAGCGTACCTACCAACCATCCAAGCTTGTCCGCAAGCGCCGCCACGGCTTCCGTGCGCGTATGGCCACCAAGGGCGGTCAGAAGGTTCTGTCTGCTCGCCGCGCCCGCGGCCGCAAGCGTCTTTCGGCCTAAGGCCGGAATTGCCCGATAAGAGATGGCGGGCGAATTGACGACCAAAAAAGAACAAGAAAAATCGACTGTCGGGCGGCTGAAAAGCCGCCCGCAGTTTCTTGCTGCGCGCAATGGCGAAAAACGCCGCGGCGGCTTCTTCCTTCTCGAGGTCCTTGACCGGAAGGAACCCGACACCGAAGCCCGCGTCGGCTTCACAGTCACCAAGAAACATGGCAACGCAGTCGAGAGAAACCGCATGCGGCGGCGTCTTAAAGAGGCGGTGCGGCTTCATGCAGGGTTTGCAATGCAAGCCGGACACGACTATGTGGTTGTCGCAAGAAGGGATGTCCTGAAGGCATCTTTCCAACAGTTAACTGCGGAGCTCAAAGCCCGCGTTGAAAACAAGCCGAAACAAAAGCGGTCGAATGAAGGCCGCTCCAGGAACGTATGATGCAAAACAACCGCAATTATTTCATTGCGATCGCTCTTTCCGTGCTGATCGTTCTTGGCTGGCAGTTCCTTTATATGAATCCGCGCATCGAAGCGCAGCGCAAGGCGCAGGAAGCCCAGAAGGCGCAGCAGACCACCGAACAGACGCAGACGCCCGCCGCTGGCGGCGCTCAGCCGCAGACGAATGGTGCCGCACCGACCGGCCAGGCGGCAGTGACGACCACGCGTGAAGAAGCGCTCGCCAAGTCGCCGCGCGTCGTCATCGACACCGCTGCTCTCTCGGGCACCATCAACCTGACGGGCGCGCGCCTCGACGACCTGAAGCTCAAGGGCTATCACGAGACCGTCGACAAGAGCAGCCCGATCATCACGCTGTTCTCGCCGGCTGAATCGAAGGACGGCTACTTCGCCGAGCTCGGTTATGTCGGCAACGACCAGACGGGCACGGTTCCCGGCGCATCGACGGTATGGACGGCACCCGAAGGCGCCAAGCTGACGGAAAAGACCCCGGTCACGCTGACCTATACCAACGACAAGGGCCTGACCTTTGCCCGTACGATCTCGGTCGACGAGCGCTACATGTTCACGATCACCGACAAGGTGACGAACAGCGGCGCCGGCGCGGCATCGATCTCTTCCTATGGCCGCGTCACGCGCAACAACAAGCCGACGACGCCTTCCGTCTACGTCCTGCACGAAGGCTTCATCGGCGTCATCGGTGACGATGGCCTGGTCGAAACCAAGTATAGCGCCGCCGAAAAGGAAGCCGTTACGCCTGCCAAGTCCACCGGCGGCTGGCTCGGCATCACCGACAAGTATTGGGCTGCGACGATCGTTCCGCCGCAGAAATCGGCCTATGAAGCCCGCTTCGCCTACTATGCCGGCGAGCGGCCGACCTACCAGGCAGACTACAAGGAAGACGCCGTCAGCATTCCGGCCGGCCAGTCTGTCGAGCTGAAGAGCCTCGTCTTCGCCGGCGCGAAGGAAGTTCCGGTCATCGACGGCTACGAAACCTCCTACGAGATCCCGCGCTTCGACCGCCTGATCGACTGGGGCTGGTTCTACTTCCTGACGAAGCCGATGTTCAAACTGATGGACTTCTTCTTCCGTTACTTCGGCAATTTCGGCGTGGCGATCCTGCTGACGACGATCGTCGTCAAGGCGCTGTTCTTCCCGCTCGCCAGCAAGCAGTACGCTTCGATGGCGAACATGAAGCGCATGCAGCCGAAGATGGAAGAGCTGAAGGCGAAGTTCGGCGACGACCGCATGGGCCTGCAACAGGCAATGATGCAGCTCTACAAGGAAGAGAAGATCAATCCGGTTGCCGGTTGCTGGCCGATCGCGCTGCAGATCCCGATTTTCTTCTCGCTCTACAAGGTGATCTACATCACCATCGAAATGCGCCACGCGCCGTTCTTCGGCTGGATCAAGGACCTTTCGGCTCCGGATCCGACCTCGATCGTCAACCTCTTCGGCCTGCTGCCGTTTGAGGCGCCGACCCTGCTGCATCTCGGCGTCTGGCCGCTGATCATGGGTGTCACGATGTTCCTGCAGATGCGCATGAACCCGACGCCTCCGGATCCGACCCAGGCAATGATCTTCAACTGGATGCCGCTGGTGTTCATGTTCATGCTGGCAAGCTTCCCGGCCGGTCTGGTCATCTACTGGGCCTGGAACAACACGCTCTCGGTCATCCAGCAGTCGGTCATCATGAAGCGCCACGGTGTGAAGATCGAGCTCTTCGACAATCTGAAGGGCCTCTTCAAGCGAAAACCGGCACCATCGAAATGACGTCGAAAGCCCCGCTCCGGCGGGGCTTTTTCGTTTCAGGGCGCCGTTACCGCTCAGCCGCAAGGTTGACATTGGGCCGCAAAAGCTGAATGCGGTAGCTGACAGATTTCTGATACTGGATAAGGGCCGGATGACGGACAAGAACGACAAGCCACTCTTCGGACGCCCGTGGATCTTTATCCGCGGCGTGCCGTCCATGAAATTCCTGCCGCCGGAAGGACCTTTCGAGGTTGCCTTTGCCGGGCGCTCGAATGTCGGCAAGTCGTCGCTGATCAATGCGCTTGTCGGCCACAAAGGTCTGGCGCGTACATCGAACACGCCGGGCCGCACCCAGGAGCTCAATTACTTCGTGCCCGACGGCTATACCGGCGAAGGCGGCGACCTGCCGCCGATGGCGCTGGTCGACATGCCGGGCTACGGCTATGCGCAGGCGCCGAAGGATCAGGTCGACACCTGGACGAAACTGGTCTTCGATTACCTGCGCGGCCGCGCGACGCTGAAGCGCGTCTATGTGCTGATCGACAGCCGCCACGGCATCAAGAAGAACGACGAGGATGTGCTGACGCTGCTCGACAAGGCCGCCGTCTCCTACCAGATCGTTCTGACCAAGACCGACAAGATCAAGCCGCCGGCTGTCGTCAAGCTGCTCGCGGAGACCGCCGAGAAGATCAAGAAGCGCCCGGCCGCCTATCCTTTCGTGATCGCTACCTCTTCTGAGAAGAGCGACGGACTGGACGATCTGCGCCAGGCGATCGCCGAAACAGTCGAAATCAGCAACTGGAAATGAAAGAGGCGCCCCGAAAGGCGCCTCCCCACATTCTCCTGCCTGCAATCATTTACATCTTCGGCAGAAGCACCTTGTCGATGACGTGGATGACGCCGTTCGACTGCTTGACGTCAGCGATCGTCACATGAGCCACGCCGCCGTTTTCATCGGTCAGCGTGATCTTGCCCATGCTTTCCTTGGCTTTCAGGACGCAACCTCCAACCGTCTTGATGTCGTGCTCGCCGCCATCGTCCTTGATCATCTTGGCAACCGTCTTCGACATCGCGTCGGCGGCAACGACGTGGCAGGTCAGCACCTTGGTGAGCTTGGCCTTGTTCTCCGGCTTGAGCAGCGTATCGACGGTACCGGCCGGAAGGGCCGCGAAAGCCTCGTTGGTGGGCGCAAATACCGTGAACGGCCCTTTGCCTTCGAGCGTGGAAACCAGGCCCGCCGCCTTCACGGCTGCAACGAGCGTGGTGTGATCCTTGGAGTGAACGGCATTCTCGACGATATTCTTCGTCGGGTACATGGGTGCACCGCCGACCATCGGGTTCTTCGCCTGGGCCGCAAAGGCGATCCCGGATACGGCGGCGGCAAGCGCGATGGTGCGCATAGCGGACTTGAGCATGATCTTCTCCTCCAAACCGGCCGCGTAACGCTGGCCTGATGCCTCGCGCCGCCCGGTCAGGAGAGCTACGGAGGCTTTCGGAAAAGAGTTTCAGACGGGATTGAAGTTTTTACGGATGGTGTGCCGCGCCGCTGGCGATCACGGGTCCGGTGGGTAGACCTGTGGTCGAGCCGCCGAAGGGTTCGAGGCTGACAGCGAGCGTCGCGCCTTCGCCGATTTGGCTGCGCATATTAGCCGGGATCAGGAGATCGCCGCCCTCACCCGGCTGGAAGACGCCGAGAGACTGCGGCGCACCGCTGCCCGGGACGAGCCACAGCTGCAGCGATTTCTCTTCGGGCTTGCCGGCCGCGACAGGGACGATGCGAAGACGACCGGTATCTGCCTGATAGGAAGCCAGCAGATTGACCTGGCTGCCTGCGGCCGACAACTCCGCCACCAGCGGCGCTGCCCCCTGCGGCGGCGGCACGATGCCGGAGGCGAAGATGATCGCACCGGCGGCAACGACCAGCGAGGCGAAGGTCAGCGAGCGCCAGAAGACCGCCGAATTCCAGAGACCGCGCGAGAAGGAGGGCGAATGCGCCGCATCGCCGAAAAGCCGGGCCTCGACCTGCTTGAAGGTCTCGCGGCTCGGGGCGACGCTTTCGTATTCATCGTTGAAGGCGGAGAGGTTGGTTTCCCATCGGCTGACGATGGCGGCAAACTGCCGGTCGCGGCGCATGCGTTCTTCGACGACCCGCCGATCCTGGTAAGAGAGAACGCCAAGAACATACTCGCCTGCGAGCACTTCATCGCGAGAGCGGCCTCCCTTGCTTTGATCAGGCGATGTCATCGTTCCATGCACTCTCTCAGCTTCAAAAGGCTGCGCCGCAGCCATGTCCGCATGGTGTTGAGCGGAACGCCGAACTGATCGGCAAGTTCCTGGTAGCTCAGTCCTTCGACATAGGCCCGCCTAACCGATGTCGCCCTGTCAGCTTCCAACTCTTCCATGCAGGTGTCAATCCGCCTTCCTTCATCGGATATCATAGCTTGCTTTTCCGGATCCAATCCGGAGTCGGCAAGATCGTAGGCGCTGTCCAATTCATCGGCGACCGGCTTTCGTGCCCGCATCGTGTCGATTGCCTGATTGCGCGCAATTGCCGCAAGCCAGGAATTGGGAGCGCCCTGCGATGAGGCGAAGGCCTTGGCGCGCTGCCAGATCTTCACATAGATCTCCTGCAACGCCTCCTCGGCTTCCGCCCGATCCTTCAAGATACGCAGGCAGATCGCAAAAAGTTTCGGGCTTGTTTCTCGATAAAGTGCGACGAACGCCTGGCGGTCGGACATCGCCACGCGGCCAATCAGTCTTGCGAGTTCGTCGCCTGTCATGCCGCTGCCGCTCTCCCTGTGCTCCCCTAGATAAAAGGCAGGGCGCAAAATTGACAAGAGCGCAGCCAACTAATGACCTGCACATTATTCCATCTGTCAAAAACTTGAGATAAAAGGCCCGCGATCCATTCTGCGGGGTAAGCCATGAACCAGTCCGAAAGCGAAATGCAGGCCCATCTTCTCGCGCAGGCGCTGCCTTACATGCAGCGCTACGAGAACAAGACGATCGTCGTGAAATACGGCGGCCATGCCATGGGCAACCCCGAACTCGGCAAGGCTTTCGCCAGCGACATCGCGCTTCTGAAGCAGTCGGGCGTCAATCCGATCGTCGTCCACGGCGGCGGTCCTCAGATCGGCGCGATGCTGACGAAGATGGGCATCGAATCCAAGTTCGAAGGCGGCCTGCGCGTTACCGACGCCAAGACGGTCGAGATCGTCGAGATGGTTCTCGCCGGCTCGATCAACAAGGAAATCGTCGCGCTGATCAACCAGACCGGCGAGTGGGCGATCGGCCTCTGCGGCAAAGACGGCAACATGGTCTTCGCCGAAAAGGCGCAGAAGAAGATCAAGGATCCGGATTCCAACATCGAGCGCGTTCTCGATCTCGGCTTCGTCGGCGAAGTGGTCGAAGTCGACCGCACGCTGCTCGACCTGCTCGCCCGCTCCGAGATGATCCCGGTTATCGCACCGGTCGCTCCCGGCCGCGACGGCGCGACCTACAACATCAATGCCGATACGTTCGCAGGCGCGATCGCCGGTGCGCTGAACGCCACCCGCCTTCTCTTCCTCACCGACGTTCCCGGCGTTCTCGACAAGCAGGGTAACCTGATCAAGGAACTGTCGGTCGCCCAGGCGCATGCGCTGATCGCCGACGGTACGATCTCGGGCGGCATGATCCCGAAGGTCGAGACCTGCATCGACGCCATCAAGGCAGGCGTACAGGGCGTCGTCATCCTGAACGGCAAGACGGCCCATTCCGTCCTGCTCGAAATCTTCACGGAACATGGTGCGGGCACGCTGATCGTGCCCTGATCACCCTTCAAGGCGCGGCGGTGTAAACCGCTGCCGCGGCCTCCTTCAGCTTTTCCATCATCATCCGGTAAGGTCCCGGGCCGTAGCTGATACGGCCGACGCCGAGGCTTGCCAGGATTTTCGCGTCAGGGACGCCGGCGCGCATTATGATGTTGACCGGCAGCGTGGAAGCCGCGCAGATTTTCTTGATGAGCGCAGGATTAGCGAGGCCGGGCACAAAGAGGCCATTGGCACCGGCCGCCGCATAGGCCTTGCCGCGCGCGATCGCCTCGTCGACGAGACCTGCATGCTTGGCCTCATCGCGTTCTGCGAGGAAGAGATCGGTTCTGGCATTGATGAAGAACGCGATGCCGCGGGCATCCGCCATCGCCCGGATCGCCTTGATCTTGGCCGCCTGCTTTTCCACCGGATGCAGGCCACTCCCGCCGACGATCTGATCCTCGAAATTGATGCCGATCGCTCCGGCTTCGATCACCTTGGCGACATTGGCCGCAGCACCATCCGGCTCTTCTGAATAGGCGCCCTCGAAATCGACGGATAATGGCAGATCGGTCGATGCGGCGATTGCTCTCGCCGTATCGATAAGTGCCGCCATCGGCAGCTCCTGGCCATCGGCATAGCCCTGCGCAGCGGCAACCGACCAGCTGCCCGTCGCCAGCGCCTTGGCGCCGCCCTCGGCAACCGCCTTTGCCGTTCCGGCATCCCAGATATTGTAGAGAACGACCGGCTTGCCCTTCTGGTGCAGTGCTGCGAATGCCTTTGCCTTGTCCGCCTGGTTCATGATGCTTCCTCCATCTGGGGCTTTGCCGCCCGCATTTTCGCTTCGTGTTTCAAAAGCCACTGCTTGCGCCAGAGGCCACCGCCGTATCCGGTCAGCGACCCGTCCGCGCCGATAAGCCGGTGGCAGGGGATAACGACGGCGATCTGGTTGGCGCCGTTCGCCCGCCCCACAGCGCGGACGACCTGCGGATTGTCCATGTCGCGGGCGAGATCGCCATAGGCGCGCGTCTCGCCGATGGGAATACGGATCAGCCGCGCCCAGATCTCCCGCTCGAAGTCCGTGGCAAAACTCAGCGCCAAGGGCGTCTCAAATTCCGTCAACCGGCCATCGAAATAGGCTGTCATCTCCGCTTCTATCCGGTCGATTGCCGACGTCCTTCCGGCTGCGACGGTCGAGCGCGTCTTGCGCTGTAGCTTCTCGAGCTCGCCCGGCAGGGCTTTGCGATCGTGAAACTCGAGGAGATGCAGATGCGTCTGGTCGGCGACCGCGATCATCGGCCCGAGCGGCGTATCGAAGATATCGGCGAAGAGCAGTTCACGGTTCTGCACGATCACAGGCGCCTTGCCGATCATCCGGTGAAAGGCGGCGCGAAAGCTGCTGGCGGATTCGTAGCCGGCATCCAGCTGCGCATCGATAACGCGCGCGCCATCGGCCAGCTGCTTGGCCGCCTGACCGAGACGGCGGTAACGGGCGATATCGAGAAAGGTCATGCCCAGCGCACGCTTGAAGGCACGGCGAACGGTCGAGGGATCGTAGCCGAGATCGACGAGATCATCCTCCGTCCAGCGCACCGAGGGATCACGATCCAGCGCCTTCAGGAGATCATCGACGATCGCTTCACGCCCCGCCTGCTCCAGCGGTCTGCAGCGCTGACAGGGACGGAAGCCCGACTGCATGCAGGTGGCGATGGAATCGTAAAACAGCGTATTCTCCCGCTTCGGCTTGCGCGCCGGGCAGGTCAGCCGGCAGAAGACGCCCGTCGTCTTGACGCAAGCATAAGCGAGCCCCTCGTAATCGGAGCTCCGGGCAATAAGCGCACCATAAAGCGCATCGTCATCTGGCAGATCAAACAGCATGGCGTCTTTCTACCACCCCACCGACCCGCCGTCCGCCCGAAAACGGGCGTCTATTTTATTCGGCGGCGTCGAGGCTTTTTGCACGCCTTTCGGGACGCAGCATGGATTCCTCCTCGGCATCCTGCGGCGCGCCCCAGAATGCTTCGAGGCTGGGACCAGCCTTAAGATGCCGCCGCCGAAAGAGAAACTCGAATATCTCATGCACCCAGACGCGGCGCCCCATCTGCGTATACCACCGCATGGAATGGCGCTGCTGCCTGTCGCGATGGAAGAGGATGCGCATCAGCGCCTTCGGGCGGGCCTGGATTGCGACCTCGATCAGCTTGACGGCAGCGAGCAGGACGGCCGGGTGCAGGTGGCGCATCTGCAGGACCTGATGTTTGTAGTCCCACTTGCGAATATCGGCCTCGATCACCTGTCTGCTGCGCGCGATGCGGAAGAACGGCGTCCAGCGATGCGGCGTCACATAGAGCGCCTGGATCTGGTCGGGATCATAGGCGAGCAACTGGCGGAAGCCGCGCCAGAGATCGCTCAGCTTCTCCTCCTCGAACCCGACGACCCATGTCGCCATCGAAAGAATGTCGTGCTGGCGCAGGAGCCGGATCGCCTCGCGGTCCGTGGCCTTGCCGCCGCCCTTCTTGATCAGCGCCAGCGTTGCCTCGTCGGTATTCTCCATGCCGAGAAGCCATCGGACGACCCCGGCCTTGCGATAGAGATGAAGGATGTCGGCATCGCGCACGATGTCGTCGGCCCGCGTCGAACCGACGATCTGGACCGGGACGTTCTCGGCGATCATCGCTTCCAGAAAAGCGAGCCATGCCTTTCGCGAGGAAGTCGGGTTCTCGTCGGCGAGATTGATCAGCTCGACGCCTTCCTCGCGATAGAGGCGTGCGATCTCGCGGGCGAAGAGTACGGGCGACCGGTGGCGCCACCGCGTCCAGAAACCGCGCTGGCCACAGTAGTTGCAAAGATGGGGACAGCCCCGCGAAAACTGCAGGACGACCGCGCGCTTTCCACCCCAATAGCTGTAGCGGCGATGATCGATCAGCTCCCAGCCGATGCGATAGTCATCGAGGTCGGAAAGCGCCTGCATTGGCGGCGTCGCCACGATCTCATCGGCTTCGCTTCGGAACGCGATGCCCGGGACTGAGCCGAGCGGACCGCCATTGTCCAGCGCAGCAGCCAGGCGCCGCATAGTCTCCTCGCCTTCCCCGCGCACCAAGACATCGAAGGCCTCTGTTTCCGCCAGCACCTCGCGCCAGTGATAGGTCGGGAAGACCCCGCCATAGACGATGCGGATCCCTGGCTTGACGGCCTTGATGGCCTGCGCGATCGCACAGGCCGTCGGATGCGCTGACGTCGAGCCCGAGTGGCCGATCAAGACAAGATCGGGACCGCCGACGTGACTGACGATGTCAGGGATCGTCATCGGCCCGAACTCGGCATCGACAAGCCGGACGGCGTGACCGTCATCGATTAACGGGCCGCCAACCGAGAGCATTCCGAGCGGCGGAAGATGGTCGTCGGGAATGCGGCTGCCGATCGCGGTATGAGGTGGGTTTATCAGAACGATTTTCATGCACTGCCCCCGGTGCGCCAGCCTATATGCATAAATCAACAGCGATACATGGCGGCATCAGGTCAAAATCTCCTTAAAGTTGTGGAGACTTGAAGGCATTTTCGCGAAGTGCTTTGCCGCCTGGACCACGCGAAAGATTTTGGCTTCCTGCGCGAGGCATGCCATAAGGCGCGCATGACAAAGATCGACCGCACTCCGACGACTTCCGATTTTGCGCATGTGAGCGAATGGGTCTTCGACCTCGACAACACGCTCTACCCGCATCACATCAACCTCTTCGCGCAGATCGACAAGAACATGACGGCCTATGTGTCGGCGCTGTTGCAGTTGGAGCGGGACGAGGCGCGGAAGCTCCAGAAGCAGTATTATTTCGATCACGGCACGACGCTTCAGGGGCTGATGATCCATCATGGGGTCGATCCCAACGATTTCCTCGAGAAGGCGCATGCGATCGATTACTCCTCGCTGCTGCCGCAGCCGGAGCTTGGCGAGGCGATCAAGGCGCTGCCGGGCCGGAAGTTCATCTTCACCAACGGCAGCGTGAAGCACGCCGAGATGGCAGCGGGCGCGCTCGGCATTCTCGATCATTTCGACGATATCTTCGACATCGTCGCTGCCGATTTTGTGCCGAAGCCGGCGCAGGTGACCTATGACAAGTTCATGGCCCTGAAGCGCGTCGAGACCAGGAAGGCCGCGATGTTCGAGGACCTGCCGCGCAATCTCGTGGTGCCCAAGGCACTCGGAATGGCGACGGTTCTGCTGGTGCCGAACAACCTCGAAGACACCGTCGTCGAGTGGTGGGAGAAGACCAGCGGCGACGAGGATCACATCGATTTCGTCACCGATGACCTCACCGCATTCCTGGCGAAGATTACCGGCTGACTTACGAAAGTTTCATCCAGCTTACCTAGGTTTAATTGGGTTTTCGGGCATCGCAGCCTTACCTTTTGGTCGTGAAGGGATACGAACCGAAAGGAATTCTCATGTATCGCAACAAGCTTATCCTGGCAGGTCTCTCCGCCGCTCTGATCGCCGGAGCCGCCGGCGCGAGCTTTGCTGCCAACGGCAAACATCCCGACCGGCCGCGCCACCACCACGAAATGATGGGCGGGCCGCGCGGCGCCGCCTTCCGTGAAATCGCCTTCGTGCGCATGCTGAAGCAGTTCGACGAGAACAAGGACGGCAAGATTTCCAAGCAGGAGGCGATCGATGGTGTCGACAAGATCTTCGCGGCCGCCGACAAGAACAACGACGGCAGCCTGACGCCCGGCGAAATCCGCGAATACCACCAGGCGCAGATCAAGGCTTGGCGCGATGCGCACAAGGACGCCAAGAAGGACGGCGGCGACGATCAGCAGATGGCTCAGAACGACGGCATGGGCCGCCACGGCGGCCCCGATGGCCACCGCTGGGGCAAGCGCCATGGCGGCGACATGATGTTCGCCGCGATGATGCGCCGCGTCGACAAGGACGAGAACGGCCAGATTTCCAAGCAGGAAGCAGAAGATGCGATGAGCCGCTTCTTCGACCGCCTGGACACCAACAAGGACGGCTTCATCTCGATCGACGATATGCCCGACAGGCCGTTCCTCTGAGAGAGGCTGGAAAGATTGGAACCCGCCACGTCTCGCGGCGGGTTCTTCCTATTCCTGGTGCTCGTAGAAATCCTGGATGATCTTCCAGGCAGCGTCGGCCGTGTCGACGAAACTGATGAGATTGACGTCGTCAGGGGCGATGGTGCCGAACTCGGCAAGCGCCTCGAAATTGACGATGCTGCGCCAGAACTTTTCACCGAACAGGATCAGCGGCATCTTTTCCATGCGGCCGGTCTGGATCAGCGTCAGGCACTCGAAGAACTCGTCGAGCGTGCCGAAGCCGCCGGGAAATACCGCGATCGCCTTTGCGCGCACCATGAAATGCATCTTGCGGATGGCGAAATAGTGGAAATTGAAGCTGAGCTCCGGCGTCACATAGACGTTCGGCGCCTGCTCGTGCGGCAGCACGATGTTGAGGCCGATCGAAGGGGCGCCTTCATCCGCAGCGCCACGATTACCGGCTTCCATCACGCCCGGGCCGCCGCCGGTGACGATCACATATTCATGGAAATCGTGAGCTGCCGAATAGCGCGAGCAGAGACGGGCGAATTTGCGGGCCTCGTCGTAATAGACCGAGGCGGCTTCGAGATTGGCGCGCTGGATATCGTTGCGGGCCGCCCAGGCGCTCTGGCCGGGGGCCGGAATGCGGGCGCCGCCGAACATGACGACCGTCGATTTGATGCCGCGTTCGGCCAGCAGCATTTCCGGTTTCAGCAATTCGAGCTGAAGGCGGATCGGGCGCAGTTCTTCGCGGCACAGGAAGTCTTCGTCGACATAGGCCAGGCGATAGGAAGGCGATAGCGTCTGAGGCGTTTTCGGTACGGCGCGGGCGCGATCCTTGTCGGTTTCGCTCGTCTTCAGCGGATCCCAGACCCCATCCTTACGCCGGAGCCTGCCATTCTTACCCTTTGCCATTCTCAAATGCCTTTCAGTCCTTACCAAGCGACGTCTTTAACGCCTTGAATCCAGAACGATCTGGTTCGAAAAATCATTCCATTTTGGGCGTCCATGCGATAGAGCAGATCGCATCTTGCCGATCACAATTCCCGGAGGCGCTGTAGCCTTCAGGATAAAGTTCGAAGTTTAAGGAATCCTCATGAGCGCTACCGATCTCGCATCCCTCGAAAAGACCATCGAAGCGGCCTTCGACAACCGCGACAGCGTCAGCACGTCCACCAAGGGCGAAGTTCGCGATGCGGTGGAAGCTGCGCTCGAACTGCTCGATGGCGGCAAGGCTCGCGTTGCCGAGCGTGGTGCCGATGGCGCCTGGACGGTCAACCAGTGGCTCAAGAAGGCCGTGCTGCTCTCCTTCCGCCTGAACGACATGGAAGTCGTCAAGGGTGGCTCGGGCAATTCGACCTGGTGGGACAAGGTTCCCTCGAAGTTCGAAGGCTGGGGCGAGAACCAGTATCGTGACGCCGGCTTCCGCGCCGTTCCGAACTGCGTCGTGCGCCGCTCTGCCTATATTGCCAAGAACGTCGTGCTGATGCCCTCCTTCGTGAACCTCGGCGCCCATGTCGGCGAAGGCACGATGGTCGATACTTGGGCGACGGTCGGCTCCTGCGCGCAGATCGGCAAGCACGTGCATCTCTCGGGCGGCGTCGGCATCGGCGGCGTTCTGGAGCCGATGCAGGCCGGCCCGACGATCATCGAAGACAATTGCTTCATCGGCGCCCGCTCGGAAGTCGTCGAAGGCTGCATCATCCGCGAGGGCTCGGTCCTCGGCATGGGCGTCTATATCGGCAAGTCGACCAAGATTGTCGATCGCGCCACCGGCGAAGTGATGTATGGCGAAGTACCGCCCTATTCCGTCGTCGTCGCCGGCTCGATGCCATCAGGCAACAAGACCATGGCGAACGGCCTGCCGGCACCGCATCTCTACTGCGCCGTCATCGTCAAGCGCGTCGATGAGCAGACCCGCTCGAAGACCGGCATCAACGAGCTGCTGCGCGACTAAGCTGCAGTGACAGCCGGACCGCGATCCGGTAAACAGACGGCACCCTCTTAACGCGAGGCGGTCTCCGCCTCGCCATGCCTTTGCCATTCCTGCCGGATAATTCGACCGTCATGACCGCTACCGATCCCGTCGCCAATCTCCAGACCCTCATCCGCTGCCCCTCCGTTACGCCCGCCGAAGGTGGCGCGCTCTCGGCGCTCGATGCAATGCTTTCGCCGCTCGGCTTCAAGGTCGACAAGGTGATGGCCGCCGAGCCGGGCACGCCCGATGTCGAGAACCTCTATGCGCGGATCGGCAATGACGGCCCGCACCTGATGTTTGCGGGACATACGGATGTCGTGCCTGTCGGTGACGAGGCGGCGTGGACGCACCCGCCCTTTTCGGCGAAAATCGCCGGTGGGGAAATGTTCGGCCGCGGCGCCGTCGACATGAAGGGCGGTATCGCCTGCTTCGTGGCAGCTGTTGCGCGCCATGTCGAAAAGCATGGCGCACCGAAGGGCTCGATTTCCTTCCTGATCACCGGTGACGAAGAGGGACCCTCGATCAACGGTACGATCAAGCTGCTGCAATGGGCGGCGGAACGCGGCGAGCGCTGGGATGCCTGCGTCGTCGGCGAACCGACCAATCCCGATGCGCTCGGCGACATGATCAAGATCGGCCGCCGCGGTTCGCTTTCGGGCAAGATCACCGTTCACGGCGTTCAGGGCCATGCCGCCTATCCGCATCTTGCCGATAATCCGGTGCGCGGCCTGCTGCAGCTGACAACGGCGCTGATGGATCCGCCCTTCGATGGCGGTACCGAGAGCTTCCAGGCCTCCAATCTCGAAGTGACGACTGTCGATGTCGGCAACCCGGCGACCAACGTCATTCCGGCGAAGGCGACGGCGAGCTTCAACATCCGTTTCAACGATACCTGGACCGCCGATACGCTGCGGGCGGAAATCATCCGCCGTCTCGATGCGGCTGCGGCAGAGGGCGCACTGCGTCCGGGCCGCGAGCCGGTTCGCTACGAGATCATCTGGGCCGATCGTCCCAGCCATGTGTTCCTGACGCGCAACAATGCGCTGATCGCCTCGCTCTCCTCGGCCGTCGAGAACATTACGGGCAAGGCCCCGAAGCTCTCGACAACGGGCGGCACCTCGGATGCGCGGTTCATCAAGGATTACTGCCCGGTCGTCGAATTCGGCCTCGTCGGGCAGACGATGCACATGGTCGACGAGCGCGTGTCGGTCGCCGACCTGGAGACGCTGACGCAGATCTATCAAACCTTCATCGAGCGCTGGTTCGAGAATGCCGGGGCTTAGGGAAGTCCAATATTATCTGGCGGGGCTCTGGCTGCTGATCCGCATGGATCCGCGCGGCTTCCGCTTTCTCGATGTCTCGGATCGCGGCGTCAACCGTTCCTTCTGGGCGATGGTCTGGTGCCTGCCGCCGATGGGGATTTCTTGGCTCTGGTGGCGACAGGCCTTCCTGCAGACGATGCCGCCGCATTACGATGTCGGCCTGCCCTTCTATTTCCGGCTGGGAATGGTCGAGATCGCCAACTGGTTCGTGCCGCTGGTTCTCACCGGCATCCTGCTGCTGATCTTCAAGATGGGCAACCGCTTTGCCGCCGTCGTCGTCAGCGTCAACTGGCTGGGTGTGCCGCTCTCCTATATCAACGGCCTGCTGCTGGCGCTGGTGTTCTTCATTCCGGGCACGGTCAGCATCGTTTCCATCCTGCTGCTGATCCTAATGATCGCGCAGGTTTTCATCCTGGCGCGCATCCTGCGGATGATCTTTCACGGCCACGGGCTGATGGTCGGGGCGCTGACGCTGGCACTTCTGGTGCCGACGATGATGCTTGCCGAATATCTGCAGAAGTTTCTCGGGATCTATCCGGCCTGATTTCGGCCGGGAACGACTTCGCCGTCTTCCTTGGTGAAGCTTCCGATATCGGCATTGGGAAGGATGTCGAGCACCAGTTCGGACGGACGGCAGAGGCGCGCGCCCTTCTCTGTCACCACGATCGGCCGGTTGATCAGGATCGGATGGGCCATCATCGCATCGACCAGTTCATCGTCCGAGAATGCGGGATTATCGAGGCCGAGCTCGTGATAGGGCGTGCCCTTCTCGCGCAGCAGATCGCGTGCGGACATCCCCAGTTCTGCGATCAGGGCAATCAGCTCGCCACGGGTTGGCGGCGTCTTCAGATACTCGATGACATCGGGCTCCTCGCCTGACTGGCGGATCATCGCCAGGGTGTTGCGCGAGGTGCCGCAGGCCGGGTTATGATAGATCTTCACCGTCATCGGTGCTCTCCGCCGTTGCGCGCCTATCCGTGATTACATCGGGGTAGTCGACCTGCATGAAATAGAGACCATCCGGCGGCGCGACCGGGCCGCAGGCCTTGCGGTCACGCGCTTCGAGCGCTGCCTGCACATCGTCAGGCGTCCATTTTCCCTCACCGGCGAGCTTCAGCGTTCCGGCGAAGGAGCGGATCTGATTGTGCAGGAAGCTCTGCGCCGTGGCGCGGATTTCGATGAGCTCGCCCGTACGGGTCACATCCAGCCTGTCCAGCGTGCGCACCGGGCTGTTTGCCTGGCAATGAGCCGAGCGGAAGGTCGAGAAATCATGGTTGCCGACGAGGCGCTGGGCGGCCGCATGCATGGCCTCGTGATCGAGAACCTTCGGCACCCACCAGGCCTTTCCGGCCTCGATCGCCAGCGGCGCGCGGCGGGTGATGATGCGGTAGAGATAGTGGCGGCGCAGCGCCGAGAAGCGCGCGTCGAAGAGATCGCTGACGGCCTCGACATCAAGGATGGAAACCCGCTCGCTGGCGAGCTTCAGATGGGCGTTCAGTGCATTCTGCAGCTTGAAGGGTGACCATTCCCTAGCGAGATCGGCATGGATGACCTGGCCGAGCCCATGAACGCCGGAATCGGTGCGCCCTGCGCCGCGGATCGAAACGGTCTCGCCGCTGAGCGACAGGATCGCGGCCTCGATGGCGCCCTGTACGGACGGGCCGTTGTCCTGGCGCTGCCAGCCGACATAGGGCGCGCCGTCATATTCGACGGTCATCCGGTAGCGCGGCATCAGCTGATCCTTGCGCCGCGAGTAAGCGGCGTGCCGCGCAGGAAGTCTGCGGCAGGCAGTGGCTTGCCGCCGGCTTTCTGCAATCGGGTCAGCCGGATAGCGCCGGTCGCGCAGGCAACGACCAGATCGTCGCTCAGCAACTCGCCCGCCGGGCCATTGCCTTCGGCGAGTTCGGATCCGAGAACCTTGACGCGCTCCGGCTTGCCGCCGATTTCGAGTTCAAACCACGCACCCGGGAACGGCGCCAGACCGCGGATGTGATTGTGAACGTCAGCAGCCGCCTTTGCGAAGTCGATCCGCGTTTCGCCCTTGTCGATCTTGCTCGCATAGAGCACGCCTTCGTCCGGCTGAGTCGTCAGCGGCAGGTTGCCGCTTTCGAGCGCAACCATCGCCTCGCCGATCGCCTTGGCGCCGACATGCATCAGCTTGTCGTGCAGTTCGCCGGCCGTCATGTTCGGGCCGATCTCGACCTCACGGGTGAGCGCGACAGGGCCGGTATCCAGCCCCTTTTCCATCTTCATCACCATCATGCCGGTCTTTGCGTCACCGGCCATGATCGCCCGCTGGATCGGTGCGGCACCCCGCCAGCGCGGCAGCAGCGAGGCATGACCGTTGTAGCAGCCGTCGCGCGTTCCGGTGAGAATCGCTTCGGGAAGCAGAAGGCCATAGGCAACGACGACGGCGACATCGGCATCGAGGGCGCGGAATTTCTCGCGCTCTTCCTGATCCTTGAAATTAACAGGCGTGAAGACCGGCAGGCCGAGCATTTCGGCGGCCTGATGCACCGGCGACTTCTGCAGATCGAGCCCGCGGCGGCCACCCGGACGCGGCGGCTGCGAATAGACGGCAACGATCTGATGCCCGGCATCGACAAGCGTGCGCAGCGTCGGAACCGAGAATTCGGGCGTGCCCATGAAGATGATGCGAAGTGACATTCTGTCCGCCGTTTACCGATCAGCCGTCTTCAAACGGGTTTACGAGCTTGAGATCAAGCCCCTCGAAATCTTTTATGTTGCGGGTCGCCAGCGTCGCGCCGTGCGAAAGGCAGATGGCGGCGATCATGGCGTCCTGCAGAGAGACCGGCCTTCCGATCGCTTCGCGACGGGCACGAAGCCTGCCCGTTTCAACTGCCGTATGTCTGTCGAATGCCAGTATTCGACCGCCGTAAACCACCAGTAGCCGATCTAGCACCTCGCGGTAACGGGGAGACTTATCTCGAAGCCAAATTCGCTCCGCCCCATACGATTGCTCCATGAGGACAACGTCGCAAAGGTAGAGGTGGTCTTCAGACTGTGCGGCTGCCCATGCGAGGACCTTGGCATTCGAAGCGGGTCTGGCAATCTCCGATATCACATTGGTGTCGAGAACGATCAATCGAAGCCCTCAAGAGGCCGGCCGAAATCCTTTTTGCGCTCGGCCTCAAGCTCATCCATGACACGCGCGAATTCTTCCTGCTCTTTTTCAGTCAGCGGCGAGAATATTTCACGAAAGCCATCGAGCGCAGACCGTGTCGGCTTGTCCGCGCCCGAGGTGCCGACCATCGCCTTCTGCAGCAGGCTTTTCGCCTCGTCGGAAAGGCTATTGCCGTTTTTCTCGGCGCGCGAAGCGATGTCTCGCTTCATCGCGTCGGGAATATTGCGGATCAGAAGATCGCCCATGCGGCACCTCTCTCATGATATCGCTGATATCATAATACGTCGGCAGAGCGCGTTCAATGCACAGATCAGATCGCCTTCGACTTCGCAGCCTTGGTGAACTTCTTGATCACCATCTCGCGCTTCAGCCGCGAGATATGGTCGATGAACAGCACGCCGTTCAGGTGGTCGATTTCGTGCTGCAGGCAGGTCGCCAGCAGGCCGTCGGCTTCGGCGGTCAGTTCCTTGCCGTCGCGGTCGAGATATTTGACGGTGATCGTGGCGGGACGTTCGACCTCGGCATAGTAATCCGGGATAGAAAGGCAGCCCTCTTCATAGACAGAGCGCTCGTCCGAAGACTTCAGGATTTCGGGATTGATGAAAACCTGCGGCTGCTTGTCTTCGCCTTCGCGCGAGACGTCAATGACGAGCATGCGGCGCGGTACGCCGATCTGGATCGCGGCAAGGCCGATGCCCGGCGCGTCATACATGGTTTCCAGCATGTCGTCGGCGAGACGCTTCAGTTCATCGTCGACGTGCTCGATCGGCTTGGAAGCCTGACGGAGAATGGGATCGGGAAGAATGATGAGTGGCTTGATGGTCATGGCGTTCCCATAACCTATCTTTTTGGGCGTGGGAATTATCCCGAAACTTCCGAAGGCGGTTTTTTGCTGCCGCCTCCGGAAAATCGCCGTATTCGCCTTACGCAGCGCGGCGGCTGATGGTGCCGCGGATATCGGCCTGGGTGCGGAAGCGCTGCAGCAGATCCATGAGATTGCTGACCTCGCCGCGCAGGCGGCGGGTTTCGGCAGAGGTGTGCTCGACCATGCCGGAATTCTGCTGGGTGATCGTATCCATGTTGCGGATGGCGACGCTGACTTCGTTGACACCGGTTGCCTGATCGCGGGCGGCAGCGGCGATCTCGGCGACGACATGGTTGATCATGTCGATGCGGCTGATCATGTCGTTCAGAGCTTCACCAGTGCTGCTGACGATGCCGACACCCTCGTCCACCTGGGCGGAGCTTTCCGAAATCAGGTTCTTGATCTCCTTGGCAGCTTCCGCCGTGCGCTGGGCAAGCTGGCGAACTTCCTGCGCCACGACGGCAAAGCCCTTGCCCGCTTCACCGGCACGGGCGGCCTCGACGCCGGCATTCAGCGCCAGAAGGTTGGTCTGGAAGGCGATCTCGTCGATGACGCCGATGATCTTGGCGATCTCGTCGGATGACTTCTCGATGCCGGCCATGGCCGAGACGGCGCTGCTGACGAGCTCGCCGGAGCTCTTCGCACGCTGCTGCGTCTCGCGAACCGCGTCGGAGGCCTTCTCGGCATTGGCCGCTGTCAGGCCGACACTGACGGACAGCTGCTGGAGGGCGGCCGAGCTCTCCTCGACGCCGGCTGCCTGCTGCGCGGTGCGCAACGCCAGATCGTCGGTTGCCTTGGAGATGGTGTTGGTGCCGCTCAGGATCTCGGCAGACGTGCTGCGGACCGAACCGAAGGAGCTGCGCAGAGCCGCAACGGCGCGGTTATAGTCTTCGGCCATATGCTTGAAATTGCCGGGCAGGTCGGCCGGGAGGGAGGCTTCCAGATCGCCGTTCGACAGCGCTTCGAGGCCGCGGCGCAAATGATCGAGCGCCATCGCCTGATCCGCCTCGGCCTTGGCGCGCTCCTCTTCCAGCTTGTGGCGCCGCTCTTCGAGCGCCTCGAGATAGACGGAGATCGAGTAATCCATGTCGAGCATCGCGGCCTTGATGACGGCGGAGAGCTTTTCGGCGAGCGCCTTGCCCTGCTGGCGGCCGAACATCGACGGCCACTGCTTCTCCATGATGCCCTTCACGAGTTCGGACATGACGATCGCGTAGCCGCCGATATACCAGCGCGGCTCCAGACCGATGCGCGCATGCGTGCGGCCGACGGCGGTGACGCCCTTCACGTAGGTCTCGTCGAAATTGCCGCCCGCGAGGTTCGCCCAGTGGTTTTCCTGCGCCTTCTTGGCGTGACCCATATGCGACTTGTCGGAGAAGAAACCGGCGACTGCGGGGGTCTTGGCTATCTTGGCGTAGAACTTGTCCAGTGCACCGCCGACCAGCGAGCTGATCACCGGCCGCATCTCGCTCATCGTCTTTCGCGCGGTATCATCGAGCTCGATGAAATCAAGGCGCTGCTTGAGGGAGGACTGCGAATGCTGGCTGGTCATGATGATCTCTGTCTGCCGGGGGCGATGTAAGGAATTGTTTCCGCTGCGACATTTCTAAAATATGGTTGAGCAATCGTTAAACCCCGCTACGATTTATCGTTGCAGCAACTTGGCAGGCTGCGACCTTTTGGCGGCATCTCCTGCAGCTGTTGATATGTTCACGTTTTGATCTAGTCAGGGCGCTGAAGTTTGCTATGGTGGGGCATGAACAATTCTGCCGACTCGCTCGCCATTTCGCTCGCCGCCATCAATCCGGCCATTCTTGCTCTCGTCGGCGGCGCCATCGCCGCGATGATCGTCCTGCTGGTTTTCCTGCTTTTCAGGAGCGGTAATCTCAGACGGGAGCAGAATGAGGAAGCGGCCATTCGCTCCGCCGAAGCGGATGCGCGCATGGCCGAACTCCTGAAGATCCAGGCCGAGATGCAGGGCCGAATCTCGACGATGGCCGAGGTCTTCGGCACTCGTCAGGCCGAGCTCAACCAGGCGATCAACCAGCGGCTGGACGGCATGTCGCAGCGCGTCAGCCATACGATCACAGAACAGACGAAATCGACGCACGAGAACTTGCAGCGGCTTCAGGAGCGGCTGGCCGTCATCGATGCGGCGCAGAACAACATCCAGACGCTTGCCAAGGATGTCGTCGGCCTGCAGGCGATCCTTTCCAACAAGCAGACGCGCGGTGCCTTCGGCCAGTCGCGCATGGAAACGATCGTCGCCGATGGCCTGCCGATGGGCGCCTATGCATTTCAGCAGACGCTGTCGAACGGCTCGCGCCCGGACTGCACGGTGAAGATGCCGAATGGCGCGCCGCCGCTGGTCATCGACGCCAAGTTTCCGCTGGAGGCCTGGAACGCGATCCGCGATGCCGGCGGTTCGGATGCAGGCAAGGCGGCGTCCCAGCAGTTTCGCCGCGACATGGAAATTCATATCCGCGATATTTCCGAGAAATACCTGATTCAGGGCGAGACGCAGGACACGGCCTTCATGTTCGTGCCGTCGGAATCGATCTTTGCCGAGATCCACGAGAATTTCGAGCCGATCGTTCAGAAGGCGCACCGGTCGCGGATCGTCATCGTCTCGCCGTCGCTGCTGATGCTGTCGATCCAGGTGATCCAGGCCGTCCTCAAGGATCAGCGCATGCGCGCGCAGGCGCATGTGATCCAGGGCGAGGTCGCCAACCTGATGGACGATCTCGGACGTCTGGACGAGCGTGTGCGCAAGCTGCAGGGTCATTTCGCCATGGCGCAGAAGGATGTCGACATGATCGTCACCTCTGCCGACAAGCTGACCAAGCGCGGCTCCAAGATCGAAGCGCTGGAATTCGAGGCGACCGCTGACGGCGCCAAGCCGGAGCGCGACGCGCAGCCGGCCGCGAAATCCGTCGAGAGCCGCACCGGCCTTCTCAAGCTCAGGGTAGTTGACGAAGAGTGAGGCCTTCGGGCAGTGTCGCGCCAAAATCAAAGGACGGGACATTCACATGATCACTGTGTTCGGCTCCATCAATATGGACCTCATCGCCACCACCGCACGCCTGCCGAAGCCCGGTGAAACGGTCGCCGGAAACGGCTTTGCGACTGCGGCGGGCGGCAAGGGCGCCAATCAGGCGCTGGCGGCCCGGCGCGCTGGACGCACGGTGCGGATGGCGGGCGCCGTCGGCAAGGACGAATTTGCGGCGCCGGCGCTGGCGCTGCTCGATGACGCCGGAACCGACCTCGCAACCGTCAAGCGCGTCGAAGGGCCGACCGGCACTGCGCTGATCCTCGTGGGCGGCGATGGTGAGAACATGATCGCCGTTGTGCCCGGCGCCAATGGTACGATCAACGCGGCGGATGCCGATGCTGCGATCGCAGCGATGGATGCCAGTGATATCCTGATGCTGCAGCTTGAGGTTCCCGCGCCTGCGGTGGAGCGTGCGCTCGAAGCCGCCCGCAAGAAGGGCGTTCGCACCGTGCTCAATCTCGCGCCACTGATTGCCGATGCCGCACGCCTCGGGCGCCTCGCCGATATCGTCATCGCCAACGAGACGGAATTCGAGCTGCTTGCCGGCCAGGAGAACATGACAGCGGGCGACCGCGAGGCCGCGCTTCAGCGCCTGCATGGCGAGACCGGCCAGACGCTGATCGTGACGCTCGGAGCCGATGGCGTGATCGCCATTCGCGACGGCCAGCTGGTGCGCGCAAAGGGTCTGAAGATCGAGCCGGTCGATACGGTCGGCGCCGGCGATACCTTCTGCGGATACCTCGCCGCCAGCCTCGATGAAGGGCTCGATTTCGAGGCCGCGCTGCGCCGAGCAGCCGTTGCCGGATCGCTTGCCTGCCTCAAGGCCGGAGCCCAGCCGTCGATCCCGCTGAGTGCCGAAGTCGCAAACAAGCTATAGACTTTTCTGTTTCCGATAGACGCAAGCAAAAAGTGAAGGCGTTCAGACTACTAACGGTCCGCTTTCATACAATTTCACTCAAATTTAAGAGATTTCTGGCGATCTTTTCGGCGATCGCCAGGCCTCCTCAGAGGGTGCCCGGTTTAGCCCCACGGCCGCTCCATGACGAAGCGGCTCACCTCGCCTTTGCCGGAAATGTTCGTCCGGCAAGTCGCCCCGCCGAGGCACCATGTTCATCTTTCGCATGAAGTCGCTTGCCGCAAAGCTTATTGTCATCACGGGCGTTGCAATCGCGCTCGTTCTTTTCGTTTCCAACTTTTTCCTGATCGATCAGACGCGCAACCGCGTGCAGACCCTGACGATGGATCAGGCCAATCTTGAAGCCAAAGCCATTGCCAACGAAATCGCCGCCAATGTCGGCGAACTCGCCAGCGCAGCGCGCTCCATGTCCGGTGTCGTCGGCCGCGGCCACGAGGGCGGCAATTTCGACCGCAAGGGCATCATCAACGTCCTGAAGGCCAATCTCGAAAAGAACCCCTTCGCCTTCGGCAGCTGGTTCTGCGAGCAGCTCGGCGCCTTCGACGGCAAGACAACCGAGATTGCCGACAAGCTCGATCAGGGCACCAACAAGGCTGGCGCCTTCACGCCCTACTGGTCGAAGACCAAGGATGGCGCCATCCAGTTCTCGACCTTCGATAACGATTATACCGCCGAGTGGTGGAAGCTTGCTGCCGAGAGCGGCAAGGGCGCGATCACGTCGCCCTATCTCGCCGAAGGCACCGACGTTCCGACCCTCCTGACCTCGATCGCCTACCCGGTTGTCTCGGGTGGCAAGATGATCGGCGTCGAAGGCGTCGACATCTCTCTGAAGTCGCTGACCGACAAGCTGCAGGCTCTGCATCCGTTCGGCTCCGGCCGCGTCACGCTCGTTGCCCAGAACGGCAACTGGATCGTCGCGCCGACCAAGGAACTGATGTCGAAGCCCTATGAAGGCGACGGCTCGACCGAGATCAAGAACGCCCGCGCGTCGATGGCGCCGACCGTTGTCCGCAACCTGACCTTCGATGGTTACGAGCCCTTCGACCGCGTCGTCTATCCGTTCGCCGTCCCGGATCTCAACGCGACATGGGTCGTCCTCGTCGACGTACCGCACACCGCGATCAATGCCCCGGTTCAGGATCAGACCGTCATGATGATCGTCGGCGGCATTCTCGTCCTCGGCGCGGTCATGCTGGCCCTCTACTTCGCCGTCCGTTCCTTCGTGCAGAAGCCGCTCGGCCAGCTGGTCGCCGGCGTCAAGAAGCTGAGCGACGGCGCCTACGATCAGCCGGTTGCCGGTCAGGATCGTGCCGACGAAATCGGCTCGGTCGCCAAGGCTCTGGAAGGCTTCCGTTTCGCTCTTGCCGATACGCGCCGCCTTGAAGCCGAAGCAAACAACCAGCGCAGCGCAGCTGAATCCGAGCGCAGCCGCTCGGAGAGCGAGCGCCAGCAGTCGGTCGCGCTGCAGCGCCAGATCGTCTCGATCGTCGGTGCCGGTCTTTCCGAACTGTCGCAAGGCAATCTCGGCCACCGCATCAACGAGGATTTCCCGGGCGAATACGCGAAGCTGAAGCAGGACTTCAACGCCGCGCTCGCCAGCCTCGAAGAGACCGTCCATACGATGAACACGAGCGTCGTGAATATCGGCTCCGGCACCAGCGAGATCAGCAACAGCGCCTCCGACCTTGCCAAGCGCACGGAACAGCAGGCTGCAAGCCTCGAGGAGACCGCTGCAGCGCTGAACGAGCTGACCGCCCAGGTCAATTCGAGCGCCGAGAACGCCCGCACCGCAGCTGATAACGTCAACCTCGCCTGCGAGGATGCCGAGAAGTCCGGTGAAGTCGTGCAGAAGGCGATCGCCTCGATGCACGGCATCGAGCAGTCGTCCACGGAAGTGTCGCGCATCATCGGCGTCATCGACGAGATCGCCTTCCAGACGAACCTGCTGGCTCTGAATGCCGGTGTCGAAGCCGCGCGTGCCGGTGAGGCAGGCAAGGGCTTCGCCGTCGTCGCACAGGAAGTCCGTGAGCTCGCACAACGCTCTGCAAGTGCCGCAAAGGAGATCAAGACGCTGATCAACACCTCGGCCGTTCAGGTCAAGGAAGGCGTCGACCTCGTTGGCCGCGCCGGCGGTACGCTGCACAAGATCGCCGAGCAGGTCATGGGCATCAACGGCCTGATCCGTCAGATCTCAGCGTCTGCCAGCGAGCAGGCGATCGGGCTGAAGGAAATCAACCAGGCCATGAACCAGATGGACCAGGTGACGCAGCAGAACGCCGCGATGGTGGAAGAAGCAACGGCGGCCAGTGTGACACTGAACGACGAGGCGCAGACGCTGAAGGCGCTCGTGCTGCGCTTCCGGGTTTCCGGCCAGGCAAACAGTGCGGCGCTGCGGGCAACCGCCGAGCATATGCGCGCGCCTGTCGCAGCACCCGCATACCGGGCTCCGGCACCGCGCCGGGCTGCTGTCGCCCATGGTTCGGCCGCAGTCGCGCAGGACAATTGGGAAGAGTTCTGAGAACTAACTCATCTCAAACGAAAAGAGGCGGCCGGGATGACCGGGCGCCTCTTTCATTTCTGCGATTGAAAATCTCAGGCGGCGTTCGAAGTCTGCTCTTCGTTGAGGAAGGCATAGATCGCCGAGGCGGAGTCGGTGGCGCGCAGCTTGGCGACCAGATCCTGGTCGCGCAGCACGCGCGCGATGCGCGACAGGGCCTTGAGATGATCGGCGCCCGCCCCTTCGGGAGCGAGCAGCAGGAAAACGAGATCGACAGGCTGATCGTCCAGAGCCTCGAAATCGACCGGGCTCTCGAGACGTGCGAAGACGCCGACGATCGAGCGGACGCTGGCGAGCTTGCCATGCGGAATTGCGATGCCATTGCCGACGCCGGTCGAACCCAGACGTTCACGCTGCAGCACGACGTCGAAGATTTCCCGCTCAGACAGGCCCGTGATTTTCGAGGCCTTTGCCGCCAATTCCTGAAGCAGCTGTTTCTTGGAATTTATCTTGAGGGCGGGGATAATCGCATCTTGATGCAGCAGATCTGCCAATGCCATTTCTTTTTCCTTCTGTGGCCGAAGCCGGGTGATTGGAAGAGCGGCGCTTGGCGCCGCTCATCGCCCGATCTCAGCTCTTGATATTGGCTGCGTCGATCCAGCCAATATTACCGTCATGCCTGCGGTAAACGATGTTCAAATGTTCCTTGCCCGGGTTGCGGAACAGGAGCAGCGGTTCGTCCGTCATGTCGAGCGCCATCACGGCGGTTGCGACGGACATTGTCTTCAGCTGCTTCGTGCTCTCGGCCACGATGGCCGGGGCGAAATCGTCGGGAACCTCTTCTTCGTGGTCAGGCACAGCGTCCATGACCGTATAGGCGACTTCCGCAAAACCGTTCAGATGATTTCCGGCATGATGATCCTTGAGCTTCCGCTTGTAGCGGCGCAGACGCTTCTCGATACGCTCCGAAGCGGCATCGAAAGCCACCTGCGGATCCATCGCCTCACCAGCCGCATGCAGCACGACCCCGCTATCGAGGTGGAGCTTGCAATCGGCCGAGAAGCGCGAGCTCGACTTCTCAACGATCACTTGACCAGAATATCCCCCGTCGAAGTATTTCGTGACGGCCATGGCCACTTGGTCCTCGATCTTTTGACGGAACGAGTCACCAATTTCCATATGTTTACCGGATACACGCACACTCATGGAGTTTCCCTTCTTATAGTGGTTTGCGGTACCAGTTTACGCCAAGCCTACTTCTCATCCAAGCACTTCGCGCAAACTCAAGCAAGATCGGCTTAAGTCTCGTGCTTCAAGCGCCCTGAGGATGATGGGGATAAGTCTGAACGCTGTTCACAGCGCCAATTGCGGCGGGCTAATAAACGGAGGTTACCAAAAAGTCAACGCCCGGCCGTCAGGGGCTCAGAAGCCGGCGACCTTGGCGAGCGCCCGCTTTTCGCGGCGGCGCTGCACCGAAGAGGCGATGTTCATCGCTTCCCGGTATTTGGCGACGGTGCGGCGGGCGAGATCGATCCCGCCCTTTTTCAGCATGTCGACGATGTCGTCATCCGACAGCACGGCTTCCGGGCTTTCCTGCATGATCAGCATGCGGATCTTGTGGCGGACGGCCTCCGCAGAGTGTCCATCGCCGCCTTCGACGGCGCTGATCGAGACGGTGAAGAAGTATTTGAGCTCGAAGAGCCCGCGCGGCGTCAGCATGTATTTGTTCGAGGTGACGCGGCTGACGGTCGATTCATGCATCTTGATGGCGTCGGCAACGGTCTTCAGATTGAGCGGGCGCAGATGATCGACACCATGGAGCAGGAACGCATCCTGCTGGCGGACGATCTCGGTCGCCACCTTCATGATCGTCTTGGCGCGCTGGTCGAGGCTGCGCGTCAGCCAGTTGGCATTCTGCAGGCATTCGGAGAGGAAAGCGTGCTCCTCGCCATTCTTCGTGACATTGGCGAAATAGGACTGATTGACCAGCACGCGCGGCAGCGTGTCGGGATTGAGCTCCACCAGCCAGCTGCCGTCGCTCGACGGCCGCACGACGACATCCGGCATGATCGCTTCGGAGACGCCGGTCTCGAAACCGCTGCCGGGCTTCGGATTGAGCTGGCGAAGCTCCGTCAGCATGTCGAGGAGATCTTCCTCATCGACGCCGCAGAGGCGCTTCAGCGTCGAGAAATCGCGGCGCGCCAAGAGTTCAAGATTGGCGACAAAGGCCTGCATCGCCGGATCGAAGCGATCTTTCTGGCGTAGCTGGATCGCCAGACATTCCGCGAGGTTGCGGGCAAAGACGCCGGGCGGATCGAGGGTCTGCAGCGCGCCGAGCACACGCTCCACATCGACCGTCGTGGCGCCGAGCCGTTCGGCGGCTTCGGCGATATCGCCCTGGAAATAGCCGGCCTCATCGAGTTGATCGAGCAGATGCTGGCCGATCAGCCGGTCGGCCATGTCAGGCAGGACGAAGGGCACCTGCTGGACGATATGGTCGCGCAGCGAAACCTGGCCGGCGACGAAGTCATCGAGGTCATAGGCTTCGCCCTCGGCGCTGCCGGGCATCGACTTCCACTGGCTCATCAGCTCCGGCGCATCGGCCCGCTGTGGCGCCCCGTCGTCCTGGAAGACATTCGAATAGTTGGAATCGAGCTCTTCGCTCAGGTGACTGACGCTGCCTTCGCTGCCATTGTCGTACCAGTCGCCGGAAAGCGCATCGGTGCGCTCGTCATCATCCTGCTGGTGGGCGTGGGGATCATCTTCGCCGTCACGCTCGCTGCCCGTTTCCGCGTCATTTGACGGAAATTCCAGCAGCGGGTTCTTTTCGACTTCCTGGGAGATGAATTGAACGAGTTCGAAATGCGTCATCTGCAGCAGCTGGATGGACTGCATCAGCTGCGGCGTCATGACGAGGGATTGGTTCTGTCGCAGGAAAAGATTGGCAGACAGGGCCATGGCGGACGCGAAACTCCCGTTCATTTCCTCCGGGAAGCCGCGTCCGAACAAGCATTTCAGGCCACGGAAATCCAGTTGGCCCAAAAATTGCTTTTTTATTCTATTTGGTCAAGCTCAAGTGTGGCGGGAAGGTGAATTTCCGTCGCCTTCGACCGTATCAAAGGCTGAAATTGTCGCCAAGATAGAGGCGGCGAACCTCAGGGTTGTTGACGATATCGTTGGCCCGGCCATGCGTCAGAACTTCACCGGCATGGATGATGTAGGCGCGGTCGATCAGACCCAGGGTCTCGCGGACATTGTGGTCGGTGATCAGAACGCCGATGCCGCGTGCCGTCAGATGGTGCACGAGGTTCTGGATATCCGAGACCGAAATCGGATCGACGCCGGCGAAGGGTTCGTCGAGCAGCATGAAGGTCGGGTCGGTCGCCAGCGCGCGGGCGATTTCCAGACGCCGGCGCTCACCACCCGACAGCGATACGGCTGCCGCCTTGCGGAGCTTCGAGATGTGGAACTCTTCGAGCAGCTCGTCGAGCTTCTTCTCGCGTGCCGCCTTGTCCTTCTCGTGAACTTCGAGAACGGCGCGAATGTTTTCCTCGACCGTCAGGCCGCGAAAGATCGAGGCTTCCTGCGGCAGGTAACCGACACCGAGGCGCGAGCGGCGATACATCGGCATGGTCGTGACGTCGTTGCCGTCGATCTCGATCGTGCCTTCATCGACCGGCACGAGACCAGTGATCATGTAGAAACAGGTGGTCTTGCCTGCGCCGTTCGGCCCGAGAAGCCCTACCGCTTCGCCGCGCCGGACGACCAGCGACACGCCATTGACGACACGCCGGGTGCTGTAGGTCTTCGTCAGACCGCGCGCAATCAGCGTGCCCTGGTAACGGCTTTTGTCTCCGGCAGATGCGTCCGCGGCCTGCGGCGCGGACTTGCCGAACATTTTGGGAAGCGAGAGAAGTTTCACGAGAGGGCCGGGTCAGTTCTTCTTCTGGGACTTCGGATCGAGCTGAATCTGGACGCGGCCCCCGCAGCTGTCCAGTTGTGCCTGTCCGGTTTGCATGTGGACCGTGAGCTGGCAGCCGGTGAAGACATTCGGGCCATCCGAGAGCACAACCTTGTCGCCCTTCAGGATGAATGTCTGCGCCGCCATGTCGAAGGCGCCGTTATCGGCGGTTGCCGTCTGTGTGCCGGAGCTCAGGAAAACCTTGTCGGTGACCACGATGTGGTCGATATCGGCGTTGCCGGACGAGATCGATGCAGCGCCGGCATCCGGCTTGGCATTCGCATCCGTCGCCTGACCGTCGGCATTTGCCTTCGGCTTGTAGAAGACCGTCATGTGGCCAGCCTGCAGCGTCGTCTTGCCCTGAACGACCTTCACGTTGCCGGTAAAGTCGGCCTTGTGTTCCTGGTCGTGGATTTCGAGCTTGTCGCTCTCGATCTGGATCGGCTCGTTCTTGTCGAGCTTGAGGCCGTCCATCTGGCTGGTCGTTGCCTGCGCGAATGCAGCTCCTGCAATCATCAGAAGCGCCAGAGCGCCGCCGGTTGCTGCTGCGCCAAGCTTACGAATTGGAGAGTGACAATCTTTTGTCATTAAAGAACCCGGCTGTTAGGTGCCCTGTTTGCGGATGGCGGATGGATCGACGTTCATACGAACTTTCCCCTCGAACGTGATCACGCGACCCTTATCCGTCATCTTGAGGGAGTTCGCAACAACCGAAGTTCCCTCTTTGGTAATGGTTACGGGGTCGTCCGTGCTCATGCTGCCACCCTTGATATCGAGCTTGGCAGACTTGAAATCGGCGGTCAGACCGTTGCTCAGGAGAACGGTGAATGGCGAGGTGAGCGCGAGCTTGTCGGTCGAGCGGTCGTAATCGGCCGATTGCGCCTCGACGCGAGCGATCAGATCGTCGTTGACAGGGACGGCCGCCTTGATCGTCTCCAGCGTGATGAGGCTCGGATTCTTGATGTCCTGCAGGGCGCGCTCGGCTAGCATCGAATAATTGATGCCATCGGAATTGCGACCGGCGATCGCGGGCTTGGCCATGACGACCTTGCCATTCTCGATCTTGGCGCCCTCGATCTTCAGGTTTTCCGGCAGATAGGCGCGGACCATGGAGACGGCGATGAAGGCCAGCGACACGACGACGGCGGCGACCGGAAGCAGCACCTTCAGACGGCGCACGCGCCCCGAATGACTGAGCGCAGCGCCATAGGCAGTGCGCGCGGGTCGGGCAAAGGCAGCCTTCCCGCCGCTGTTGATCGTATCGAGCATTAAGTCTGTCCGTGTCTGTCGATCGGCATTCCTATATAGGAACTACTTCGGCCGATCACAGATCGTTTCGCATTATTACATTACCTTGCCAATATGGATTTTTTTCTGCAACAAGCAACAAAGGCAAGAAAACGCGGCAAACCGGCATTTTCACAACAGCATGCCGCCTTATCTGATATCGCTGTGAATTGTGGCCGTCTCAGGCCCCGGAGGACTTATGGACAGCTCGACGATCGCCGACCGCCGCAGACTTCGCCGGCGACTGGGCTTCTGGCGGATCGCAGCAGCGGTGCTTCTGGTGGCGCTCGGCCTCTCGCTCTACCTGTTTTTCCGCAGCGATATCGAGCAGAGCCGTCCGCAGATTGCCCATGTGACGATCTCCGGCCTGATCACCGATGACGACGAGCTGCTCGAGCGGCTGAAGAAGATCGAAGAGAACAATCAGGTGAAGGCCGTGATCGTCTCGATCTCCTCGCCGGGCGGCACGACCTACGGCGGCGAGAAGATCTTCAAGGCGATCCGGGCGATCTCCGCCAAGAAGCCCGTCGTTTCCGACGTGCGCACGCTCGCGGCTTCCGCCGGCTATATGATCGCCACGGCCGGCGACACGATCATTGCCGGGGACAGCTCGATCACCGGTTCGATCGGTGTCATCTTCCAGTATCCGCAGATCCAGCCGCTGCTCGAAAAGCTCGGCGTGTCGCTGCAGGAGATCAAGTCCTCTCCGCTGAAGGCCGAGCCCTCGCCCTTCCACAATACCAGCGAAGAGGCCAAGGCGATGATCAACAACATGGTCCAGGACAGCTATGCCTGGTTCGTGGATCTCGTCGCCGATCGCCGGAAACTGCCACGCGATGAAGTACTTAAGCTCGCTGACGGGACGATCTATACCGGCCGCCAGGCGCTGAAAGTGAAGCTGATCGACCAGCTCGGCGGCGACCCTGAAATCCGCGACTATCTGGCCAAGCGGGACATCAGCAAGGACCTGCCGGTGGTCGATTGGGACAAGAAGAGCAACACGCCCTTCCTGCTCGCCGGCGCGGTTTCGAAGGTCGCCACACTTCTCGGCTACGGCGACCTCTTCAAAGCCCAGGACCTTGAGGGCATTCTGCCACAAAAGTTGCTCCTTGACGGGCTCGTTTCAGTTTGGCAGTTTGGCCGCGATTGATAAGAAATCAATAATTTAAGGGGGCGACCGTGATCAAGTCGGAACTGGTGCAGATAGTTGCCGCGCGCAACCCGCATCTCTATCACCGCGACGTCGAGAATATCGTCAATGCCGTCCTCGACGAGATCACCGATGCACTGGCGGCGGGCAACCGCGTCGAGCTGCGCGGCTTCGGCGCCTTTTCCGTCAAGAACCGCCCATCGCGCTCCGGCCGCAACCCCCGCACCGGCGATACCGTTTTCGTCGAGGAAAAGTGGGTTCCCTTCTTCAAGACCGGCAAGGAACTGCGCGAACGGCTGAACCCCGGCCAGGCAGATCAGGACGATTGAGCCTTTCACCTGCGGCGAAACCGCGCTTGAAGTTCGCCACCGGATTCCTATTCTGCTCTTAGCTTGAGAAGCGCCGTTTCAACGACGGCGCCATAATGCGCGGAGGCCATACATGGCGAAGAAGATCACCAACCTTTTGATTTTGCTGCCGCTCGGCATCATCCTGATCATCTTCTGCGTGGCCAACCGGCAGAGCGTGACGCTTGCTTTCAACCCGTTCCGCCCGGAAGATCAGGTTCTGTCGCTCTCCGCGCCGTTCTTCGTCTTCCTGTTCATCGCGCTGATCATCGGCATGCTCGCCGGCTCTGCCGTCACCTGGTTCAGCCAGGGCAAGCACCGCAAGCGGGCGCGCGTCGAAGCCAAGGAAGCGATCCGCTGGCAGGGCGAGGCCGGCCGCCACAAGGCGCGTGCGGAAGAGATCGCCGGGCAGCTGCCCTCACGCTGATTGGCGTGACGGATCGAAGGTCAGCTCTTCGTATTCGCCTTCGGCCGAACTTCCGGTGCCGGTCACGGCAAAGCCCTTCGCGAGATAGAAGGCCTTGGCGCCCACATTGTTGACCAGGCATTTCAGCCGGTATCTGTGGCGCGGCCAATCAGGGAGTGCGCCCAGCAGCGCCGTTCCGACGCCCCTGCCCTGCCATTCCTTGCGGATATAAAGCATGTGAATGAAATCGTCGGCCGCCCAGAGCGTCATGAAGCCGGCAACAGAGCCATCCGCCGTCTCGGCGAGCCAGACGAGCTCGCCTTGCGTATGGGAAAAGAAATCCTCGTGCTTGAAGCGCGACGGATCGACCCAGGTGAAAGTCTGGCGGCGGACCGCGAGATAGATATCGGCAAGCTCCTCGCGGTCCGACGGCCGCGGCGTCCTGATCATCAAATCCATGATCAAGAATTAGCCGATGAACGGACAGCCGCCAATGGCCGGGATCACGTACCCGCCTTTTCCGAAACGGCGGCGTTGAAATCGGCAAAGAATTGCTGCGCCAGCTTCTGCGAGGTGGAATCGACCAGGCGGGCGCCGAGCTGAGCGATCTTGCCGCCAACCTGGGCCTTGGCGTTATATTGCAGCACTGTTTCCGCGCCGTCTTCTTTCAACACGACATCGGCGCCGCCCTTGGCAAAGCCGGCGATGCCGCCCTTGCCCTCGCCCGAGATCGTGTAGCTTTCCGGCGCATTGATGTTGGAGAGGGTCACCTCACCGTTGAAGGTTGCCGAGACAGGGCCGATCTTGATCTTGACGGAGGCGGCGAGCTCGGTGGGCGACTTCATCTCCAGGGTCTGACAGCCCGGAATACAGCGCTTGAGGACTTCGGGATCGTTGAGCGCCGCCCATACGGCATCGCGCGGTGCGGTGATGCGTTCTTCGCCGGTCATATCCATTCGAAATCCTCCCATTTCGGATTGCTAAACTTATCACAGCGGGAAAGCGCTTTGCCAAGGTGAAACGGAATGCTATTTGCACGGGCTCCATCGAATTGAAGACGCGGAAAACCACGTTGAGACAAAAAGACCGCCGGCCGGGCGCAAAGACGCCTTCCGGCTCCTCCGGCCCTCGCCGCAGCGACGACCGTCCGAACCGCCCGGCCAAGCCGGTTGCCAAACCCGCAGCGCCCCGCGAGGCGGTGCGTGAGGCCGCCGTGCCTGTTGCCGTCGAGCGACCGCTGAAGACCCGCACCGGCGACCGCCCGATCGAGCGCGTGCCCGTCATCCTGGAATCGCTCGGCGCCGGCGACTTCCACCTGATCGACAGCGGCAACGGCCAGAAGCTCGAGCAATACGGCCCCTACCGCGTCGTGCGGCCCGAGGGACAGGCGCTGTGGCAGCCGACCCTTTCCCAGCCGGTCTGGGACAAGGTCGATGCCGTCTTTACCGGCGATGTCGACGAAGAGGGCACCGGCCGCTGGCGCTTCCCGAAGGAAGCGCTCGGCGAAACCTGGCCGCTGCACCTGCTTGGCGTCGATTTCTTCGGCCGCTTCACCTCGTTCCGCCACGTCGGCGTCTTCCCTGAGCAGATCGTCCATTGGAGCTGGATGAAGGAGCAGGTGGAGAAGGCAGGCAGGCCGCTGAAGGTGCTCAATCTCTTCGGCTATACCGGCGTCGCCTCGCTAGTGGCCGCCGCTGCCGGCGCTGAGGTCACCCATGTCGATGCATCCAAGAAGGCGATCGGCTGGGCGCGCGAAAACCAGGCGCTCGGCCGCATGGAAAAGCTGCCGATCCGCTGGATCTGCGAAGACGCGATGAAGTTCATCCTGCGCGAGGAACGCCGCGGCAATACCTACGACATCATCCTGACCGATCCGCCGAAATTCGGCCGTGGCCCGAATGGCGAGGTCTGGCATCTGTTCGAGCATCTGCCGCTGATGCTCGATATCTGCCGGGAAATCCTCTCGCCGAAGGCTGTCGGCCTAGTGCTGACCGCCTATTCGATCCGGGCGAGCTTCTATTCGATCCACGAGCTGATGCGCGAAATCATGCGTGGCGCCGGTGGCGCCGTCGAGTCGGGCGAGCTGGTCATCCGCGAAGGCGGGCTTGACGGCAAGACGCCGGGCCGCGCCCTCTCCACATCCCTCTTTTCGCGCTGGGTGCCGAAATGAACGAATTCCACGACCGCGGACCGCGCCGGGTCGGCCAGGTGAAGGAAGTCACCTCGCTTGCCAACCCGATCATCAAGGACATCAAGGCGCTCAGCGACAAGAAGTCCCGCGAGCAGAGCGGCACCTTCATGGCCGAAGGCCTGAAGCTCGTCATCGACGCGATCGAGCTCGGCTGGACGATCCGCACGCTAGTCTATGCCAAGGCCGCCAAGGGCAAGCCGTTGGTCGAGCAGATGGCGGCGAAAACGGTCGCCTCCGGCGGGCTGGTGCTTGAAGTCAGTGAGAAGGTGCTCTCCTCGGTCACGCGGCGCGATAATCCGCAGATGGTGGTCGGCATTTTCGAGACCCGCTGGAAGCCGCTGCGCGACATCCGCCCGCAACAGGGCGAGACGTGGATTGCGCTCGATCGCGTGCGCGACCCCGGCAATCTCGGCACCATCATCCGCACTGCCGATGCAGCTGGCGCCTCCGGCGTCATCCTCGTCGGCGAGGCAACTGATCCCTTTTCGCTCGAGACCGTGCGGGCAACGATGGGTTCGGTCTTCGCCGTGCCGGTCGCCCGGGCATCGATGGAAGAGTTCATCGCCTGGAAGAAGACGGCAGGCGTGCAGGTCGTTGCCACGCATCTGGCCGGCTCCGTCGATTACCGCACCATCGACTACAAGAAGAAGCCTGTCGTTCTCCTGATGGGCAACGAGCAATCCGGCATTCCCGAGCAGCTCGCCAGGGAGGCCGATGCGCTTGCCCGCATTCCGCAGCAGGGCCGCGCCGACTCGCTCAACCTTGCCGTTGCGAGCGCCGTCATGCTCTTCGAGGCACGCCGCCACCTTCTCTCACTGTCAGAGGCAAAATGACCGAACAGACGCTTCCGCGCCCGGCCCTCTTTTCGCGCCCGCTGCCGATACTGCTCTTCATCATCGTGGCGGTGATCCTCGACCAGATCGTCAAGATCGCCGTCGATCATTACCTGCCGCTGCAGGAAGCCGTTCCGGTCATTCCGATGCTGGCGCTCTACCGTACCTACAACCTCGGCGTCGCCTTCTCGATGCTGTCAGGGATGGACGGCTGGTTCATCGTCGGCATGCGCCTTGTGATCGTCGCCTTCGTCATCTGGATGTGGCACCGCACCGCCAAGGACCGCTGGATCGCCCATACCGGCTTCGCGCTGATTATTGCGGGTGCGCTCGGCAACCTTGTCGACCGGTTTCTCTACGGGCACGTGATCGACTACATCCTGTTTCATACGGAGACATGGTCGTTCGCAGTTTTCAATCTGGCCGATAGTTTCATCACGATCGGCGCGGGATGCGTGATTCTTGACGAGTTGCTGCAACCCAAAAAGAGCGAAAGCTAAAATCTTAGTCTTTTCCTGAAGGCATTCGGAAGAGCGCCTATGTTAGCCAGCAGTCATGCAAAGCTTGGCTCAACTGCAGGAAAGACTGGCCGCTGCTTTCGGCCCCGCCAAACCGCAGGACGTGCGGACGGCCGAGGATTCCCTGCAACCGGTGGCTGGTCCGAGAACGGTACAGCGCAAGAAGTCACTGGTCTCGCTTTGGCTCGGCGGCGCCGGCATTCTTGCCGCGGCCCTACTCCTCATCCTCGGTCAGGCCGGCGGCCCGCTGCTCTTTTCGATCGGGCTTGCGGCAATTGCCATTGCCCTCATTGCCTATGCCGCGGTTTCCAGACGCAAGGCGAAGGCGCTGCCGAAGAAGCAGACCGGCGGCGTTGCAACGAGCGAAGCTGCCGAGCTCTTCGCCAATGTGCATGACGTTCTCGGCGACATCACCGTTACCCGCAGCATCGACCGGCGCATCATCGGCGCCAATGCCACGTTCCGGCGCCTGACCGGCCGCCTGAAGCCCGAGGGGCAGACATGCGAGGAGATCGGCATCGCCTTTCGCCCGGGTGCCGAGCCGCACCGCTTCGATGTCGAGATTTCGACGCTGGAGGGGCAGCGCATTTTCGTCTGGCACGATGTCGTCACCCGCGATCCGGCAAACGGCAATCTGCTGATCCAGAGCATTGCCCGCGACGTGACCAACGAGCGGCTGACCGCGCAGGCGCGCGAAGAGGCACGCCAGAAAGCCGAATACAACAGCGCCGCCAAGTCGCGGCTGCTTGCGACCGTCAGTCATGAAATCCGCACGCCGCTCTCCGGCATTCTCGGCATGACTCATTTGCTTGCCCAGGCGCAGATGACACAGGAGCAGCAGAACTATCTCGGCGGCATCCGCCAATCCGGTCACGCCCTGACCCAGCTGGTCGAAGACCTTCTCGACTTCTCGACCATCGAGGTCGGCCGCTTCCAGCTGCGCCCACGATCGGAATCGCTGCGGCAGCTTCTCGAAAGCGTCGTGGAAATGCTGGCGCACCGGGCGCACGAGAAGGACATCGAGATCGGCGCCACGGTCTCGTCCGATGTGCCGGAATTCATGAGCTTCGACCCGGCGCGGCTGCGCCAAGTGCTTTTCAACGTGATCGGCAATGCGGTGAAGTTCACGCAGGCAGGCGGCGTCTTCATTCGTGCCGCACTGTCTGACGAAGACCTCGTCATTACCGTTACCGACACCGGCCCGGGCATGACTGCGGAGGAGCAGTCCCGGATCTTCGGTGAATTCGAACAGGGAGGAACCATGGTCGAAAAGAGCGGCGGCACCGGTCTCGGCCTGACCATCTCGGCGCGCATCATGCGCGAATTCGGCGGCTCGCTGACGGTTGCCAGTGAGAAGGGCAAGGGCAGCGAATTCACCATCCGCTTTCCGGCGGGCATCACTGAAGAGGGCCGCGGCCGCCGCAAGGGTCTGCTGGCCGGCAATACCGTCGTGCTGCTCGCGCCTGCGGGTGCTGCGCGGGCGGCAATTGCCGAAACGGTCACCGCGCTCGGCGGCGCCTGCCATCTCGTCGAGGATGGTGAGACCGCCCGCGAGACGCTGCTCTATATGGCCGGCCGCGGCCAGCGCCCGACCGACATCATCATCGACCACCGTCTTTCGGCCGAGTTCGCCAGCCATCTCGCCGACCGCACCGACGTTGCGGCGCTTGGCCTGCGCAAGATCCTGCTCGTCAACCCGGAAGAACGGAACGCTCACGCACTCGATCTCTTCGATGCCTGGCTGATCCGGCCGCTGCGCGAACAGTCGCTGATCGACGTGTTGCGTGGACGGATGCGTGGCATGGAGAAGCGGGATGCGCTGAACGACAATCAGCCGGGCTTCAGCGCCTCCATTCCCGAAGCCAGCCTGCAGCGCGGTCTCAACATCCTGCTTGGCGAGGACGACCCGATCAATGCCATGCTGGTGCGTGCCATGCTGGAGAAGGGTGGCCATACTGTTCGCCATGTCGAGGACTTCGAGAGCCTGCTTGACGGCGCACTTTCCGAGAACGGCAGCCGCCCCGATATCGTCATCAGCGATCTCACCATGCCGGGCGGCGAAGGCGTCGACATGATCGGCCGCCTGCGCGGTCACGAGCGCCGTCTCGATCTGGTGCCGGTGCCTGTCATCGTGCTGACGGCAGACAAGCGCGACGAGTCCCGTCGTGCCGTTCTGCTGGCCGGTGCCAACCGGGTGATGATCAAGCCGGTCGATCCGATCCGGCTACTGACCGAGGTTCAGGCCGTGGCCGCGCTCTCGGCGCGGCGGGCGGAAGCGCTATAAAGCGGGGTGACATTGCCCCAATTTCTCCGTAACGTTCATGTCACTTTCCTGTCGCACATAAGTGTTTTATGGCAGCTCATGAGCCGGCAACGGGAGAATCTTCAATGGATATCGACACCTTGAAACGCGAGACGATTGCGGAGACCAGCCGGTCTTCGGCGACTGTTGCGCCGAAGGAAGGCGACGTTCTCGGCCGTATCGGTAATCTCGAGACCCGGCTGGCCCGCAGCGCCAGCGAAATCGATGCCGCACAGCACGTACGTTACCGCGTCTTCGTCGAGGAGATGAAGGCGCAGCTTCCGGCTGAAGCCATGCGCCGCGAGCGCGATTTCGATGCCTATGACGCTTTCTGCGATCACCTGCTGGTACTCGACCGATCGCTGGAAGGCGACAGCGAAGACCAGATCGTCGGCACCTACCGCCTGTTGCGTCAGGATGTCGCGATGGCGAATGGCGGCTTTTACTCGGCTTCCGAATTCGCGATCGGCGAGCTGCTTGCCCGCCATCCCGACAAGAAATTCATGGAGCTAGGGCGCTCCTGCGTGCTGCCGGAATATCGTACGAAGCGCACGGTCGAACTGCTCTGGCAGGGCAATTGGGCCTATGCTCTGAAGCACGGCATGAGCGCCATGTTCGGCTGCGCCTCCTTCCCGGGCATCCATCCGGAAAGCCATGCACTGGCCCTCTCCTTCCTGCACCACACGGTTCAGGCCAAGAACGAATGGGCCGTCAACGCCCTGCCGCATCTGGCCCGTCCGATGGACCTGATGCCGCCCGAAGCCGTCAACCCGAAGAAGGCGCTGATGGCACTGCCGCCGCTGATCAAGGGCTACCTGCGCTTGGGCGCGATGGTCGGCTCCACCGCCGTGGTCGACCACGCCTTCAACACGACCGACGTGCTGATCGTTCTGCCGATCTCCAGCATCTCGGACCGTTACCTGAACTACTACGGCGCCGACGCCGGCCGGTTCTCTAGCTAAGCTGGCACTTGTCATTCAAATGAAGTACGGTCATCTCCTAACGGAGGTGACCAATGTCTTCGACCACGCTTGTTCAAACGAGAATCGATCCTGAGATCAAGGAACGCGCGGCAGCCGTTCTTGAGACGATGGGCCTGACCGTTTCCGATGCTGTCCGGATCCTACTGACGAGGACGGCGAACGAAGGCGCTCTACCACTCGAACTGGTGAGCAGCAGCGAAGCGCATAACGCCTGGTTCAAGGCGAAAGTGCTGGAGGCGCTTGCGGATACATCGGCGGATGTAGACGACGACGAGGTGGCAGCGCATTTCGCAAAGAGACGCGCCGACACCTTGCGCAATGCGGGGGGCGGCCGGTGAAGCTTGTCTGGACCCGCTATGCGCTTTCAGACCGAGACGACATCTTCTCCTTCATCCAGACGGAAAATCCGCAGGCCGCAGTGCTGATCGACGAGCAGATTGCGGCTGCCGCCCAGCGCCTGACCGCGTTTCCGCAAAGCGGCAGAGCCGGCCGGATCGAAGGGACGCGCGAACTCACTGTGCAGCGCACGCCTTATATCATCGCTTACATCGCCTTGCCGGATCGGGTGCGAGTACTGCGCGTTCTTCACGGCGCGCGCCTGTGGCCGGGCAAATTCCCGGAATAACGCCCTACCGCGCGATATCGCGATAGGGCGTTGTCTTTACGACCCCGCCGCATAAGCCGCGATTGCGGCCATGTTGACGATGTCGCTGTCCTTGGCACCCATCGAGGTGATCTGGACGGCCTTGTCGAGGCCGACGAGGATCGGGCCGATGACGGTGGAGCCGCCGAGCTCCTGGAGCATCTTGGTGCTGATCGAGGCCGAGTGGAAGGCGGGCATGACAAGCACGTTTGCCGGGCCCGAGAGGCGGCAGAACGGGTATTGCTCCATCGCTTTGCGGTTCAGCGCCACGTCTGCCGACATTTCACCGTCGTATTCGAAATCGACACGGCGCTTGTCGAGGATCTTCACCGCTTCGCGGACGCGCTCCGAGCGCTCTCCCGACGGATGGCCGAAGGTGGAATAGGCGAGCATCGCGACGCGCGGCTGATAGCCCATGCGGCGTGCGAGGCCGGCTGCTTCCTCGGCAATATCCGCCAGCTCTTCCGCCGTCGGCATGTCGTGAACTGCGGTATCTGCGACGAAGACGGTGCGGCCGCGGGCGAGCACCAGCGATACGCCGATGACCCGGTGGCCGGGCTTTTCATCGATGCAGCGGCGGACGTCTTCCAGCGCCGTCGAGTAATTGCGGGTGATGCCCGTGACCATGCCGTCGGCATCACCGAGCGCCACCATGGTTGCCGCGAAATGGTTGCGGTCGTTGTGGATCAGGCGCTGGGCATCGCGGTGAAGGTATCCCTTCCGCTGCAGGCGGGCGTAGAGATAGTCGATATAGGCTTCGACGCGGGTCGAGATGCGGGCGTTGACGATTTCGAGACCAGGGCGGCTGAGATCGATGCCGGCGCGCTCGGCCGTTGCCTTGATCAGGTCTTCGCGGCCAAGCAGGATCGCGGTACCGAGCTGCTGGTTGGCGTAGGAGAGAGCGGCGCGCATCACCTGCTCTTCTTCGGCCTCGGCAAAGACGACACGCTTAGGCCGGCGGCGCACGCGCTCGTAGAGGCTTGCAAGCGTCGAGGCGATTGGATCGCGGCGGGCGGAGAGCTCGCGGCGATAGCCTTCCATATCGGTGATTACCTTGCGGGCGACACCGCTTTCGATCGCAGCTTCCGCGACGGCGGCCGGGATTGCCGAGATCAGACGCGGATCGAAGGGAACCGGGATGATGTATTGCGCGCCGAAGCGCGGTCGGTTGCCCTGATAGGCGGCAACGACATCATCGGGCACGTCTTCGCGGGCGAGGCTGGCCAGCGCCTTCACGGCAGCGATCTTCATGTCGTCGTTGATGGTCGTGGCGCGAACATCGAGCGCGCCGCGGAAGATATAGGGGAAACCGAGGACGTTGTTGACCTGGTTCGGATAGTCGGAGCGGCCGGTCGCCATGATTGCGTCATCGCGGATGCGGGCGACTTCCTCCGGCGTGATTTCCGGATCCGGATTTGCCATGGCGAAGATGATCGGCCGGTCGGCCATCGAGCGGATCATGTCCTCGGAGAAGGCGCCCTTCTGCGACAGGCCGAAGACGACGTCGGCGCCCTTCATGGCCTCTTCCAGCGTGCGGGCCTTGGTCTTGACGGCATGCGCCGACTTCCACTGGTTCATGCCCTCGGTGCGGCCTTGGTAGATGACGCCCTTGGTGTCGCAGAGAACGATGTTCTCGGGCGCGAAGCCCATGGCCTTGATGAGCTCGACGCAGGCGATTGCCGCGGCACCGGCGCCGTTGCAGACGAGCTTGGTCGTCTTCAGGTCGCGGCCGGTCAGTTCCAGCGCGTTGATCAGGCCGGCGGCGGCGATGATTGCCGTGCCGTGCTGGTCGTCGTGGAAGACAGGGATATCCATGAGCTCGCGCAGGCGCTGCTCGATGATGAAACAGTCGGGCGCCTTGATATCTTCGAGATTGATGCCACCGAAGGAGGGGCCGAGGAAGCGGACGCAATTGATGAACTCGTCGACATTCTCCGTATCGACTTCCAGGTCGATGGAATCGACATCGGCGAAACGCTTGAAGAGAACCGACTTGCCTTCCATGACCGGCTTCGACGCCAAGGCCCCGAGATTGCCGAGACCAAGGATAGCCGTGCCGTTGGAGATGACGGCCACCATGTTGCCGCGCGAGGTATAATCATAGGCGGTGGCGGGATCGGCGGCAATGGCCTTGACGGGAACGGCGACGCCCGGCGAATAGGCAAGCGAGAGATCGCGCTGCGTCGCCATCGGCTTGGTCGGGTTGACCTCGAGCTTGCCCGGCCGCCCCATTGAGTGGAAGTCGAGTGCTTCCTTGTCGGTGATGCCGTTGGCGGGGCGCTGCTTGCTGTTCATGTCGGGCATATCTCCTCCAAATCTCCTGGCAATCGGCTTTCGATTGCGCCGTTTCCCCAATCTATAGACAGGGCTATGGGGGCTGACACGACGCCTTGCGAAAAAGCCGTACGGCTACAATCGATTAAAATATCCGTTGGAACTGGCAGGCGCCCCTCAAGGGGTTCCTGACCGCGCGGTTCAGCGAATACCTCCCTCAATCCTCCTGTGGGCTAACGGCTCCCATTTCCCGATAGCTGTTGTCTTCTATAGCCGCGCTTCGATAGGGTGGCACCTGATTTTTTAAGGAAAAGCCTACCGACGTGAACGACAGAATGGATCCTCGACACGAAGCCTTTTCGGCTGCCGAACTCGCGACAGAGGAAAGCCGCGCTTCGGCAACGCCGATGATGGAGCAGTTCATCGAGATCAAGGCGAACAATCCGGATTCGCTGCTCTTCTATCGCATGGGCGATTTCTACGAGCTGTTCTTCGAGGACGCGCTCGACGCTTCCCGCGCGCTCGGCATCACGCTGACGAAGCGCGGCCAGCACATGGGCCAGGATATCCCGATGTGCGGCGTGCCGGTTCATGCGGCCGACGACTATCTGCAGAAGCTGATCGGGCTCGGTTTCCGCGTCGCGGTCTGCGAGCAGGTGGAAGATCCGACGGAGGCGAAGAAGCGCGGCTCGAAATCGGTCGTCAAGCGTGACGTGATCCGCCTCGTTACCCCGGGTACGATCACCGAAGAGAAGCTGCTTTCGCCTTCGGAATCGAATTACCTGATGGCGCTTACCCGTATCCGCGGTGCTTCCGAGCCGCTGATGGCGCTCGCCTGGATCGACATTTCGACGGGCGTCTTCCGGCTTGCCGAAACCGAGGCTTCGCGGCTGCTCGCCGATATCCTGCGCATCGATCCGCGCGAGCTGATCGTGCCGGATACGATGTTCTACGACCCGGAACTGAAGCCCGTCTTCGACGTGCTGGGCCGGGTGGCCGTGCCGCAACCCGGCGTGCTCTTCGACAGCGCTACCGCCGAAGGCCGGATCGCCCGCTATTTCGGGGTTTCGACGCTGGACGGTTTCGGGACTTTCTCGCGCGCCGAGCTCGCCGCGGCCGCCGCTGCCGTCGCCTATGTCGAGAAGACGCAGATCGCCGAGCGGCCGCCGCTCGGCAAGCCGGAACGCGAAAGCGGCGCTTCGACGCTGTTCATCGATCCGGCGACCCGCGCCAATCTCGAACTGGCAAAGACCCTTTCAGGTGACCGTAATGGCGCACTGCTGAAGGCGATCGACCGTACGGTGACCGGTGGCGGCGCCCGCCTGCTCGCGGAACGGCTGATGTCGCCGCTGACCGATCCGGCAAGGGTCAACGAACGTCTCGATTCGATCGGCTTCCTGATCGAAGAGCCGTCGCTCTGTGGCGACCTGCGCGATGCGCTGAAGCATGTGCCCGACATGCCGCGCGCGCTCTCGCGGCTGGCGCTCGATCGTGGCGGCCCGCGCGATCTCTGGTCGATCCGCCAGGGACTGGGTGCTGCCAGCGAGCTGGTCGGCCAGCTTGATGGTGCGCTGCTGCCGGTCGAGCTCGATGCGGCTCTTGATGGGTTGCGCGCCTTGCCTTCCGAGCTGGAAGCGCTGCTTGGCGAAACGCTCGCCGACGAACTGCCGCTCCTGAAGCGCGACGGCGGGTTCCTGCGCGATGGCGCCAACGCCGAACTCGACGAGGTCCGGGCGCTGCGCGATCAGTCGCGCCGGGTGATTGCCGGCCTACAGCTGCAATATGCCGACGAAACCGGCATCAAGTCGCTGAAGATCAAGCATAACAACGTTCTCGGCTACTTCATCGAGGTCACCGCCGGCAATGCTGGTCCGATGACCGACACCGCGGAAGCCAAGGCGCGTTTCATTCATCGCCAGACGATGGCCAACGCCATGCGCTTCACGACGACGGAGCTTGCCGATCTCGAAAGCCGCATTGCCAATGCCGCTGACCGGGCGCTGCAGATCGAGCTTGCCGCCTTCGACAGGATGACGGCTGCTGTCGTTGCCGAAGCCGAGGCGATCAAGGCCGGCGCCCGGGCACTTGCCATTATCGACGTTGCGGCTGCACTGGCGCTGCTTGCTGAAGAGCAGGCTTATTGCCGCCCACTCGTCGACGGCTCGAAGATGTTTGCAATCGAGGGCGGGCGTCACCCTGTCGTCGAGCAGGCGCTGCGCCGCCAGTCCTCCGGCCCCTTCGTTGCCAATAATTGCGACCTGTCGCCGGTCGCCGACGGCAAGGACGGCGCGATCTGGCTGCTGACCGGCCCGAACATGGGCGGTAAATCGACCTTCCTGCGCCAGAACGCGCTGATCGCGATCCTAGCGCAGATGGGCTGCTTCGTTCCGGCGACGTCGGCGCATATCGGCATCGTCGACCGTCTCTTCTCCCGCGTCGGCGCATCGGACGATCTGGCGCGTGGCCGCTCAACCTTCATGGTCGAGATGGTGGAGACTGCGGCGATCCTCAACCAGGCGACCGACCGCTCGCTCGTCATCCTCGACGAAATCGGCCGCGGCACCGCGACTTTCGATGGTCTTTCGATCGCCTGGGCGGCCGTCGAGCATCTGCATGAAGCCAACCGCTGCCGCGGGCTTTTTGCGACGCACTTTCACGAATTGACCGTGCTTTCTGAAAAGCTTGCCCGGCTATCGAACGCGACGATGCGGGTGAAAGAATGGGACGGCGACGTCATTTTCCTTCATGAAGTCGGCCCGGGCGCTGCCGATCGTTCCTATGGTATTCAGGTTGCCCGGCTGGCCGGTCTGCCGGCTTCCGTCGTTGCCCGTGCACGCGATGTGTTGACGCGGCTTGAAGATGCCGACAGAAAGAACCCGGCGAGCCAACTGATCGACGACCTGCCGCTCTTCCAGGTGGCGGTGCGCCGCGAGGATACAAATCGCGGTCCGTCCAAGGTCGAGGAAACGCTGAAGGGCATGAGCCTTGACGACATGACGCCGCGTGAGGCGCTGGATGCGCTTTACGCATTGAAGAAACAAGTGAAGTAGGAGCCGTCCGATGTTCATGCGCAGCCTCGTTCGTGAGACACAGCGGCTCTCCGATATGTTCACGATCCTCGAAGCGCTTCGTCGCGCCGACGAGCACGGCAATCCGCGCGGCTGGAAATCGCCCTACGGCCTGCTTGAGGTTACCCGCTGCTGCACGCTGATCTGCGAGCTCGCCTCGATGATCGCCAAGGCGGGTTACCGCGAATGCGACCGGCCGACGCTGGAGGCGATCACCCAGGAAGCCCGCCAGGTGCTCTACTCGGTTCAGGCCCAGACGGTCTGACCGCCGGCAATCTGCCAACTTGCGGCAAAGCGCCCCGCCCCGGCGGCTCGCAACACCTTTTCGCCAAAATTAAAGGTTCTTGAGGTATGAAGCCGGTGTCATCAGCCGGGTAGAGAGGCTATATCGCATGCAAACGAAACGAGAGGCGCAGACTGAGCAAGCCGCGCCGCGCGAACACAGCATGGCGAAGCAAGACATCGACTTTTCCGGCATCCTCGATACGGCCTATCTGCAGAGCCAGTGCGATGCCGTGGCCGAAGCCAACAAGAACCGCCCGGACCTTCTGCGCTCGGATCTGCTTGCACTCCTGAAAAAGGCCAGCAACGAGGGCCGCCAGAAGGCCCGCGAGCTGCTCTCGGAAGATGGCGGCGGCCTGCATTGCGCCTACCGTATCTCCTGGCTTCAGGACCAGATCATCACGGTCCTCTATCATTTCACCGTCACGCATATTTTCCCGAAGCAGAAGGACAAGTTCTCGGTCACCGCCGTCGGCGGCTACGGGCGCGACACGCTAGCGCCGGGTTCGGATATCGACCTGCTGTTCCTCTTCCTGCCGAAGCCCGGCGAGGAGACGCACAAGGCCGTCGAGTTCATGCTCTACATTCTGTGGGACATGGGCTTCAAGGTCGGCCATGCGACGCGCACCGTCGAGGAATGCATCGCGCTGTCGAAGTCGGACATGACGATCCGCACGGCGATCCTCGAGATGCGCTATATCTGCGGCTTGCAGTCATTGGAAACCGATCTCGAAGCCCGCTTTGACAAGGAAATCGTCACTGGCACCGGCCCGGAATTCATCGCCGCCAAGCTTGCCGAACGCGACGAGCGCCACCGCAAGGCGGGCGACACGCGCTATCTGGTCGAGCCGAATGTCAAGGAAGGCAAAGGCGGCCTGCGCGACCTGCACACGCTCTTCTGGATCTCGAAATATTATTATCACGTCCGCGATCCCGCCGAACTGATCAAGCTCGGGGTTCTCTCAAAGCAGGAATACCGGCTGCTGATGCGCGCCGAGGACTTCCTCTGGGCGGTGCGCTGCCACATGCATTTCCTGACCAACAAGGCGGAAGAGCGGCTTTCCTTCGACATCCAGCGCGAGATCGCCGAGGCGCTCGGCTATCACGCCCGCCCCGGCCTGTCGGCCGTCGAGCGATTCATGAAGCACTACTTCCTCGTTGCAAAGGATGTCGGCGACCTGACGCGCATTCTCTGCGCGGCGCTTGAGGACCAGCAGGCGAAGTCGATCCCCGGCCTGACAGGCGTGCTCAGCCGCTTTACCCACCGTACCCGCAAGATCGCCGGAAGCGTCGAATTCGTCGAGGATCGCGGCCGCATCACGCTTGCCGACCCCGATGTCTTCAAGCGCGATCCGGTTGCCATCATCCGGCTCTTTCATGTCGCCGATCTGAACGGGCTTGAGTTCCACCCGGATGCCTTGAAGCGCGTCAGCCGCTCGCTCGGGCTGATCGACAACGACCTGCGCGACAATGAGGAAGCAAACCGCCTCTTCCTGTCGATCCTCACCTCGCATCGCGACCCCGCCCTGATCCTGCGCCGGATGAACGAGGCCGGCGTGCTCGGCCGCTTCATTCCCGAATTCGGCAAGATCGTCGCGATGATGCAGTTCAACATGTACCACCACTATACGGTGGACGAACATCTGATCCGCAGCGTTGACGTGCTCTCGGAGATCGACAAGGGCAAGGCGGAAGAGCTGCACCCGCTCTCCAACAAGCTGATGCCGCATATCGAAGACCGGGACTCGCTCTATGTCGCGGTGCTGCTGCACGACATCGCCAAGGGCCGCCAGGAAGATCACTCGATCGCCGGTGCCCGCGTCGCCCGAAAGCTCTGCGCCCGCTTCGGCCTGTCGCAGAAGCAGACGGAGATGGTCGTCTGGCTGATCGAGGAACATCTGACGATGTCGATGGTCGCCCAGACCCGCGACCTGACCGACCGCAAGACGATCACCGATTTTGCCGATCGCGTGCAGTCGCTCGACCGGCTGAAAATGCTGCTGATCCTGACGATCTGCGATATCCGTGCTGTGGGCCCGGGGGTCTGGAACGGCTGGAAGGGCCAGCTGCTGCGCACGCTCTACTATGAAACCGAGCTTCTGCTGGCCGGTGGCTTCTCGGAAGTGTCGCGCAAGGAGCGCGCCGGCTTTGCCGCCGAGGCGCTGTTCAACGCGCTCTCCGAATGGACGCAGAAGGACCGCAAGACTTATACGAAGCTGCACTACCAGCCCTACCTGCTCTCGGTGCCGCTGGAAGACCAGGTGCGCCATGCGCATTTCATCCGCCATGCCGACAAGGCCGGCCAGGCGCTGGCAACAACGGTGCGGACCGACAGCTTCCATGCGATCACCGAAATCACCGTGCTCTCGCCGGACCATCCGCGCCTGCTCGCCGTCATCGCCGGTGCCTGCGCGGCAGCGGGTGCCAATATCGTCGATGCGCAGATCTTCACGACCTCGGACGGACGCGCGCTGGACACGATCCATGTCAGCCGCGAATTCCCGAATGACGAGGACGAGCTTCGCCGTGCCGCCACCATCGGCCGGATGATCGAGGACGTGCTTTCCGGCCGCAAGCGGCTGCCCGAAGTCATCGCCACGCGGACGAAGAACCGCAAGAAGAGCAAGGCCTTCGTCATTCCGCCGTCGGTCAACATCACCAACAACCTGTCGAACAAGTTCACCGTCATCGAGGTCGAGTGCCTCGACCGCGCCGGTCTCCTGTCGGAAATCACCGCGGTGCTTTCCGATCTCTCGCTCGACATTCAATCCGCCCGCATCACCACCTTCGGCGAGAAGGTGATTGACACCTTCTACGTCACCGACCTCGTCGGCCAGAAGATCACCAGCGACAGCAAGCGCTCCAACATCACCGCCCGGCTGAAGGCCGTCATGGCCGGTGAAGAGGACGAGCTGCGCGAACGCATGCCATCCGGCATCATCGCGCCCGCTGCCACGGCACGCTCTTCGCAGCCGAGCGACAAGAAAGCCGGTTCCCCCGCATGAGCCTCGTCAAGAAATTTGCCACCGTCGGCGGCGCCACGCTCGGCAGCCGCATCTTCGGTTTTGCCCGTGAAACGCTGATGGCCGCAGCCCTCGGGACCGGTCCGATGGCCGACGTGTTCTACGCCGCCTTCCGCTTTCCGAACCTCTTCCGGCGCCTGTTTGCCGAGGGCGCTTTCAACGCCGCCTTCGTGCCGCTGTTTGCCAAGGAGATCGAGGCGAACGGCACCGACGGCGCCAAGCGCTTCTCGGAAGAAGTCTTCGGCGTGCTCTTCTCGGTACTGCTGCTCATCACCATCGTGATGGAGCTCTGCATGCCGCTTCTGGTGCGCTTCATCATCGCGCCCGGCTTCACCGACGATCCGGACAAGTTCTCGATCACCGTGCGCATGGCGGCGGTGATGTTCCCTTATCTGATGTGCATGTCGCTGACGGCGATGATGAGCGGGATGCTGAACTCGCTGCATCACTTCTTCGCCGCCGCGGTCGCGCCCGTCTTCCTGAACGTCGTGATGATCGGCGCGCTGTTCTATGCGCTCTACACCGGCTCGGAGCCGCTGCAGACGGCTTGGTATCTCTCCTGGGGCGTTCTCGCGGCCGGTATTCTGCAGCTCGCCGTCGTCTATCTCGGCGTCATCCATGCCGGCATGAGCATCGGCCTTCGCCGCCCGCGCATGACGCCCAACGTCAAGCGGCTGCTGATCCTCGCGGTGCCCGCAGCCGTCACCGGCGGCATCACGCAGATCAACCAGATGATCGGCCAGGCGATCGCCTCGTCTCGCGAAGGCGCGATCGCGGCGCTTCAGTATGCCGACCGCATCTACCAGCTTCCCCTCGGCGTCGTCGGCGTCGCGGTTGGCGTGGTATTGCTGCCGGAACTGGCGCGTGCGCTGAAGGGCGGCAATCTGCGCGAGGCAGGCAACCTGCAGAACCGGTCGATCGAATTCGTGCTGTTCCTGACGATCCCGGCTGCCTTCGCGCTCTGGATCCTCTCCGACGAAATCATCCGCGTGCTCTACGAGCGTGGCGCCTTCCATCAGGAAAACACCCTGATTGTCGGCTCCATCCTGGCGATCTACGGCATCGGCCTCCCGGCCTTCGTGCTGATCAAGGCGCTGCAACCCGGCTTCTACGCCCGCGAGGACACCAAGACACCGATGCGCTTCTCGGCGATCGCGGTCGGCGTCAACTGCGCGACGGCGCTGACGCTGTTCCCCTATCTCGGCGCTCCCGGCATCGCGGTCGCCGAAGCGACGGCGGGGTGGATCAGCACGGTCCTGCTTTTCGTAACGCTGCTGCGCCGCGGGCATCTGGCCTGGGAATGGGCGCTGGCGCGGCGGGCCGCTCTGCTCGTCGTCTCGGCCGCCGTCATGGGTGCCGTCATCATCTATCTGCAGCATCGCTGGGCGCCGTCGCTCGCATCAGACGCGCATCTGACGACGAAGGTCGGCACGCTCGGTCTGCTGATCGGCATTTCCATGATCGTCTATTTCGCGACAGCATTCCTGATCGGCGGCGCCGATCTCGGCATGATCCGCCGCAACCTCAACCGCAAGCCCGCACCCTCGACCGAAGGCTGAGGCTCAACAATAGGTCCAGCGCCGCTTCGGCCCGGTATCGACATGAACGATACCGTTGCAATAGCGGCCGATACCGCCAATACCCGGTGCGCTCTGAGCGGCGGCAATGACCACGCGCTCGGAAACGCCGGGCACTCGGATATCGGCGGCATTGCAATGCCGGTGCTGTGAGTGCGAGCGGCCGGAATGCGGCCGGAAGCCCGATGTCACCATCGGCCGGCGTCCGGTTTTTGCGGCGATATGCGCGAGAATTCCTCTCAGCCGCGGTGGGAAACAGCCGACACGGACGCTGACGGTCTGCACAGTATAGGCGGAATTGGCGCTGTTCTTCAGCAGTCTGACGGATGGCTTCTTGGCTGTCTGGGCATTGGCGTTGAGGCAACAGGACACGGCGAACAGGCCGGCGAGCGCCAGGGATAGAATGGTATGCATCGACGTCCCTCCGGAAAGGGCCGGGCTGAAGGGGCGCTGCCCGGCCGGATGGCGGGAGGAACGTTGGTTTCAATTGTGACCATTTTGTGAAATTTTCTACTAATTCAAAATGTGAAAATCCCTCATTTATAGGATATCGCTGTTTTCAACATAGCTATTTATGAGTATAAAATACTCCCGACACCCAAAACGGAATCAATGCGTTGAAGGCGGCGTGCATAGCCCATTCGAAATCGCGGAAGACGCGCGAAAAATGCGGTGTGGCGGCTCAAAAAAGTTTAAGAGAGTGATCTTCAACCCGTTGAAATGCCTCGAACCAGGAGCCCGGACCGATGCAATCGCTGTTTCTCGTCACGCTTGTCGTCGATGATTACGATCGCGCCAAAGCTTTCTATTGCGGTGCGCTCGGCTTCGACTGCCAGCAAGACGAGGCAATGCCGGATGGCAAGCGATGGGTGGTGGTGAAGCCGCGTGACGGTGATGGAGCGGCGTTCTTGCTGGCACAGGCAGCGGACGACAGGCAGAAGGCTGCGATCGGCAACCAGACCGGCGGACGCGTCGGCTTCTTCCTGAAGACCGATGATTTCGCGCGCGACCACGCGGCAATGACGGCCGCCGGCGTCCGCTTTCTGGAAGAGCCGCGGCACGAGGTTTACGGCACCGTCGCGGTGTTTTCGGATCCTTACGGCAACACCTTCGACCTCATCCAACACGCCGCACCCGCGGCCTCTTGATTGCCGCCCTTGGCGCGTGCATAAGCGCGCCCGTTAGCAACATGGGCCATTGGCCCTGGGGCCCTCCACCAGCCTAATCGAGGACATCATCATGGGCGAATTCAAGAAGCTCGTTTTCTCCGGCGTTCAGCCGACCGGCAATCTGCATCTCGGCAATTATCTCGGCGCGATCCGCAAGTTCGTGGCGCTGCAGGACGGTAATGACTGCATCTATTGCGTCGTCGATCTGCACTCGATCACCGCACAGCTCGTGCATGAAGATCTTCGCGGCCAGATCCGCTCGATCGCCGCCGCCTTCATCGCATCCGGCATCGACCCCGAGAAGCACATCGTCTTCAACCAGTCCGCCGTGCCGCAGCATGCCGAGCTCGCCTGGATCTTCAATTGCGTCGCCCGCATCGGCTGGATGAACCGCATGACGCAGTTCAAGGACAAGGCCGGCAAGGACCGCGAGAATGCCTCGCTCGGTCTGCTCGCCTATCCGAGCCTGATGGCTGCCGACATCCTCGTCTATCGCGGCACGCATGTTCCTGTCGGCGACGACCAGAAGCAGCATCTTGAGCTGGCGCGCGATATCGCCATGAAGTTCAACCTCGACTACCAGGATCATATCCGGCGCGCCGGTCACGGCACCGACATCACCGTCGGCGACGAGCCCGTGCACGCCTATTTCCCGATGGTCGAGCCGCTGATCGATGGCCCCGCGCCGCGCGTCATGTCGCTGCGCGACGGTACCAAGAAGATGTCGAAGTCCGATCCGTCGGATCTGTCGCGCATCAACCTGATGGACGACGAGGACGCGATCTCGAAGAAAATCCGCAAGGCCAAGACCGATCCGGATGGTTTGCCGAGCGAACTCGAAGGCCTGAAGGGCCGCCCGGAAGCCGACAACCTCGTCGGCATCTATGCGGCACTTGCCGACAAGACGAAGGCGCAGGTTCTGGCCGAATTCGGCGGCCAGCAGTTCTCCGTCTTCAAGCCGGCGCTGATCGATCTCTCCGTTCAGGTGCTTTCGCCGATCACCGCCGAAATGCGCCGCCTGATGGACGATACGAGCCATATCGACGCGATCCTGCGCAATGGCGGCGAACGCGCCCGCGCCCGCGCCGAGGCAACGATGAAGGACGTCCGCGACATCATCGGCTTCCTCTACTAGCAGATAGCGAGCCGGGCTTTGCAAGCCCGGCTCAAGCTCTCCCTCCTATGGTATGAGACAGGCCGCTGCGGTGCCGCAGCCGCAGTCCAGCAATCACATGCCATAGGGAATATCGATGACCCCGTTTGCCGCTATGCAGGCCGCTACGTATCTGCCCGATGCCGCGACTGTTGCCGCAAAGGCGTCGCAGAGCGGATGCCTGGTCTACCAGCCCTACCTCAACAGCGACCAGCGGGCGTCTCTCCATCCTGACGCGATCGCCTTCGATATCTCGTTCAATACGGATGCCAGTACCCGCGAGTACGAGCTTTTCCACACCCTCTACGACCACCACAAGGCTATCGGTCTTGATCGGGAGGCGTTCTGGGGTCTGGTCTCAAGCAAATTCGAACTGAAGGCTGCGACGTCATTTTCGCATTTCGCATCGGAAGCAGCGAAGGCCAAGGACGCCGGATTCGATTGCTATATCTACAATCCCATGCTGGCGAATGCCGCGATCTACATCAATGTATGGGAGCAAGGCATAGCGACCGGCCATACCGGCCTGGACAGGATCTGCGAGTATCTCGGCAACAAAGGCTACCCTGTCGTTCAGCCGCAGGGGCAGGATACGTTCTTTCTGTGCAACTACGTCTGCGGCAACGAGCGCTTCTGGCGTGGTTACTTCTCCTATTGCGAAGCCGTTCTCTACGGCCTCGATCAGGAAGCCGGCATGGGCCGTCCGGCAGGCCTCGCCTATCGCGGCGTCGCCAATTATGCCCGTGACAGAGGCGCCGGAATGCGGCCATTCGTGATCGAACGCCTGCTCGGCCTCTATGTGCAGACCGCGAGCGCCGAGGGACTGAAAGTCGCGACGTTCAAACCTCAGCCTGAGGATTTCGACCGAAAGTTCGGCCATCGGCTGGGACCGGTGCTTTCCAAGCTTTTCCATGAAAAGAACGAGGCGCTCGCCAGCAACCATCCTGTTCGCATCGAGGCCTGGAAGCAGGCGCGGCTCGCGATCACCTCGCGATCGGTGCTCGCGCTTCACGCCGACGACCCGCCGAACTGGCTGCCCAATGTCACTGGACCCTGAACATTGAGTTCACAGGCCGGGGCTTGCAAATTTTCGGGTTAGGGTGTCAGAGTCCGCGCCATGGTATCAAAGCGACTCTCACGTCTCGAAGGTCATCGCCGCAAATTCATGGCGGTCATTGACGGTACACCCGAATGCCAGCGTGCCGTCCACTATGCCGGCCGGCGCGCCAAGAACTCGAATGGCGGTCTCGTTCTCGTCTATGTGATCCCGGAAGGCGATTTCCAGCAGTGGCTGGGGGTCGAGGAGATCATGCGTGCCGAGGCGCGCGAAGAGGCGGAAGCCGTGGTCGCCAAGTCGGCGCAGGTCGTGCGCGAGACGATCGGTATCGAACCGGAAATCGTCATTCGCGAAGGCAGCGCCGCCGAGCAGATCAACATGGTAATCGAGGAAGACCGGGACATCGCGATCCTGGTGCTTGCGGCGAGCTCCGCGAAAGAGGGACCGGGACCGCTCGTATCCTCCGTCGCCGGCAAGGGCGCGGCCTTTCCGATCCCGGTAACAGTGCTGCCCGATACATTGACCAACGAAGAGTTGGACGCGCTGGCCTAAACCAGCAATTCTGGAGTCATTATCTCTTGAATGGCGCGTCCAAACGGCCTATTTTCTTTTGAAGAATTCTAAAGACGGTACCGAGCGACGGCTTGGCCCGCATGGAGAGCGAAATGTTCATTCAGACCGAAGCCACCCCGAACCCCGCCACGCAGAAGTTTCTGCCGGGCAAGGTGGTGATGGAGAACGGCACGGCCGAATTCCGCAGCGCGGAAGAAGCCCAGGCTTCGCCGCTCGCCGCGCGCCTCTTCGAAATCCCGGGCGTGACCGGCGTCTATTTCGGCTATGATTTCATCTCCGTCTCCAAGGACAATGCCGAGTGGCAGCACCTGAAGCCGGCTATCCTCGGCTCGATCATGGAGCATTTCATGTCCGGCAAGCCGGTCATGGGCGACGCCTCCATTCTCTCCGAAGATGCCGATGCCGGCGACGAGTTCTTCGATGCCGGCGACGAGTCGATCGTCCTGACGATCAAGGAACTGCTCGATACCCGCGTGCGTCCGGCCGTTGCGCAGGATGGCGGCGACATCACCTTCCGCGGCTTCAAGGACGGCAAGGTCTATCTCAACATGAAGGGCTCCTGCTCGGGTTGCCCCTCCTCCACCGCGACGCTGAAGCATGGCGTTCAGAACCTGCTTCGCCACTTCGTTCCCGAAGTGCAGGAAGTGGTCGCGGCCTAAACAGCAGTATTTGCGCATGAATTCACCCGGCCGGGCTATTGCAGCACGGCCGGATGAATTTATTCTGCGCGCGGAAGAATTTATTCGGAAATTGATGGCATGATTGTTCTGGCGCTCGACACGGCAGGTGTGGATTGCGCTGCCGCTGTTTATGACAGCGGTAGTGATACGATGCTGGGGGAGGCATCGGACATGATTGGAAAGGGGCATGCAGAACATCTGATGGGCATCGTCGACCGCGTGCTGGCGCAGGCGGGAAAGAAGCTCGCGATGGTCGAACGCATTGCCGTCACGATCGGTCCAGGCTCGTTTACCGGTATCCGCGTCGGTGTTGCCGCAGCGCGCGGCTTTGCCCTCGCCCTGAATATCCCGACCGTTGGCATCACCACGCTCGAAACCATGGCCGCAGCCCAGCGCGTGAAAACGCCCGGCCGCGCCGTACTCGCAGCGATGGATGCCAAGCGCGGTGAAATCTATCTGCAGAGCTTTTCGGCCGAGGGCGAGCCTCTCGACGATCCCCGCGCCGTCACCATCGAGGAAGCGCAAGCCTTCGCCTCGACCTTCGATGGCGAGATCACCGGTTCCGCAGCACCATTGCTGCGCCCCGAACTGACTGGCGACTACGCCAATTCCTTCCCCATCTCGTTCGTGGCGCGCCTCGGCGCTGCCGCCGACCCGTCTTCCGGAAAGCCGAAGCCCCTTTATCTGCGTGGACCTGACGCCAAGCCACAGGCGGGGTTTGCGATTGCGCGAGTATGACAATGCTGGAAGCCTATCTGACGCTTAAGCCGGAATTCGAGATTGTCCCCATGGACGGCGACGACTGCCACGCCGTTGCCGTGCTGCATGGCGAACGCTTTGCCCGCCCCTGGGGCGATGGCGAATTTCACAGCCTGCTCAGCCAGGACAATGTCTTCGGCTTCGTGGCGCGCCAGACCAATGCTTTCCTCAAGAAGCCGCTGCCCGGTTTCGTGCTCGCCCGCCAGGTTGCCGGAGAGGCCGAAATCCTGACGGTCGCCGTGCAGGCCAAGGCCGCGCGTTCCGGTCTCGGCTGGCGGCTGATGCAGGCTGCGATGCGAGAAGCCCATGCGCGCGGCGGCGAAAGCCTGTTCCTCGAAGTCGATGCGGGCAACGCACCGGCGCTCGGTCTCTACCGCAAGCTCGGCTTCGAGAAGGTCGGCGAGCGCCGCGGCTATTACAAGGACGACAAGGGTGCTGTTTCCACGGCGCTTGTCATGAAGCGCGTTCTTCGCTAGTTCCCTTGCGGAACTGGAATCTGTTGTGAAGGCCGCCAATGACCGACGTAGCCAAGACCCTTGAGGAGCTATGCGCCGAACGCGGCATGCGGATGACCGAGCAGCGCCGCGTCATTGCCCGCATTCTCGAAGAATCTGCGGATCATCCCGACGTCGAAGAGCTCTATCGCCGCTCCGTGAAAGTCGATGCCAAGATCTCGATCTCGACGGTCTACCGCACCGTCAAGCTGTTCGAGGACGCCGGCATCATTGCCCGTCACGACTTCCGCGACGGCCGCTCGCGCTATGAGACGGTGCCGGAAGAGCATCACGATCACCTGATCGACCTGAAGAACGGCGTCGTCATCGAGTTCCGCTCGCCGGAGATCGAGGCGCTGCAGGAACGGATCGCCCGCGAGCATGGCTTCAAGCTGGTCGATCACCGGCTGGAGCTCTATGGCATCCCGCTGAAGAAAGACGAACGCTGATCTGATGACCGCAGCAGAAGGCCTCCGCTGATGGTGTGGGTGCGCATGATCTATGCCGCCGTCGTCATTGCGCTGGCGAGCATCCTGCTGATGCCTTTCCAGCTGCTGGCGCTTAAATTCGACTGGAAGCTCCGCCGCACGCTGCCGCGCGTATGGCACAAATTCGCCTGCCACGCCCTGGGGATCCGGGTCAGGGTCAAGGGTAACCTTGAAACCCGCCGTCCGCTGATGCTCTGCGTCAACCACGCCTCCTGGATGGATATCATGGTGATGTCGTCGGTGGCCGACGTCGCCTTCATCGCTAAGATCGAAGTCAGCGGCTGGCCGGTATTCGGCCATCTCGCCAAGCTGCAGAAGAGCGTCTTCATTGTCCGCGAGGAAAAGCGCAACACTGGCAACCAGGCGAACGAGATCGCCGGGCGCATGGCCGATGGCGAGATCATCGTGCTCTTCCCTGAAGGCACGACCTCCGACGGCAACCGGCTGCTCGAGGTGAAGTCCTCTCTCTTCGGCGCCGCCGCGATGGCCGTGCCGCACTCCCCGAATGGCTCGGTTTTCGTCCAGCCTGTAGCGATCGCCTATACTGGTGTTCATGGCATCGCGATGGGCCGCTATCACCGCCCGCTGGCGGGCTGGCCGGGTGATGTCGAGCTGATGCCGCATCTCCTCGACGTTCTCAGAATGGGCGCGCTCGATGCCGAAGTGAGCTTCGGCGAGCCGGTCGATTACCGTGCGGATTCGAAGCGCAAGGATGTCAGTGCGACGATCGCGCAGCGCATCCGCGCGATGCTGAACAGCAGCCTGCGCGGCCGCGACATCGCCTGAGACAAGATTTCGATTTTCTAGCGGGCAAAAAACCACTAAATAGCCCGCCATGACCCAAGACAGCGCCCTTCTTCAGGCCACGGAGCAGCTCCCGAGCGAGAGCCTCCGCGATGGCAGCAACAGCCGCAAGGTCTTCATCAAGACCTATGGCTGTCAGATGAACGTCTACGACTCGACGCGCATGAGCGACGCTCTGGCCCGCGACGGCTATGAACCGACAGAGGATATGGAAGAGGCCGACCTCGTCCTGCTCAATACCTGTCATATCCGTGAGAAGGCAGCGGAGAAGGTCTATTCCGCCCTCGGCCGCCTGCGGGAAATGAAAAAGAAGAAGGCTGCCGCCGGCAAGGAGATGATGATCGGCGTTGCCGGTTGCGTCGCCCAGGCCGAAGGTGAAGAGATCCTGCGCCGCGCGCCGGCCGTCGATGTCGTCATTGGCCCTCAGACCTATCACCGTCTGCCGGAAGCGCTGCGCAAGGCCAAGGAAGGCCAGCGGATCGTCGATACGGAATATGCTCTTGAAGACAAGTTCGAGCATCTGCCGATCGCCGAAACGAAGAAGATCCGCTCGCGCGGCGTCACTTCGTTCCTGACCGTTCAGGAAGGCTGCGACAAGTTCTGCACCTTCTGTGTCGTACCCTATACGCGCGGCTCGGAAGTTTCGCGTTCTGTTGCGCAGATCGTTGATGAAGCCGAGAAGCTCGTCGAGGGCGGCGTGCGCGAAATCACCCTGCTCGGCCAGAACGTCAATGCCTGGCATGGCGTCGGCCCGAACGGCGAAGAATGGAGCCTCGGCGACCTTCTTTACCGCCTCGCCGACATCCCCGGCCTGGCGCGCCTGCGCTACACGACCAGCCATCCGCGCGACATGGACGACCGGCTGATCGAGGCGCATCGCGATCTGCGGGCGCTGATGCCCTATCTGCATCTGCCGGTTCAGGCCGGATCGGACCGCATTCTCAAAGCCATGAACCGCCGCCATACGGCTGCCGAGTATCTGGCGCTGATCGAGCGTATCCGTACCGCGCGGCCCGATATAGCTCTTTCGGGTGACTTCATCGTCGGATTCCCGGGGGAGACAGAGGCCGATTTTGAGGATACACTCAAGCTTGTCGAGGAAGTGCGCTATGCGCAGGCTTTCTCGTTCAAATATTCGACACGTCCGGGTACGCCCGGCGCTGACTTGAAGGACCAGGTGCCCGAAGAGATCAAGGCAGAAAGGCTCGAACGCCTGCAGGCGCTTCTCTTGAAGCAGCAGCAGGAATTTGCCGAATCCTGCGTCGGTAAAACGATTGATCTGTTGCTCGAAAAGCCCGGTCGCATGGAAGGACAGCTTATTGGGCGTTCTCCCTGGCTTCAGTCTGTGAATGTTGATGCAAAAGCATCGCAAATCGGTGACATTATTAAAGTGCGAATCACCGGAACCGGAACCAACAGCCTGTTTGCCGAATTTGCAGAGGGCTGAGGTTCAACAAGGAGCTCGACCGCTTGAACGGACAAGAATTGGTTTCTTCTTCACCGCGCCACCCACGCATTGCGAGCGACGCCAATCACTTTGTCCTGACGTTCGAGAACAACCGGTTCGCCAGCGAACTTTTTGGTCAGTTCGATCAGAACCTTAAGCTGCTTGAAGAGCGGCTTCACATCGACGCACGCGCCCGCGGCAATTCCGTCGTCATCACCGGAGACGTGATCGCCACCAACCAGGCGCGTCGCACGCTCGATTATCTCTATGAAAAGCTTCAGAAAGGTGGCAGCGTGGAACGATCTGACGTCGAAGGTGCGATCCGCATGGCCGTTGCCGCCGACGACCAGCTGAGCCTGCCGACGATGGAAAAGAAAGCCAAGCTGACCATGGCGCAGATTTCGACGCGCAAGAAGACGATCATCGCACGAACGCCAACGCAGGACGCTTACATGCGTGCGCTGGAGCGCAACGAGCTGGTCTTCGGCGTCGGCCCGGCCGGTACTGGCAAGACCTACCTCGCTGTCGCGCAAGCCGCCCAGCTTCTGGAGCGCGGCGCCGTCGAGAAGATCATCCTGACGCGTCCGGCCGTCGAAGCCGGCGAGCGCCTGGGTTTCCTGCCCGGCGACATGAAGGAAAAGGTCGATCCCTATCTGCGTCCGCTCTATGACGCGCTCTACGACATGATCCCGGGCGACAAGGTGGAGCGGGCGATCACTGCCGGCGTCATCGAAATCGCCCCGCTCGCCTTCATGCGCGGCCGCACGCTCTCCAACGCCGCGATCATCCTCGACGAAGCGCAGAACACGACATCCATGCAGATGAAGATGTTTCTGACGCGTCTCGGCGAGAATTCGCGGATGATGATCACCGGCGACCCGAGCCAGATCGACTTGCCGCGCGGCATCAAGTCGGGCCTTGTCGAGGCTCTGCGCCTCCTGAATGAAGTCGAGGGCATCTCGACCGTCCGCTTCAAGGATGCAGACGTCGTGCGCCATCCGCTGGTCGGCCGCATCGTACGCGCCTATGACGCGACCTATACGGCGCGCGAAGAAGACGCGGTCAATCAGGACTGATGACCCTGCTCGATATTCAGATCAGTGTGGAGGAAGGCGGCTGGCCTTCCGAGGATGAGCTGCAGCCTCTGGCCGAACGCGTGCTGGAGGCGGCTGCGGGTCACCTGAAGACGCACGCCAAGCAGAAGTTTCCGAAGATGGCGACGGAGCTGTCTCTGGTCTTCACCGACGACGAATCCATCCGGGCGATCAATGCCGAATGGCGCCAGAAGGACAAGGCGACGAACGTGTTGTCCTTCCCGGCCTTTCCGATCACGCCCGGCAAGATGCCGGGGCCGATGCTCGGGGATATCATCATCGCCAGGGAAACCGTCGAGCGCGAAGCTGCCGAGCTCGAAAAGCCCTTCGACGACCATCTGACGCATCTGATGGTACATGGTTTCTTGCATCTGTTCGGCTACGACCATATGAATAATGCAGAAGCCGAAATTATGGAGGGGTTGGAGACTCGCATTTTGGCGGATCTCGGCCTATCTGACCCATACGAGGGTCAAGACCTTAAATTGGAACCATGAGCGACTTTACAGCAAAACCCGCGGCAGACACCAAGGATGCCGACCAATCTTCCTCCTCAGACGAAGGCGGAAGTAGTAGACACTCCGGACGATCTTTCTGGGCACGCGCAGCCCGCATCCTCCGGCCACAGCAAGGCTCGCGCCTGCGCGAAGACATTGCCGACGCGCTGATGACCAGCGATACCGGCGATGACGCCTTTTCGCCCGACGAGCGGGCGATGCTTCACAACATCCTGCGCTTCCGCGAAGTCCGTGTCGCCGACGTCATGGTGCCACGCGCCGATATCGAGGCCGTCGACCAGACGATCACGATCGGCGAGCTGATGATCCTCTTCGAAGAGTCCGGCCGCTCGCGCATGCCCGTCTATGCCGATACGCTCGACGATCCGCGCGGCATGGTCCATATCCGCGACCTTCTCTCGTATGTCGCCAAGCAGGCGCGCAACAAGCGCCGCGCCGGCGCCAAGACCAAGGCTGCCGAGCCGCTGGTCGAGATCGCGCCCGAAAACATCCAGAAGCTGAGCCGCGCCGCAAAGCCGAATTTCGATCTGGCGCGCGTCGACCTGCAGAAGACGCTCTCCGAGGCCGGAATCATCCGCAAGATCCTGTTCGTGCCCCCGTCGATGCTCGCATCGGACCTGCTGCGCCGCATGCAGGTCAACCGCACGCAGATGGCGCTTGTCATCGACGAGTACGGCGGCACCGATGGTCTCGCCTCGCATGAGGACATCGTCGAAATGGTCGTCGGCGACATCGACGACGAGCATGACGACGACGAAGTGATGTTCAAGCGCGTCTCCGAAGACATGTTCGTTGCTGACGCGCGCGTCGAGCTGGAAGAGATCGCAGCAGCCATCGGCCCGGATTTCGACATTGCCGAACAGGTGGACGAGGTCGATACGCTCGGCGGCCTGATCTTCTCGGCGCTCGGACGCATCCCGGTGCGCGGCGAAGTCGTTCAGGCGCTGCCGGATTTCGAGTTTCACATCCTCGATGCCGATCCGCGGCGCATCAAGCGCGTGCGCATCACGCGCAAGCGCCAGGCGATACGCCGCCGCGTGAAGGCGGATGGTGACGGCGTTGGTGGCTCGGAGCAGGGCGACGACAGGCCCGCGGAATCTTCTGCGGCAAACTGAGTGCCCGTAAAGCACGACAAACAGCTGCTTTTTTGAAAGACTGCGAGCCGGGTTGATTCGCGGCTTGATGGGGACTGCGCATGGAGCGGCTTGCGGACAGGGTTATCCTGGTCTGGGGTTTCAAAAGGGCACTGCTGGCGATCCTGGCCGGCGCCATCGGCGTTATAGCGCTTCCCCCGATCGGCTTCTTTGCCGCGATGTTCATTTCCTTCACGCTGCTCGTCTGGCTGATCGACGGGGCGGCCGCCTCTCCGGAGGCAAGCTTTATCGGCCGTCTTTGGCCGGCCTTCCTCACCGGCTGGCTTTTCGGCTTCGGCTATTTCGTTGCCGGCCTTTGGTGGCTGGGGCATGCGCTGCTTATCGATTCCGACGCCTTTGCCTGGGCTCTGCCGCTTGCCATTCTCGGCCTGCCGGCGGTGCTGGCGATTTTCTACGGGCTGGCGGCGGCCGCCGCGCGGATCTTCTGGTCGGAGGGACTGGGGCGGATTGCCGCACTGGCCGCAAGCTTCGGCCTGTTCGAGTGGCTGCGAAGCGTGGTGTTCACCGGCTTTCCCTGGAATGCCATCGGCTACGGGATGATGCCCGTTCCGCTGATGATGCAGTCCGTCCACATCCTCGGCGTCATGGGGATCACCGCCCTCTCCGTCTTCGTCTTTGCCGCCCCTGCCCTTCTCGGCACGCGTCAGGGCGCGAAGATCGGCGTAATGCTCGCCACCTTGCTCTTTGCGGCGCATGTCGGCTACGGCGGTTACGTTCTCTATTACCTGCCGAAACCTGAGGCTGCGCCTGCCGACAAGCAGCCGGTCGTGCGCCTGGTACAGCCGATGATCGACCAGGCCGCCAAGCTCGACAGTGACGCCGACCGCTCGGCAATCTTCGAGAAACATCTCAAGCTCTCTGCGGAAGCGCCGAAGGATGGCGGCAAGAAGCCCGATATCATCGTTTGGCCGGAAACCTCTATCCCCTTCATTCTAACGGATAATCAGGACGCGCTGACGCGGATTGCCGATACGCTCGACGATAACCAGATCCTGATCGCCGGCGCCGTTCGCGTCGAGGAAACCGGCCCCGGTAACGCACCGCGCTATTACAACTCGATCTACGTCATCGATGGCCGCGGGCAGATCATTGCAGCATCCGACAAGATTCATCTCGTTCCCTTCGGCGAATATGTGCCGTTCGAGAATTTCCTCGATGATTTCGGCATCCAGAACGTCGTCGAAATGCCGGGCGGCTTCACCGCCGCCGCGAGCCGCGAGATGCTCAATCTCCCGAGCGGCCTCTCGCTCTACCCGCTGATCTGCTACGAGATCATTTTCCCCGGAGAGATGGCCGGCATCAATCAGGCCAACGCTATTCTCAACATTACTAACGATGCTTGGTTTGGATCTACGCCTGGACCTTATCAGCACTTTCAGCAGGCCAGAATCCGCGCAGTTGAGACAGGATTACCGCTGATTCGCGACGCCAACAGCGGCATTTCAGCGCTGGTGAATTCACGCGGAGAGATTATTAGTGGACTCAGCCTCAATGAGAGCGGTTTCATAGATGCAACCCTTGAGGGCTTTAAGGCCGATTCAACAGCAGGCTATCCACATCAAACCTACTTTTGGTTGACTGAAACGTTGCTGTTTATGATTGCGCTGATTTCTCGCATGGGTTTTATTTTCAAGCAGAATTGACCGAAAACCCCTAAAATTGCATAGTAGTTCAGATCGGCGTTGTTAACGTATGCTTGAGGGTGGGTTAACGCCTCATGCAACGTGGCGTTACGGATGGGTTCAGGGAATGCCGGTTTCACTCGTTGAAATATCTTTTGTTAGGGCACGACCATGATTGAGAACAAGAAGAAGCCGAACCCGATCGACATCCATGTTGGCAGTCGCATTCGTCTTCGCCGCACTATGCTTGGCATGAGCCAGGAAAAACTTGGCGAAAGCCTTGGCATTACATTCCAGCAGATTCAGAAGTACGAGAAGGGCACGAACCGCGTCGGCGCCAGCCGTCTGCAGAACATCTCGAGCATCCTGAACGTCCCGGTTTCCTTCTTCTTCGAAGACGCACCCGGCGAGCACGCCGGCGCAATGAGCGGCATGGCTGAGGCCTCCAGCTCCAACTACGTCGTCGACTTCCTCTCCTCCTCCGAAGGCCTGCAGCTGAACCGCGCCTTCGTGAAGATTTCCGACCCGAAGGTACGCCGCAAGGTCGTCGAGCTCGTCAAGGCGCTGGCCGCCGAAGCCGACTCCGACTAAGCGCTCCCAACAGCGCCCAATGACAGAAGGCGGTCGAAAGGCCGCCTTTTTCGCGTTTTTAAGGCAAAATTTGTCATTTAGCCGTAGATATAAAGATATATTTATGTCCTTCTGCGCTTGTTTTTCGAGCGTGAACTGAGTACCAATTCGTCGAACTTTATTCTTTGAGGGGAATCCCGGAATGCGCGCTAATTACCTCTTCACCAGTGAGTCTGTTGCCGAAGGTCACCCGGACAAGGTGTGTGACCGTATCTCGGACGAGATCGTGGACCTGGTCTACCGCGAAGCGGCAAAGACCGGCGTAAACCCCTGGGGCGTGCGCATTGCCTGCGAAACGCTGGCCACTACGAACCGCGTCGTGATCGCTGGTGAAGTACGCCTGCCGCCGAGCCTGATGAAGAAGGACAAGGACGGCAAGGACGTCATCAACCCGTCGAAGTTCAAGGCTGCTGCACGCCGCGCCATCAAGGACATCGGCTACGAGCAGGACGGCTTCCACTGGAAGAAGGCGAAGATCGACGTTCTCCTGCACTCGCAGTCCGCAGACATCGCCCAGGGCGTCGACAACGCTGCCGACCAGCAGGGCGACGAAGGTGCTGGCGACCAGGGCATCATGTTCGGCTACGCCTGCAAGGAAACGCCGGATCTCATGCCGGCGCCGATCTACTACTCGCACAAGATCCTGCAGCTGCTCGCCACCGCCCGCAAGAAGGGCGACGGCGACGTTGCCAAGCTCGGCCCTGATGCCAAGAGCCAGGTGACCGTTCGCTACGTCGACGGCAAGCCGGCAGAAGTGACCTCGATCGTTCTTTCGACCCAGCATCTCGACGAGAAGTGGGATTCGAAGAAGGTTCGCGCCGTCGTCGAGCCCTATATCCGCGAGGCTCTCGGCGACCTGCCGATCGCCAGCGATTGCAAGTGGTACATCAACCCGACCGGCAAGTTCGTCATCGGCGGTCCGGATGGTGACGCTGGCCTGACCGGCCGCAAAATCATCGTCGACACCTACGGCGGCGCAGCTCCGCATGGCGGCGGCGCATTCTCGGGCAAGGACACGACCAAGGTCGACCGTTCGGCTGCTTACGCTGCCCGCTACCTCGCCAAGAACGTCGTTGCCGCCGGTCTCGCCGACCGCTGCACGATCCAACTGTCCTACGCCATCGGCGTTGCACAGCCGCTGTCGATCTATGTCGACCTGCACCAGACCGGCAAGGGCGTGACCGAAGATCAGGTCGAAGCCGCGATCCGCAAGAACATGGACCTGTCGCCGACGGGCATCCGCCGCCACCTCGACCTCAACAAGCCGATCTACGCAAAGACCTCGGCTTACGGTCATTTCGGCCGCAAGGCCGGCCGTGACGGCTCGTTCTCCTGGGAGCGCACCGACCTCGTGAAGGGCCTCAAGGAAGCCATCAAGCTCAAGGCCGCAGCATGACGGATATGGAACGCCGCGGCCGCGCGACCGAAGCCTTCTTCGGTCGCCGCAAGGGAAAGGCTCTACGCGGACAGCAAGCGGAAAAGCTGAGTACTCTGCTCCCGGCATTCCTCATCGATATTTCAGCGGCTCCCCCCGAGCCGCTGAAAGGCCTTTGGCCGGTTCCGGTCGAAAAGTTGCGGCTGGAGATCGGCTTCGGTGGCGGCGAGCATTTGATCCACCGCGCCCAGGAACTGCCCTCCACCGGCTTTATCGGCGTCGAGCCCTTCATCAATTCCATGCAGAAGCTGCTTGCCAGCGTCGAGGACAAGGGCGCCAGAAACGTCCGCGTCTATAACGACGATGCGACGCAGCTGCTCGACTGGCTGCCGGATGGCTGCCTCGACCAGATCGACCTGCTCTATCCCGATCCCTGGCCCAAGCGGAAGCACTGGAAGCGCCGCTTCGTCTCGCAGACGAACCTCAAGCGTTTCCATCGCGTGCTGAAGCCGGGCGGACTGTTCTGCTTCGCTTCAGATATCGATACCTATGTGAACTGGACGCTGCTGAAATGCCGCAACCACGGCGGCTTCGACTGGCTGGCGAGCAATGCTGCGGATTGGCTGACGCCCTACGAGGGCTGGCCGAGCACACGCTACGAGGCCAAGGCACGGCGCGAAGGCCGTTCGTCCGCCTATCTGACTTTCAAGAAGATCTAAGCCAACAGGCAAGTGACATAAGCCCGCACGTTTAGTGCAGGCTTACCGTCTTGAGCTCGTCTTCAGCGGCCTTGAAGAAGGTGCTGGAGCGGTTGTCCGTGAGCAGGATCGGCGTGCCGTCAGCGCCGAAAAGGGCCCAGAGGTCGACGCCAGGGTCGATATCGGGCGCTTCGGGGAAGCACTTCGATACTTCTTCAGTACGCATTTTGCGGATATAGGCGACCTCGCCGTTGCCGATACCGGCAAGTTCGGACTTGGTCAGGTGAGAATTCGCTTCTTTCATCAACATTCCTGTACCTCCAAGAGAAGGGACCAACGGCGCAATCGAACCGTTGTCCTACTGTGAGACCGAAATGTTAATTTTCTTGACCATGCGTGCGGGCTCCGGGCGAATTAGATCGACGGAGAGAAGACCGTTCTTGAGGCCGGCGCCGAGAACCTGCATGCCATCGGCAAGCACGAAAGTGCGCTGGAACTGACGCGCGGCGATACCGCGATAAAGATATTCGCGCTCGCCCTGCTCGACCTGCCGGCCGCGGATGAGAAGCTGGTTTTCCTCGGTGGTGACATCGAGCTCATCCTCGCCGAAACCGGCGACGGCAAGGGTAATCCGCAGGCGCTCCGGCTGACCGTGATCGGCGGCAATACGCTCGATATTGTAGGGAGGATAACCGTCGCTCGCCTTGGAAATCCGCTCAAGCGTCTTTTCCATGGCATCGAAGCCCAGGAGCAGCGGGCTGGCGAAGGGAGTGATACGGCTCATGTTTTCAAGTCCTTGATGCAAGCGACCTTTCCGGACCTAAGCTAGCATCCGGGTCTTGCTAATATGGGAATTGGCGCGCGGTCGCGCAAGGTTTTGCGGCCGCCGGGCAAGGACCCGAAATTTTTAGGGTAAACGCCGGCTTCGTCCTTGCTTGACAAAGCGCATGCAGGCTCGCATCAAATCGTCACCCGCAAGGGCTGCGCCGATTTGCGACGCAATCATAAACAAATGGTGCCTGCCAAAACGACGTGCACCTGAGGAGGGACCGACGTATATGGCAAACCCCAGAAAGATCATCATCGATACCGATCCCGGCCAGGACGATGCCGCAGCGATCATGCTCGCCTTCGGCAGCCCGGAAGAGCTGGAAGTGCTCGGTATCACCACGGTCGCCGGCAACGTGCCGCTGTCCTATACCAGCCGCAACGCGCGCATCATCTGCGAGCTCTGCAAGCGCACCGACATCAAGGTCTTTGCCGGCGCCGACAAACCGATCGCCCGCAAGCTGGTCACCGCCGAGCACGTGCATGGCAAGACCGGCCTCGACGGCCCGACGCTGGCCGAGCCGACCATGCCGCTGCAGCCGCAGCATTCCGTCGACTTCATCATCGAGACGCTACGCCGCGAGCCTGAAGGCAGCGTGACGCTCTGCACGCTCGGGCCGCTGACCAACATCGGCCTCGCCTTCCAGAAGGCGCCAGATATCGTCGCGCGCGTCCGCGAACTGGTGATGATGGGCGGCGGCTTCTTCGAGGGCGGCAACATCACGCCGGCCGCCGAATTCAACATCTATGTCGACCCTGAAGCAGCCGACATCGTCTTCCGTTCGGGTGTGCCGATCGTGATGATGCCGCTCGACGTGACCCATCAGCTGCTGACCCGCAAGGACCGCGTCAAGCGCATGGCCGACCTCGGCACGGCGCCCGCCCAGGCAATGGTCGAGATGCTGGAATTCTTCGAGCGCTTCGACATCGAGAAATACGGTTCCGACGGCGGCCCGCTACACGATCCGACGGTTGTCGCCTATCTCCTGAAGCCGGAGCTATTCAAGGGCCGCGAGTGCAATGTCGAGATCGAGGTGAAGTCGGAGCTGACGGTTGGCATGACCGTCGTCGACTGGTGGCATGTGACCGACCGCAAGCGCAATGCAAAGGTGATGCGCTTCGTCGATGCCGACGGTTTCTTCGATCTTCTGATCGAGCGCTTCGCCCGCATCTGAGCGGCGGCAGACTGGAAAAGAAAAGGGCCGCTTCTCAGCGGCCCTTTTTCATTATGCGTCCTTCTGATCCAGATAGGAATTGGCAGCTTCCGCCTCGGGCTTCGGGCCGCCCTTGGCGACACCGACCATGGCCGGGCGCAGAACGCGCTCGCCGATCGTGAAGCCTGCCTGCACCACCTGGACGACGGTGTTGTTCGGGACTTCCGTGTTCGGAATTTCGAACATCGCCTGATGGAAATTCGGGTCGAACTTCTGGCCGACGGGATCGAGCTGGCGAACGCCATGGCGCTCGAGCGTCGAGAGCATGGAGCGCTCGGTCATCTCGACGCCTTCAATCAGCGTCGTCAGGCCGGCTTCGCCCGCAGCCTTGGCTTCGGCCGGGATCGAGTCCAGTGCGCGGCGCAGGTTGTCGGATACAGCCAGCATGTCGCGCGCGAAGGAGGCGACCGAGTAGGACTTGGCATCCTTCACGTCACGCTCGGTGCGGCGGCGCAGGTTGTCCATCTCCGCGGCGAGACGCAGGTAGCGGTCGCGCAGCTCGGCATTTTCGGCCTTCACGAGTTCCATCGGATCCGGCTGGGACGATGCCTCAGCGGCCGCTTCATTCTCGACGTTTGCGGCTGCGTCCGCAGCAGCGTCGGCCGCGGCAGCCTCAGGTCCGTTTTTCGTCGTTTCGTCAGTCATGACGGTCTCCGGGTAAAGGGTTCTTTCGGGATGCGCCCGATATCGAGCTTTGACCGCAAAAAATCAAGTCTGCGTGACAAAGAAGCGGAAAATCGGGCTTTTCAGAGGGCGCCACCGCGCGAAAGGCGGGAAATCAGCTGCGCGGTGTAATCGACCATCGGCACGATGCGCGAATAATTGAGCCGCGTCGGGCCGATGACGCCGACCGCGCCGACAATCCGGTCGTCGTCATCGCGGTAGGGAGCGACGATCAGCGAGGAGCCGGAAAGCGAGAAGAGCTTGTTTTCCGAGCCGATGAAGATGCGCACGCCCGGCCCGCTCTCAGCGAGGTTCAGGAGCTCGATAAGGCTGTCTTTCTTCTCGAGATCGTCGAAAAGCATGCGCAGGCGATCGAGATCGTCGGCACCGGCGAGCCCTTCCAGCAGGTTTGCGCGGCCACGGATGATGAGCTGCGCCGGCTTGCCCTCGTCAGGGCTGCCGGACCAGACGGCAATGCCGCGCTCGACAAGGTCCTGCGAGAGAGTGTCGAGTTCATGGCGAACATCGATCTTCAGCTTGTCGAGTTGCTTGCGCAGTTCCGGCAGCGTCTGGCCGGTCATGTGGGCATTGAGGAAGTTCGCAGCTTCCGTCAGCTGCGAGGACGTGACGCCCGCCGGCAACTCGATGATGCGGTTTTCGACCTGATCATGCTCGCCAACCAGCACCGCCAGAGCCTTTGTCGGCTCGAGGCGGATGAACTCGACATGCTTGAGGATGGGATCGCTCTTGGCGGTAATGACAAGCCCTGCGCCGCGCGAAATGCCCGAGAGCATCCGGCTCGCCTCGTTCATCATCGATTCCACCGGGTTGTCGCGGCTTTCGGCGCGCACCTGGCGATCGATGCTGGCGCGGTCCTCGGCAGAGAGATCACCGACCTGCATGAAGGCGTCGACGAAAAACCGCAGGCCCACCTGGGTCGGCAGGCGCCCGGCGCTGACATGCGGCGAATAGATCAGGCCGAGCTCTTCGAGATCGCTCATGACATTGCGGACGGAAGCCGGGGAAAGCGACATCGGCAGGATGCGCGACAGATTGCGCGAGCCGAGCGGCTCGCCATTCTCGAGATAGCCCTCGACGATCCTGCGGAAGATTTCCTTGGAACGCTCATCCAGCGCAGCAATGGCATCCGAAACCGGCGACGACCTGAAGGCCATGAATCCTAAAACACCCACGCTGATGAAACTCCGGAAAATATAGTCAATCTCGCGGGCGTGGCAAAAGGGAATTTGCAAATGGCCGCAGCCAATCGTAGAAGCGGGGCAGCATCAGAAACACGCATGACTACGCCCTGCCGCCGCCGCGGCCACGAGGCCTCATGCAGCAGGAGACAGAGAATGCGGCCGTCAGGCAGAAAAACCGACCAGATGCGCAAGGTCAGCTTCGAGCGCAACTTTTCCAAGCACGCCGAGGGCTCCTGTCTGGTGAAGTTTGGCGACACGCATGTGCTCTGCACCGCGAGCCTGGAAGAAAAGACGCCGCCGTGGCTGCGCAATACCGGCAAGGGCTGGGTCACCGCCGAATACGGCATGCTGCCGCGCGCCACCGGCGAGCGCATGAAGCGTGAGGCGGCTGCCGGCAAGCAGGGCGGACGCACGCAGGAAATCCAGCGCCTGATCGGCCGCTCGCTGCGCGCCGTCGTCGATCTCGCCGCACTCGGCGAACGTCAGATCACCATCGACTGCGATGTCATCCAGGCGGATGGCGGCACGCGCACGGCCTCGATCACCGGCGGCTGGATCGCGCTTTATGACTGCCTAAAGTGGATGGAAAGCCGCAACATGATCAAGGTTGACCGCGTCCTCAAGGACCATGTCGCCGCGATCTCCTGCGGTATCTTCGCAAACCAGCCGGTCATCGATCTCGATTACCTGGAAGATTCCTCGGCCGAGACCGACGCCAACTTCGTCATGACTGGCGCCGGCGGCATCGTCGAGATCCAGGGAACGGCTGAAGGCACGCCCTTCTCCGAAGCCGAATTCGCGTCGCTGATGGGCCTTGCCAAGAACGGTATCGCCGAACTCGTGGACCTGCAGAAGCAGGCGATCGCCGGGTGAACGACATGCTGGAAGGCATGCTGGAAACGGCGCTCTACGCAAAGGATCTCGATAAAGCCGAGGCTTTCTATGAAGGCGTTCTCGGCCTTGCCAAGATCACGCGTGCGGCGAATCGGCATGTCTTCTTTCGCTGCGGCCCGGGCGTGCTGCTGATCTTCAATCCGGACGAGACGGTAAAGCCACCGGCAGCCGATTCCCTGCAGGTTCCGCCGCATGGTACCGAGGGAGCCGGGCATGCCTGCTTTCGGGTCTCGGCTACGAATATCGACGCCATGGCTGCCAAGCTGCAGGCCGCCGGCATCGCCATCGAATCCGAAGTTCACTGGCCGAATGGCGGCCGCTCGATCTACTTCCGCGACCCTGCCGGCAACAGCCTAGAATGCGCCGAAGCCCGGATCTGGGGCATCGAATAGGAAAACAGAATGCGCAAACTCGATACCAAAACGATCGTTGTCGCCAGCCATAATGCCGGCAAGATCCGCGAAATCCAGGACCTGATCGGTCCCCTGGGCTTCACCGCCAAGTCGGCTGCCGAGCTCAATTTCATCGAACCGGATGAAACCGGCACGACCTTCGAAGAGAACGCCAGGATCAAGGCGCTTGCCTCCGCGCAGGCTGCCAATCTGCCGGCGCTGTCTGACGATTCCGGTCTGGTGGTCGATGCGCTCGGTGGCGATCCCGGCGTCTACACGGCCAACTGGGCCGAGACCGCCGATGGCACGCGCGACTTTGCGATGGCGATGGAGAAAGTCGAGAAGGCTCTCGAAAAGGCTGGAGCCGCCAAACCCGAGCAGCGCACGGCCCGGTTCGTCAGTGTTCTCTGCCTGGCCTGGCCCGATGGTCATACGGAGCTCTTCCGCGGCGAAGTGGAAGGCACGGTCGTCTGGCCGCCGCGCGGCACGCAGGGTTTCGGCTATGACCCGGTATTCCAGCCGCAGGGCTACGAAACCACCTTCGGCGAAATGAGCGCCGAACAGAAACACGGCTGGAAGCCCGGCGACGAGCAGGCGCTGTCGCATCGTGCGCGCGCCTTCAAAGTCTTTGTCGAAACCTGCCTGGAAGCGTAAGATCCGCCAGTGGATGATTTGAACAACCTGACTTCGCTGCGTGATGCCAAGCTTCTGCCGGATACGGGGGAGCCCGGTTTCGGCGTCTATGTGCACTGGCCCTTCTGCGCCGCGAAATGCCCCTATTGTGACTTCAACAGCCATGTCCGGCACCAGCCTGTCGATCAGGAGCGCTATGTTGCGGCCTTCCTGAAGGAGATGGCGACGATCCGGCAGTTGAGCGGACCGAAGACCGTCACCAGCGTCTTCCTCGGCGGCGGCACGCCGTCGCTGATGAAGCCTGAGACCGTCGATGCGATCTTGAACGGCATTGCCAAGGAATGGCACGTGCCTGCCGGCATCGAAATCACCATGGAGGCCAATCCTTCCAGCGTCGAGGCCGAGCGCTTCCGCGGCTACCGGGTGGCCGGCGTCAATCGCGTCTCGCTCGGCGTCCAGGCGCTGAACGATCGCGATCTGAAATTCCTTGGCCGCCTGCACGACGTTGCGGATGCGCTGAAGGCGATCAAGCTTGCCCGCGACATCTTTCCGCGCATGTCCTTCGATCTGATCTACGCCCGTCCCGACCAGACCGTGGACGAGTGGGAACGCGAGCTCAAGCAGGCCATCTCCTATGCCGTCGATCACCTATCGCTCTACCAGTTGACGATCGAGGAAGGCACGCCCTTCTTCGGCCTGCACAAGGCCGGCAAACTGATCGTTCCGGATGGTGACCAGTCTGCGGCCCTCTACGAGGCGACGCAGGAGATTACGGCGCGCGAAGGCATGCCTGCCTACGAAGTTTCGAACCATGCCCGTCCGGGCGCCGAGAGCCGTCATAACCTGACCTACTGGCGCTATGGCGACTATGCAGGCATCGGCCCCGGCGCCCATGGCCGTCTCAGCCGCGGCCCGGAGAAAATCGCGACGGCGACCGAGCGCAAGCCGGAAGCCTGGCTTGAGATGGTCGAGCGCGACGGGCACGGTATTCTCGACGAGGAACGGCTCGGCTACGAGGAGCAGTCGGACGAATTGCTGCTGATGGGCCTGAGGCTCAAGGAAGGCGTCGATCTCGCCCGCTGGCAGCAGCTTTCCGGCCGCGATCCCGATCCGGCGCGCGAAGAGTTCTTACTGGAACACGGCTTCATCGAGCGGATCGGCAATTCGAGGCTGCGCTGCACGCCTGCAGGCATGCTGATCCTTGATTCCGTCGTTGCCGATCTCGCCTGCTGAGCTTCAGACCGCCCGCTTCCGCCCGATCGACATCAGCCGCCCATCGATAGCCGCAAGGCCGATGGCGATCATTGCCATGCCGATCAGATGCTTGGTCTGCAGCTGTTCGCCGAGCACCAGCGCGCCGAGCAGGATGGCGCTGACCGGGATCAGGAAGGTGACGAGCATCAGATTGGTCGCGCCTGCCGTTGCCAGAATGCGAAAGAACAGCACGTAGGCGACCGCCGTCGACAGGATGGCGAGACCGGCGAGAGCGAGCCAGGTTTCCATGCCGGGCATGGGAAGCGTCCAGGGCTGGTCGGCGATCAGCGCAATCGGAATCATCAGAATGGTTGACGCCGTGACCTGGCCTGCCGCCGGCAACAGCGGCGGCATACCCATGGCGCGGAAGCGGCGGCCCCAGATCCCGGCGAAGGAATAGGAAATCGCCGCTCCCAGCACCGCAAGCTGCGCCAGCACATTCGAGCCGAGATCGTGCAGGGCATCGAAGCCGATCATATAGGCGACACCAGCAAAGCCGACGACGACGCCGATCAGCCTGTTGGCGGTCATCTTCTCATCCGCGGTCAGCAGATGGGCAACGACGACCGCGAAAAGCGGGGTCGTGGCATTGAGGATCGAGGCGAGGCCGCTGGCGATATGCGTCTGGCCCCAGACGATCAGGCAGAACGGGATCATGTTGTTCAGGACGCCCATGCCGAAGAAGGCAACCCAGCTCTTGCCGTCGCGCGGCATGGCATGGCCCATCACCCGAACGATCAGATTGAGCGCGACGGCTGCAAGCAGCACGCGGCCGGTGACGATCGTGAAGGGCGGCAGCGCCTTGACCAGGATGCCGTTGAACAGGAAGGAGCCGCCCCACAGCAGCGACAGCACCAGCATCATGCCCCATTCGGCCAAATCCATCTGCTTCTGCATCGTCATCCTCCGTTCGATCCTGTCTGCATAGGATACCACTCATGGCTCCGCCACCCGTTTCCTGCGCAGCGAAATGTTCGATTTATTCTCGCAACAAACCGGCATTGGATCGGTGTTGCGATACATCTTGATGCTGATATTATTTCGCTAATTAAGATGGATCAAACGAGTCTTTCTCGCGCAACACTTTAGCTGAGCTAAATCATGAGCGATTATCTGCCCTCCCTTTCCGCACTTCGTGCCTTCGAAGCGGCAGCACGGCATCTCAGCATGACGCTGGCGGCAAAGGAGCTGAACGTGACGCCCGGCGCCGTCAGTCTGCAGATTCGCGATCTTGAGGCGGCACTCGGCGTTCAGCTTTTCGAGCGCAAGCCGCGGGCGCTAGCCTTGACCGTCGAGGGTGCCGATTACTTCACGACGCTGCGGGCCGCCTTCCAGCTGGTGCGGGAAGCGACGGCGGCGATCACGGCGCGCAGCCGCGGTGCGATCCTCAACGTGACCTGCACGGCTGGGTTCGCCACCTATTGGCTGGTGCCACGGCTCGGCAGGTTCGAGGTGCTGCATCCCGATATCGACGTACGCATCAGCGCCTCGCATCGCGTGCTGGATTTCCAGCGCGACGGTATTGACCTTGCCATCCGCCACGGGCTCGGCGGTTATGAGGGGCTTGTCAGCGAGCGGCTGGTGGATGACGAACTGGTGCCAGTCTGCATCCCCAAGCTCGCAGCAGAGCTCGGCGACCATCCCTCGCCTGCCGCACTGGCGCCCTTCACGCTGATCCACGACGTCTACAGGCACGACTGGCAGCTGTGGCTGGAGGCCGCGGGGGCAGCCACTACCGTCGACGCCTCCCGCGGTCCGATCTTTATGCATGGCAACGGCGCCTATGACGCAATGAAGGCCGGTCTCGGCATCGCGTTGATGCGCCGCTCCTTCGTCGAGGGCGAGCTGAAGGAAGGCACCGTGGCGGCCCCCTTCCCCCTCGGCGTCGCCAGCCGCCTCGCCTTCCACCTCGTCTATCCCGGCGCCTCGCTTGAACGCCCGGCGGCCGCCGCTTTCCGCCGCTGGCTGCTCAGCGAGTCGAAAGAGTGAAGATCCAAAAAGATGACTACAGCAGTCATCTTTTTCTTTCCTTTTCCGTTCAGGCGTGATTATCAGGTTAGCGACTGCCGATATTCGAGCCGACCGGTGCCATGAGAAACCAGCGCCTTCGACCATACCCGCTCGTTCAACCGAGCAATGATGCTGCCCGCCTTGGCCGGCCGCAGGCAGTGGCGCTTTGACGATGACCGAAACGCTCGAACGCTCCATCAAGGACATCATGCAGCCAGAGCCGCTGGCGGCCCTGTTTGCCGGCGAGCATTCCTGGTGGGCTCAAAAGCTGATGCTCTCCAGTGATCTTGATGACGGGACGCCGTTACGGACCTTCTTTGCCGATGGCAGCTTCAACGCGGCGATCGATCGCTATACCGCCGCCTCGGGCGGCGCAGACCGCCGCGCGGTCGTCTCCATGTGGTCGCTCTACTATTTCTCCGGCCTGACGATCCCTTATCTGATCGCCCGGCAGCTGCGCCGCCGGTTGCTGCCGGTTTCCTTCGACGAAATGACGATTGCTGTCGGCGAGGATGGCCTACCGCGGGCCTTCGGGGTGCCGCATGCGGGATGGGAGGATCGCAATCCTTCTACCGACTCCTTCGAGGCCGTGGATCCGCTCTTGGAGACCCATCTCTTCAAGGCCGTCGACCTCCTGAAGCAGAACGGCATTTCCGCAAAACTCTGCTGGAACAATGCGGCCGTCTATATCGACTACGCGCTGCGCCTGACCGAGGCGGATGGCGCCGAGCCCTGCCGGTCCGACTTGCCGCTATTCGTGCGCGGCTGCCTGCCGAATGGCGGGGTCAATCCGTTTTCGGGCAGTGTTAGACAGGTCGAGGACGAAGGCGAGTATATCGCCCGCCGCAAGCTCTGCTGCCTGCGCTACATGCTGCCCGGCATCCCGAGCTGCGGCAAGTTCTGCGCGCTCCCGGAAAAGCGCAAGCAATAGGCCTTAGGCGGCGGCCCAAGCGCCATCTTCACCCCAAAATACCGATAAAAGAAAACGGCCGGGATCGCTCCCGGCCGTGGATTTCAGCACCAAGTGGCGCACTATTCGTTGATCAGGCGCTTCAGCAGCTCGATCTCGTGGGACAGCTTGGTGTCCTCGGAAATCAGCTCTTCGATCTTGCGCACGGCGTGCAACACCGTGGTGTGGTCGCGCCCGCCGAAGCGGCGGCCGATTTCCGGGAAGGAGCGCGGCGTCAGCGTCTTCGAGAGATACATGGCGATCTGGCGCGGCTTGACGATGACGCGCGTGCGGCGGTTCGAGACCAGCTCCTGACGCGAGACATTGTAGTGGCGCGCGACGATGCGCTGGATGTCCTCGATGCGAACGCGGCGGGGCTCGCCGGAGCCGACGAGATGGGCCAGAAGCTCATCCACGCGCTCGATCGACAGGTTCGGCTCGAAGGAGCGGCGGAAGATCAGCTGGTTGAATGCGCCTTCCAGTTCGCGGCCGCTGGCCGTGACATTGCGGGCGACATGCGACATCAGCTCGGCCGGAATTTCCAGCGACGGATCTTCGACACGGGCAACGGCCAGACGGCGCTTGAGGATTTCGAGACGCATCTCGTAATCCGGGCCGTCGAGCTCGATCGCAACGCCACCCTGCAGACGCGAGCGGACGCGCGGGTCGAGCGATTCCAGCTCCCAGGGAGCGCGGTCGGCAGCGACCACGACCTGCTTGGCACTGTCGAGCAGCATGTTGAGCAGGTGGCAGAACTCGTGCTGGATCATCTTGCCCTGCAGGAACTGCATGTCGTCGATGATCAGGAGGTCGATGTTGCGCAGCGAGTCCTTCAGCGTCAGGGCATCATTGTCGCGGATCGCGGTTGCGAAACGCCACATGAAGTATTCAGCCGTCAGATAGACGACGCGCAGCGAGCGCGGGTTCTGCACGGCGGCATTGGCGATCGCCTGCAGCAGGTGCGTCTTGCCGAGGCCGACCGTCGAGTGAACGAAGAGCGGGTTGAAGCGCACAGCGCCCTGGCCAGCTTCTGCGATCGTCTTGGCAGCTGCGAGAGCAACGCGGTTGGAGCTGCCTTCGACGAAGGTGTCGAAGGTGAAGCGGGAGTCGAGCGGCGAGCCGAAGAGCGGCTGGCCGGTACCGGTCGTTGCCGGGCGGGCTGCGGCTGCAGCGGCGACCGTCTGCTGAACCGACTGACCTGCCGGCTGCATGCTGGTCGAGCGGCGCATCGGCGCCACCTGGGTCACGGGCTCTTGGGTAGCCGCATTGTCCATAGGCTTGGCGCCAGGACGAGCCGCCGTCCGGACGAGGATTTCGACCTTCAGGATATCAGCGTTTTCCTGCTGGAAGAGGCTGGTGATCAGATCGATGTAACGGTTGTTGATCCAGGACTTCAGAAAGGTCGTCGGCACCGTGAGGCGAACGACGCTCTTGGAAACCGAATGAAGCTTCAGGCCCTGGAACCAGCTTGCAAAAACGTCGGGGCCAACCTGGGCCTTCAGACGGGCGCTAACGCGATCAAAAAGTACGCCATGTTTCATGTCTCCCTTTTCCCCCGCCGCATCAAGGCAAGTAGAGTCAAACGCCGGTGCCTTGTCCCCATTCTCAAGAGCACCCGCCGCCATAGAATTCATCTGCATCATGCCGCCTTCCAATTTCATTTCACCGGGCGGTCATCCGAAAAACGGCCGCCCGATTAATTTTCCCCGTTAGGCAGGCTGGCGTCCCCTCATGAGCCGCAGGCTTGCCGGTTCACTCAATACAGATGTCCCAGCCCAAAAAGACCGGCGCAAAAACCCGTGGCGGAAACCGCCATCATGGGGCCTCCGTCATGCTGTTTCCTCGCCGTGCTGGCTGGCGGCCCTCGTTTGCCCGCTAACCAACCGGAACACAAAAGTAGTTTCCCCATCCCCTTCGGTTTCGCCTCAGGCGTGTAACCGTCGAGAGCACAAAAGATACCCGTTCCGAGACCAGCCACGGCCGCGGTGCAAATAGCTCAAGTGCTTGAAAAAACGGAGAGATAGACTGCTCCGCGACAAAAGGCACAAAAACCCATCGCCCTGCCGGTGTGGCAGTTTAGACTGTCCCCTTGCAGGTGATGTCCGCGCCCTTTGCTGGAAGTCATTTAGGCAGGATCGATGGCGCCTTGCAACGATGAATTTTACGCAAAATTAAGAGGGAGCCATTGACTCCGGGCGCCGGTTTAGGGCGTCACGCTGATGTCAAAAAAGAATCGCAGAAGAATCAATGAGATTCCCAAAGTGGGTATTTTCGACACGCTATGAAAGAAAAAAAATAAAAATCCGCTTGACTCATTTCGCCCCCCTTCCGGGAGGGCGAGAGTCGCGCATTCTGGAAAGAACCTTGCGCAACTATTTGATTTTCAATGCATATTAGTGTCATTCCCCTGACACGAAATCGTCGCCGAATTAACCATTCAAGGGGCAGATCGCGGAATCGAAAAAGCCCGGTAAAATTACCGGGCTAATCATAACGAGCAGTTCGTTAATGAAATGTTATGCGCTTGCCGAAGCCGACAGCGTCTTCACACGGGCAGCAAGACGCGAGATCTTGCGGGATGCCGTGTTGGCGTGCAGGACGCCCTTGCTTGCTGCGCGGGCCAGTTCCGGCTGCGCTGCGATGAAGGCTGCCTTAGCCTTGGCCGCATCACCAGATGCGAGTGCCTCTTCGACCTGGCGAACGAAAGTACGAACGCGCGAGCGACGAGCCTTATTGACGTCGGTACGGCGGGCGATCTTGCGGGTCGCTTTTTTCGCCGAAGTTGTATTGGCCATGGATGCCTCTCTCAAGAATTCGAACAAACTCCGTCATTACCGCGGGCCCTGCGGCCACAAATTCAGCAATGCGGGAGCATTATCGGGAAAGACCAGAATGGCTTCCCGAACCGTGGACGGGCGTATAACCCTAAAGCCGGGCCGCGTCAACGCGCATTTTCAAGGAAAAGCCGCCTTTCTCCATGAATCCGGCTCAGCGGTGTTTGAAGTCCGGTTTGCGCTTTTCGATGAACGCAGACATGCCTTCCTTCTGGTCTTCCGTGGCAAACAGGCTGTGGAACAGACGGCGCTCGAAACGCAGCCCTTCCTCCAGCGTTCCCTCGAAAGCGCGGTTGACGGCTTCCTTGGCCATCAGCACCGAGGGGCGCGACAGCGAGGCAATTTTGGCCGCCGCTTCCAGCGCCTCGTCGAGCAGCCGCTCAGGCGCCACCACACGCGAAACGAGTCCCGCGCGCTCGGCTTCGGCCGCATCCATCATGCGGCCGGTCAGCACCATGTCCATCGCCTTCGACTTGCCGACGGCACGCGTCAGCCGCTGCGAGCCGCCCATGCCGGGGATGACGCCGAGGGTGATCTCGGGCTGGCCGAACTTGGCGGTCTCGGAAGCAATGATGAAATCGCACATCATGGCGAGCTCGCAGCCGCCGCCGAGCGCAAAGCCGCTGACGGCGGCGATGACGGGCTTGCGGGCGCGCCAGATCTCTTCCCAGCCGCTGATGAACTCCGACTTATAGATATCGGCGAAATTCAGCGGCTGCATTTCCTTGATATCAGCACCGGCGGCAAAGGCGCGCTCGGAGCCGGTGAGAACGATGGCGCCGATCGCCTCGTCGGCGTGAAAGTCCGCATAGGCCCGCTTCAGATCGGCCAGAACGGTGGAATTCAGCGCGTTCAGCGCCTGCGGCCGGTTCAGCGTGATGAGGCCGACATTGCCACGGGTTTCAACGATCAGGGTTTCATAGGCCATGCGTTCCTCCTCACTTCTGGCAGACGGGGCAATAGAATGTCGAGCGGCCCGCCTGCACGATGCGCGAAACCGTACCGCTACAGCCGGGCGTGCGGCAAGGGTCACCTTCACGGTCATAGACGGAGAAGGAATGCTGGAAATAGCCGAGCGAGCCATCCGTCTGGATATGGTCGCGCAATGAGGAACCGCCGGCCTTGATGGCGTCGGCAATCACATCGCGGATCGATGACACGAGGAGGTTCAGCGCTTCCTTCGGCTTTCCGGTTTTCGTCACCAGCGTGCCGGCAGCATTGGTCGGCATCAGATGCGAGCGCCAGAGGGCCTCGCACACATAGATATTGCCGAGGCCGGCGATATTCTTCTGATCGAGAAGCGCGCCCTTCAGCGGCTGGGCCTTGCCGGCGAAGCGCTCCGCCAGATAGGCGGCGCTGAGCTCATTGCCGGTCGGTTCCGGGCCGAGGCCGAAGAGGAACGGATTATTCTGCAGCTCGGTGCGTTCGGCAATATCCATGAACCCGAAACGGCGCGGGTCATTATAAATGACGCGCCGCGGCCCTTCGCTGCCTTCCAGGTGAAAGATCGCGTGGTCGTGCTTCTCATCCTTGGACCGCTCGTGATGAAATTCTCCGGGCGTCGTCTTCTGCCTGCCTTCCTCTATGCGGAAGGAGCCGGACATGCCGAGGTGCGAGATGATGGTCTTGCCGCTGTCGAGATCGATCAGCAGGTATTTGGCCCGCCGACCAAGGCCGACGATCGTACGGCCGCTGACATCTTCCGCGAGATTTTCAGGAAAGGGGAAGCGCAGATTGCCGCGGCGAAGCTCCAGCCGCTCGATGCGCGTGCCCTCCATCGCGGGGGTCAGGCCGCGCCTGACGGTTTCGACTTCTGGCAATTCCGGCATCGTTACCCATCTGTAGCTAAACGTGTTTCAACCGCGGATGATGTGCGCTATAGCGCCAGAAGGCCGCGGCTTTTGATCCGCGCATACAGATAGCGTCCAAAGCATCGCTTCGCTATGGTCGCCGCACCGATTTCGAGTAACGGAGTTGTCCGATGTCAGATAGCCGCACTTCCGCCGATGGCGGCATGGAAACGTCCTACGGTTTCCGCGAGGTGCAGAACGGCGAAAAGCAGGGCCTCGTCAACGAGGTCTTCCATAAGGTCGCCAAGCGTTACGACATCATGAACGACGTCATGTCGGCAGGCATGCACCGGGTCTGGAAGGACGCGATGATCGCGTCGCTGAACCCGCGCAAGGAAGCGGGATACAAGGTGCTCGACGTTGCCGGCGGCACGGGCGATATCGCCTTCCGCATCGTCGAAGCCTCGAACCGTCTCGCCCATGCCACGGTGCTCGACATCAACGGCTCGATGCTCGGCGTCGGCGCCGAGCGGGCCGCCAAGAAGAAGCTTTCGGACAATCTGACCTTCGTCGAGGCCAATGCCGAGGACCTGCCTTTCGAGGCGAACAGCTTCGACGCCTACACGATCGCCTTCGGCATCCGCAACGTGCCGCGCATCGATGTGGCGCTTTCGGAAGCCTATCGCGTGCTGAAGCGCGGCGGGCGTCTTCTGGTGCTTGAGTTCTCAGAGGTCGAGCTGCCGGTTCTCGACAAGGTCTATGACGCCTGGTCGTTCAACGCGATCCCGAAATTCGGCAAGGCGATCACCGGCGATGCCGAGCCCTATCAGTATCTCGTGGAGTCGATCCGTAAATTCCCGAACCAGGAGAATTTCGCGGCGATGATCCGCGAGGCGGGTTTCTCGCGGGTTTCCTACACCAATTATACCGGCGGTATCGCCGCGCTGCATTCCGGCTGGAAATTATAGAATAGATGAGTGCTTTCGGCGCATATTTCCGGCTTTGGCGCGTCGGCTGGGTGCTCGTGCGCGAGGGGGTCGTCTCCGCCCTCCCGTCCGAAGGGCTTCCGCCCGTGGTGGCGCTCGCCAAATCCTCCGTGACGATTTTCGAGCGCAGCAAGGCAAAGCGCCAGAAGCGCAGCGACCGTCTGGCGCGCGCGGTCGAGCGTCTCGGTCCGTCCTATGTGAAGATCGGCCAGTTCCTGGCGACGCGTCCTGACGTCGTCGGCGTCGATTTCGCCAACGACCTGTCGCAGCTGCAGGACCGGATGACCTTTTTCCCGATTGCGGCGGCAAAGGCCAATATCGAGGGCTCGCTTGGGCGTCCCGTCGAAGAGCTCTACGCGAGCTTCGGCGATCCGATCGCGGCAGCTTCGATCGCCCAGGTTCATCCGGCGGAGGTCGATGGCAGCGAAGGCCGCAAGAAGGTGGCCGTCAAGGTCGTGCGCCCCGGCGTGCGTCAGCGTTTCGGCCATGACATCGAGGCGATGTATCTCGTCGCCCATCTGCAGGAGCGCTTCATGCCCTCCAGCCGCCGGCTGCAGCCGGTGGAGGTGACGAAGACGCTGGAGCAGACGACCAAGGTGGAGATGGATCTCCGTCTTGAGGCGGCTGCCCTTTCCGAGATCGCCGAGAATACCGAGAAGGATCCGGGGTTCCGCGTCCCCAAGGTGGACTGGGAGCGCACCGGGCGCGACGTCATCACCATGGAGTGGATCGACGGCGTGAAGATGTCGGATGTCGAGGGGCTGCTCGCCGCCGGTCACGACCTCAACGCGCTCGCCGACACGCTGATCCAGTCCTTCCTGCGCCATACGCTGCGCGACGGCTTCTTCCATGCCGACATGCATCCCGGCAATCTCTTCGTCGATGCCGAGGGAATGATCGTCGCCGTCGACATGGGTATCGTCGGGCGGCTCGGAAAGAAGGAACGGCGCTTCCTCGCCGAGATCCTCTACGGCTTCATTACCCGCGATTACATCCGGGTGGCCGAGGTGCATTTCGAAGCCGGTTATGTGCCCGGACACCACAATGTCGAGAGCTTCGCGCAGGCGATCCGAGCAATCGGCGAGCCGATCCACGGCCAGCCGGCCGAGACGATCTCGATGGGCAAGCTACTGACGCTGCTCTTCGAGGTGACCGAACTCTTCGACATGCAGACGCGGCCTGAGCTCGTCATGCTGCAGAAGACGATGGTCGTGGTCGAAGGCGTGTCGCGCATGCTCAATCCGCGCTTCAACATGTGGAAGGCATCGGAACCCGTCGTCGGCGAGTGGATCCGCAACAATCTCGGGCCGAAGCGCATCGTCACCGACCTCAAGGACGGGCTGAAGGCCGCCGTGAAGCTGGCCGAAGCGGTGCCCGAAATCGCCGCGCAGACAGAGAAATTCCATCACCAGCTGCTGCATATGAGCGAGCATGGACTGCGTTTCGACGAGCAGACGGCAGAGGCGATCGGCAAGTCCGAGGCGCGTCATAGCCGTTCTGCCCGCATCGCCCTCTGGATTATTGCGCTGACGCTTCTCTATATTGCCTGGACGCTGAGCTGACCTCAGGCATAAAGCAGCATGCTGTGTTCGGCATTTGGGATATCCCATGATGTGAGACGCTCGCTTAGTCTCGCCTTCAAGGAGACCAGCAGATGAAGCATGAACGCCCCGGCATCGAACTATCCGGCCAACCCCTCGGCTTTGCCGAGATGGTAAGGATCGGGTCGGGCAAGGTGGCGCTTTCGGCTTCGGCAGCGGGCATGGCGCGCGTCGAGCATGCGCGCTCGATCGTCGAGGATGCGATCGATGCGGGCGTTCCCGTCTACGGCTCGACGACCGGCGTCGGGGCCATGAAGGATGTCGAGTGGTCGAATGACGAGCTCGAAGCCTTCAATCTCGGCCTCGTGCGCGCCCACCATTTCGGCACCGGCACACCCTTTTCCTGCGCCGTCGTGCGCAACGCGATGGCGATCCGCATCAATACGGCGCTGACGGGACAGGTCGGCTGCACGCCGGAACTCATCGAAGCCTATATGCGGCTGCTGGATGCCGATCTTATCCCGCTGGTGCGCCGCACGGGATCGATCGGCTGCGCCGATATCGGCCTGATGGGGCAGATCGGCGCCGTGCTGACTGGCGTCGGCGAAGCCGTCTATCGCGGCAAGCGCATGCAGGCGGCCGAGGCCTTCCAGGCCGCCGGTCTCGAACCGATCAAGATGGCGCCGCGCGACAGCCTTGCTTCGCTCAGCGTCAATGCCGTGAGCTTCGCGGCTGCCGGAGAGGCGACGCGCAATGCCGCCGCCTCGATCCGCGTGCTGCTGGCGACCGGTATGATGGCCTCTGGCGCTCTCGGCGCTTCCCGCGATCCGTGGAAGGCCGTGCGTCATGTCGGCACCGCTCGCGAAGCGCTGATCGGCTCCTGGCTCTGCAATGCCTCGGAAGCCTGGAACTGGCCGGTTGCCACGCATGTTCAGGATCCTCTCAGCCTGCGCATGGTCGCCCAGGTCTTCGGCGCGGTGATCGAGAACCTGCTGTCGACGGGCCACAAGATCCTGGCCGCCACCGGCCGCTCGGACGACAACCCTGTCGTCGTCGAGGGACGTGTCATGACCTCTGGTGGTTCTCTGCCGCTCGACGTGACGATCCTGCTCGAATCCGCCGCGCTCTGCATGGCGCATGCGGCGCGCAATGCCTTCAATCGCTGCGTCATTCTCGGCAACGGCCAGCGCCGCGATCTGCCGGTCAATCTCGTTCCGCCCGGCCGCATCGCAACCGGTTTCGGCCCGATCATCAAGCTTGCCGGCGAAATTTTCTCGCGCGTGCTGTCGATGTCCAATCCGGTTTCGGCGCAGTCGCTGGTGGTCGCCGCCGGCCTTGAGGACGAGGCAGCCTTCCTGCCGCTGGTCATCGAGCGTTTCGAGCGCCAGATGCGGGCGCTGCGGCGCCTTGCGGCGCTGGAAGCCCTGCTCTCGGCGCAGGCGATCGACATTCTCGGTGACGAACCGCAAGGCGTTGCGAAGATGATCTACGATCTCGTGCGCAGCCACGCCGCCTTCTACACGGTCGACCGGCCGCTTTCGGCTGAAGTCGAGGCGATCGAGGAAGAACTCGGCTCCGACGCCTTCATCTCGAAGCTGATCGGCGAAGTGCCGATCGCATCCTTCGACGATTTCTTCGCCCTCGGCTCGCTGGAGCGCATCGAGGAACGGCTCGCAAGCGAACCGATGGTTCTCTGACAACAACAGCATCTGGAGGCGCCGCATGGCTGATTTCGATCTCGTTCTGCAAGGGACTGTCGTCCTGCCCGAGCGCATTCTGGAACAGGGCTATGTCGCCGTGCGCGACGGCAAGATCGCCGAAGTCGGCGTCGGCGTTCCGCCCGCGGCAAAGGAGCGCCATCTGCTTGGCAAGGCGCTGATCCTACCCGGCGCGATCGACGCCCAGACGCATTCGCTCTCGCAGAAGGACCAGGAAGATTTCCTCTGGTCGACTCGCTCAGCCGCGGCTGGCGGTGTCACGACGATCGTCGACATGCCCTACGACGAAGGCAATCTCGTTTGCTCCGCCGCGGCGGTAAAGAAGAAGGTGGATCACGCGAGCCCGCAGGCCCGCGTCGATTTCGCGCTCTACGGCACCGTCGATCCAGAGGAAGGTGCCGCCCGTATCCGCGAGATGGTGGATGCCGGTGTTGCCGCCTTCAAATTCTCGACCTTCGGCACGGATGCCAAGCGCTTCCCGCGTATTCCCCCGGCCCTGCTCGATGAATGCTTCGCCGCGATCGCGCCGACCGGCCTGACGGCTGGCGTGCACAACGAGGATGACGAGGCGGTCCGGACCTATATGGAGAAGGTCAAGGCGAGCGGCATCACCGACTGGCGCGCCCATGGCCTGTCGCGCCCGCCGATCACCGAACTGCTTGCTATGCACACGATCTTCGAGACCGGCGCCAATACCGGCTGCCCCTCGCATGTCGTGCATTGCTCGCTCGGCCGCGGCTATGACATCGCGCATGCCTACCGCCGCGATGGCTTCGAGGCGACCGTCGAATGCTGCATCCACTATCTGACACTGGACGAGGAAAACGACGTCAAGCGCCTGGGCGGCAAAGCCAAGATCAATCCGCCGATCCGTCCGCGCGCCGAAGTCGAGACGCTGTGGCGCAAGGTGGCCGAAGGCAATGTCTGGCTGGTCTCGACCGACCACGTCAGTTGGTCGGAAAACCGCAAGACCAATCCCGATATGCTCGCCAACTCCTCCGGCGTGCCCGGACTGGAAGCCATGGTGCCGCTTTTCGTGAAAGGCGCGCTGGAACGCGGCGTTTCGCTGACCTGGGCCGCGAAGCTGATGGCCGCAAATCCCGCAAAGCATTTCCGTCTCGATCACATCAAGGGCGCGCTAACGCCCGGCAAGGACGCCGATATCGTCGTGCTGGAACCGCGCGAGATGGTCTATGATGCGGCAGCGAGCGGCAACAGTATCGTCGGCTGGAGCCCCTATAACGGCATCCGCTTGCCCTGGACCGTTTCCGCAGCCTATCTGCGCGGCGAAAAGATAACCGATGGCGCCAAGGTGCTTTCCGAGCCCGGCAACGGCAAGTTCGTCCGGCCCCTGCCCCGTCATGTCATTGCTGGAGAAGTCGCATGAGCCGCAACCTGCCCGTCAACGCCGGACGTATCGCCGAAGATATCGATGCCCTGGCAAAGATCACCGAGCCCGATCATCCCTGGACGCGCCGCGCCTTCTCGCCTCTCTTTCTGGAGGGACGCGCCTATATCGAGGCGCGGATGAAGGCAGCCGGTCTTGAGACGCGGATGGACGCCGCCGGCAACCTGATCGGCCGCCGTGCGGGCGCAAAGCCCGGCCTCGGCACGATCATGGTCGGCTCGCATTCCGATACCGTGCCTGACGGCGGCCGCTTCGACGGCATCGCCGGCACGATCACGGCGCTCGAAGTGGCCCGCTCGCTGAAGGACCAGAACATCCAGCTCGATCATGATCTCGAGATCATCGACTTCCTGGCCGAAGAAGTCAGCATCTTCGGTGTCTCCTGCATCGGCAGCCGCGGCATGACCGGCCAGATCCCCGAGGCATGGCTTTCGCGCACCAACGGCGACCGCACGCTTGCCGACGGCATCACCGAAGTCGGCGGCGATCCGGCAACGTTGCTCTCCCAGAGCCGCCCTGATCTGAAAGGCTTCCTCGAACTTCACATCGAGCAGGGGCCGATCCTGGAAAACGAAAAGAAGGATGTCGGCATCGTCACCGCGATCGCCGGGATCACCCGCATCGAAATCACCGTCGAGGGCCGCGCCGATCACGCCGGGACGACGCCGATGGATGGGCGCGCCGATGCGTTGGTCGCCGCCTCGCAGCTGGTGCTCGATATCCGCAACGCCGCCGCCGAGCGGGCGAAGACGCCCGGCCATTTTGCCGCAACCGTCGGCGAATTCCGCATCGAGCCGAACGCCGCCAATGTCGTTCCCTCGAAGGTCGTGCTGCTGATCGACGGCCGCGCCGAAATCCGCGGCGACATGGAAGCCTTCTGCGAGTGGCTTGATGCCCATGTGATCAAGCTGGCGATCGCGCAGGGCGTGACGATCAAGTCGCCGAACCGCGTTTCCGACAATTATCCGACGCCCGGCGATCCGCGCCTTCTGAAGATCCTGGAGCAGGCCTGCGACACCGTTGGCGCCAAGCATCGCCGCATGGCTTCGGGCGCCGGTCATGATACCGCCTGGGTCGCCAAGGTGGCGCCTGCGGCGATGATCTTCGTGCCCTGCAAGGAAGGCCGCAGCCACTGCGCCGAGGAGTGGGCCGAGAATGACGACATCGCGCTTGGCGCCGCCGTGCTGTTCGAGGCTGTACGCAACATGGACAAGAGCTTGAACGAGGAGAAGGCTTGATGGGACGCATACTCGTTGAGAAAGACGTCGAGGCTGCCGTCAAGGGCGGGTCCGTCTATGCGGCTGGCGGTGGCGGCTGGGCCGACCACGGCCGGATGCTCGGCTATGCGGCCGTCAATGTCGGCAAGCCGGAACTGGTCTCGATCGACGAATTGAAGGACGACGACTGGATCGCGACTGCCGCGGCGATCGGCGCGCCGGCCTCGACCACGCCCTGGGAAATGCAGGGCATCGATTACGTCAAGGCGGTGCAGCTGCTGCAGGACGAGCTTGGCGAAAAGCTTTCCGGCCTGATCATCGGCCAGAACGGCAAGTCCTCGACACTGAACGGCTGGCTGCCCTCCGCCATTCTCGGCACCAAGGTCGTGGATGCCGTCGGCGATATCCGCGCGCATCCAACCGGCGACATGGGTTCGATCGGCATGGCGGGATCACCGGAACAGATGATCCAGACGGCAGTCGGCGGCAACCGTGCCGACAACCGCTATATCGAGCTTGTCGTGAAGGGCGCGACGGCGAAGATTTCGCCGATCCTACGCGCTGCCTCCGATCAGTCGGGCGGCTTCATAGCCTCCTGCCGAAATCCGCTGCGGGCCTCCTACGTACGCAAGAATGCGGCACTCGGCGGCATCTCCATGGCGTTGGCGCTCGGCGAGGCGATCATCGCGGCCGAGAAGAAGGGCGGCTCCGCCGTCATCGACGCTATCTGCAAGACAACGGGCGGCCATATCCTGACCGAGGGCATCATCACCAAAAAGGATGTCGTCTACACGAAGGAAGCCTTCGACATCGGCACCGTCTCCGTCGGCGCCGGCGATAATGCGGTAACGCTGCATGTGATGAACGAATACATGGCGGTGGACGATGCGGACGGGAAGCGCGTCGCGACCTTCCCGTCGGTCATCACCACGCTGTCGCCCGAGGGAGAACCGCTCTCCGTCGGCCAGCTGCAGACGGGCATGCATATCTTCATCCTGCATGTGCCGATGGATATCATCCCGCTCTCGGCAAGCGTTCTCGACCCGACCGTCTACCCGCCGGTGGAGAAGGCCATGGGCATCGAGATCGCCCGGTATGCGCTGGGGGCGCGGGCTTGAGCTGAGCATCTCTTCTCCCCAGCAGGGAGAAGATGTCCGTCAGGACCGATGAGAGGGCGAGCGCCGGAAACGCGAGCGGCCGAGCGAAAGTGAGGCCGAGGACTTGGCCCCCTTATCCGACCCCTTCGGGGCCACCGTCTCCCCGCGGGGAGAAGGGAAAGTCGAAATCAAACGAGGAACACCGAGATGCCGAAGCCGAACCCACGCCATCCGAAATTTCCGATCCCGGGCGGACCGGAGCTGCGCGCCAAGGGTTGGCGGCAGGAAGCGTTGCTGCGGCTTCTCGAAAACGTGCTCTCTGTCGGCGAGGATCCTGACAATCTCATCGTCTATGCCGCGCTCGGCAAGGCGGCGCGCAACTGGGCGGCCCACAAGGGCATCGTCAAGGCACTGACCGAGATGGACGAGGACCAGACGCTGCTGATCCAATCCGGCAAGCCGATCGGCCTGGTGAAGACCCATGCGAAGGCGCCGCTCGTTATCATGGCCAACTGCAACATCGTCGGCCAGTGGGCGAAGGCTGAGGTATTCTACGAGCTGCAGCGAAAGGGCCTGATCTGCTGGGGCGGCCTGACGGCCGGCGCCTGGCAATATATCGGCAGCCAGGGCGTCATCCAGGGCACCTATGAGATCTTCATGCGGATTGCCGAGCGGCGTTTCGGCGGCGACCTTTCCGGGCGCTTCGTGCTGACGGCTGGCCTCGGCGGCATGGGCGGCGCGCAGCCGCTCGCCGGCCGCATGGCGGGCGCGGCTATCCTCTGCGTCGATATCGATGCCGAGCGGGCGAAGAAGCGCCAGGAGATCGGTTACCTGCAGGAGATAGCGCCCGACCTCGATACGGGGCTGAAGATGATCGACGATGCCGTGAAGCAAAAGCGGGCGCTGTCCGTCGGCCTCGTCGGCAACGCGGCGGAAATCTACCCGGAGATCGCCCGCCGCGGCATCGTGCCTGACGTCGTCACCGACCAGACTTCGGCGCATGACCTCGTCTACGGCTACGTGCCGAAGGGCATGAGCATCGCCCAGGTGAAAGAATTGCGCGACGACGGCCAAGGCCAGCTGATGGCGGCCAGCCGCGCCTCGATCGTCCAGCATGTGACGGCGATGCTCGACTTCCAGAAGAAGGGTTCAGAGGTTTTCGACAACGGCAATCTGATCCGCACCCAGGCGAAGGAAGGCGGCGTTCAGAACGCTTTCGACATCCCGATCTTCACCGAAGCTTACCTGCGGCCGCTGTTTGCACGCGCTATCGGCCCGTTCCGCTGGATGGCGTTGTCTGGAGAGGAAAGCGACATCGCCCGGATCGACGATCTGCTGCTCGAGATGTTCCCCGACAACAAGATCATTACCAACTGGATCCGGCTGGCGCGTGAGCATGTACCCTTCGAGGGCCTGCCTGCGCGCATCGCCTGGCTGGGCCACGGCGAACGCACGGCGCTGGCGCGGCGGGTCAACGAACTGGTCGCAAGCGGCGAACTCAAGGGACCGGTCGCCTTTTCGCGCGACCATCTCGACGCCGGTGCGATGGCGCATCCCAACATCATGACCGAGCGCATGAAGGACGGCTCCGACGCCATCGCCGACTGGCCGCTCATCGACGCGATGATGCTGTGCTCCTCGATGGCCGATCTCGTCGTCGTCCACTCCGGCGGCGGCGGCTATGCGGGTTACATGACGAGCTGCGGGGTCACGGTCGTTGCCGACGGTACAGTTGATGCCGATGAGCGGCTTGATCACGCGCTGACCAACGACACAGCGCTGGGCGTCATGCGCTATGCGGATGCGGGTTATGAGGACGCGCTTGATGAGGTGGCCAAGAAGGACGTGCCGTATATCCGGCTTGATTGACCTCCTGATGCGGCATCAGAGATGCCGCGTCTCCTCCGGCGGCGTGTCATAGCGCTCATGCAGGCCATCGACATAGGCGACGGGGGCGTTGACGAGCTCGTCAGCCGTGGCGTCATCGAGGCAATTGACGGCGACAGCGAAGAACGTGCCGAGGGCTTCGTTTTCGCCCCAGGCATAGGAGCTGACGCCGCAATTCCTGCAGAAGAGATGATGCAGCTTACGGGATGCGAACTGATATTCGCCAAGCGCTTCCCTGCCTGAGAGCAAGCGGAAGTCTTCGGGCGATGCCACCGCGAGCCAACTGCGCTTCTTCCTGCAGACGGAGCAGTTGCAGCGAAAGGTGCCCGCCTGGAGGTCGAGCGCGGTTTCGTAGCTGACTTCGCCGCAGTGGCAGCTGCCATGATAGGTCTTCTTCATGATGCTCTCCTCCCTGCTTGCTCCTCAGCATAGGCCGCCACCTTATCGAGCGCTTCCGCCCAGCCGCTGCTCTGAAGCTTGAATTCCGTGTCGCTTGGCAGTTGATGTTTGCGGAAGGTGAGCTTCGTCCTGCCGCCCTTATCTTCCAACTCCACAATCGCCTGCATCTCGTGTTCCGGCTGACCGGCCGAATTCTCCCAGGCGAAAGTGAAGACCAGCCGCTCGGGCGGGGTGATCTCGATGTAGCGGCCGCGGCTCCAATATTCCTTGCCATCAGGCGCGAGGATGCAGTGACGCCAGGCACCGCCTTCGCGCAGATCGACGGAGACGGATGGCGCCGAGCAATTGTGCGGACCCCACCATTTCAGCAGGTGCTCCGGCTCCGTCCAGAGACGGAAGACGAGTTCGCGCGGGGCATCGATCTCGCGCACCAGCACGATTTCGCGGCTCCGCACAGCCGGGCTGACATCACTTGCCATTCTCTTCCTCCTTTTTCAGGCTCGCGGCATAGGCTTCGAGCTTGTCCAGGCTTTCGCTCCAGAAAACGCGGTAGTTCTCAAGCCAGTCGTCGACGACACGCAGCGATGCCGGCTCCAGCCGGCAGGGCCGCCATTGAGCTTCTCGGCCCTTCGATATGAGCCCGGCATTCTCCAGCACCTTGAGATGCTTGGAGACGGCGACCAGCGACATGTCGAAGGGTTCGGCAAGCTCCGATACGGATGCCTCTCCCGAGGCGAGCCGGGCGAGGATTGCCCGCCGTGTCGGATCGGCCAGTGCCGAAAAGGTCGCGCTCAAGTGGTCCATTATTTACCCATTAGATTAATTAACTTATAGGTTAAATAATGGATGATGCGGTGCCAGTCAAGGCCTCTGTGTCAGATGGCGATTGCTAGACGCGCGCTGCCTTTGAAAGACGCCTTGCGCCATAGGCGCAAGCGAAGGCGCAGAGCAGCATGGCGAGGGTGAAGAAGACCACGGCCGACCAACCCTCAGCGGAGAAGAACCAGCCGCCCGCCGAGCCCAGGACGCTGGAGCCGACATAGTAGGCAAGCATGTAGAGCGAGGAGGCGTGGCCCTTGGTGCCCTTCGCCAGCTTGCCGACGAGGCCGCTGGCGATCGAGTGGCTCATGAAGAAGCCGCTTGTCAGCACGATGATGCCGAGGATGATGACGGGCAGCGAGGCTGAGAGCGTCAGCGCGCTTCCGGCAGCGGTGACGGCAAGGCCGGTCAGGAGCACGGCGAAGTGGCCGAAGCGATCACCAAGGATTCCGCCGATCGACGAGGCGCCGATGCCGAACATGTAGACGGTGAAGATAAGGCCGAGTTCGGTCTGCGTCAGTTCATAGGGCGGCGCGACGAGACGGAAGCCGGCGTAGTTGTAGATCGTCACGAATGAACCCATCGCAAGGAAGGCGATCGAAAAGACGAAGGGCAGCGCCGGATTTTGGAGATGGCCGGCCCAGGCTTTCAGATGAAAGCGCGGATCGAAGCCGGGGCGGCGGATGAAATTGCGCGAGGCCGGGAGGAGGACGATGAAGCCGATGGCGGCAGCGAGACCGATCACACCCATCAGCGCCATGGCGGGACGCCAGGTCAGGTATTCGGCGAAGATGCCTGTCAGCACGCGGCCGGACATGCCGCCGAAGGCCGTTCCCCCGACATAGAGGCCCATCGTGGTGCCGAGGCCCCTCGGATCGATCTCCTCGGCGAGATAGGCCATGGCGACGGCGGGCACACCGCCGAGCACAAAGCCCAGCAGAGCCCGGAGCACCAGCAGAATATGCCAGTTCGGCGCGAAGGCCGCGGCGATCGTCAGCACTGCGGCACCGACCAGCGAGATCGACATCAGGCTGCGGCGGCCGAGACCTTCAGATACGGCGGCGGCGCAGATGATGGCGACGGCGAGGAAGCCGGTGGACAACGAGAGCGCCAGCGAGCTCTGGGCCGGGCTCACCGCATAGTCGGAAGCGAAGACCGGCAGCAGCGGCTGGACGCAGTAGAGCAGCGAGAAGGTGGAGAAGCCGGAGAGGAACAGCGCCAGGCTGGCCCGCCGGTAGGGCTGCGTGCCGCGCGTCAGATATTGCTTGGCGGGCGGCGCTTCCGTCACCTCGATCGGGGAAATATCGCTCATTCTTGCTGCTGTCTTTGGCATGTCAGGCGCCTTTCATCCCTGATCTAGCCAGCGAGGCTCAATTTGTCCAATATATGGAACTGTCATTCTCAATATGTTTTGGAGATACCGGGCATGGAGCTTCGGCACATTCGCTACTTTCTTGCAGTGGCCGAAGAGGCGAATTTCACGCGGGCGGCGGCGAAGCTCGGCATCGGGCAGCCACCGCTCAGCCAGCAGATCCGCGATCTGGAGGCGGAGATCGGGGCGGCGCTCTTCCATCGCGTGCCGCATGGCGCGGAACTGACGGCGGCCGGTGAGGCATTCCTGACCGAAGCCAAGGCGTCGCTCGCCTCCGCAGAGAAGGCGAAGCTTGCGGCACAGCGCGCCAATCGCGGCGAGACAGGGCGCCTAGCGCTTGGCTTCACGGCGTCCTCGGCTTTCAATCCTGTTGTCAGCGCCACGATCCGGCGCTTTCAGGCGCAATGGCCGGATGTGCGGTTGTCGCTCACGGAGCTCAATACGCTGTCGCTGATGGAAAAACTGCATCGCGGCGCGCTCGACGCCACCTTCATGCGGCCGAGCCTCGACGATCCGCCCGGCGTGCGGCTGAAGCGGCTGGCCGACGAGCCGATGGTCGTTGCCCTGCCCGCAAGCCATCCATTGGCGAAGCGCGAGACTTTGCCACTGGCGCTGCTGGCAACGGAGCCGTTCATCCTCTTCCCGCGGCTGGTCGGTCTCAGTCTTTTCGACGATGTGGTGCTCGCGTGCCGCAAGGCCGGCTTCGAGCTCACCGTGGCGCAGGAGGCGCCGCAGATTTCGTCGGTGGTCAATCTGGTTGCCGCCGAGCTCGGCGTCTCGATCGTTCCGGAGTCGATCGCGCAGATCAAGCTCGATGGCGTCGCCTACCGGCCGATCGAAGGACCGCCTGCCGTTGCGCGGCTGGCACTTGCTGTGCTGAAGACGCAGCGGTCGCCGGTGACCGAGAACCTCATGAGCCTTCTCTAGCGGCGCTCCCAATAGGGCGGATCGCCGAAGGCCTTGCGCAGGTGATCGGCAATGGCGCGCAGTTTTGCCGAGGGGTTCCGGCCCTCGGGATGCGCCATATAGATGAATTCCGGCTCCGGCTTCTCGCCCACATCGATCTCCGCAAGGCTGCCCTCGCGGATCGCCGGTCCGGCGATGAAGGCCGGAAGCAACGCGATGCCGAGGCCGGCGATTGCTGCATCGCGCAGCATGTCGCCATTGTTCATGCCCATGGAAAGATGCGCGCGAACGACCTCCGTGCCATCGGCCGTCTGGAAGCGCCAGTCGGCAACACCGCGGTTGGTGTAGAAGAGACCGCGATGCTCCTGCAGATCTGCGAGCGTGCGCGGAATGCCGGCCTTTGCGAGGTAAGTAGGCGAGGCGACTAGCATCCGGCGGCTCGGCGCCAGCTTCCAGGCGACCAGGCGGGAATCGGCTATCGGCCCGTTGCGGATGATCGCGTCATAGCCTTCCGATGCGGCATCGACGCGGCGGTCGTCGATATCGAGCGTCAGCGATATTTCCGGGTGCTCCGCCAGAAAGGGATAGAGGGCGGGCCCGAGATGCATGCGCCCGAAGGTGACCGGGGCGGCGATCCGCAGCGGCCCGGCAAGCGTGCCGCGGCGTTCGGCCATGGAAGCCGAGGCTTCATCGATCTCGTGGATGATGCGAAGCGCCCGCTCCAGAAAGGCCGTCCCATCCTCCGTCAGTGTCAGTTTGCGGGTCGTGCGGTGGAGCAGCGTGCCGCCGAGGGTTTTCTCCAGCTCGGCGAGCCTTTCGCTGACCACCGACTTCGACAATCGCAGGCGTCTGGCCGCCTCGCTGACCGATCCTGCCTCCACCACCGCGACGAAAGCCGCGATCCCCTCAATCCTGATCATCGTTCGGTATTTCCGAATTCGAGTTCCACTACTTGGAGACTAATCCGAACGAAAAGAAAATGCCATCTTCCACTCATCGAAGGGGCACAACACCCCGCAACAAGGAGATGGAACAATGAACCGCCTGAACAACAAAGTCGCAATCGTCACCGGCGCTAGCTCCGGTATAGGCCGCTCGACGGCCAAGCTCTTTGCCGCCGAAGGCGCAAAGGTTGTCGTCGGCGCCCGCCGCCAGGCTGAACTCGAAAGCCTCGTCGCCGAGATCAAGGCCGACGGTGGCGAAGCCGTTGCCGTTGCCGGTGACGTCCGCTCGGAAGATTATCACAAGGCGCTGGTCGCTGCCGCCGTTGCCAATTACGGCAAGCTCGACATCGCCTTCAACAATGCCGGTACGCTCGGCGAGGCCGGCCCCAGCACCGAGGTTTCTGAAGCCGGCTTTGCCGACACGCTGACGATCAACCTGACGGCATCGTTCCTGGCAGCCAAGCACCAGATCGCCGAAATGACAAAGCATGGCGGCGGCTCGGTGATCTTCACCTCGACCTTCGTCGGCTACAGTTTCGCCTTCCCGGGTGTTGCCGCTTACGCCGCCAGCAAGTCCGGCCTGATCGGCCTGACCCAGGCGCTTGCCGCCGAATACGGCCCGCAGAATGTGCGCGTCAACTCTGTGCTGCCGGGCGCGGTCGATACCGACATGTATCGCGAAATGAACGACACGCCTGACAAGAAGGGCTTCGTCACCAACCTGCACGCCCTGAAGCGTGTCGCCACCCCGGAAGAGCTTGCCCGCTCGGTTCTCTACCTCGCTTCCGACGATTCGAGCTTCGTGACCGGTACTGCCTCGCTGGTCGATGGCGGCGCATCGATCACCCGCACCTGACGAACGGGCGCGATCATCCGCATTCTTCGAAAGAAGGGATGGTCGCGCCTTCCATTTTCGTATGAATATCCGGCGCGTCAGCCCCCACCCAAAGGACCATCATCATGTCACGCCTTGCAAATAAGACCGCCCTCATCACCGGCGGCACCAGCGGTATCGGCCTTGAGACCGCTCGCCAGTTCATCGCTGAAGGCGCCCGCGTCGCCATCACCGGCAGCAGCGCCGCGAGCGTCGAAAACGCCCGCAAGGAATTGGGTGAGAAGGCGCTGGTCATCCAGGCCGATGCAGGCAACGCCGATGGCCAGAAGGCTGTCGCCGATGCCATCAAGAATGCCTTCGGCCATCTCGACATTCTCTTCGTCAATGCCGGTATTGCCGAATTCAATCCGCTCGAGCAGTGGACGGAAGCGGCTTTCGACAAGTCGATTGCCATCAATGTGAAGGGACCGTTCTTCCTGATCCAGGCGCTGCTGCCGCTCTTTGCGAAGGGCGCGGCGATCGTTCTGAACACCTCGATCAACGCCCATATCGGCATGCCAAACTCCAGCGTCTATTCGCTGACCAAGGGCGCTTTGCTGACATTGGCGAAAACGCTGTCCGGCGAACTCATCGGCCGCGGCATCCGCGTCAACGCCGTCAGCCCCGGCCCGATTGCCACGCCTCTCTACAGCAAGCTCGGCAGCTCGGAAGCCGAGTCCAAGGCGATGACCTCGCATATCCAGAGCCAGATCCCCACCGGACGCTTCGGCGAGCCCTCCGAGGTCGCCAAGACCATCATCTTCCTGGCATCCGATGAAGCCGCCTATATCGTGGGTAGCGAACTGATCATCGATGGCGGGATGAGCAATCTCTAAGACCAAGAAGGCCGCGGCACTGATCTGCCGCGGCCTTTTTCATCAACCGCGTTCTACCAGCGCGCGGATGGCGGTTTCGAAGGTGGTCCCGCCCTTGCGCGATCCGGCCTCGCCGCCCTCGAACTCGATCCAGCCTTCATTGAAGCCATCGAGCATGCGCATGCGGGGTCCGGGGTTTTGCATGCCCTGGCTGCGGAACAGGGCCTCCCACGCATCCCGCTCGACCTTCTCGGCATGCACCGGACGGCCGAGCACCGTAGAAAAGGCTTCGGCCATCTGCAGCGGCGTGATGCGGTAGGGACCTTCGAGCTCGACGATGCGCTTGCCGGTCCAGTCCTCCTGCAGCATTTCGGCGGCAACGGCGCCGACATCGCGAACGCCCACCATTGGAACGGGCTTATCCAGCGGCTGCAGGAAGCTCGGCATCACGCCGTCCCGCGCCGGGGCGATATCCCACACCGAGTTTTCCATGAACCAGCCGGCGCGCAGAAAGGCGACCGGCATGGGCAGTTCAGACAGAGCCTGCTCGACGAGGCCGAGTTGCGTCAGCAGATTTTCTTCCTTTGCCTGAGCGCCGATCGTGGACAGGCAGACGACCTTCTTCGGCGCCGCCTTCACCAGAGCTGTCTTCAAAGCTTCGATGATGAGCTTTGCCTGCGGAAAGCCCGGTGCCGGATCGAAGGCCGGCGGGATCAACAGGAAAACGGCTTCCGCTCCGGCAAAGGCATCAGCAAGCGCCGCTGCATCCGTCATCTCGGCGATCGCTATTTCGGCACCGCGTTCGCGCCAGCTTCCTGCCTTCTCCTCATTGCGCATGACGGCGCGCACGGGCAATCCGCGCACCAGCAATTTCTCCCCGACGACGGCGCCGACCTGGCCCGTTACTCCGGTTACAGCAAACATGTTCGAACTCCTTCTGACAGCGGCCTGTGCCGCGATGACTAGAAGATGCGCCAAAGCCGCCTTTGACTGAATTGCGCTTTTGTCAGATAATTCATGACTAAAAATCAGGAATTGAATGATGTTTGACGGACGATTGCTGAATGGGGTCAGCGTGCTGGCCGCCGTGGTCGAGAGCGGCAGCTTTGCACGGGCAGCCGAGGCACTGGGGCTGACGGCATCGGGGGTCAGCCGGGCGGTGGCGCGGCTCGAGAGCCGGATCGGCGTACGCCTGCTCGACCGGACGACGCGGTCATTGCGGTTGACCGATGACGGCGCGCGCTTCTACGAGCAGGTGGTGCCGCTGCTTGGCGGCATCGAGGAAGCGGCCGCCTATGCCGCCGGAACGACGCAGGCGGTGCGCGGGCGGCTGCGGATCAATGTCGATCCTTATTTCTCCAGACTGATCCTGGCGCCGAAGCTCGGCCTCTTTCTCGACCGCTATCCCGACCTGCAGATCGAGGTGGTGACGCGCAACGAGATCGGCGATCTCGTGGCCGACGGCATGGATGTTGCCGTGCGCTTTGGAGAGATTCCCGCGAAGAGTTCGCTGATTGCCCGCCAGCTGTTTCGCACACGGGTGATCACGGTCGCAGCTCCATCCTATCTCGCGAAACATGGCACGCCGAAGGTGCCGGCCGATCTCGCCGATCACACCTGCATCCAGTATCAGGATCCGCTGACCGGCAGGCCTTTCAAATGGGAGCTCAGGCGTGGAAGCAAGGTGGTGCCGATCGAGACGCGCGGCCGCGTCCTCGTCAACGATGCCGGCACGACGCTCGCGACTTGCCTTGCCGGGATCGGCATTGCCCAGGTCTTCTCGCTCGGCATGAAGCCCTATCTCGACAGCGGGCAGCTGGTCGATCTCTATCCGGATTGGCCGGACGAGACCTTCCCGCTGCATTGCTTCTATCCGTCCCGTCATCATGTGCCGGCCAAGGTTCGCGCCTTCATCGATTTCTGTGTCGAAATCATCGGCTAGATGTCGCGGCTGAGACTTGTTTGGCCGATGCCCGCGGCCTATCAAGAAGGCATCCAATCACTTCATCGTCCGGCGGTTTCGCCTCGGGTGTTCCATGCTTCTCGGTATTCTCTGCGGCCTCGCCACATGCGCCTTGTGGGGACTGACCTTCGTCGTGCCGCGCGCCATCGCGCCCTTCAGCACCATGGACCTGACGGTGACCCGATATGGTTTGTTTGCGCTGGCGAGCATCGTGCTGATGGTCAGCCCGCGCTTCCGGCCGAAGAACATCCAGCCGCGCATGGCGATCACAGCGCTGCTGCTTGGCGGTATCGGCTATGTCGGCTACTTCGTCAGCGTCGCCTATGCGGTTCGGCTGGCGGGCGCTGCCATCCCGCCGCTCGTCATCGGCACCATGCCGGTGCTTCTCGCCGTCATCGCCAATCTGCGTGACCGCTCGGTGCCCTGGCGGCTGCTGGCACTGCCTTTGATCCTGATCGCGATCGGCATCGGCTGGGTCAATCTGTCGATCTTCGCGACGACGCCATCGGGCGATCAGGGCGCGATCCTGCTCGGCATCGGCTCGGCGATGATCGGGCTGATCCTGTGGGTGATCTACGGCCTCGCCAGCACCGCCGCGATGCAATCGCCCGACGCGCCCGACATTCTGCAATGGACCGGATTGCAGGGCATCGGCGCAGGGCTCGGCTGCCTCGTGCTCATCCCCTTCACCTCCGCCGGCACCGATATCGTCTTCACCGCGGCCGAGCTCTGGCGCTTCATTCTCTGGTCGCTGATCATGGGACTTGCCGGGGCGTGGCTCGCGACGCTGCTGTGGATGATCGCTTCCAAGCGGCTGCCGCTGGCGCTGGCCGCGCAGCTGATCGTCGCCGAGACGGTGTTCGGCCTGATCTTCGGCTTCCTCTTCGAGCAGCGGCTGCCGACGCTCGCCGAGGCCGGCGGCTCGATCCTGCAGCTTGCGGGCGTCGGGCTGGCGATCGCCATCTTCACGCCGGCGCGCGGGCGGCGGGCGCACTGAGCGCTGCACGCATTGCATGTTATTCGCCAAAGGCTTAGGCTCACCGCAACAACAAAACGACGGGTAGAAGGCAATGGCTCTCAGCGGCAAACGCATCCTGCTTATCATCTCGGGCGGTATCGCAGCCTATAAGAGCCTCGATCTGATCCGCAGATTGCGCGAGCGCGGCGCTTCGGTGCGTCCCGTCATGACATCGGGCGCGCAGGAATTCGTGACAGCGCTCGCCGTCGGCGCGCTGGCGGCCGATCATGTCTTCACCGATCTCTTCTCCCGGCAGGACGAGCAGGATGTCGGCCACATCCGGCTGGCACGCGATTGCGACCTGGTGCTGATCGCGCCTGCGACCGCCGATCTTCTGGCGAAGATGGCGAACGGCCTTGCCGACGATCTCGCCTCGACCATTCTGCTCGCGACGGACAAGCCCGTGCTTGCCGCACCGGCGATGAACCCGCGCATGTGGGCGCATCCGGCGACGAAGCGCAACGTCGCGACCCTCGCGTCCGACGGCATCCGGATGATCGGGCCGATGGCCGGCGAGATGGCGGAAAGCCGCGAGGCGGGCACCGGCCGCATGGCCGAACCGCTGGAGATCGTCGCTGCTGCCGAGGCGCTGCTGGACGATGGCCCCAAACCGCTGGCGGGGCGCAAGGCCGTCGTGACGTCTGGGCCGACCCATGAGCCGATCGACCCGGTGCGCTATATCGCCAACCGCTCGTCGGGACGTCAGGGCCATGCGATCGCCGCGGCGCTGGCGAAGCTCGGCGCCGATGTGACGCTTGTTTCCGGACCGGTGACGATTGCCGATCCGGTGGGCGTGAAGACCATCCATGTCGAGCGTGCCGAGGAGATGCGCGACGCGGTTCTGGCTGCCTTGCCTGCGGATATAGCCGTGATGGTAGCGGCTGTCGCCGACTGGCGTGTGGGCTCAGCTGCCGACCAGAAGATCAAGAAGCAGCCGGGCGAATCCATTCCGACGCTGGCGCTCACCGAAAACCCGGACATCCTGAAAACCGTCGGCCATCACACGATGCGGCCGAAGCTCGTCGTCGGCTTCGCCGCCGAGACGCAGGATGTCGAGAACAATGCCAAGACCAAGCTGGAGCGCAAGGGCGCCGACATGATCGTCGCCAACGACGTCTCTCCGGCAACCGCCATCATGGGCGGAACGCGCAACAGCGTGAAGCTGATCAGCCGCGGCGGTATCGAGCAATGGCCCGATATGGCGAAGGAAGAGGTGGCCGATAGGCTGGCGGCGGTGATCGCCGAGCGGCTCAGGCAGGGATAGCGATATCGGCCTTGTTCGTGGCGCGCTGTTCCGGCCGGAACGGCACGACATGAATGCCTGTTTCGTTGATCGTCACGGCGCTGCCATCGGGGATTTCGGCCCAGGCATCGACATCGTCATTCAGCGGTTCGGAGACGAGGCAGTGGCCGTCGCGCATCGGCGAGGCATAGAGCGTCGGCGCCTTGCGATCCGTGGCGTAGCGAATGCCGTAGAGCGACTTGCCGTCGGAGAAAGCCGCGGTGAAGCGCAGGTGGACGCTGCCGAGAACGTTTTCCGAGAGGCTTTCGACGAAGCTCACCATTTCCGACATGGCAGAGACAGACGCCTGGCGCAGGCCGAACTGCATGGCGAGCAGGAACATCAGTTCCGAGTCCGTCGTGCCACTGCGCGCATTGAAAAGCTCGTCGTCGAGCATGGCTTCCATTGCGCGGCGCAGGCGCTCGAAACCGCCGATCTGGCCGTTATGCATGAAGGACCAGTTTTCGTGCGTAAAGGGATGGCAATTGTCGCGGCGGGTGCCGCCGCCGGTCGCCGCGCGCACATGCGCGAGAAAGAGCGGCGAGCGGATCTGCCGCGCCAGACTCTTCAGATTGCAATCCGACCAAGCCGGCAGGATGTCGCGGTAGCGCCCCGGCTCCGGCCGGTCGCCATACCAGGCAATGCCGAAGCCATCACCGTTGGTGGCAGTCTTGGCGCGGGTGGCGCAGTGAGATTGTTCGATCAGAGAATGCGCGGGCGAGGATACCAGCTCCTCCAGATAGAGGGGGTCTCCGCGATAGGCTGCCCAGCGACACATGCTCTTTGCTCCAGCCTGCCGTCTTGGCGGCAGAAAATGCCCGAAAACACGAGGTCCGATTGTCGGGCGTCGTGGTGAATAAAAACTTAAGGGTTGTGGGAGTGGCAAGGCTTTATGACGGATTGTTGACGCTTCCGGCGATCACTTTGCGTAGCTCACAGCTTTCCTTCGTGAAAATCACTGGCCCAATTGGGCGTGCCATCATCCTGATTTCGTTCGAAATCCTGTTGCTGCTACGCCTTGGTGTCCGAAAGTATGAGGCGCTCCAGCCCGTAGGCGTCGGGTTTTTTCTTGCATCGCGGCCGAATCAGCCTACCTTTGAGTCATGTTCAACGAAACGAAAGGAAGGTGATCCAATGTCTAATGAGATTTCGGTCTTTGTAGCAGGCTTGGAAGTGGTGATGAAAGCGGGGCAGCCCTCGCTCTAAAGCCAGCCTTCCTAGGACCGCCTGACGGTCCGGCCAGTTCAAGGCCAAACTCATGGAAAGGGTCGCGAAAGCGGCCCTTTTTCCATTTCTGCAGAAAGCATTTGACGGCATGAGCCCATGGTCATATTCATAAAGTCATCTGATGACTTTATGAATATGACCATGCAACCTCTCAGCAAGACCAATCTGGCCGAGACCGCGATCGAGGCGATCCGCAGCGAGATCCTCGCCAAGCGCTGGGCCGTCGGCGACAAACTGCCGAACGAAACGGCACTCTGCGGCATGCTCTCCGTCAGCCGCGGCACGGTGCGCGAGGCCGTGCGCGTTCTGGTGTCGCAGGGCTATCTCGAGACCCGACAGGGTTCGGGCACCTACGTTCTCTCGACGACCGACAGCAGCATGCCGCTGACCATGGCGCGGCGGGCGGGCCTTCGCGACCAGTTCGAGGCGCGCTGCGCGCTCGATGTCGAGGCCGCCCGGCTTGCCAGCATCCGGCGAACGCCCGCCGTCATCGCCGGGTTGCGAACCCTGCTCGAAGAGCGCGGCAATTATGATGGCGGCGACAAGGCCGCCTTCATTGCCCGCGATCTCGCCTTCCACAAGGCGGTCATCGCCGCCGCGCAGAACCGCGCGATGATCGAGATTTACGACTTCTTCTCGGCGTCGATTGCCGAAACCATCGAAGCGACGCTTGGGCAGGATGTGCCCGAACCTGACATGCCGGCGCATGCCGCCATTATCGATGCCATCGAAACTGGCGATCCCGAAAAGGCCGATGCGGCGGTGCGCCGCTTCATGGCCCCCGTGATCGCCGCACTGGATCGGATGCTCCTGTCATGACCACTCCCCTGAATGATGCCGCACACGCCTTCGATGCGGCGAGCGAACAGCTGATCGATGCCGAAACCGACAGCGTGCCGCCGGTGCAGCCGCCCGCGGCGATGTCATCGACCGCGCGTATCCTGCTCGGTGTCAGCCTCGTATTGATCGCCTTCAACCTGCGGCCCGTCTTCTCCAGCGCCTCGGCGCTGCTGCCGGAAATCCGCTCCGGGCTTGGCCTTTCGCCGCTCGGCGCCAGCCTGCTGACCACGCTTCCTGTCGTCTGCCTTGGCGCCTTTTCGCCGCTGGCACCGCGGCTGGCGCAGCGCATAGGTTCAGAGCGAACTTTGCTCGGCGTCATCTTCCTTCTGGCGCTCGGAACGGCGATGCGCGGGCTCGACTCGATCCCGCTGCTGTTTCTCGGCACGGCGATCGCCGGTGGCTGCATCGCGGTCGGCAACGTGTTGCTGCCGGGTCTGGTGAAGCGCGACTTTGCAGATCGAGCCGCGCTGATGACCGGCTGCTATACGATGGCGCTTTGTGCCGGTGCGGCGAGTGCCGCCGGCCTGACACTGCCGATCGAGCATGCGCTCGGCGGTTCGCTTTCGGGCGCATTGGCCGCTTGGGCTGTTCCGGCCGTCGTCGTCGGACTGATCTGGCTGCCACAGGTTCTCAGCACCAAGAATGTCGCCAAGCGCAGCGGCTTCCGCGTCGAGGGTCTGTGGCGCGACAGGCTTGCCTGGCAGGTGACGCTGTTCATGGGCCTGCAATCGGCCCTCGCCTATTGCGTTTTTGGCTGGCTGGTTCCGATCCTGCGTGAGCGCGGCCTCGACGGCATCACGGCCGGTGCGATCGTTTCGATGTCGGTCATGGTGCAGGCCGCCGCCTGCCTGGTGGCGCCACACATCGCCGTACGCGGCAAGGATCAAAAGCTGATCAATGCCTCACTCTGCGCAGTCGCCGTCATTGCGCTCCTCGGCCTGCTGTTTGCACCGCTTTCCACCGTCTGGCTCTGGGCGGCGCTGCAGGGCGTCGGCCAGGGTGGACTGATCGCGGTGGCGATGACGGCGATCGTGTTGCGTTCGAAGGACTCGCATGTTGCGGCCCATCTCTCCGGCATGGCGCAATGCGTCGGCTATCTGCTTGCGGCGATCGGCCCGCTGATCGTCGGCATGATCCGCAGTTGGACGGGGAGCTTTGCCTGGTGCGCGGTCCTGTTCATCGCCCTCGGCCTCGGCGCTGCCATCAACGGCTGGAATGCCGGGCGCGCGCTGCAGGTCAATGCGAGGACGATCGAGACGCCTTGATCGCGGTTGCTGCGGGGATGAACTCACGCAGGGATGAGCTATGCTCACCTCGGGGGGATGAGCTGCACTCACCCGGGGATCACCATGTCTTGATGAGTCTCCACGGCGGGGGATGATACCCTATCTCAGGCTCTACCTACCGCCGGAGGAGATCATTTGCTGTTGCGCTCGCTGACGCTGACCATTGCCCTTACTCTCTCGCTTGCCGCCGCACCGGCCTTTTCCGAGGAGCGGCCGGGTGTTCTCAAGCTGCTTCCGCAGGATGCCGTCACGGAGCACGAGGCAACGATCGGCGGCCGGAAACTGGATTATACGGCAACGGCCGGGACGCTCGATCTGTTCGGCCAGGACGGCAACCAGACCGGAGCGATCTTCTATACCGCCTATACCGCGAAGAATGCTGGTCCGAACCGGCCGCTTACCTTTGCCTTCAACGGCGGGCCGGGCGCCGCGTCCGCCTTTCTGCATCTCGGCCTCGTCGGTCCGCGTATCCTCGATTTCGGACCGCAGGCGCGCGATGGCGCCCACGCGAAGCTCACCGACAATCCCGAGAGTTGGCTGGATTTCACCGATCTCGTGTTGATCGATCCCATCGGCACCGGCTGGAGCCGGACGGCAAAAGCCGATGACGCCAAGGACTACTACAATGTCGGCTCGGATGCGCAGAGCATTGCCAAGGCGATCGCCCTTTACGTCGCCCACAACAACCGTGCGGCCTCGCCGAAATATCTGCTCGGCGAGAGCTATGGCGGCTTCCGCGCCGCAAAGGTGGCCGGGGCGCTGCAGGAGAGCCAGGGCATTATCGTTGCCGGGGCGATCATGCTGTCGCCGCTGCTTGAGGCGCAGCTGATGTTCAATGCCGACGAGTTCGCTCTCGGCGCTGCTCTCGAACTTCCCTCGCTCGCCGCCGCAGAGATGGACCGGCGCGGCGCTTTCTCAGCGGAGAAACAGACTGAGGCCGAGCGCTTTGCGCTGGGAGACTATCTGACGACCCTCGTGGGGCCTGAGCCTTCCGGCGATGCGGCCAAGGCATTCTATGCCAAAGTTTCCGGACTGACCGGAATTCCGGAAGATGTCGTGACCCGCAGCCGCGGTTTCCTCGGCAATGTCTTTGCCAAGAATTCCGGCAAGGAAAAGGGCGAGGTGATGAGCCCCTATGATGCCGGGTTTGCCTCGCCCGATCCCTATCCTGAATCCGATTACGATCGAGGCGACGACGCCATTCTCGACGGATTCACGCGCGCCTATGGCGGCGCCTTTAGCGACTACGCCCGCAACGAACTGGGCTTCAAGACCGAGATGACCTATTCGCTGCTCGACAACGATGTGAACCGGCAATGGGAATGGGGCGGACGCGGCGGCGGATCGCGCCTGCAGGCGAGCGTCACCGGCGATATCCGGCAGCTCCTGGCATCGAACCCGAGCTTTCATCTGCTGATAGCCCATGGCTACAGCGATCTCGTGACGCCCTATGGCGTCAGCCGCTATGTCGTCGATCACCTGCCGCAAAGCCTTGCCAAGGATCGCGTGCAGCTCGACGTCTATCGCGGCGGCCACATGTTCTACACCAATGCGGACCAACGGGCGGCTTTCACGGCGGATGCGAAGGCATTCTACGCCAAGAACGGCGGCATCCAGCCAGGCGACTAGGGTTCGAGACCGGACAAATAGGGTTGCCGCTTGGGAGCGCTGACATAGATAGGTCTCATGTCCTATCAAAAGCAGCCGCTTGTCATCGCGGAGCCGGATGCGGCTTCAGGCGAGGACTCCATCTTTGCCGCGCTGACCAGCGCTCCGGATTCGTGGGCCCTGTTTCTCGACATCGACGGCACGCTGCTCGACCTTGCGGAGACGCCTGACGGCATCGTCGTGCCGCCGGAACTTCCCGGCCAGCTCGAAACCCTTTCCGCAAGGCTTGGCGGCGCATTGGCGCTGGTGACCGGGCGGGGCCTTTCCTATGCCGACCGGTTGTTTGCACCGCTTCGCTTCCCGATCGCTGGGCTTCACGGCGCCGAACGCCGCGCCGCCGACGGGTCGGTGACGACAGCCAAGGCAACGGCGGAATTCGAGGCACTGAAAGCCGATCTCGTACGCCAGACACAGGGCTGGCCTGGCGTCCTCATCGAAGACAAGGGAGCGGCTGTTGCCGCGCATTACCGGCTGGCGCCGGATCGGGAAATCGATCTCGAACCGCTGATGCAGCAGGCGCTCGACCGCGCCGGGCCTGATTGGCACATGCAGCATGGCAAGATGGTGATCGAGATCCGCCCTTCCAGCGCCGACAAGGGACATGCTGTCGAAGCCTTCCTGGCGCAGCCGCCTTTCCAGGGCCGCCGCGCCATCGCCATCGGCGACGATGTGACCGACGAGGCGATGTTCCGCGCGGTCAACCCTCTCGGTGGCCTGTCGATCCGCGTCGGACCGCTCTCGCCCGCAAGCGAAGCCAAAGCATCGATCGCCTCCGCGGCAGCCCTTCGCGGCGTCGTCGCCCGGCTGGCGTCATCAACCATTTGAGCATCAAAACCATTTCCATGAAAAGGACTGAACCATGAGCCGTCTCGTCGTCGTTTCCAATCGCGTTCCCGTTCCCGACAAGGGCGGAATTGCGCCTGCCGGCGGCCTTGCCGTTGCGCTGAAGGCAGCGCTCGAAGAGCGCGGCGGCATCTGGATGGGCTGGTCGGGGAAATCGAGCGGTGAGCAGGAACCGGAGAAGCTTGCGGAAATCCAGCAGGGCAACATCACCTATGCGCTGACCGACCTGACCGACACCGATGTCGAGGAATATTATCACGGCTTTGCCAACCGCGTGCTCTGGCCGATCTGCCATTACCGGCTGGATCTCGCCGAATATGGACGCAAGGAGATGGCTGGATATTTCCGCGTCAACCGTTTCTTCGCGCACCGGCTGGCGCCGCTGATCAAGCCTGACGATGTCATATGGGTGCACGACTATCACCTGATCCCGCTCGCTGCCGAGCTGCGACAGATGGGGCTGAAGAACAAGATCGGCTTTTTCCTGCACATTCCCTGGCCGCCGGCCGATGTGCTCTTCACCATGCCTGTCCACGAGGAGATCATGCGCGGCCTCTCGCATTACGATCTCGTCGGCTTCCAGACCGATCATGACCTTGAAAACTTTGCCGGCTGTCTGCGCCGCGAAGGGATCGGCGACGAGCTTGGTGGCGGGCGCTTCAGCTCGCACGGCAGGACATTCAAGGGCGGCGCCTATTCGATCGGCATCGAGACCGCTGCCTTCGCCGAGTTCGCCCGCAAGTCCTCGACCCACAGCATGGTGCGCAAGGCGCGCGAGAGCGTCGAGGGACGTAGCCTGATCATCGGTGTCGACCGGCTCGACTATTCCAAGGGACTGACGCAGCGCATCGACGCCTTCGAGAGCTTCATCAAGGCCAATCCGGCGCAGCAGGGGCATGTGACCTATCTGCAGATCACCCCGAAATCCCGCTCCGAAGTGCCGGAATACGAGGCGATGCAGCGCACCGTCGCCGAACAGGCCGGACGGGTGAACGGCGCGCTCGGATCGGTGGATTGGGTGCCTATCCGCTATATCAACCGCTCCGTCGGCCGCCATATCCTTGCCGGGCTCTACCGTCTTGGCCGTGTCGGGCTGGTGACGCCGTTGCGCGACGGGATGAACCTTGTCGCCAAGGAATATGTGGCGGCGCAGGATCCTGACGATCCCGGCGTTCTCGTGCTGTCGCGCTTTGCGGGTGCGGCCCGCGAATTGAAGGGCGCGCTGCTCGTCAATCCCTACGATGTCGAAGGAACCGCCAATGCCTTGGCGCGGGCGCTCAGCATGCCGCTCGACGAGCGGAAGGAGCGCTGGAAGAAGATGATGGATCATCTCCTGGAATTCGACGTCTCCCGCTGGTGCAAGGATTTCCTGAAAGATCTCGGCGCCTGACGTTTCAGTGTGCCGCCTCGGCCTGCAGCCATTCCACCAGGCTTTCCGTCTCCGCAGTCTTCTCGCGAGGCGGGATCAGCCAGTAGCCGCGATCGGCCGCCTCCAGAGCCGGTCCGGCGGTGACCAGCATGCCGGAGGCCAGCAGCGAATCCACCAGGCCCATCCAGCCAATGGCAACCCCCTGCTCGCCGACGGCCGCCTGGACGACGAGCGAATAGGTGTTGAAGCTGATCTCACCCGGCGCCGCCGAGCCGTCACGGCGCAGACCGAGCTCGGCAAAATAGCTCGGCCAGTCGAACCAGGGTGAAGCGCCGGGCACGTCGAGATGCAGCAGGCGTGCTCCCGGCAGCTCGTGTGCCGCGCCGAACGGCCCGTGTCTTGCCATGAAGCCCGGCGAGCAGACCGGGACGACCTTTTCCGGCATCAGCAGGATGCCGTGCGCGCCGAAATCGCGCCGGCTGCCGAAGACGATCGCCGCATCATGGCGGTCCGGCATCGGCCGATCGACGAACTGGGTGGCGACGATCTGGATATCGAGGCCGGGGTGGCGCTGGCCGAAAGCATGCATGCGCGGGATCAGCCAGAGCGAGGAGAAGGCATAATCGGTATGCAGGCGGAGCGTCAGGCGCTCGGCCTCGTTGCGGAAGCTGCGCACCAGCGTGTCGACATCCGCAACCGTGCGCGAGGCGATATCGAAGAGACGCCGGCCCTCCGCCGTCAATTCGACGCCGCGATGACGGCGCTCCAGCAGGCTGACCCGCATCTGCTCCTCCAGACGGCGGATCTGATAGCTGACGGCAGGCTGCGTGAGCCCTAGCGCCTCGGCCGCCGACGACAGGTTACCGAGCCTGCCGGCTTCAACCAGAATGCGCAGCCATCCGAGATCGACGGGCCGATCAGCCATAAAAATTCCTTTGGTCACGCATCGAAAGAATTCAGCTTCACAAGGATGCACAGCCGTTGTTCAATAAAATGATCGAATAGCAGGCGAAGCGCAACGGTCTTCGAAACACAGGCAGGACAACAGCATGACGCGCCCGAATATCCTCATCCTCATGGTGGACCAGTTCAACGGCACCTTCTTCCCTGATGGTCCCGCGGACTTCCTGCATGCGCCGCATCTGAAGGCGCTCGCCAAGCGTTCGGTGCGCTTCGCCAACAGCTACACGGCAAGCCCGCTATGCGCGCCCGCCCGCGCCTCCTTCATGTCCGGCCAGCTGCCGAGCCGCACGCGCGTCTACGACAACGCCGCCGAATTCGCCTCTGATATCCCGACCTATGCGCATCATCTGCGGGCGGCCGGCTATCACACGGCGCTTTCGGGCAAGATGCATTTCGTCGGGCCGGACCAATTGCACGGCTTCGAGGAGCGGCTGACAACCGATATCTATCCGGCCGATTTCGGCTGGACGCCCGACTATACGAAGCCCGGCGAGCGGATCGACTGGTGGTACCACAATCTCGGCTCGGTGACCGGCGCCGGCGTGGCCGAGATCACCAACCAGATGGAATATGACGACGAGGTTGCCTATAACGCGACCCGCAAGCTCTACGACCTCTCACGCCGCCAGGACGACCGTCCCTGGTGCCTGACGGTGAGCTTCACCCATCCGCACGACCCCTATGTGGCGCGGCGGAAATTCTGGGACCTCTACGAGGATTGCCCGGCACTCGACCCTGAGGTCCCGGCCCTACCCTTCGACGAACTCGATCCGCATTCGCAACGCCTGCTCGAAGCCTGCGACTACAAGGCCTTCGACATCACGCCCGAGCAGATCCGGCGCGCGCGGCGCGGCTATTTCGCCAATATCTCCTATGTCGACGAGAAGGTCGGCGAAATTCTCGACGTGCTCGAGCGCAGCCGGATGGCCGAGGATACGATCATTCTCTTCGTTTCGGACCATGGCGACATGCTCGGCGAGCGTGGGCTCTGGTTCAAGATGTGCTTCTTCGACGGCTCGTCACGGGTGCCGCTGATGATCAGCGCTCCGGGCTGGGAGCCGGCGCTGATCACGCAGCCGGTCTCGACGCTCGACGTGACGCCGACGCTCGCCGGTCTTGCCGGTCTCGATATCACCTCATTGAAGAAATGGACCGATGGCGAGGATCTGGCGCCGCTCGCCAACGGCACCGGCAGCCGTAACCCGGTTCCGATGGAATATGCCGCGGAAGGCTCGATCACGCCGCTCGTCGCCATCCGCGACGGCCGCTACAAGCTGTCGCTTTGCGACGCCGACCCGGCCATGCTTTTCGACCTCGATGCCGATCCGCATGAGCTGACCAACCTCGCAGGAGACCCTAGGCATGCGGAAGCGTTGAGCCGGCTAAAGGCGCAGGCGGATGCCCGCTGGAGTCTACCGACCTATGATGCCGCAGTGCGCGAGAGCCAGGCGCGGCGCTGGGTGGTTTACGAGGCGCTGCGCAACGGCGCCTATTATCCCTGGGATTACCAGCCGCTGCAGAAGGCCTCGGAGCGCTACATGCGCAACCATATGGACCTTAACGTGCTGGAAGAAAGCAAGCGCTATCCGCGCGGGGAGTGACCCGCGCGGCTGCTATCACGCCGCCTTGGCGACGTGATATTCCTTGATGGCGTCCATCTTGATGTCGGGATAGCGCTCGGACTCGTAACGGAGCGAGAAGCTGTCCTGCGCCAGGAAGACCGGGTCGCCGTCGAGATCGCGGGCGATATCGCCGCGCTTGACAGTGAGGAACTTGTCGAGCTCGGCCGGCTTTTCCGACGAGACCCAACGGCACACAGAGAAGCGCGACATTTCGAAGGAGACCGGCAGGCCATATTCCTGCTGCAGGCGTTCCTTGAGAACATCGAGCTGCAGGGCGCCGACCACGCCGACGATCGCCGGTGAGCCATCTTCCGGCGAGAACAGCTGGACGACGCCTTCTTCGGCCATCTGCTGCAGCGCTTCCTTCAGCTTCTTTGCCTTCATCGCATCTTCGAGGCGCACGCGGCGCAGGATTTCCGGCGAGAAGTTCGGGACGCCCTGAAAGACCAGCGCTTCACCTTCGGTCAGCGTATCGCCGATGCGCAGCGTGCCGTGGTTCGGAATGCCGACGACATCGCCGGCGTAGGCGGTATCCGCCAGCTGGCGCTGCGAGGCGAAGAAGAACTGCGGGGCGGTTAGGCCTAGCTGCTTGCCGGTACGCGCTAGCCGCGCCTTCATGCCGCGCTCCAGCTTGCCGGAGCAGATGCGGGCAAAGGCGATGCGGTCGCGATGGTTCGGGTCCATGTTCGCCTGGATCTTGAAGACGAAGGCGGTCATCTTGTCTTCATTGGCATGGACGGTGCGGATGTCCGCCACCTGATCGCGCGGCGGCGGAGCGAACTCGCCGAGCGCGTTGATGAGATCGCGAACGCCGAAATTGCGCAAGGCCGAACCGAAGAAGACCGGCGTCATATGGCCTTCGAGGAAGGCCTGTCGGTCGAACGGGCGGCAGGCTTCGATCGCTAGTTCCGTCTCGTCGATGAAGGCCTGACGCTCGTTTTCTGGCAGGCGGTTGGCGACACTCTGCGGTCCATTGACCGGCGTGCCCTCGACCTCCGTGTCCGAACCGCGAACGGTGTTTGCCGCGAGATTGTAGGAACCGCAAAAGGTCTTTGAGCGGCCGATCGGCCAGGTGACCGGCGCGGTATCCAGCGCCAGCTTTTCTTCGACTTCATCGAGAATTTCGAAGGGATCGCGGCTTTCGCGGTCCATCTTGTTGATGAAGGTGATGATCGGGATGTCGCGCATGCGGCAGACTTCGAAAAGCTTCAGCGTCCGCGGTTCGATACCCTTGGCGGCATCGATGACCATAACGGCGGCATCCACCGCCGTCAGCGTGCGGTAGGTGTCGTCGGCGAAGTCTTCGTGACCGGGCGTGTCGAGAATGTTGAAGACGTTGTCGTCATATTCGAAGGTCATGACCGAGGTGACGACCGAGATGCCGCGCTCGCGCTCGATCTTCATCCAGTCGGAGCGCGTCTGGATGCGGTCCTTCTTTGCCTTGACTTCACCGGCGAGCTGAATGGCGCCGCCGAAAAGCAGCAGCTTTTCGGTCAGCGTCGTCTTGCCCGCGTCCGGGTGCGCGATAATAGCGAATGTGCGGCGGCGGGAGACCGCCTCGGCGAGTGTTTCGGCCATCATGTGAATCCTGTGGAATTGCGGGCTATCTAGCGATTTAGGCCGGGCTTTGCAATTGACCTTCGGCGGCCGGACGCAAAGTAATGCCCCTATGAACATCCAAAGCGACCTCCGCCCGAAGCTCAACCTCGTCCGCCTGGCAAATGGCGAAGGACTGGACCTGCCCTCGTACGAAACATCGGGGGCCGCCGGTATGGACCTGCGCGCGGCCGTCGATGAGGGCGCACCGATGACGCTGGCGCCGGGCAAGCGCGCGCTTGTGCCGACCGGATTCATCTTCGAAGTGCCCGACGGTTTCGAGGCGCAGATCCGCCCGCGTTCCGGTCTTGCCTTCAAGAACGGTATCACCTGCCTCAACACGCCCGGCACCATCGACAGCGACTATCGCGGTGAGGTGAAGGTTCTTCTGATCAATCTCGGCGAAGAGCCTTTCGAGATCAGCCGCGGCATGCGCATCGCCCAGATGGTGATTGCGCCCGTTACCCAGGTGCGCGTTGCCGAAATCACCGAGACGAGCGCCACGGCGCGCGGCGCGGGTGGCTTCGGCTCCACCGGCGTATGAGCGCCGCGGCGGACACGACGGGCCTCACTTTCCGGCAGGATTATTTTGACGACCACGCTGCGTGGCGGGCGCTGGTTTCGCTTCTCCATGACACGTTCGGCATCGACATCGGACCGCTGATGCAGCTCGGCGGGCCGGATGCGACAAGCATGCCGTTCGGCTGGTTCGCGGGGGACGGGACGCTGGCCGCCAATCTCTCGGCCTTCGCCATGCCTCTCGTGATCAACGGCCGCCGGATCAATGCGGCCGGTCTGCAATCCGGCGCGGTGCGGCCGCCTTGGCGCGGGCGCGGCCTTTATCGTGATGTGACGACGAAGGCGCTCGACTGGTGCGCAGCGCAAGGCTTCGAGGCCATCGTGCTCTACACCGACAAGCCGGCGCTCTATGAGCCCTATGGCTTCCGAACGTTGCCGATGCACAGCTTCAGCGGCGATGCGCCGACGCCTGTTTTCGCAACGCAGGGCCGATCGATCGATCCGGGCAATGCGGATGATCTCGCCTTGCTGCAGGACCTGCTGGCACGACGCGAGCCGGTCTCCGATGCGCTTGCCGTGGTCTCAAGCCCTGCGATGTTCCTGATCAATACACAGCTCGACCCCGATGTGAGGCTCACCTTCATAGAGCAGCTGTCGGCCGTTATCGCCTGGAAGCTCGATGGCGGGACATTGATCCTACTCGACGTGCTCGCCGCATCGATTCCACCGCTGGCCGCCATTCTGGGCGGCCTCGGTGTTCGGCCTGACCGGCTGGAGGTATTCTTCCGCCCCGACAAGCTTGGCTGGAACGGCGAGCCCACGCCGGTTTCGGCGCATGGGACACATTTCATGATCCGCGGCCTGGACGGTCTGGCGCTGGATGCGCCGGCCATGCTTTCGCCGATGGCGGATTTCTGATCAGACCGGCGGCAGGCGGCGCTTGACCGGCGATGACTTGATCATCGACGTGTTGGTCTCCGCGCGTTCCGCGATCTTGTCGAGGATGCCGTCCAGCTCCCCCATCGAGCGCACGACCAGCCGGGCGATAAAGCAATCGTCGCCCGTCACCTTGTCGCATTCGATGAATTCGGGAATCTCCTGGATGAGCTTCTCGACGATGTGCAGCTGGCCTGGAAGCGGGCGGACGCGGACGATCGCCTGCAGGGGATAGCCGAGTGCGGCCGGATCGATGTCGATGGTGAAGGCCCGGATGATGCCGCGCTCCTCCAGGCGCCGCAGACGCTCGGCCGCGCTCGGCGAGGACATGCCAGCCGCCTGGGCGAGTTCTTTCAGCGACAGGCGGGAATTGACGGCAAGCGCATCCAGCAGCTTCTGGTCCGTTTCGTCCATTCTATCAGAATTAGCCACATCGCCTCCTTCGCCTAAATTTATTAGGCCAGATCCTTCCCTTTTGTGTCACACGATATAGAGACGGCTCTGGTTGCGCAATAATCTGCGCTTCCATCAAGGGAGAGTTGCGATGCAGAGCGAGATCAGGCGCGGAAGCGCGGAAATGACCGCGGCGATGCTGATTTCGGGCAGCATCGGCTGGTTCGTCGTGATGTCGGGCCAGCCGGTCGGCAATGTCGTGTTCTGGCGCTGCCTGTTCGGGGCAATCACCCTGCTCTTGATCTGTGCTGTGCTCGGGCTTCTCAATCCGCGGCTTCTGTCGCTGAAAAGCTTCGGTATCGCCGTCTTCGGCGGCGTCGCCATCGTGCTGAACTGGCTGCTGCTGTTTGCCTCCTATTCGCATGCGTCGATTTCGATCGCCACGACGGTCTACAACACCCAGCCCTTCATGCTGCTTGCTCTGGGCGCGGCCTTTCTCGGCGAGAAGATCACCGGGACCAAGCTTTTCTGGCTGGGGCTTGCCTTCGCGGGCATGATGGCGATCGTCGAGGCGAAGCCGGATAGCGGTGCCGTCAGCGGCAGCTACGGCCTGGGGGTCGCGCTGGCGCTTGGGGCCGCCTTCTTCTATGCGCTGGCAGCGCTGGCGGCCAAATGGCTGAAGGGGACGCCGCCGCATCTGATCGCGCTCATCCAGGTTTCGACCGGCATTCTGATGCTGGCGCCTTTCGCCGACTTATCCGCCATGCCGGCGACACCTGCAACCTGGTCGCTGCTGGTCACCATGGGCGTCGTTCATACGGGGCTGATGTATGTGCTGCTTTACGGCGCGATCCAGAAGCTGCCGACACATCTGACGGGCGCATTGTCCTTCATCTATCCGATCGCGGCGATCGCCGTCGACCGCATTGCCTTCGGCCACGCGCTGCAGCCGCTGCAGGTGATCGGTGCCGCGATCATCCTTCTCGCAGCCGCCGGTATGAATCTCGGCTGGACGCCGGGGCGGCTTCTGCGTGCGGTCAGAAGCTGATATCGGCGGCTTTCGACAACTTGACGCCATGCGCGCCGGCGCCGACGCCGCCGAGTACCGCATTGTGATGCGCGATGATCTGTTCGAAGCCGAGCACGCCGTTATCGCCGCTCATGTGGCCGTCGGATATCAGCGTGACATCGAAGCCGAGCGAGACGGCGCGGCGCACCGATGTATCGATACAGAAGGGCGTGACGCAGCCGCCGATGACGAGATGGGTGATGCCACGGCTGCGCAGTTCCGCCTCAAGCGGCGTTTCGAAGAAGGCGTCGCAGGCTTCCTTGTTGATCAGCAGTTCGCCCGGCAAGGGCGCCACTTCCGCCCTGATTTCCCAGCCCTTGCTGCCCCTGGCGATCGGGTCGCCCTCGGCCTCGTCATGCTGGACGATAATGACTGGGACGGTTTCCGACCGGGCTTTGCCGAGCACCGCTGCCAGCCGCCTGGTCACGCCGTCATAGGCTTGCTGGATCACCGGCACACGGTCGTCAGCACCCATGCCTTCGAGCACGGCATTCTGGATATCGATCAGCAGCAAGGCCTTCGTCATGTCATCCCCCATGAGTTCATTTTCGAAGTTGCTTGAAAGCGATTTCGCACAGTCGTAAATAGGCGGCAACGAGGGAGAGACAAATGACGATCGCAGCGCTCATTGCCTATAGCGGCGCATTGTTTATCGCAGCCGCCATTCCGGGACCGGGTATCACGGCGATCGTCGCGCGGGCACTCGGCTCGAATTTTCGCGAGACCTTCTTCATGGGTCTCGGTCTGGTGCTGGGCGACATGACCTATCTGACGGCGGTCATTCTCGGCCTCGCATTCGTGGCGCAGACTTTCACCGAGATCTTTCTCGTCATCAAGTTCGCGGGCGTGATCTATCTCTGCTACATCGCCTACAAGCTCTGGACATCGGGGCTGCTGCCGCAGGATATCGCGGCGCGCAAATCGAGCAGCGTCGGCATGTCGTTTCTTTCGGGCCTGCTGGTAACGCTCGGGAATCCGAAGACAATGCTGTTCTACGTGGCGCTGGTGCCGACGCTGATCGACATCCATGCGATCGGCCTGCGTGAATATGGATTGCTGCTGACAGCCACCTTTGTCGTGCTGCTCAGCGTGCTGATCCCCTATATGCTGCTTGCAACCCGCGCCCGCAGCATGCTGAAGCAGCCGCGCGCATTGCAGGCGCTGAACCGGACGGCGGCCGGCATTCTGGCGGGCACGGCAGCCTTTATCGCCACTCGCGCAGCCTGAAAAATTCGTTCGTCAAACGGCGGTTTTAAAAGGATTTTTTCTCCTTGATGCCGCCGTGGCGGAGGGCTCAGTCTGGCTTCCATCCGCCTTTGACCCTATTCTCTCGGCAACACACTTAAAGGGAGAGCACGCATGTCGAAGAAACCGGGCCGCGGCCGCATCTATTCGTCCATCACCGAGACCATCGGCGATACGCCGATCGTGCGCCTCGACAAGCTCGCCAAGGAAAAGGGCGTCAAGGCCAACCTGCTGGCCAAGCTTGAGTTCTTCAACCCAATCGCCTCCGTCAAGGACCGTATCGGCGTGGCGATGATCGAGAGCCTGGAAGCGCAGGGCAAGATTTCGCCCGGCAAGACGACGCTAGTCGAGCCGACCTCCGGCAATACCGGTATCGCGCTTGCCTTCGCGGCAGCCGCCAAGGGCTACAAGCTGATCCTGACCATGCCGGAGACGATGTCGGTCGAACGGCGCAAGATGCTGGCGCTGCTCGGCGCCGAGCTGGTGCTGACCGAGGGGCCGAAGGGCATGAAGGGCGCGATCGCCAAGGCCGAGGAACTGGCCGCGACTCTGCCTGACGCGATCATTCCCCAGCAGTTCGAAAATCCTGCCAACCCCGAGATCCACCGCAAGACGACGGCCGAGGAAATCTGGAACGATACCGACGGCAGCGTTGACATTCTCGTTTCCGGCATCGGCACCGGCGGCACGATCACCGGCGCAGGGCAGGTGCTGAAGTCGAAGAAGGCCAGCATCAAGGTGATCGCAGTCGAGCCGGAGGAATCCCCGGTTCTCTCCGGCGGCCAGCCCGGCCCGCACAAGATCCAGGGCATCGGCGCCGGCTTTGCGCCCGCCATCCTCGACACCAAGATCTACGACGAGGTCGTCACCATCAACAGCGGAACGGCGATGGAAACCGCCCGTCTGGTTGCCAAGCTCGAAGGCGTGCCGGTCGGCATCTCCTCGGGTGCAGCACTTGCCGCAGCCATCAAGGTGGGCAGCCGCGAAGAAAACGCCGGCAAGAACATCGTGGTGATCATCCCGTCCTTCGCCGAGCGTTATCTGTCGACGGCGCTGTTCGATGGACTTGGGGGCTGATCAGCGAATAGCGAATAGCGAATAGCGAATAGCGAATAGCGAATAGCGAATAGCGAAGCTTGCTCGGCGTCACCGTCTGGCAAGCTTTTCTTTTTCTATTCGCTATTCGCTACAAACTATTCGCTCTTTCACGCTGCCGCGGTCAGCCGCTCTCCTGCGATGCGATAGGAAATCGCTTCTGCGAGATGAATGCGGCCGACGGTTGGCTTGCCGTCGAGATCGGCGAGTGTGCGCGCCACTTTCAGGACCCGGTGATAGCCGCGGGCGGAGAAGCGCATCTTCTCGGCGGCATCGCGCAACAGCTGAAGACCTCCGGCATCCGGTTCGGCATATTTCTCGATCAGTGCGGTTGAGCAGCGGGCGTTGGTGGTGATGGTATTGAGGCCTGCAGCGATGAAGCGGTCGGCCTGCAGTTCGCGGGCGCGGGCGACGCGGGCGGCGATCGTGCTGCTTGCCTCGGCCGGCATCGGGCGGATCAGGTCCGCTGCAGAAACGGCCGGGACGTCGATGCGGATATCGATGCGGTCCATCAGCGGGCCCGAGATGCGCGCCTGATAGTCGGCCTGGCAACGGGGACCGCGGGCGCAGCTATGGCCAGGCTCGCCCGCCATACCACAGCGGCAAGGGTTCATGGCGGCGACCAACTGGATGTTGGCGGGATAGGTCACGCGGTGATTGGCGCGGGCGATGATGCATTCGCCGGTTTCCAGCGGCTGGCGCAGGGCATCGAGCGCTTGCGGCGAGAATTCCGGAAACTCGTCGAGGAAGAGAATGCCGTGATGGGCGAGCGACGCCTCGCCGGGACGGGCGCGGAGCCCGCCGCCGACCATGGCGGCCATCGTTGCCGAATGGTGCGGTGTGCGGAACGGACGCCGGTCCGAAAGCTTCCCGCCTGAGAGCTGACCAGCGATCGAATGGATCATCGACACTTCGAGCAGCTCGGCTGCCGACAACGGCGGCAGGATGGAGGGCAGACGGGCGGCAAGCATCGACTTGCCGGAACCGGGCGGGCCGACCATCAGCAGGTTATGACTTCCGGCAGCCGCCACCTCCAGCGCGCGCTTGGCGCTTTCCTGTCCCTTGATGTCGGCGAGGTCAGGAAGGTTTGCGGCATTGGCGCGGATCGATGGCTCCGGCCGGGAAAGAACCTGCGTGCCGCGGAAATGGTTGGCGAGCGCGATCAGGCTTCGCGGCGCGAGGATATGGAGCTGCGTTCCGGCCCAGGCGGCTTCCGGGCCGCTTTCAGCCGGGCAGATCAGCCCCTTGCCGAGCGCATTGGCGCCGATTGCCGCAGGCAGCGCGCCGGCAACGGGTGCGATCGTGCCATCGAGATTGAGTTCGCCCAAGACGGCATAATCCGAGAGCGCATCCGCCGGGATGGCGCCGAGAGCAGCCATCAGGCCGAGCGCGATCGGCAAATCGAAATGCGAGCCTTCCTTCGGAAGATCGGCGGGCGCAAGATTGACGGTGACCCGTTTTGCCGGAAGCGCCAGCCCGGATGCGTGGAGCGCTGCCTGCACCCGCTCGCGGCTTTCCGCAACCGCCTTGTCGGGAAGCCCGACGATCTGCATGCCGATCTTGCCGGGAGCGACCATCACCTGGACTTCGACCGGCACACCTTCAATGCCGTGGAATGCAACCGTACTGACGCGTGCGACCATGCCCCTGCCCCCGCAACCAACTACATCGCGTATTGCGACCCTTCATGGCCGCGGATTGCAATCTGGCATAGTAAACAGAATAAAACAAGAACAATAAATGAACAGATTCACGTCCCCGCTGCACTCAGGTTGCAGCGGGTTGTATCAAGCCCTCAAATGAGAACAAAAGTCCTGAAAAATCAGGCGCGCTTGCGCTCGATCGCATCCCAGAGAAGGCTGGCGATATCGGCGCCGCCGAACTTCTTGACCTCGCGGATGCCGGTCGGAGAGGTCACGTTGATCTCTGTCATGTAGTCACCGATCACATCGATGCCGACGAGCAGGAAGCCGCGCTCGCGCAGGGCCGGGCCGATGCGCTTGCAGATTTCCTGCTCGCGTGCGGTCAGTTCGGTCGCCTCGGCGCGGCCGCCGACATGCATGTTGGAGCGGCTGTCGTGCTCGGCAGGAACGCGGTTGATCGCGCCGACAGGCTCGCCATCGACGAGGATGATGCGCTTGTCGCCCTTGCGCACGTCAGGCAGGTACTGCTGGGCGATGAAGGGCTCGCGGAAGAGCTGGCCGAACATTTCGAGCAGCGAGGAAAGGTTGCGGTCGTCCTTGGTCGAATGGAAGACGCCGGCGCCGCCATTACCGTAGAGCGGCTTCAGAATGATGTCGCCCATCTCGTCGCGGAAGCGGCGGATTTCGGCGGCGTCCTTGGTGATCAGCGTCTTCGGCATCAGGTCGGCGAATTCGGTGACGAAGATCTTCTCCGGCGAATTGCGGACCCAGGCCGGATCGTTGACGACGAGCGTCTTCGGATGAATGCGCTCGAGAAGATGGGTCGAGGTGATGTAGGACATGTCGAAGGGCGGATCCTGGCGGAGCAGGACGACATCCATGGTCGAGAGATCGACACGCTCGGGCGCGCCGAGCTCGAAATGATCGCCCTTGACGTCGCGCAGGATCATCGGCTCGACGGAGGCGAAGACCTGGCCGTCGCGGAAGCTCAGGCGATCGGGCGTATAGTGGAAGAGCTTGTAGCCCCGGGTCTGCGCCTCAAGGCTCATGGCGAAGGTGGAATCGCCTGCGATGTTGATGCCCGAAACATGGTCCATCTGGACCGCTACGTTCTTGATCTTGGCCATTTCCGTCCCTCACTGAATGCCGGACAGATGTAGGTCGCAAGAGGGTCGAACGCAACGGCCAATCAAGGACTTCGCAGCATCGCGATCAAGGATTTTTCAAGCGGCGAGGCCCTGCTGGCCGCTATTGCGCAGCATGTTGCGAAGACGATAGGCGAGCGCCACGGGCTTCGGGAAGGGCTTGCGCAGGAAGGCGACCTTGCGGACGTAGGTGTCGACACGCCAGCTGGCCCAGGTGCCACCGGCGAAGAAGGCGACGTCGCCGGCGCGAAGTGTGCGCTCGGTGCCGTCTTCAGCGGTGATATGCACTTCGCCTTCGAGGATCATCACCGTTTCGTCCCAGCCGAAGAACCAGCGGAATTCGCCTGCCGTGCAGTCCCAGATCGCCGTCAGCGAGGCTTCGTCATGGCCGCGCGAATGCTCGGCAGTACGCGCCTGCGGGTCGCCGCTGACGATCCAGTCCGGATTGATGGGCGTCGATTTCATCGGCAGGTGATCGCTCGAATGCGCGATGAAGGATTTGCCGCGCGGCATCGCCACGGCATACGGCACCGTGCGCGCAGCCATCGCGACCGCACTTGCAAGCATAAGCTTCCAGGCCATGAAACACCCCGTTTACTACCCCAATGTTCGGGCAATAACAGAGGAGTCGTAAGAGAGGCGTTCAAGCGGCCGCTAAAATTTTAACAGATCCTGTCGATGCCTATTGCACGGCTTCAGCGGCAACAGCCACATTCGCCGACTGCGCAACACCATTGCCGATCCGCTTGCCGGTATCTGCGGCAAAGAAATGCAGCTTTTCCGGCGGGATGACGAAGCGCATTTCAGCGGTCATCGGCGTTTCCGGAGAGACGACCGCGGTCAGCTGCTGGTCGCCGAGCAGGCCGTGGACGAGACGCTGCGAACCGAGCTCTTCGACATATTCGACGGTGAGCGGCATGGCGTATTCATCCGGCTTGGCAAGGCGCAGATCCTCGGCGCGCATGCCGATGGTGACGGGGCCGGATGTCGGGGCATTGCCTGCGAGATCGATCAGGCTCGGGCCGATCGCCAGCTTGTCGCCGTGCAGCTCACCCTTCAGCAGGTTCATGGCGGGCGAGCCGATGAAGCTCGCGACAAAGGTCGAGGCGGGCGTGTGATAGACTTCGAGCGGCGCGCCGATCTGCTCGATATGGCCACCGTTCAGAACGACGAGGCGATCCGCCAGCGTCATTGCTTCCAGCTGGTCGTGGGTGACGTAGATCGACGTCGTGCCGAGACGGCGCTGCAGGCGCTTGATCTCGCCGCGCATGGAGACGCGCAGCTTCGCATCGAGGTTCGACAGCGGTTCATCGAAGAGGAAGACGGCGGGCTTGCGGACGATGGCGCGGCCCATGGCAACGCGCTGGCGCTGTCCGCCGGAAAGAGCCTTCGGCTTGCGCTCGAGATACTGCTCGATCTGCAGCATGCGGGCGGCTTCGGCGACGCGGGCATCGATCTCCGCCCGCGGCGTCCCGCGGTTCTTCAGGCCGTATTCGAGATTCTGGCGCACCGACATATGCGGATAGAGCGCGTAATTCTGGAACACCATGGCGATATCGCGGTCAGCCGGCTCGACATTGTTGACGACGCGGCTGCCGATCTTCACCTGTCCTTCGGAGATGCTCTCGAGACCGGCGATCATGCGCAGCAGCGTGGACTTGCCACAGCCGGACGGGCCGACGAGGACGATGAACTCGCCATCGCGGATGTTGATGCCGACATCCGAGACGGCCTTGACGCCGCCCTGATAGATCTTGCCGACGCCTTCTACATCGATAGAGGCCATTGTCACTTCTCCGTTTCGACCAGGCCTTTGACGAAAAGGCGCTGCATGACGATGATGATGAGGACCGGCGGCAGGGCGGCGAGAATGACGCCCGCCATGACGAGGTTCCATTGGGTGTCGCCGTCCAGTACCGAGGCCAGGCGCTTGATGCCCATGACCGCGGTGTAATAGCCGGGATCGGTGGTGATCAGCATCGGCCAGAGATACTGGTTCCAGCCATAGATGAAGAGGATGATGAACAGCGCCGCGATATTGGTGCGCGACAGCGGCAGCAGGATATCCCTGAAGAATTTCATGGCTCCTGCGCCATCGACGCGGGCCGCTTCCATCAACTCTTCCGGGATCGTCAGGAAAAACTGGCGGAACAGGAAGGTTGCCGTCGCCGAGGCGATCAGCGGGATGACGAGGCCCGGATAGGAATTCAGCATGCCGAGATCGGCGACAACCTTGTAGGTCGGCAGGATGCGGACTTCGACCGGCAGCATCAGCGTCAGGAAGATGATCCAGAAAGCGACCATGCGCAGCGGGAAGCGGAAGTAGACGATCGCAAAGGCGGAGATGATCGAGATGGCGATCTTGCCGACGGCGATCAGTACCGCCATCAGCAGGCTGTTTGCCAGCATCAGCACGAAAGGCGGCGCACCGGCCACCGAATTGCCGGCGCTCAGCAGCTGGTCGAAATTGGCAACCAGCTGATCGCCCGGAAGCAACGGCGTGAGGCCGCTCATGAAGTCGGTCGGACCATGGGTGGCTGCGATGAAGGCGAGGTAGACGGGGAAGACCACCGTGACGACGCCGACGATCAGGATGAAGTGCGTGAGGACGTTCAGAAAGGGGCGGTTCTCGATCATCGCTCGGGCCTCAATACTGTACTTTTTTCTCGATCCAGCGGAACTGGACGACGGTGAGGACGACGACGATCAACATCAGCACGACGGACTGCGCGGCCGAAGGACCAAGGTTCAGGCCGACGAAGCCATCGGCATAGACCTTGTAAACAAGCGTGTTCGTTGACTGCGACGGGCCGCCTGAGGTCGTGGAGTCGATGATCGGGAAGGTGTCGAACAGCGCATAGGTGACGTTGATGACGGCCAGGAAGAAGGTCGTCGGCGAAATCAGCGGGAAGACCACCGTCCAGAAACGCTTGAACGGACCGGCGCCATCGATCGACGCGGCCTCGATCACCGACTGTGGGACAGACTGCAGGCCGGCGACGAAGAAGAGGAAATTGTAGGAAATCTGCTTCCATGCCGAGGCGATGACGATGAGGATCATTGCGTCATTGCCATCGAGGCGATGGTTCCAGTCATAGCCGAACTGGCGAAGGATATAGGGCAGAATGCCGATGCTGGGGTTGAACATGAACCACCAGAGGAGACCGGCGGCCGCAGGCGCCACCGCATAAGGCCAAACGAGCAGCGTCGTATAGATGCGTCCGCTCTTCAGCACGCGATTGACGCAGACGGCGAAGAGCAGCGACACGCCCATCGACAGAACCGTGACGGAGACCGAGAAGGTCAGCGTCACCCACAGCGCGTTCATGTAATCGCTGCTGCCGAAGAGCTTCGTGTAGTTGGCGAACCAGACGAAGGTCGTCTTCATGCCGAATGGATCTTCGCGCAGGAATGACTGGCGAAAGGCCTGGAAAGCCGGCCAGATGAAGAAGACCAACGTGACTGCGAGCTGCGGCGCCAGAAGGAAATATGGCAGGACGCGGTTCGAGAAGATTGTGCGCTTTGTCTGCATGGCTCGCCCGATATGGAAAGGCCCTCCCCGGAGCGGGGAGGGCTTGGCTTCAGCCTCGAAAGCTTAGTTCGAGTTTGCTTCTTCGAATTCGCGCAGGATGGCGTTGCCTTCCTTGACGGCTTCGTCGAGCGCCTGCTGGGCGGTCTGCTTGCCAGACAGCACGGTTTCGAACTGCTGGTCGATGACGTCACGGATCTGCGTCAGGTTGCCGAAACGAACGCCCTTGGAGTTGTCGGACGGCGTGCCGCGCAGGATCTGCTTCAGGCCAACGTCGGAGCCCGGGTTCTTTTCGTAGTAACCCTGCGACTTGCCGAGGTCGTAAGCAGCAGTGGTGATCGGCAGGTAGCCAGAGAACTGGTGCCAATCAGCCTGAACTTCCGGCTGGCTGAGGTAGGTGTAGAACTTGGCAACGCCCTTGTAGACTTCCGGTTTCTGGCCGTTCAGCGTCCAGAGCGTCGCGCCGCCGATGATCGAGTTCTTCGGATCCTTGGTGACGTCGTCGTAGTAGGGCAGCGTCGAGAAGCCGACCTGGAAGGCCTTGGCGTTGTTGATGACGCCAGCGCGCGAGCCCGAGGAGCCCATGTAGATGGCGCATTCCTGCGAGTAGAACTTCGGAGCTGCATCGGGGCCGCCGCCCGGGCCGCCGTACTGGAAGTAACCGGCATCCTGCCACTTCTTCAGGTCGGTCCAGAGACGAGCCTGGTTCGGGCCGTTGAAGCTGAGCTCAGCCTTGGTGCCGCCGAAGCCGTTCTGCAGCGTGCCGTAGGGCAGGTCGTGGATGGCCGAGAAGTTCTCGAGGCCGAGCCAGGTTGCAGCGTAGGTGATGGTGAAGCCGCACTTGGCAGCGCCGGAATCGACGATCTTCTTCGAGAATTCTGCCAGTTCGGCATAGGTCTTCGGAGCGACTTCCGGATCAAGGCCAGCCTTCTTGAAGACGTCCTTGTTGTAGTAGAGGATCGGCGTCGAGGAGTTGAACGGGAAGGAGAGGATGTTGCCTTCCGGGTCGGAATAGTAGCCGACGACGGGAGCGATGAACTTCGACGGATCCCACGGCTCGCCTTCATCGGCCATCAGCTTGTAGACCGGATAAACGGCGCCCTTGGCGGCCATCATCGTGCCGGTGCCGACTTCGAAGACCTGAACGATAGCCGGCTGCTGACCTGCACGGAAAGCAGCGATAGCGGCCGTCAGGGTTTCCGGATAGGTGCCCTTGAAGACCGGGGTAACGTGGTATTCGGTCTGGCTGTCGTTGAACTTCTGAACGATCTGCTCGAGCTTCTGGCCGAGCTCGCCGCCCATGGCGTGCCACCAGGTGATTTCGGTTGCGGCAAAGGATGCCGACGAAGACAATACGACCGCAGCGGCGGCCAGAGAAAACGTCTTGAACATGGATAAGCCCTCTCCACCAGTTATTGGGGTGAGGAAGCCAATAGAGGCCTTCCGTGACGTCTCCTTTACATTTGTATGACAGAAAAATTACAAATGCACGCCTATGCAAGACCGCTAAAAGGCATTGGGGAAATGCCGGGGCAGCCGGCCCGGAAGCACTGCAACGATATCGTAGCGCTGCGACAGCAGGTGGTTGTTCACCTGACGGGCGAGCCAGAGATCGCTCGCATCGCGAATGCGTTTCTGAGCCGCATAAGAAACTGCATCGACCGCGACCCGCTCGTCACGCCGTGCCTTGACCTCTACGAAAACGGCAAGATCGCCCTTTCGGGCAATGATATCGATCTCGCCAAGCTTGGTGCGATAACGGAAAGCGGCGATGCGGTAGCCCTTCATCAGCAGATAGAGCGCCGCCACATATTCGGAAAAATGTCCGCGGCGGAGCGCCTTCTGTCTTCTGACGCTCGTGCCGCTATCGGTCATCAGGCGCCCTTCATGTCGAGGAGGCGCTGATAGAGTTCCTTGCGCGGCAGACCGGTGAGCCGCGCCGCCTCGGCCGCCGCTTTTGCCGTTGGCATGGTGCCGGAGAGATCGGCAAGGATCGCGTCGACATCAGCAGCGTCAGCCGGTTTTTCCTCCGGCGGCGCAACGACGAGGACGATTTCGCCTTTCACATTATCGTTCTCGGTATAATAGGCGGCGAGATCGGCAAGCGTGCCGCGGCGAAACTCCTCGTAGGTCTTCGTCAGCTCGCGGCAGACGGAAGCCATGCGATCGCCGCCGAGCACGTCGGCGGCCGCCGAAAGCGTCGCGCCGATGCGGTGGGGCGATTCAAAGAAGAGTAGCGTAGCGGGGGTCGTCGCGAGCTCGCCGAGCCGGTCACGCCGCGCCTTGTCCTTGGCAGGAAGAAACCCGGCAAAGAGGAAGGCGTCATTCGGAAGACCTGAACCGACGAGTGCTGCGAGCGGTGCCGAGGCGCCGGGTATCGGGATGACGCGGTATCCACTGTCGATCGCCGTCTGCGCCAGCCGGTAACCGGGATCGGAAACCAGCGGCGTTCCGGCATCGGAAACGAGCGCCACGGACTTTCCGGCCTCCAGCGCCTGCAGCAGGCGCGGCCCGGCCTCGTCGGCATTATGTTCGTGATAGGCGAAAGGGCGGTTCTGAATGCCGTAGCGATCGAGCAGCACGCGAGTGACGCGCGTATCCTCGCAGGCGAGCACATCGGCACCGGCAAGCGTTTCGAGCGCGCGAAGCGTGATATCGCCGAGATTGCCGATCGGCGTCGCGACCAGATAGAGCGCGGCCTCGAGCGGGCGCGCGGGTATGCTGACATTATGCAGGCGGTAGGTGCGATGCTTGCCGCCCTCGCCCGCCGTCTCTTCATTGCTCAATTTCAAAGGCCCTCTCTGGCGTCGGCCCTTTATGCGCGCAGGCTTCGTTCGCGGCAAGGGTTCGGATTTCTGTGAGCATCATCGTGTAAAACCACCTTTGCAGCCGCGCAAAGCCTTGCACCCCTTGCAATGCCCGGCAAAGTTCTGCCATTTTGCCCGTCCACTCCTCCGGCCATGGAGCCGGAAAGGCATTTTCTGGCGCGCCTGCGCGCCCGGACAGTCACGGTCGAAAGCGGTAGCATCCCATGCGTATTACTATTGAGCGTTCCAATCTCCTGAAGTCGCTGAACCACGTTCACCGCGTCGTCGAACGCCGGAACACGATCCCGATCCTGTCCAACATCCTGCTGCGTGCCGACGGCCAGAACCTCGACATGAAGGCGACCGACCTCGATCTCGAAGTCACGGAAGCGACGCCCGCCAATGTCGAACAGGCCGGCGCGACCACCGTTCCCGCCCATCTTCTTTACGACATCGTCCGCAAGCTGCCCGACGGCTCGGAAGTTCTGCTTGCGACATCGACGGATGGCGGCTCGATGACCGTGCAGTCCGGCCGCTCGAAATTCTCGCTGCAGTGCCTGCCGCAATCCGACTTCCCGGATCTGACCGCCGGCACCTTCACGCATTCCTTCAAGCTGAAGGCAACGGATCTCAAGATGCTGATCGATCGCACCCAGTTTGCGATCTCGACCGAAGAGACCCGCTATTACCTGAACGGCATCTTCTTCCACACGATCGAGAGCGAAGGCGACCTGAAGCTGCGCGCCGTTGCGACCGACGGTCACCGTCTCGCCCGCGCCGACGTCAAGGCGCCGTCGGGCTCCGAGGGAATGCCGGGCATCATCATTCCGCGCAAGACCGTTGGCGAGTTGCAGAAGCTGGTCGACAATCCCGAGGCGATGGTCACCGTCGAAGTTTCCGACGCCAAGATTCGCCTCAGCATCGGCTCGATCGTCATGACCTCGAAGCTGATCGACGGCACGTTCCCCGATTATCAGCGCGTCATCCCGACCGGCAACGACAAGGAAATGCGCGTCGATTGCACGACGTTCGCGCAGGCTGTCGACCGCGTCTCGACCATTTCTTCCGAGCGCGGCCGTGCCGTGAAGCTGGCGCTTTCCGAAGGACAGCTGCTGCTCACCGTCAACAACCCGGACTCCGGCAGCGCGACGGAAGAAGTCGCAGTCGGATACGACACGGACGCGATGGAAATCGGCTTCAACGCCAAATATCTGCTCGACATCACTGCGCAGCTTTCCGGCGATCAGGCCGTGTTTCTGCTGGCCGATGCCGGTTCGCCGACGCTCATTCGCGACACGGCCGGCGATGATGCACTCTACGTTCTGATGCCGATGCGCGTGTAAACGCGCGTCGCATTTGGCGGGCAAAGTTTTCAGATTGCGACGTTTGGTCTTGTTTTACTGCTGGATGATTGCAATTAGATAGCCAGCGGTTTGTTGCTTGACGAGGAGGATGGCATGGCGTTGCGGCTGAAAGAACGGCTCGGCAAAAAGTTCGATGAGGAAATTCGCTTCTTCAAGGGCATGATGCAGGGGCCGAAAACCGTCGGCTCCATCGTCCCTACCTCCTCGATTACTGCCAAGAAGATGGCGAGCGTCATCAACCTCAATTCCGGACTGCCGGTGCTTGAGCTTGGACCGGGAACGGGCGCCATAACCAAGGCCATTCTCGGACGCGGCGTAAAGCCGGAGCGGCTGGTCGCCGTCGAATATTCGACGGACTTCTACAATCACCTCGTCCGCCTCTACCCCGGCGTCCACTTCATCAACGGCGACGCCTTCGATCTCGATACGACGCTTGGCGCACTGAAGGGACAGACCTTCGATTCCGTCGTTTCGGCCGTGCCGCTTCTGAACTTCCCGATGCAGGCGCGCATCGCGCTGCTCGAAAGCCTGCTCGACCGCATGCCGGCCGGCCGGCCGGTGGTGCAGATTTCCTACGGTCCGGTTTCGCCGATCATCGCCCGGCCGGAGCGCTATCACATCCAGCATTTCGACTTCATCGTCCGCAACATCCCGCCAGCCCAGCTCTGGATCTATCGCCGCGGCTGATGTTCGCGCTCTATATTACCCACCCGCAGGTCAGGATCGATCCGGATGTCCCCGTTCCGCAATGGGGACTGTCGGAAACCGGTGCGGCGCGCGCCAGACAGGCGGCAGAGCTCTCCTGGGCGCGGCAGCTGCAGCGGATCGTCTCCAGTGACGAGACCAAGGCGATCGAGACCGCGGAGATACTCGCGGCCTCGGCCGGGTTCGGTATCGAGATCGTCCACGGCATGCACGAAAACGACAGATCGGCGACCGGCTTCCTGCCGCCGCCGGAGTTCGAGCAGGCGGCCGACTGGTTTTTCGCCCACCCCGACGAGAGCTTCAAGGGATGGGAACGGGCGCGCGATGCGCAGGCGCGTATCGTCTCGGCTGTCGATCGGATCCTCGCGACCCATGACCAGAGCAAGCCGATCGCCTTTGTCGGCCATGGCGGTGTCGGGACGTTATTGAAGTGCCACCTTGAGGGGCGGCCGATCGGGCGCGATCGCGATCAGCCCGGCGATGGCGGCAATCTCTATGCTTTCGCTCTTGCGGACAGGCGCCTATCGTGCGACTGGACGCCCATCGAAAGCTGGCAGGGGTGGAAGAGATGAACGCACGCGAACGGTTGATCGTCGGGCTCGATGTTCCGACACTTGGCGAAGCGGAAAAGATCGCTTCGACACTCGGCGACGACGTCCTCTTCTACAAGATCGGCTACCAGCTGGTGTTTGCCGGCGGGCTGGAATTTGCCCGCGAGCTTGCCCAGAGCGGCAAGAAGATCTTCCTCGACATGAAGCTCCTCGATATCGACAACACCATCGCATCCGGCGTCGAGAACATCGTCAAGATGGGCATGTCGATGCTGACGCTGCACGCCTATCCGAAGGCGATGAAGGCTGCCGTCGAAGCCGCCAGGGGTTCCGACCTCTGCCTGCTCGGCGTGACGGTACTGACCTCGATGGACGAGCAGGACCTGATCGCAGCCGGTTATGAATACGACCCGCATACGCTGGTGCTGCGCCGCGCCGAACAGGCGCTCGCGGCCGGCATGGGCGGCATCGTTTGCTCTGCCGAAGAATCCTCCGCCGTCCGTAAGATCGTCGGCCCCAACATGGCCGTCGTCACCCCGGGCATCCGCCCGGCCGGCAGCGAAAAGGGCGACCAAAAGCGCGTCATGACGCCGGCCGATGCCCTGAAGGCAGGCTCCAGCCACCTCGTCGTCGCCCGCCCGATCGTCAAGGCTGCCGATCCGCGCGAGGCCGCGCGGGCGATCCTGTCGGAAATGGATGCGGCACTCTCCGCCTAACGGTTGCCGCTGACCTGATTGTCGGCATCATTATTGACGATCAGCGACGGGCTACCTCCAGGCAGCAGGTTTTGCGTCACCGAATTATGCTCCGCAAAGTCCCGGGAATTCAGGCTGCTGCCGAATGGGTAAGCGGCATCGTTGAAGCAATAGCGGCTGTTGCCCTGTCTGCTGCCGATCCAGACCGCGGGCTTGGCGCCCGATGCGCTCTTGTAGCGAAACGTGTTGCCGATTATGACGTTTCGCTGCGGTGCCTGATGGCGGATCGTTCCGCCCTCCCCACAATTGCGATAGAGGAAGATGCCGCCGTTCACAGGATCGGTGAAGGTATTGCCGGCGATCCTGTTGTCGGCCGAGCCATCGAGCGCGATCTGCTCGCGGCTTTTTGTTCTGATGTCGAAGACATTGTTCTCGACGGTGTTGCCGGTGGACTCGGCATCGAAATAGATGACGACGCTGTTCGTGCTGCCGATGAACTGGGACCCGGATACATCGAGCCCCGTCGTTCCCGGCCCGGCATAGAGCGGTATCCGGCCATTGGCGATGAAGATCACGTTGCTGACGGTGATCTTGGCAGGAGCAGCCGCCTGCGCGCGGGCGGTATGCCCCTCCGAGATCGACGACTGCTTGAGCCAGGTGCCCTGACCATTCTCGGCCATACCAATGATCCTGAGGTCGCCTTTGATCGTGCAGTTTCGAACCGTGACGTTGTGGGGCACATCCCAGCTGCCATCCGTCTGGCGGATCGACCGGATCGCCAGCGTGTGTGCCTTGTAGCCGGTGCCATCCAGCGTCCCGCCGCCGCAATCGATGGTGACGTTGGAGGCCTTGCTTCCCGATAGTTCGATCGGCGCCCTGACGACATCTCCGGCATCGAGCCGCAGATCGCAGGAAATCGCAACAGCCTTCGCTGCGGCATCTGCGGCTTTCAAATCGGAAACGGTCTTCACCGGACAGGCTTTCGCATTTGCGGGCGAGCCCGGCAGGACGAGCAGCGGCGCAGCAAGGAAGGCGGCGTAAAGTCCGATGGCGGCCTCGCGTTTCATCTTGCTCCCTCCGGCCCCGTGCTATCACCCGCCATTGACCCTTGCGGCAATTTGGCTGAAGACAGACGCCAACGTCAATCGGAGGAAGATCATGGCCAAGGGATACTGGATTGCGCGCGTCGATGTTCGCGATGCCGAGCGCTACAAGGATTACGTCGCGGCGGCGAAGCCTGCCTTCGAGAAATACGGCGCCAATTTCCTGGCGCGCGGCGGGGCGATTACCGAGCTCGAGGGCAAGGCGCGGGCGCGCAATGTGGTGATCGAGTTCCCGTCGATGCAGGCTGCGGTCGATTGCTACAACTCGCCGGAATACCAGATCGCCGCCAAGATCCGCCAGGAAGTGGCGGATGCCGAAATGGTGGTTGTCGAAGGCATCTGAAAGCGCTTTCGCAGATGCGAAACTCGGCTGCGATGGGCCTTTCCGTCGCCGCCGGATTCGGCTAATACGGGAGCCAACAAACACTCCTTCCCAAGCCTTTCGAGGAAACTGCCATGACCCTTGCCAACCTGCCGCCGCTCGTTACCGTGTTCGGAGGCTCCGGCTTCGTCGGCAGGCATGTGGTTCGTGCGCTTGCCAAGCGCGGCTATCGCATCCGCGTCGCCGTCCGCCGCCCGGATCTCGCCGGCTTCCTGCAGCCGCTCGGCAATGTCGGCCAGATTTCCTTCGTCCAGGCAAACCTGCGCTACCGTCAGTCGGTCGAGCGCGCCGTTGAGGGTTCCGACTGCGTCGTCAACTGCGTCGGCATCCTGCTGGAGACCGGCCGCAACACTTTCGACGCCGTCCAGGATTTCGGCGCCCGCGCCGTGGCTGAAGCCGCCAAGAATGCCAAGGCCCGCCTGGTCCACGTTTCGGCAATCGGCGCCGACGAGAAGTCGGAATCGCACTATGCCCGCAGCAAGGGCCGCGCCGAAGCCGCGGTACTGTCGATCAAGAAGGACGCGGTGATCTTCCGTCCGTCGATCGTTTTTGGACCCGAGGACAGCTTCTTCAACAAGTTCGCCGACATGGCCCGCCTCTCGCCGGTTCTGCCGGTCATCGGTGGCGGCACGACCAAGCTGCAGCCGGTTTACGTCGAAGACGTCGCTGAAGCCGTTGCCCGCGCTGTCGATGGCAAGGCCGTTGCTGGCAAGATCTACGAACTCGGCGGCCCCGAGGTCCTCAGCTTCCGCGAATGTCTGCAGACGATGCTGAAGGTAACGGCGCGCAAGAACCCGCTGGTTTCGATGCCGGCCGGTATTGCTTCACTGATCGGCAGCATCGCCTCGCTGATCCCCTTCGTTTCGCCGCCGATCACGCCGGACCAGGTTCGCCTGCTGAAATACGACAACGTCGTCTCCGCCAAGGCTGAGAAGGACGAGCGCACGCTGAAGGGCCTCGGCATCACGCCGACGATGGTGACCTCGGTTCTGCCGTCCTACCTCGTGCATTACCGCCCGCACGGCCAGTACACGGGAACCGGCAAAGCCGCCTGATTCGTCCGTTAGCATTAACTGAAGCGCCACCTGAGGATTTCCACAGGCGGCGCTTCTGTTTTGGGCGAAGTGTCAAATCTGGCGCAAGTTTCGCGTGTTTTTCTGCGCCCCGAACCGGATTGGCGTTGCATAAAAGACGCATGAAAAAATTAGTGAAATTAACGTCACATTTAGCAGGAACATTTATTGCTATTTGCCATTCCACTGACTACACACCCGGCGCGCAGGTAGCGGCTCACGAGGCTTGGCAGGCGCGTTCAATCGATTTGAAAGGCTTTATACCGATGGGCAAGTCAATCGCGCTTCTCTTTGCGTGTGCGGCACTGGTTATCCTGGCTGGCTCCTTCATCGCGCCCGGTTCGGTCGCGGCTGTTAAGGAAGGCTGTGCGCCGGCTTACGGCGTCGATCCCTGCTCGACGGCAAGCATCCCCAACTAAGCGGGATTATTCCCGCACGGCGCGCATGAGCGCCGCTTTCACGGGATCAGCTTCTTTTCCATTTCCAGATTGGCATCCAGCCCTCTGCCCGCAGGCAAAGGGCTGTTTTTCGTTCAGGCTCAGGCGATCACGCCGGCATAGGCCATGCCGAGCAGGATTGCGCCGAGGATGATGCGGTAGATCGCAAAGAGGGTGAAGCGGTTGCTCTGGATATAGGAGAGCAGCCATTTGACGGCGATGAAGGCAACGATCGTCGAGACGACGAAGGCAATGCCGAGGGCGGTCCAATCTTCGTTGGCCGCGCCGCCGTCCTTGACCGTTTTCAACAGCTGGTAGGCGCTTGCCGCATACATGGTCGGAATGCCGACGAGGAAGGCGAATTCGGTCGCGGCGGCGCGATTGGCGGTTCCGGCGAGCATGGCGACGAAGATGGTTGCGCCGGAGCGCGAGGTGCCCGGGAAGATGCCGGCGACGACCTGGGCGATGCCGACCAGAATGGCGACCATCCAGGTGATGTCCTTATAGGGAGGCTTCTTGGCGGCTGCCCATTCGGCAAAGATCATCCAGAAGCCGCCGATAATCAGCGCCCACGCAATCGGCGTCGCATTTTCGGGCAGTTCGAAGCCCAGCTTCTTGACGATCAGGCCGAGGACGGCGGTGATCAGGAAGGCGACGATCAGCCTCGAGGCATAACGGCGGTTCTTCGGTTCGCGCCAGCCGATCACGAGATCGACGAGGCGGCGCCAGTAGATGATCGTGACTGCCAGAATGGCGCCTGCCTGAATGACAATATTAAACGTGTCGGACCGGGCTCCGAGCCACTGCTCGGCAATGATGAGGTGGCCGGTGCTGGAGATCGGCAAAAATTCCGTAATCCCCTCGATAATACCCAGGATGATCGCGTTTATATATTCCATCTATGGTCTCCGGTTAAAACTCCAGCCCGCCGAATCAGGATCCGCGCAGGTTTCGGCAGCGGGCACTCATTCGTCATCAGGATGGCGGAAAAAGGCCGGATCCTCCAAAGGTCATGAAAAATCCATCATTGGCCGCGCTTAGAGGCGCTTCAAACCTGCTTCACGGTTGAAGCCGCCATCCAATCCTATATCTTTCTTAAACTGTAATTGTTAGGAGTTTGAGAAGGACACAATGTCGCCGAAACGCGGGCGGACCGAAAACTCATAATGCCAGTACTTTATCATCACCCCATGTCGACATCCTCCCGGTTCATCCGGCTGGTGCTTGCAGAATACGGCTATCAGGTCGATCTCGTTGAAGAGCAGACCTGGGACAAGCGCCGTGACTTTCTGGCGCTCAACCCCGCCGGGACGCTGCCTGTCTACGTGGACGACAGCATGCGGGCGCTCTGCGGCGCGACTGTCATTTCCGAATATCTCGACGAAACCCATGGCGTGCTGAAGCGCGACCGGCGGCTGCTTGCCGAAGACCCGTTCCAGCGCGCGGAAATCCGCCGTCTCGTCGAATGGTTCATGCAGAAGATGGAAACCGACGTGACGCGGCCGCTGGCCCGCGAGCGCGTCTACAAGCTGCAGATGACCGCCGAACAGGGCGGCGGCGCACCTGACTCCAAGATGCTGCGCACGGCGCGCAACAACATTCGCCAGCATATGAAATATGTGACCTGGCTTGCCGGTTCGCGCCAGTGGCTGGCAGGCGAGCGGATGAGCTATGCGGATCTTGCTGCGGCGGCCTCGATCTCGATCCTCGACTATCTCGGCGAGATCGAATGGACCGAAGCGCCTGTTGTCAAGGACTGGTACCAGCGCATCAAGTCGCGCCCGTCTTTCCGGCCGCTGCTCAACGAGCGCGTTCGCGGCCTGACGCCCGTTTCCCATTACGCCGACCTGGATTTCTGACAGGGGCCCTCGATGCCCGTACGATCAGAGGAAGACAAAGAGCGAAAGAAGCGCGAAAGCCTGACGGCTTTCGTGCGTGCCGAAGCGGCTGCCCTCGGCTTTGAGCTCTGTCGCGTCACCCGGCCGGACTCCATTCCCGAAGCGAAGGCTCGGCTCGGTGAATTCGTCGATGCCGGACGTCACGGCACGATGGAGTGGATGGCCGAGACGCTGGAGAGGCGCGGCGATCCGCGCACGCTCTGGAGCGATGTGCGCTCGATCGTGGTTTTCGGGCTGAACTACGGCCCGGAAGAGGATCCGCGCGGCATCCTTGCCAAGCCGGACAAGGCTGCGATCTCCGTCTACGCACGCAACCGCGATTATCACGACGTCATCAAGGGCCGTCTCAAGGAGATCGCGACGCGCTTTGCGGCACGGGCGGGTGCCGATGTGAAGGTCTTCGTCGATACCGCGCCGGTGATGGAGAAGCCGCTCGCCGCCGCTGCCGGGCTTGGCTGGCAGGGCAAGCATACGAACCTCGTCAGCCGCACACATGGATCCTGGCTGTTTCTCGGCTCGATGTTCACCACCGCCGACCTCGATATCGACGCGGTGGAGAGCGATCACTGTGGCTCCTGCCGAGCCTGTCTCGATGCCTGTCCGACGGATGCCTTTCCGGCGCCCTATCAAATCGATGCGCGGCGCTGCATTTCCTATCTGACGATCGAGCACAAGGGGCCGATCGCTGCCGAATTCCGGCCACTGATCGGCAACCGCATCTATGGCTGCGACGATTGCCTGGCCGCCTGTCCGTGGAACAAGTTTGCTGCCTCGGCATCCGAGATCAAGCTCCAGGCGCGCGACGACCTGAAAGGGCCGTCGATCGCTTTCCTGCTGACGCTGGATGATCCAAATTTCCGCACATTCTTCAGCGGCTCTCCGGTCAAGCGGATCGGGCGGGACCGCTTTATCCGCAATGTGCTGATCGCCGCCGGCAATTCCGGTAACCGCGAATTCATCGGCGCCTGCCGTGATCTCAGCGCCGATCCCGCACCCGCCGTTCGCGGCATGGCGATATGGGCGCTGTCGCGGCTGATGAGCGCTGGCGAATTTTCTTCATTTGCGGCAGAAAGGCCCAATGAGGAGGACGCCGATGTCCTCGACGAATGGCGCATGGCGGGAGCAATGGCATGAAACTGGTGATCTTCGGCTGCGGTTACTCCGGAATGGCGATCGCCAAGGCTTTTGCTGCGGCAGGCGCACATGTCTGCGGAACCACGCGCAGCGCCGAGAAACTCGGCCAGTTCACCGCAGCCGGTATCGAAGGCTTCATCTTCGATGGCGAGACGCTGAGCCCCGAGCTTGCAGCGGCCATGCGCGGCGCAACCCATCTCGTGCAATCGATCGCGCCCCGCGAGAGCGGCGATCCGCTCATCAATATCGCCGGTTCAGAGCTCGCGACGCTGATGCCGGAGCTGCAATGGATCGGCTATCTCTCGACGGTCGGAGTCTATGGCGATCACAAGGGTGCCTGGGTTGGCGAGGATACGGTCTGCGTTCCGGTTTCCGGACGCTCGAAGGAGCGGCTGGAGGCAGAGCAGGCCTGGGCCGATACCGGCGCGGCACTCGGCATCCCGGCAGCGGTCCTGCGTCTCTCCGGCATTTACGGGCCGGGACGCAACGCTTTCGTCAATCTGGAGCGCGGCACGGCGCGGCGGCTGATCAAGAAGGATCAGGTCTTCAACCGGATCCGTGTCGAAGATATCGGCGGCTCCTCCTTGTTCCTGTCCAAGGAGAAGCTCGGCGGCATCTATAATGTCACCGACGATCTTCCGGGTCCGCCGCAGGATGTGATCGTCGAGGCGGCCCGCCTGATGGGCGTCGAGCCGCCGCCAGAACAGGCCTTCGAGACGGCCGAACTGACGCCGATGGCACGCTCTTTCTATGGAGAGAACAAGCGGGTCTCCAACGCCAAACTGAAGGCTGCCGGCTTCGCTTTCGCCTTCCCGAACTATCCGATGTCCCTCGCCCAGATGTGGCAGGACGGGCGCTGGAAAACTAACACTTCCGAATTAGCAAAATAACCCTTCAAAGAGCAGAAAATTCCTACTTCCGAATTTTCTCAATCAAAATTTCGCGCCGATTTATGGTTAACGGCCTCTAAATTTGCGCAAATACGGCAACAAATATGGCGGTACGGCAAAATTATTTTTGTGATCGCCGTAACATTCCGTGAGCAGACTCTGTTCGCGGAAAAATTGTTCTAATTTTACCTGATTCTATTATCTTTTTTCCATGATTGCGGCAGCAAGACTTTATTGACCTTAACGCGCACAGAATCACGAATATTACAGTCTGTAACATTCCGTGATCGATGGTGGCACTTTTTCGCCACTTTTGGACGGATTCAAGCCCTCACCGCCCCCAAGGCGCAAGTTCAATAGTTGAGGGATACTCCGTTTTGAGGAAAACCAGCCGTTCTCTAATCACTGCCGCGGCAATTGCAGCCTGTTCTTTTATCCTTCCTGCCGAAGGATTTGCTGCAGCTGGATGTGGTGGTGCTTCGTGGTACGCACTGCACTCCAAAACTGCTTCCGGCGAACGTATGAACCCCGCCACCCTGACTGCCGCACACCGCTCTCTGAAATTCGGCACCAAGCTCAAGGTCACCAACCGCAACAATGGCCGTAGCGTCATCGTTCGCGTCAACGATCGCGGCCCGTTCATCCGCGGCCGGGTTCTGGACCTGTCGCGCGCTGCCGCTCAGAACATCGGCATGGTCAGCACCGGCACCGCCAAGGTGTGCTACGAAGTCGTCGCCTCCCGCTAAGGCGTCCCATATGCTTGCGCCGTTGAGCGCTTGCTCTTGCCGTCAATCGCGTTTACCACGCGCTTGAGACTTGTGAATTATCCGCTGCATCTGTCTTTCTTCCCGCGGATCGTTCACAAGCCGTTGGCAACAGGAGACTTGTGAATGCGTTTGGGCGGCCGCCTCGAAGGGGCGATTTCGGTTCTTGCTGACATCGAGCAGCGAAAGAGACCTGTCGCCGACGCGCTCAAGGACTGGGGCCTTGCCCATCGCTTTGCCGGATCCGGCGACCGCGCCGCAATCGGCAACATCGTCTACGACGCCCTGCGCATGCGCCTGTCGCACGCTTTCCTGATGGATGACGACAGCCCGCTGACGCTCGCCTATGCCGTCATGCTGCGCCAGTGGGGCTTCACCCTGGAAAGCCTGGCCGCCGAACTTTCCGGCGACAAATTTGCGCCGCCCGAGCTGCCGGCCAACGCCGCCGCAGCCTTTGCCGAGCGCGATCTCGCAGACGCACGTCCCTATATTCAGGGCGATATCCCGGAATGGGTACAGCCCTCCTTCGAGACCGCCTTCAGCGACAGCTGGCTTGCCGAAGCGCAGGCGCTTGCCACGCGGCCGACACTCGACCTGCGCGCCAACATCCTCAAGGCCAGCCGAGAAAAGGCCGTGAAGGCGCTGGAGCGCTCGGGAGCGCATGAGGCGAAGATCGCGCGATACGGCATGCGCATACCGGCCGGCGAAGGCGCCTCACGACTTCCAAACGTCACGGCCGAGCTTTCGTTCCAGAAAGGCTGGTTCGAAGTTCAGGACGAAGGATCGCAGATCGTTGCCGATCTGGTGCTGCCGAAGGACGGTGAGCAGGTTCTCGACTATTGTGCTGGTGGTGGCGGCAAGACGCTCGCCATGGCGGCCGCGATGCACAACAAGGGCCAGGTTCACGCCTATGACGCCGACCGCAAGCGGCTGGCGCCGATCATCGAGCGCCTCAAGCGTGCGGGCACGCGCAACGTCCAGGTTCACGACGATGCCAAGGCGCTTGCTGCGCTAACCGACCGCTGCGACAAGGTGCTGGTCGATGCGCCCTGCACCGGCACCGGCACATGGCGCCGCCGCCCGGATACCAAGTGGCGGCTGACGGCCAAGAACCTCGACGAGCGCACCAGCCAGCAGCAGGATGCGCTGACGCAGGCGAGCGCCTTCGTGCGCCCCGGCGGCGAGCTGATCTACGTGACATGCTCGGTCCTGCCGCAGGAGAACGAGGAACAGGTCCGCAAGTTCACGGCCGATCATCCGGAATTTGCGATCGTCAGCGCCCTGCCCGCCTGGAACAGCCTGTTCGGCACCGCCGCGCCGCAGCCACGCTCGTCCGACCAGGCGACGATCACGCTGACCCCGGCATCGACCGACACCGACGGCTTCTTTTTCTGCCGGATGCAGCGCAAGGCTTGAGGCTTTTTGCCGCCGATCGCTGGGGTCGATCCGCTTTTTGGAAACGTCAGCGTTTTAGCGTTTCCGGTCCTTAAAACCATTCCAAACTAGAGTGTTTGACACAAGTTTGCTTTTGGGCGATGAGACTCCGGCATTTCAGACGGAAATCCGTCACAGGAGAGGACCATGAAGCTCAACAAGAATGTCTGCGTAGCATTGGCGCTGGCGGTAGCCCCCCTATCCGCCGCACCGGCTTTCGCAGCCGCCCCGAAGGCCGCTGACGTCGTCAAGCATTATGCCGACGTCGGGCATGCGAAATACGAAGACTCGCTGACCACCGCAAAGGCGCTCGACGCCGCCATCGGCGCCTTCCTGAAGGCACCGACGGACGAGACACTGAAGGCCGCCCGCGACGCCTGGATCAAGGCCCGCGTTCCCTACCAGCAGACGGAAGTCTACCGCTTCGGCAACCCGATCGTCGATGACTGGGAAGGCAAGGTCAACGCATGGCCGCTGGACGAAGGCCTGATCGACTATGTCGACGCCTCCTACGGCACCGAGAGCGACGAAAACTCGCTCTACGTCGCCAATGTTATCGCCAACAAGACGATCAAGATCGATGGCAAGGATGTCGACGCTTCCAAGCTGACGCCCGAATTCCTCTCCGGCACGCTGGCTGAAGCAGGCGGCGTCGAAGCCAACGTTGCGACCGGCTACCACGCCATCGAGTTCCTGCTCTGGGGCCAGGACCTGAACGGCACCGGCCCGGGCGCAGGCAATCGCCCGGCAACCGACTACGATCTCAAGAATTGCACGCACGGCAATTGCGACCGCCGCGCCGAATACCTGAAGTCGGCCTCCACGCTGCTCGTTTCCGACCTGCAGGAAATGACCGACAACTGGGCTCCCGGCGGCGCTGCGACCAAGCATGTCGAGGAAAATGCCAAGGCTGGCCTCACCGCCATCCTGACCGGCATGGGTTCGCTCTCCTACGGCGAGCTCGCCGGCGAGCGCATGAAGCTCGGCCTGCTGCTGCACGATCCGGAAGAAGAACACGATTGCTTCTCCGACAACACCTACAACTCGCACCTCAACGATGCGATCGGCATTGCCGCTGCCTACACGGGCGAATACACCCGCGTCGACGGCACCAAGATGACCGGGCCGTCGCTGCACGACCTCGTCGCCGCCAAGGACAAGAAGCTCGACAAGGAAGTTGCAGGCAAGCTGAAGACGACGCTCGACGCCATGCACGCCATGGCCAAGCGCGGCGAGACGGTCGAGAAGTACGACCAGATGATCGGCGAAGGCAACAAGGAAGGCAACGCTGTCGTCCAGGCCGCCATCGACGGCCTCGTCGACCAGACCAAGTCGATCCAGCGCGTTATTGCCGCACTCGACCTCGGCAAGGTTGAGCTTGAAGGTTCGGACAGCCTGGATAATCCTAACGCTGTCTTCAAATAAGCAATAAAGGCGGGCCGTCCTGCAGAAGGGCGGCCCGAACTCCGAAATGCCAGATCAACGGGCTCGCCGTCTCTATTTCAGCGTCGCGCTTCTCGCCACGCTTGCCGGCCTTCCCGTCGCGCTCGCCGCCAATTTCGATCTGCCGCTGAAGCGCACCGATCTTTCCGACGCCGACCTGAAGCGGGTCGCCGATGTGACGCGGCCGGCGACGGATTTCTCGAAAGCCGAGCCCTACGAAGCGATGCAGGCGGGTGCGGCGACCTCGATCGACCCTGTTACCGAAGACAGCTTCTCGCATATCTCTGCCAATATTCCCTTCGAGGAAGAGCAGAACTTCAAGCTCGGCAACGCGCTGTTCAAGAAGCTCTGGGTGTCCGCGCCCTCCTCCACACAAGCTTCCGACGGCCTCGGGCCGCTGTTCAATGCGCGCTCCTGCATGAGCTGCCACGTCAATGACGGCCGCGGCAAGCCGCCGGAAGGCGGCGTCAGCACTACGTCGATGTTCCTGCGGCTGGCACGCACGCCGAAGACGCCGGACGAGGAAAAGGCGATCGCCGACGCTGAGACCGTCAACTTACCCGACCCCGTCTACGGTCACCAACTGCAGGACCTCGCTGTGCCCGGGCTTGCGGCCGAGGGACGGATGAAGATCAGCTACGCCGAAAAACCGGTGACGCTTGCCGGCGGCGAAGTCGTGTCGCTGCGCGTGCCCAGCTACTCCGTGACCGATCTTGCCTATGGCCCTCTCGACCCGGCGACGACGATCTCTCCGCGCGTCGCGCCTGCGATGATCGGCCTCGGCCTCATCGAGGCGATCCCGGCTGCCGATATCCTGGCGCATGCCGATCCCGACGATCGCGATGGCGACGGCATATCGGGCAAGGCTGCAATCGTGCGCGATCACCTGACCGGGCAGATTGCGCTCGGCCGCTTCGGCTGGAAAGCGCAGAACGCCACCGTGCGCGATCAAAGCGCCGATGCCTTCTCGAACGATATCGGCATCTCCACCCCCGACCGCCCGGACGCCCATGGCGACTGCACCGATGCCGAGACCAAATGCCGCAAGATGCCGACCGGCGTACAGAAGCGGCTTGGCAACGAAGAGGCGCCGGGGCCGGTTCTCGATCTCGTGACCTTCTACTCCGCCAATCTGGCGGTGCCCGCCCGGCGCAAGGCGAGCTTTGCCGATACGCTGCGCGGCAAGCAGCTTTTCTACCAGTCGGGATGCGTCGCCTGCCACGTGCCAAAATTCGTGACGCGCCGCGACACGGCTGAAAAAGCTCAATCTTTTCAGCTTATCTGGCCCTATTCCGATTTCCTGCTGCATGACATGGGAGACGGGCTTGCCGACGGGCAACAGGTCGGTCTTGCAAGTGGACGTGAATGGCGCACGCCGCCGCTATGGGGTATAGGACTGACCCGGACTGTCAGCGGACACAGCTTTTTCCTGCATGACGGCCGCGCCAGGAACCTCACCGAAGCAATCCTCTGGCATGGCGGCGAAGCAGAAAAAGCCCGCGATGCATTCTCCTCTCTGCCGAAAGACGATAGAGAGGCCCTGATCAGATTCCTGGAGTCCCTGTAATGCGCCTTTGGCAACCTCTCGTTCTCTCGCTTGCCCTTGCCGGTCAGGCTGCCGCCCAGACGGCGCCGGCGCCCTCGGGCCTCAACGAAGACGCGGTGCCGCAGGTGATGGCGCGCGCCGTCGACGAGGTGATCCGTCCGGGTTACCGCAACATGCAGCAGTCCGCCGCCCGCCTGACGACGGCGATGAAGGACCTTTGCGCCGATGGCACGCAGCAGACGCTCGACAAGGCGAAATCGACCTTCGACGACACGATCCGCTACTGGTCGAATATCGAGATCGTCCAGACCGGACCGGTCATTCACGACAACCTCTTCGAACACATCCTGTTCTTCCCGGATCGCAAGGGCGTCGGCCTGAAGCAGGTCCAGGCGCTGATCGCCAAGGCCGATCCGCAGGATGCCACGGTCGACGCGATCGCCGGCAAGAGCGTCGCGCTGCAGGGACTGACGGCGCTGGAATATGTGCTCTACGGCAATGGTTCCGACGACCTGACCAAGCAGAAGAACGGCTTCCGCTGCCAGTATGGCGCGGCTGTTGCCGGAAACATCCAGCGCGAGGCCGGCGAAGTCGTCGCCGCCTGGGAAAAGCCCGATGGTGTCCAGGCGAGCTGGAAGCATCCCGGCCCGGATAGCGAAGACTTCATGGATAACAAGGAAGCGGTGACGGCTCTCCTCGGCATCCTCGTCCATGGTGCCGAGACGGTTCGCGACCAGCGCCTGGAACAGTTCTACAAGGGCAAGGATGCGGCTCCGCGCCCGCGCATGGCGATCTACTGGCGTTCGAAGAACACCTGGAAATCGATGGCCGCCAATATCGAGGGACTGCGCACGCTCTGGCAGAAGGCCGGTATGGCCGACCTGCTGCCCGCCGACAAGAAGCCGATAGCCGATGCGATCGAAGCCAACTTCAAGACGCTGCTCGATACGGTGCCGAAGCTCAATCCTGATATCGATGTCGCGACCAGCGATGCCGAAAGGGCCAAGCTCGATGCGTTTCTGGCGACCGGCCGCGACCTGATTACCAAGATCAGCGACGATTACGGCGGCGCGATCGGCCTTTCGGCCGGCTTCTCCTTCTCCGACGGGGACTGAGCCCGATGTGGCGCAGCGCGGCGATCGACCGGCGCGGTTTCGTGAAGGCCGCAGGCGTGACCTTCCTCGCCGCCCTGCAGCCGCGCAGCCTCTTCGCGCTCGAGCGCGCCGACGCCGTCTATGCCTCCGGCATCCGTGCGGCGGATGGCTCTTTTGCCGTTGCGACCGTCACCGAACGCGGCGAGATCATCGATCAGGTCGAGCTGCCCGCCCGTGCCCATGGCATGGCATTCAGCAAGGCGACCGGCAAGACCGTGGCCTTTGCCCGCCGCCCGGGCACATATGCGATGATCTTCGACCCCTGGAACAAGGGCGAGCCCATCGTCATCACCTCGATCGAGGGGCGGCATTTCTACGGGCATGGGAGTTTCTCGCCCGATGGCCGCATCCTCTATGCCAGCGAGAACGATTTCGACGGCAATCGCGGCATGATCGGACTCTACGACGCCACCAATCGCTTCGCCCGGATCGGCGAATACGAGACTTTCGGCGTCGGCCCCCATGACATGACCGTTTCCGATGACGGACGGATGCTGGTCGTTGCCAATGGCGGCATCGAGACCCATCCGGATTTCGGCCGCACCAAGCTCAATCTCGACGCCATGCAGCCATCGCTGGCACTGATCGACGCGGCGACCGGCGCGCTGATCGAGAAACGGACGCTGCCGCCGCAATGGGCGCAGGTCTCCACCCGCCACGTCGATCTCGATGCCGATGGCCGCGTCTGGTTTGCCTGCCAGTATGAGGGTTCGCGGCGCGATCTGCCGCCGCTCGTCGGGCATTTTTCGAAGGGCGAGGATCTGACTCTCATCGACCTGCCGGAGGAGACGACGCGCCGCCTCGGCAGCTATGTCGGCGCCATCGCAGTCAACCGCGCCGACCGGCTGATCGGCATCACCTCGCCGAAGGGGCTCTCGGTGACGATCGATGCCTGCACCGGCCGGATGGTCTCCGAGGATGCCCTGCCCGAGGCCGCCGGGATCGCACCGGCCGCACATGGCTTTGCCATTTCCTCTTATGACGGCGAGTTCCTCTCGGCCCATAGCGATGTGGCATGGGATCAACACATCGTGCGAATTGCGCGCCAGCGCACCTAGGCGCGCTGGACCACGGAATATGCCGCCCTAGCTCCGCGGCATGAGCAAAGCCCTCACCTATCTCGTCTTCATTGCCGTCTCGCTCGGAGGCGGGCTGCTGATCGGCACCAACAATCTTCCCGGCGAATGGTACCAGTCGCTGGCCAAGCCGGCCTTCAATCCGCCGAACTGGGTTTTCGGACCGGTCTGGTCGATCCTCTACATCCTGATTGGCATTGCCGGCGCACGAACCTGGATGCGTGGCCATCTTTCGGCGGCGATGCTGATCTGGGCGGTGCAGATGGTTTTCAACTTTCTCTGGTCACCCTTCTTCTTCGGCGCCGAAATGCCGCGGGCGGCCCTTTTTATCATCATCGTCCTGCTGGCATTGGTCATCGCCTTCATCGCTAATCGATGGCAGGCGGACCGGATCTCAGCCGCGCTTTTCCTGCCCTATGCCGTCTGGGTCGGCTTTGCGACAGTTCTCAACGCCTCGATCGCCTACCTGAACTGAATTGCCTTCCGCCATCCTTGTCGAATCCGGCGCGCCATGCCACTTTCGCCGCTCGAAGGGGACAAGGTATGAGCGTCGGCAATAGCGGAGACTTCCGCGAACGGATCAGGCAGAGCTTCTCGCGCCAGGCGGCGATGGAGACGATCGGGGCGGAACTGACGCGTGTCGAACACGGCGTCGTCGAGATCGAGCTGCCGTTCGACGTGAAGCTGACGCAGCAGCACGGCATCCTGCATGCGGGCATCATCTCCGCCGCGCTCGACAGCGCCTGCGGTTTTGCCGCCTACACGATGATCGACGCGGATGCCTCGATCCTCACAATCGAATTCAAGGTCAACCTGATGTCTCCCGGCCGGGGCGATCGCTTCCTGTTCCGGGGAGAGATCACCAAGCCCGGCAGCAACATCATTGTCGCGGACGGCCGCGGCTACGCGATCGGCGACGGCCCCGCGAAACTGATTGCATCGATGACGGGCACGATGATGGTCGTGCGAGGAAGAGAGGGAATTACCGGATGAAGTTCGAGCTGAAATCCGTTGCCGGAAAATCGATCCTGTTCGTGATGGCAGCGGAGGCTGAATACGGCCCGTTCCTCAAGTCCCGCTTCGAACCACTGATGACCGGTATCGGCCCGGTCGAGGCCGCGATTGCGATGACGAAGACGCTGGCTAGGCTCGACGCGACCGACGATCTGCCGCAGCTCGTCGTCTCCCTCGGCTCGGCCGGTTCGGCAAAGCTCGAGCAGACCGAAGTCTATCAGGTCTCGTCCGTCTCCTACCGCGATATGGACGCCTCGCCGCTCGGTTTCGAGAAAGGCAAGACGCCTTTCCTCGACCTGCCGGCGACGCTCGACCTGCCGCTACGCATTCCCGGTATTCCCGAGGCTACGCTTTCCACGGGCGGCAACGTGATCTCAGGTCCCGCCTATGCCGAGATCGCCGCCGATATGGTCGACATGGAAACCTTTGCGATCCTGCGCGCCTGCCAGGGATATAATCTGCCGCTGATTGGCCTGCGCGGCATTTCCGACGGCGTCGAGGAGCTGCAGCATATTTCCGGCTGGACCGAGTATCTTCACGTCGTCGACCGCAAGCTTTCCTATGCCGTGGACAGCCTGTTTACGGCGCTGGAAGACGGCGTATTCTGGTTCTGAAAGCCTTGATAGCAGGGACAATCGGGACAATAAAATCCGCCACGCCCCGATTTCCCGCATTGCAAGAACGGGTGCTTTTCATTAAAGGCTCGCCATGACCCAGACAGCACATCCCGACAGCGTTCTCATCGTCGATTTCGGCAGCCAGGTAACCCAGCTGATCGCGCGCCGCGTGCGCGAAGCGGGGGTCTACTGCGAGATCGTTCCCTTCCAATCCGCCGAAGAGGGCTTCAAGCGCCTCCAGCCGAAAGCCGTGATCCTGTCCGGCAGCCCGGCCTCGACGGTCGATGAGGGATCGCCCCGTGCGCCGCAGATCATCTTCGACAGCGGCCTGCCGATCTTCGGTATCTGCTACGGCCAGCAGACGATGTGCATGCAGCTCGGCGGCAAGGTCGAGAGCGGCCATCACCGCGAATTCGGCCGCGCCTTCCTCGAGGTCGACGAAGACAGCAAGCTGTTCGAAGGCCTCTGGTCGAAGGGTTCGCGCCACCAGGTCTGGATGAGCCACGGCGACCGCGTCACGGCGCTGCCTGAAGGCTTCAAGGTCGTGGCGACCTCGCCGAACGCGCCCTACGCCTTCATCGCCGACGAGAAGCGCAAGTATTACGGCGTGCAGTTTCACCCGGAAGTGGTGCACACGCCCGATGGCGCCAAGCTGATCGGCAACTTCATTCACAACATCGCCGGCATCAAGGGCGACTGGTCTATGTCGGCATACCGCCAGAAGGCGGTCGACGAGATCCGCAAGCAGGTCGGCGACAAGCGCGTCCTCTGCGCGCTCTCGGGCGGCGTCGACAGCTCGGTTGCGGCCCTGCTGATCCACGAGGCCATCGGCGACAAGCTCACCTGCGTGCTCGTCGATCACGGCCTGATGCGCAAGGACGAGGCGGCCAATGTCGTCGCCATGTTCCGCGAACACTACAATCTGCACCTGATCCATGTCGATGCCTCCGACAAGTTCATCGGCGAACTCGAAGGCGTTTCCGACCCGGAGACCAAGCGCAAGATCATCGGCCGCCTGTTCATCGAGACCTTCGAGGAAGAGGCCAAGAAGCTCGGCGGCGCCGATTTCCTCGGTCAGGGCACGCTGTACCCTGATGTCATCGAAAGCGTTTCCTTCACCGGCGGCCCCTCGGTGACGATCAAGTCGCACCACAATGTCGGCGGTCTGCCGGAGCGCATGAACATGCAGCTCGTCGAGCCGCTGCGCGAACTCTTCAAGGACGAAGTACGCGTACTCGGCAAGGAGCTCGGCCTGCCCGATAGCTTCATCGGCCGCCACCCGTTCCCGGGTCCGGGTCTCGCGATCCGTTGCCCGGGCGGCATCACCCGCGAAAAGCTGGAGATCCTGCGCGAAGCCGATGCCATCTATCTCGACGAGATCCGCAAGGCCGGCCTCTACGACGCGATCTGGCAGGCATTCGCCGTGCTGCTGCCGGTCCAGACCGTCGGCGTCATGGGCGACGGCCGCACCTACGAATTCGTCTGCGCGCTGCGCGCCGTCACCTCGGTCGACGGCATGACGGCGGATTTCTATCATTACGACATGGAATTCCTCGGCCGCGCCGCCACCCGCATCATCAACGAAGTGCGCGGTATCAACCGCGTGGTCTACGACGTGACGAGCAAGCCGCCCGGCACGATCGAGTGGGAGTGATTCTCACTCCCACGGCCTAGAAGCCAAGCGACTGCTGGGCCGGCTCGGGCGGGCCCAGATTGACGCCTTCGAGCTCCAGCATCCTTACCTTCGAATTCGACCCGCCAGGGGCCGAAAAGCCGCCAATCTTGCCGCCGGCGGCGAGGACGCGGTGGCAGGGGATGATCAGTGCGACCGGGTTCTTGGCCATGGCCTGGCCGACGTCGCGGGCCGCTTCCGGACCGCGGCCGAGTTCCTTGGCGAGCGTGCCATAGGTCGTCGTCCGGCCCCAACCGACACGGCGGGCGGCGGCATAAATTTCGCGGAAGAACTCGTCCTGATTGGACAGATCCACCACCACATCCGAGAAGTCCACAGTCTCTCCGGCGAAGTAGCGTTTGACGGACTCGATCGTCGCTCCGACCGCGGCCGGCGGATCGGCGCTCACGCCTGACGACAGGCGCCGCAGCAAGAGCTGTTCGGTCGAACTTTCAGTCTTTGTCGGCAGCTGGAAGCGGATGATTCCGGCCGCATTCCAGGCGATGCCGCAATAGCCGCCAGCGGTCTTGAATATGCAGTAGTGATGCGTTGCCTCGCTCATGACGCAACCTCCATGATTGACTGTCCTCAAGATCGTATGCGCACAGCGGAGCTTCAACCCGTTTCTTGCCTGATGCACAGGGGTAGCGTTGGAGCGATTATTTGTTCTCTTTTTGTTCTTGTCAATCACCACCCGCCTTGCTAGCCTTTTGGCCTTCACGAGGAGGCGGCGAAGGCCGATTGACGATGAGAGCACAAAACCAGAGCGAATTCACGTTCGGACCACCGGCCAGTGAAATACCGCCAAGCCGCGCCGGTGGACCGGCGCACAAGCCCTGCAACGTCTATTTCGCTCTGCGCCCAGACGAGCGCGCCGCCGAACAGGCAAGGCGGCTGGCAGGCGAGCTGCGCCGCCGCTTTGGTCTGCGGGAGAGAGCGCGGCCGAAGCGGCTTCTCCATGTCTCGCTCTGCCATCTCGGCGAATGGGACGAGATTCCGCCGAGCATGCTTTTTGACGGGCTGGCGGCGGCAGCGGCCGTTCGGATGCGGCCTTTCAAGCTGACCTTTCGCCGTGCGGTCAGCTTCCGTCAGGGCAAACCGGCGCTCGTGCTGCGGGCCGACGAAGGACGGCAGGAGATCCTGGCACTTCATGCGCAGCTGGCGCTGGCGCCGATGAACCGCGGTGTCAGCGTTCGGGTTCAGCCGAAACTTGAGCCACATATGACGCTGCTCTACGACTATCGCAGCGTGCCGGAAACGATCCTGGCGGAGCCGATCGCCTGGATGGCAAAGTCCTTCGTGCTGATCAACAGCCTCACCGGCGAGGGCCGGCATGTGGACATCGAGGAATGGCCGCTGCTGGGCTAGGCTCCATTGGCGCTTGCGCGGTGCCGGTGGAGTTGCTTAAAGCTCCTGCACAGAGAATTTGGGAGTGCTGAACAGTGGATATTCGCGAAATCATCATTCCCGGCGATACGCCGGGTATCGAGTGGCGCCTGCCGGTGCTGCATTTCAAGGGCAACGATCCGCAGGCACCGAAGATCTATCTGCAGGCAGCACTCCATTCCAACGAACTGCCAGGAACGGCCGTGCTGCACTTTCTCTGCGGCAAGCTGCGCAAGGCGGAGAGCGAGGGACGGATCGCAAGCGACATCACCGTCGTGCCGCAGGCCAATCCGATCGGCGCCGCGCAGTCACATTTCGGCGAGATGCAGGGCCGCTTCGACTTGGGCACGCGCACCAATTTCAATCGCGATTTCCCGCTGATTTCGCTGCGCGACCGCGCCGGCCTGATCGAAAGCCTTGACCGCTACCGCGCCGCAGACCGCCTGAAGCGCGAGCTGATCCATATGGCACTCGGCGCCGATCTGGTGCTTGACCTGCATTGCGATGACGAGTCGCTGCAATATGCCTATATCGACGAGGCCTTCTGGCCGGAGGCGAGCGATCTGGCGAGCGCGCTGTCGATGGATGCCGTGCTGCTGTCGGATGGCGAAAGCTCGGCCTTCGAGGAGGCTGTCGGATTTGCCTGGAAATACGAAGTTCCCGGCGAGAAGCGCAGCCGTCTGCCGGGCAAGCTTTCGACCACGCTGGAGCTGCGCGGCCGCCGCGATGTCTATCCCGGCATGGCAAGCGCCGATGCGGATGGGCTCTATGCCTTCCTCGCCGCACGCGGCGCGGTGACCGGCGAAACAGAGCCGCTCGCACCCTTTAGCGGCCCGGCGGCACCGCTGGACAATATCGAGATGATCCGTACACCGGTGGCCGGCACCGTACTCTTCCACCGCAATATCGGCGAGACGGTTGCGACCGGCGACCTGCTGGCGACCATCGTGACAAAGCCTGGCATGGCTGACGGCGAAGTCGAAATCCGCGCGCCGCAGGCGGGCCTGATCGTCACACGCATCTCCGACCGCCTGGTGCGCCGCCGCGGCGACCTGATGAAGATTGCCTGCGACGCCCCGAGCACGGCGCTGCGCAAGGCCGGAACGCTGGAAGACTGATCATGGCAACGACGATTTACGGCATCAAGAACTGCGACACGATGAAGAAGGCCCGCATCTGGCTCGACGAGCACGATGCAGCCTACGACTTCCACGACTACAAGGCCTCCGGCATCGACCGGGCGCATCTGGAAGCCTGGATCGACAAGGCCGGTTGGGAAACGGTGCTCAATCGCGCCGGAACGACCTTCCGCAAACTGCCGGATGCCGAGCGCGAAAACCTGACGCGCGAGAAGGCGATTGCCCTGATGCTGGCGCAGCCGTCGATGATCAAGCGCCCGGTGCTGGAGCATGGCGGCAAGCTGCTGATCGGCTTCAAGCCTGAGGCCTATGCCGCGGAATTCGGACAGTAGTCATGTCTAAGACGACGCGCGCCACGCAGGTTCTAGCAAAGTCCGGCGTGCAATTCACCGTGCATACCTATGACTACGATCCGAATGCCGAGCGCGTCGGCCTGCAGGCGGCAGAGGCGCTCGGCGAAGAGCCGCACCGCGTGTTGAAAACGCTGATGGCCGAAGTCGACGGCAAGCCGGTCTGCGTCGTCGTGCCGTCGGACCGCGAAGTCAGCATGAAGAAGCTTGCTGCCGCATTTGGCGGCAAGGCTGCAAACATGATGAAGCCCGCCGATGCCGAGCGCCTGACCGGCTATCACGTCGGCGGCATCAGCCCTTTCGGCCAGAAGAAGCTTGTTCCCACCGCCTTCGAGGAAGCGGCGCTTGCCGAGCCGCTGGTTTACATGAATGGCGGACAGCGCGGGCTGCAGGTGAGGCTTGCGCCGGCGGATGCAGTGAAGGCACTGAGCGCCAAAGCAGCTTCGCTGATCGCTTAGGCAAACCTCTTCAGAAGCCTCGAGATCGCGCCCGCAGAGGCATCGTCGAGCTTCGAGCCGACATGCCTGTCGATCGCCTTCCCATAGATGGTCCACATCCGCTCCCGAAGGGCGCGACCGCTGTCCGTCACGGCAACCCATCGGCCGCGGCCATCGTCCGCAAATGTCTCGCGGATCACCAAGCCCTCGCGCTCGAGACGATCGATCAGACGGGAGAGATTATATTGCGCCAGCAGCGTCCGCTCTTCGATTTCGAAGGGGCGCAAGCGGCCATCCTGCGCGCGATCAAGCTCCCACAGAACATCGTACCACCCGAGCGGCGGCATCCCCGCCTTCTTCAGGTCGGTCTCGATGGCCTGCAGCAGTTTCTGCTGGGCGCGCATGATGCCGATCCAGGCTTGGGTGACGGCATCTGAGGGAATGGTTTCTTCGGACATGAATGCAATTACATCTATCTTGACAGAAGCTGCAATCCTATTTATATGCACTTACATCTATTGTGGAGAACCCAATGCAAAAGCTTACTCTGATCTCCCATCATCTCTGCCCCTATGTGCAACGCGCGGCGATCGCGCTCGGCGAGAAAGGCGCGCCCTTCGAGCGGATACTGATCGACCTCGCCAACAAGCCGGACTGGTTCCTGAAGATCTCGCCGCTCGGCAAGGTTCCGCTGCTGGTCATAGAAGAGGACGGCGAAAAAGCCGTGCTCTTCGAGAGTGCGGCGATCTGCGAATATCTGGACGAGGCGCAACCGGGTCCAAAGCTGCATCCCGCAGATGCGCTGTCGCGCGCCCGGCATCGTGGCTGGATGGAGTTCGGCTCCTCCATACTCGCCGATCTCTGGACCTATGAGACCACAAGCGATGCGGCGCAGCTTGAGGACAAGCGCAAGATCATTGCCGGAAAGTTCCGGACGATCGAGGCAGAGCTTTCGGCGTGGCCATTCTTCGCGGGAGAAGACTTCAGCCTCGTCGACGCCGTCTTTGCACCGATCTTCCGCTATTTCGACGTCTTCGACATGCTGGCCGAAAGCCATATCTTCGACGGGTTACCGAAGGTTCAGGCGTGGCGGCGCGAACTTGCGCAGCGACCGAGCGTGCGTGCGGCCGCCTCCCCGGATTATCCGGAACGGCTGATGACCTTTCTCGAAAAGCACCAATCCGTTCTGCTCCGGCGGAATGCGGCCTGAGCATTTGTTCCGGCGCGGCGAATCCGAAGCGTCGAGCTTCAATTTCGCCGCAAACGGGTCTAAGTCTGCTGCCTGCAATTCTATCAGGAGGTAGCGACCATGAACTTCATGCCACAGGGCCATTCCGTCGATCCGGTGAAGCTGGACAAGCTTGCGGAGGTGGCGGTGAAGGTGGGTCTGCAGCTGCAGAAGGGCCAGGACCTGGTGATCACCGCGCCGGTGGTTGCCATACCGCTCGTCCGTTTGATCACCAAGCACGCCTATCAGGCGGGTGCGGGCCTGGTGAACTCCTTCTATTCCGACGAGGAATCGACGCTGGCGCGCTATCAATATGGCAGCGACGAGAGCTTCGATCGGGCATCCGGCTGGCTCTACGACGGCATGGCGAAAGCCTATGCCAACAATGCCGCGCGCCTGGCGATCGCCGGCGACAATCCCATGCTGCTGTCGGAGCAGGATCCAGGCAAGGTGAGCCGCGCCAACCGCGCCAATTCGACCGCCTACAAGCCGGCGCTCGAGAAGATCTCGAATTTCGACATCAACTGGAACATCGTTTCCTACCCGAACCCTTCCTGGGCCAAGCTGGTCTTCCCGAACGATCCGGAAGCGATCGCCGTTGCGAAACTCGCCAAGGCAATCTTTGCCGCATCGCGTGTCGATCTGGACGATCCGATCGCCGCCTGGGCCGAGCATAATGCCAATCTGCGCAAGCGTTCGGCCTGGCTGAACGGCCAGCGCTTCTCGGCGCTGCATTTCCAGGGACCGGGCACCGACCTGACCGTCGGCCTCGCTGACGGCCACGAGTGGCATGGCGGCGCTTCGATGGCAAAGAACGGCATTACCTGCAACCCGAATATCCCGACCGAGGAAGTGTTCACCACGCCGCATGCGCTGCGCGTCGAGGGCCATGTGTCGAGCACCAAGCCGCTGTCGCACCAGGGCACGCTGATCGACAACATCCAGGTGCATTTCGAGGGCGGCCGCATCGTCGAGGCGAAGGCAACGCGCGGCGCAGAAGTGCTGAACAAGGTGCTCGATACCGACGAAGGCGCACGCCGCCTCGGCGAAGTGGCACTGGTGCCGCATTCATCGCCGATTTCGGCGAGCGGCATCCTGTTCTACAACACGCTGTTCGACGAAAATGCCTCGTGCCACATCGCGCTCGGCCAGTGCTATTCGAAATGCTTCCTTGATGGCGCCAACCTGACCCAGGATCAGCTCAAGGCGCAGGGTGGCAATTCCAGCCTGATCCATATCGACTGGATGATCGGCTCCGACAAGGTCGATATCGACGGCATCAACCCGGATGGATCGCGCGTGCCTGTCATGCGCAAGGGCGAGTGGGCCTGAGCGGCCCGGCGTCATACCTCCGATAATGCCTTGCGGACGCGCTCCAGGTGGGCGCGCCGCTTCTCTGCTGTTGCACGGTCCATATCGTGCAGGCTGAGCATCCGGAAATCGAGCCGTTTCGAGCAGAAATTGGCGATGCCGCGCTTCAGCAGCCGGCGCACCGGATTGCCCATATAGAAATGCACCAGCCACCAAGGCGACCCTGTCGTCGTCAGCGCCCAGAGCAGCTTGATATTGGTCAGTTGCGGAACGATCCGCCCGCCGGCAGGATCATGCGTGAACGCGACGCCGGGCACGAAGACGCGATCGAAGAAGCCCTTGAGGACCGCCGGAAAATTGAACCACCATTGCGGAAAGACGAGGATCAGGCCATCGGCCGCTTTCAGCCTTTCGACCAGGCCCGCGACGGCTGATGTATCATAGGGATCGTCGAAATATCCGCCGCGCTCACTACGGCTGAGCCGCGGATCGAAATCCTCCTCATAGAGATCGAGAAGATCGACCGTATGTCCGCCACTGGCGAGCGTCGCCTGCGCTTCCGCTGCGACCGATGCGGCGAAGCTGTCTCTGAGCGGATGGGCAAGAACGAGCAGGATGCGCATCGAGGCTCCCTAGAACAGGCTGCCCTGTTTCGGCGGCGTTGCCGGCTCGTCCGGCTTAGCCGAGCGTTTCTTCGCAGGCTGTGGCGGGCCTCCGTCGGTGGTGACGGCGCCGATACGGCCATCCGAGAACTCGATCGAAATCCCGGCACCGGCCGACAGCATCGCGGCCTGCGAGACCGGCCGGTTCTCATCGTCCCGGATCACGGCATAGCCGCGCTTCAGGACGTTCTTGTAGGACAGCGACTGCAGCACGCGGTCCTGAGCTGCTAGTTCTCCCCTCGCCCGCGTCAGCTGGTGGCGTACGGCGGTATCGCCGTGACGGGAGAGATTTGCCAGGTGGTCGCGCATGCGGGCGGTCTGGGTGGTCAGGCGCGCGGGGACCGAAGAGAGCGTGACGCCGAAGCGCTCGACGCGGCCCTTCAGGGCATCGAAACGGCGCTCGACGATCCGTTCGGCACGGGTCATCCGCTCGGCGAGCATCTGCCGCCGCTCGGTAATGCGATTGGAGAGCACATCCGGACGCAGATGCGATGCCGCCCGCTCGAAGCTGCGGCGCTTGTTTATGGTGTTAAGTTCCAGACCACGGCCGAGACCCGATGCCGCTTCATCGAACCGGCGGCGCGGCAGGGCGAGCAGCTGATCGAGCGACGGCAGCGCACGCATGAGCGCACGCACCGACTGGCGGCGATGATCCATCTGGCGGCTGACGCAGCCCTGAAGACGGGCCGAGAGACCGGCAAGCTGCGCCTCAAGCTCGGCGCGAACAGGCACGGCCATTTCGGCGGCACCCGTCGGCGTCGGCGCGCGCACGTCGGCGGCGTAGTCGATCAGCGTCCAGTCGGTTTCGTGGCCGACGGCCGATATCAGCGGGATGGTGCTTTCAGCGGCGGCGCGCACGACGATTTCGTCGTTGAAGCTCCAGAGATCCTCAAGGCTGCCGCCACCGCGCGCAACGATCAGCACATCCGGCCGTGGGATTTCGCCGCCGGGTCCGAAGGCATTGAAACCGCGGATGGCATTTGCCACCTCCTCGCCCGAACCATCGCCCTGCACCTTCACCGGCCAGACGAGAACGTGGACGGGGAAGCGATCGGAAATGCGGTGCAGGATATCGCGGATGACGGCGCCGGTCGGCGAGGTCACGACGCCGATCACCTTCGGCATATAGGGCAGACGCCGCTTGCGGGCCTGATCGAACAGGCCTTCGGCGCCGAGCTTGCGCTTGCGCTCCTCGATCAGCGCCATCAGCGCGCCGGCACCGGCAGGCTCCAGCGTTTCGATGACGATCTGATATTTCGATGAGCCCGGGAAGGTGGTGACCTTGCCGGTGGCGATGACTTCCATGCCCTCTTCCGGGCGGAAGCGCAGACGCGAGAACACGCCCTTCCAGATGACGGCATCGATACGCGCCCGGTCATCCTTCAGCGAGAAATAAGCATGCCCCGAGGAATGTGGCCCGCGATAACCGGAAATCTCGCCACGCACCCGCACCTGATCGAAGGCGGTCTCGACCGTACGCTTGATCGAGCCGGAAAGCTCCGAGACCGAATATTCGGCGAGATTGGTTGGCGAATCGCTGTCGAAGACATTGCTCATGCCTTCGTTCTATCCGAAGTACCGAAAAAGATCAGCCCGAAGATCGCGCCTCGACGCGCTGCTTGGCTTCAATCCACCGGCTTGAAGAGGAAATACTCGACCCCACTCGCCCTCGCATAAGGCTGCAGGTAATTTGGGATGTTGCCCTTGGCGAGCTGGGCGTAGAGGCCGTCTGGTTTCAGGCGCTGGAGCTGTTGCGACGAGATATCATCCTTGCAGAAAGCCAGGGTCGCAACGCCAGCGCCTCGCATGAAAGCTTCGGCTTCCTTCGGTTTGGCTAGCCCAATATGCAGTTCTGTCAGCATTCCGCGTGGATTGCGATGGTACGGCGCCGTGAGCACATGCTGGGCGCTGAAGCGCAGGATGGGCACGCCCATTTCATACGAGGCAACAACCATGCCCGGCGGTAAATTGGTCAATGGGGCGATAGCCTCACGCGACTTGCAGGCGGCCTCCGGATCGCTGTCATCGACGACCAGACCTTTTGCTCTGTTCGCCTGCATAGCGATGAGATCGCCGCCCACGGCCCAGGCTGCCGGAACGCTCGCGATGACCACGAGTATGTAGCAGAGCGCAGCGGCAATATTCTCGCTATCGGCGTTGGAGACCTTCCTCACGTCGACGATAAGCAGTGCCAGTGGCAGGATCGAGAGCATGTTGGAATAGGCCGCGCCCCGTACCTGGACCAGAGCGATCGCCAAATTCACGCCAAGCATGAAAAACAAGATCAGATGAATTTCGACCCGGTCGCGCTGAATGATGCGGAAAATGCATGCTGCGAGGCCGAGGAAGCCAGTCGCGTAGAATGCGCCCAGGATATATGCCTCCGATCGCGACATCTCGACGAAGGAGCGCGCCTCGGAAATCGTGTTCAGCCACAATTCGACAAGCATCGGATCAAGCGTGCTCAGTGGGCTGCGCAAGCATTGCGGCGCGATGAGGAGAGCGGAGACGCCAATGCAGGCACCGACGGCGGCAAGCACAACGAAGCGTGTGCGGCGAGAGGCCTTGCTAAAAAATGCGGCTGAAACGAACAGAAGCCCGCCGCCGATCGCCGAAAGGCTGTAAAAGCCGAGCGAGAGGTTGTCGCATGTTACCGCTGAATATTGGCTTGGCGGCACGGTGCCGAAGAAGAAGATGCTGACAAAGACCGCAATTGATAACCCGAAGGCCTTCGCCGCCCCGGCATAGATTTCGCCGTGCCAAGCCCAAGCGGTGGCCACGATGATGCAGACTGACGCGACCGCCGGCGTGGTTTCGGCGCCGACGGCGATAGCCACAGCAGCACAGAAGCCGGCGACAGCCAGGCTTGAGGCTCGATACTTGTCATCAAGGAGCATGGCCAGCATCATCGCAACCAAGCCCATCTGGGCATTGTGATGATCGATGGCGCCCGGAAGAAACCGGCCGCTCGTCATGATCATGAGAAAGCTGAGGGCGAGCGATATATGCATCGCTAGCGCACCACCAATCCGGCGCCCGGCGATTGCCATCGCAAGCATCAGCGGAAGCACGAGCGAGACTGGCCACACCGCCAATGCCAAGGCTTCCGCACGCTCACCAGCGACAAACAAACCGAAAAACTTGATCAGTGCCGCGATCGGCAGGTCAATGAGCCTGGACCAATGCATGAGCGTACCGCCGACCCCAAGACGATACTGCATGAGATCGAACCAACCTTGCCCCGCCAGGAAGTCGCGAACTTCTATGAGACGCATACCGTCATCGTTGTCAGGACCGACATAGTCCTTGGCGGAAGGGAGCTTGATAAACAGAACCGCAACGATCAGCACCGCACTATAGGCAAGCACCGATGGCCACAGACGTGAGAACAGCGCCTGGAGTTTTGCGAGCTTGCTTTCCGAAGGTGAATTGGCAGTCATCTCTGCGGCGTTCGTCATTGCGGGAATCCGTTGCCAGTTCGCGCGAGTTTATTCGAAGCCGATCAAGAAAGAGTAAAACGTCCCATCCCAGTGCATAGACCTGCCTGCGTCATAGCGTCTTATTAACACTGGCTGACTTATACTGCGCCCCGGTCAAACCCGGTGAGAAGATCATGAACAGATCGCAGAACGATACTCCGACCATTGCCGTCCTCCTCCCCTGCTATAACGAGGCGGCGACGATCGGGGCCGTTGTGCGCGGGTTCAAGGCAGCGCTGCCCGAAGCGCAGATCTATGTCTATGACAACAATTCCACCGATGGTACGGCGCTGCATGCGATGCTGGCAGGCGCCAGCGTGGTGCGTGAACGGCGCCAGGGCAAAGGCCATGTTGTGCGCCGGATGTTTGCCGATATCGATGCCGATATCTATCTGATGGCCGATGGCGACGGCACCTATGCGCCCGAAGACGGCGAAGACCTGATCCGCACGCTGCTGACCGAACGCGCCGATATGGTCGTTGGCACACGCCGCAACGTCAAGGCAGATGCCGGGCGACAGGGCCATGCCTTCGGCAACCGCATTTTCAACGTGCTTTACCGGACGATCTTCGGTCCCGATTTCACCGATATCTTCTCCGGCTACCGCGCCTTCTCGCGCCGGTTCGTCAAGAGCTTCCCGGCGGTCTCCGGCGGTTTCGAGATCGAGACTGAAATGTCCGTCCATGCCTCCCGCCTGAAGCTGCCGGTCAGCGAGCTCGAGCTCGATTACGGCCGCCGCCCGGAAGGCTCGCATTCCAAGCTTTCGACCTTCAAGGATGGCGGCAAGATTCTCTGGATGTTTGCGATGCTGATGAAGGAAACCCGGCCGTTTGCCTTCTTCGGCATAGTCAGCGCGTTCTTTATGCTGGCGAGCATGGGCTTCATGACGCCGGTGCTTGCCGAATATTTCGCAACCGGACTTGTCAGCCGCATGCCGACATGGGTGCTTTCGATGGCGCTGATGATGATCTCGTTCATGCTGTTTACGGCAGGAACGATCCTCGATTCCGTTGCCCGCTCGCGTGCGGAACAGCTGCGTATCCATTACATGGCCGCAGGTAAGGTGGCCCGCCAGGTGGATACCGCCGCCAAGGCCGCCCCCGATGTCATCACCACGCCGCGCAGACCGGCGCAGCGCAAGGCAGGTGTGGCGTGAAGAAGCTGCTGCGCTTCGGTATTGCCGGTGGCATCGGCTTTGTCGTCGATGCCGGGCTGCTGACGCTGCTCCTGCATTTCACGCCGCTCGGCCCCTTCATCGCGCGGCTGATCGCCATCGCCGTCGCGATGGTGGCGACCTGGATTTTCAACCGGACCTTCACCTTCGACCGCTCGCCGCATTCGCTTGCGGTCGAGGGCTTTCGTTACGGCTCGGTCGGCATCACCTCCGCACTCGTCAACTACGGCCTCTACGCCGCGCTGCTGCTGACGATCCCAGCCCTGCAGCCGCTCGCGGCGCTGGTGCTTGCCACCGCCGCGTCCATGTTCTTCAGCTTTTTCGGCTATTCCCGCTTCGTTTTCCGCAGTGAGTAATCAGACCGGCTCCCAGCCGTCCTTCTCGCTGGCGCGATAGATCGCGTCGATCACCTTCTGGTTCAGCCTGGAATTTTCCAGCGTGACGATCTCTTCCTGCTCGCCCTTGGCGGCGCGGGCGAAGGCTTCGGCCTGCTTGCGGTACTGGCGGCTGTCCTGGAAGCGGAAGATGGTGGATTGGTTGTGGCCGCGGTTGCTGAGTTCCAGCTCTTCGGGACCCCAGCGGTCGGCGTTGAAGGGCGACTTCACCTCGATGAAGCCTTCGGTGCCATGGAAAACCATCAGCTGGCGATTGGCCATCTGCGTCGAGATGTAGAAGCTGAGTTCGAAGTCGCCGAAGTCAGCCTTGACGCTCGAATAGATGTCGGTGCCGAATTCCGGGTCGCGCTCGGTGACGGCCTGGATGCGCAGCGGCTCCTTGCCGGTGGAGAAGCGGGTGCTGATTGTGGGGTAAACGCCAATGTCAGGCAGACCGCCACCGCCGAGCTCGGGAATGTTGCGCATGTTGCCGGGGTCGCGGTTGAAGTAAGTGAAGACGCCCTGCACATGACGCAGCTTGCCGATCGCGCCTTCGGCGATCAGCGAGCGCACCTTCCGCCAGACGGGAGCGTAGGTGACCATGAAGGCTTCCGAAATGATCACCTTGTTGCGATCGCGCGCAGCGATCAGGCCGTCGATTTCTCCCGCCTTGAGAGCAATCGGCTTTTCGCAGAGCACGTGCTTGCCGGCATCGGCAGCCTTGATCGCCCATTCGATATGCTGCGAGGTCGGCAGCGGAATGTAGACGGCATCGATCTTGTCGGATGCCAGCATCTCCTCGTAGGAGCCGAAGGCATGCGGTGCCGAAAAGCGGTCCGCCATATCGCGGGCACGCGCCAGATCGCGGCTGGCGACCGCAGCAACGACGCAGTTCTCCGCGTCCTGAATGGCCGGCACGACCGCGTCGCGGCCGATCTTTGCGGTGGAAATGATGCCAAAACGCAGCATGGATGAAGCCTCCCGAATGTTGATTGCGGGCACATTATTCACCCCGGGCCGGGCAGGCAATGGCGCGGCGAAAGATCACGAAAGTTTGGTTTCCTTCAGCCGGAAGCTGCACTAGTTTATCTCACGGCGGCGTTCTGCCGCGTCCGCACTTTCAAATAAATCAGCACTTTAGGAGAGCGCCATGAATATGCGCCGGCTTGGAAAAACAGGTCTTTCCGTCTCCCCGATCGTCTTCGGCGGCAACGTTTTCGGCTGGACTGCAGACGAGAAGACGTCCTTCGACATTCTGGATGCCTTCTTCGATGCGGGTCTCAACACCATCGATACGGCAGATGTCTATTCGGCCTGGGTTCCCGGCAACAAGGGTGGCGATTCCGAAGAGATCATCGGCCGCTGGCTGAAGAAGGGCAAGGTTTCGCGCGACAAGGCTGTCATCATCACCAAGGTCGGCTCGGACATGGGCCAGGGCAAGACGCTGAAGGCACAGTACATCCTGAAGGCTGTGGAAGACTCCCTGCGCCGCCTGCAGACCGATTACATCGACGTCTATCTCTCGCATTGGCCGGACGCCGATACGCCGCATGAGGAAAGCCTCACCGCCTATGCCAAGCTGAAGCAGCAGGGCAAGATCCGTTCCTTCGGTTGCTCCAACTATGATGCCGCGCTGCTGCAGACATCCTTCGATGCCGCAGAGAAAGCCGGACTGCCGCGTTATGACGTATTGCAGCCGGAATATAACCTCTATGAACGCACCAGTTTCGAAGGGCCGCTTGCCGATCTTTGCGTCAAGGAAGATATCGGGGTCATCACCTATTTCAGCCTGGCGGCAGGCTTCCTGACCGGCAAATATCGCAGCAAGGCCGATACCGAGGGCCGGGCGCGCGAAGGCCGAGTGTCGCAATATCTCGATGCCAAGGGCATGAACATTCTCAATGCGCTGGACAAGGTCTCCGCAGAAACCGGCGCCAAGCCAGCCGAGATCGCGCTTGCCTGGCTTCTGAACAAGAAGGGCGTGACGGCGCCGATCGCCAGTGCTACCAGCCTGTCGCAACTGGAAAGCCTTGCGAAGGCTGCCAAGCTCACGCTGTCAGGCGAAGCGATGGCGCTGCTCGACAAGGCCGGAGCCTGAGGAGAGCACCGATGACCGTGACCATCCGGGACGCGAGACCCGAAGACGAGAACCGCTGGCGGGCACTCTGGAAGGATTATCTCGATTTCTACGACGTCACGGTCGACGAGAGCATCAGCGATTCCACCTGGCGCCGGGTTTTCGATCCGGCGTCGGCGATCTTCATGCGCGTTGCAGAGATCGACGGCAATGTCGTGGGCTTCACGCTGTCGTTGACCCATGAGGGAACGTGGATCCACGGCAAGGATTGCTATCTCGAAGATCTCTTCGTCGATGGCACCATCCGCGGCAAAGGCGTTGGTCGGGCGCTGCTCGACGATCTCGTTGCGCTCTGCAAGACCAATGGCTGGTCGCGGCTCTACTGGCATACAAGCGAGAGCAATGCCCGGGCACGGTCGCTCTACGACAGCTATGTCGAGAATGACGGGCACATCCGCTATCGCATCAATTTCTGAGCGGCGGGAAATCCGGGTAGAATTCCGAGTGATCGCCATCCCAGTTCGGCATGCCCCGCTTGGTCAGGATGCCGCGCGGACGGACATAGCTCTGTATGGTACGGCGCGGGCGCTCATGCCACTGGATGTTGAAAGCCCATAGTTTCGGGAAGAAGCAGAGCGCCGCATAAGGCAAATGGTCGTGAATCCACCAGGCGAGCCGCTGCCAATCGCTTTCATCGCTGTAGCGGTCGACAAGCCAGGGAACGGCGACACAGGCGGTTGCGCCCATGCAGCCGTCGAAATCCCTGAGATCCCAGATATGATCGGCGGCCGTTGCGGCATTCGTGGAGCAGTTGAGCTTGTTCCTGTTGCCGAACTCGTTGACCGCGGCGGAGCGGTAACCGGAGCGAATATGCAGCCGGCCGAAGGTCGCCTGCAGCGGCTCCAGCAACTCCTCGCAGAGCCTCTTGCCTGCTTCGATCGCCAATTCAGGATCGTCAGGGATATTGGGTATGCGGTAGAAGTCGGCGATCTCGGAATGCAGGAAATCGCGAAAGAAGAAATTCTTGGAGAGCCGGGCGCGGCCCATGTCTTCCAGCGCTTTCATCGATCCCGGTTTTTTCATCGGTTTCCTCCCTTGATATCGGAGAGCATCGGCGGATTCGCCGGAGTTCGGAAGTCATGAAGCCGGCGAAGACAGGGATGGCATGGGCATAACTTTGGGCCGAACCGCTCAAAGTAAATCACTCGCAACTTACAATGTAAGTTTCGGTTTCATTTTCGCACAACCCGACTTCTCATTACTTACATTAGCTCTAGTTAAACTTCCCAGTGAGAAGGGGAGTTGCCCATGCCTTTGGCAAGACGGGACGGGAAGAACAATACTGCGGCAAGCCTGGCCGAGATCGAAGGGCGCATGCTGGTGCTCGAGGTCGTGGCGATGACGTCTCTGGCGATGGTGCTCGATACATCCGAGCCCGAGAAGGCCGATATCGGCCGGGGCGTGCTTTATCTGATCCGCGAGGCGGTCGAGAACAAATGCGCGGAGATGGACCTCTCCGAGGATGCCACTTCGACGGCGCGCGACTATGTCGATGAACTGCTGAACACGGCGATGCACTCGCTGTTTCCAGAAAGGCATTAAAAAACCCGCGGCAAGCGCGGGTTTTTCTTTTCCGTTCTGATGGTCTTAGCTGCGAAGCACGCCACCGGTGAACTTTGTCACGCTGGCGATGATCTTCTGCGTCAGCGCCTCGAAATCCTCGTCGGTCAGCGTACGCTCGACCGGCTGAATCTGAACTTCGATCGCCACAGACTTCTTGCCCTCACCCAGCGAGGCGCCTTCGAAGATGTCGAAGACGTTGACGCCGGTGATCAGCTTCCTGTCGACGCCGCTTGCGGCCTTCAGGATCGCACCGGCTTCCACCGACTTGTCGACGACGAAGGCGAAGTCGCGCTTCACCGCCTGGAAGGCCGAAAGCTCCAGCGCCGGCTTGGTGCGCGTCGCCTTCTTCTTCGGCTCGGGCATGGCATCCATATAGACTTCGAAGCCGCAGAGGGCGCCGGAGACGTCGAGCGCTTCGAGCGTCGAGGGATGGAACTCGCCGAAATAGCCGAGAATGACCTTCGGACCCATCTTGATCGTGCCGGAACGGCCCGGGTGATACCATTCGGGACCGCCCTGCTCGATCTGGATATTGCCCATCGGCAGGCCGCAGGCTTCGATCACGGCGAGCGCATCGGCCTTGGCCTCGAAAACGTCGACCGGCTTGCCGCCACCCTTCGAAGCGTTAGACCACATGCGGCCGGCACCGGCCATCGTTGCCGTGCCGCGGCGGATACCGCCGGCAACACGGCGCTGGCCTTCCGGCCGGTCGTTTTCATAGGTGCCGGAGACTTCGAAGATCGCGACGTCGCCATAGCCCTTGTCGGCATTGCGCTGGGCAGCGGTCAGCAGGCCCGGCAGAAGCGATGGGCGCATGTCGGACATTTCGGCAGCGATCGGATTGGCGAGCTTCAGCGCCGGCGAACCGCCGCCGAAGAGCTTCGCCTGATCTTCGGAAATGAAGGACCAGGTGACGGCTTCCAGCATGCCGCGCGAGGCGAGCGCCCGCTTGGCAACGCGGGTGCGGATCTGCAGCGTCGTCAGGATGCGGCCGTTGACCGCCGCGTGGCTTTCCAGCGGCGCCGGCTTGATCTTGTCGACGCCGTGGATGCGCATGATTTCCTCGACGAGATCGGCCTTGCCATCGACGTCAGGACGCCATGAGGGAACGGCAACCGAAACGCGCTCGCCGGAACCCGAAACCCTGAAGCCAAGGCGGGTCAGGATAGCGTTGCTTTCCTCGGTCGAGACTTCCAGGCCTGTCAGGCGCTTGACTTCCGCATAGGGGAAATCGACCACCTTCGGCTGGTAACCCTTATAGCCCACGACTTCAGCCTTAGCCGGCTTACCACCGCAGAGTTCCAGCACCAGTTCGGTGGTGCGTTCGAGACCCGGGATCATGTATTCCGGATCGACGCCGCGCTCAAAGCGGTAACGGGCATCGGTAATGATGCCGAGGCCGCGGCCGGATTTCGCGATGTTCATCGGATCCCAGAGTGCGGATTCGATCAGCACGTCGACGGTGTTCTCGTCGCAGCCGGAATGTTCGCCGCCCATGATGCCGCCGATCGACTCGACGCCGGCCTCATCGGCGATGACGACATTGTTGCTGCCGAGCTTGTATTCGCGCTGGTCGAGCGCCAGCACCGTCTCGCCATCCTTGGCGCGGCGGACCGTCAGGTTGCCCTTGACCTTGGCGGCGTCGAAGACGTGCATCGGACGGCCCTGGTCGAAAGTCATGTAGTTGGTGATATCGACGAGCGAGTTGATAGGGCGCAGGCCGATGGCGAGCAGTCGCTGCTGCATCCACTTCGGGCTCGGACCGTTCTTCACGCCACGCACGATGCGCAGGCCGAATCCCGGGCAGAGCTTCTCGTCATCGAGATCGAGCGTCAGCTTGACCGGCGTCTCACCTTCGACCGCGAAAGATGGCGCGGGGCGGGTCTTCAGCGTGCCGAGGCCTGAGGCGGCCAGATCGCGGGCGATGCCGTAGATCGAGGTGCAGTCCGGACGGTTCGGCGTGAGATTGATCTCGATGACCGGATCATCGAGATGGGCGTAAGCGGCGAAGGAAGTTCCGACCGGTGCATCCGCAGGCAGATCGATGATGCCGTCGTGATCGTCGGACATGTTGAGCTCCTTTTCGGAGCACATCATGCCGTGGCTTTCGACGCCACGGATCTTGCCGACGCCGAGCGTCACGTCGATGCCGGGGACATAATCGCCCGGCCGTGCCAGGGCGCCGACGAGACCGGCGCGCGCATTCGGCGCACCGCAGACGATCTGCAGCGGCTTGCCGCCGTTGACGTCAGGGCCGGCATCGACCGACAGCACCTTCAGGCGATCGGCTTCCGGATGCTTTTCAGCCGACAGAACCCTGGCGATGACGAAGGGCTTGTAGGCCGCCTTGTCGTCGACATCCTCGACCTCGAGCCCGATTTCCGTCAGGCGGGTGCAGATTTCATCGAGCGTGGCATCCGTTTCCAGATGATCCTTGAGCCAGGAGAGCGTGAATTTCATAGGTCCAATCCTCCCTTACGCGCTCAGACCGCCGAACAGCGTCGGCATGTCGAGCGGGCGGAAGCCATAGTGATTCATCCAGCGGACATCGGCGTTGAAGAAGTCGCGCAGGTCCGGCATGCCGTATTTCAGCATGGCGATGCGATCGAGGCCCATGCCCCAGGCAAAGCCCTGATACTCGTCCGGATCGAGGCCGCCATAGCGCAGCACGTTCGGGTGAACCATGCCGCAGCCGAGGATTTCCATCCAGTCGGTGCCTTCGCCGAACTTGACGATCGGGCCGGAGCGGTCGCACTGGATATCGACCTCGAAAGACGGTTCCGTGAACGGGAAGAAGGACGGACGGAAACGCATCGTCACGCTGTCGACCTCGAAGAAGGCCTTGCAGAATTCTTCGAGCACCCAGCGGATGTTGGCGACATTCGCCTTCTTGTCGATGACCAGACCCTCGACCTGATGGAACATCGGCGAGTGCGTGGCATCGGAGTCCTGGCGATAGGTCTTGCCCGGGATGATGATGCGGATCGGTGGCTTCTGCGCTTCCATGGTGCGCACCTGCACCGGCGAGGTATGCGTGCGCAGAACCTTGCGCTCGCCCTTCTCATCCGGATTGAAGAAGAAGGTGTCGTGCATCTCGCGGGCCGGATGGCCCTCGGGGAAGTTCAGGGCCGTGAAATTGTAATAGTCGGTTTCGACATCCGGGCCTTCGGCGATCGAGAAGCCCATGTCGCCGAAGATCGCGGTGATTTCATCAACGATCTGGCTGATCGGATGGATGCGGCCGCGCTCGGCGGGCGAGGAACGGACCGGCAGGCTGACATCGACCGTCTCGGCCTTCAGGCGGGCGTCGATCGCCACGCGCTTCAGGTCCGCCTTGCGGCTGGTGATCGCGTCGGTCACAACGGTCTTCAGCGCGTTGATGGCGGCGCCGCGCGTCTGGCGCTCTTCCGGCGACATGGTGCCGAGCGTCTTCAGGAGCTCGGAGACGGAGCCTTTCTTGCCGAGCGCTGCAACGCGCACCGCTTCGATAGCAGGCTCGTCCGCGGCGGCGGCGACATCGGCCAGGAGTTGCTTTTCCAGAGTTTCGAGTTCGGTCATCTTTTCCTGCCTTGCGGGCGTCAATTGCTTCAGGAAGCGTGTTTCAAATAGCTGGTTGCCATGATGAACTGCCGCAGATCACTACCCATGTGAACGCGGCCAATCAACCGGGCTAACCATAAAAAGGCGCCCAGAAATCCAGTGAGTTTGCGCAGTTCTGCAGCAGCATCGGCTGGAGCGGTGCCAGACCATGCCTCGAAGGCCCGATCATGGGTCTCCTTGCCGAGACGGGCGCGGCTGGCGAGCTGCAGAAAGAGCAACCAGATGTCGCGCGCCTGCGCCGTTGCGAGCGGCATGACGCTATCCGGCTCTTCCTCGAAATCCATGAAGCCGATACGGCTTTCCCTCACGAACATGTCGCGCGGGAACGGGCGTCCGTGGCAGAGGCCCTTGGCGTGCAGCCGACCGAGCTCGGTGGCGCAGAGAACGAGAAGTTCGTCATGTGCCTTGGGATCCTGTCGCGCCAGCGCTTTGAGCTGCTGGCCGACAGTGAAGCCGACATCGCCGAATACGACGGCCGAACCGGAGGCGTAGATAATCGGCGCCGTCGGGATACCGTTGTCGGAAAATTGCCTGCTGCGGCGAATTTCACGGTCGGCCATCGCCTCATCGTCGAGGACAGGAGAAGGACGCAGGAACGGGGCGCCGATCAGATTGGCGATCATCCGCTGCAGGACAATCCAGCGCGAGGTCCGCTCGGTGCCGTAGCGCTTGATCCAGACGGCACAGCACGACAACGGCACGCGCTCCACTCTCCGCGAGCCGGATAGCAGGGCGGCGAGCAGGACCGGGATGTCCTCCTCGCTCAGGCCGCTTCCGGCTTTCAGATTGTCGATCGCATCTGCCACGTTCCCGCGACTCCCGCTGTCAAAACCACAAATAAAAACCCGCGCCAGCTAGCCAGCGCGGGTTTGAAAACATCGAAACTGAAGTTCGATAGCGCCGGCTTACTTGACCGTCGCTTCAAACTCGTTCGTGGTACCGGCTTCCTTGAGGTACTCGAGGGCCTTCTTGGAGGCCTTGACGAGCGCGCCGAATGCTTCCGGCTCATGGATTGCCATGTCGGAGAGAACCTTACGGTCAACTTCGATGCCAGCCTTGTTCAGGCCGTCGATGAAGCGGCCGTAGGTCAGGCCGAATTCGCGGACAGCAGCGTTGATACGCTGGATCCAGAGCGCACGGAAGTTGCGCTTGTTGACCTTGCGGTCGCGGTAAGCGTACTGCTTGGCGCGATCAACGGCAGCCTTTGCGGTACGGATGGTGTTCTTGCGGCGGCCGTAAAAGCCCTTTGCTGCCTTCAGAACTTTCTTGTGCTTGGCATGGGCGGTAACGCCTCTTTTTACACGTGCCATTTCATGATCTCCTTAAATCTAAAGCGTTCGCGGAATAGTCTTAGAGACCGTTCGGCAGGTAGTTCTTCACGACCTTGCGGCCATCGGGTTCAGCCAGAACCATCGTGCCACGTGCATCGCGAATGAACTTGTTGCTACGCTTGATCATGCCATGGCGCTTGCCAGCAGCGGCAGCCTTGACCTTGCCAGTTGCGGTGATCTTGAACCGCTTCTTGGCAGCAGACTTCGTCTTCATCTTGGGCATTTTGCTACTCCGTTTCTGTCCTCCCTGCGTGTTTCAAAGAAACCCTCAAGCGATGCCCGGAAACCGGCCGTCGCAACAAGGTGCGGGAGCGTTTGTTGTTGATCTGCGGCACCGGTGACGAAACCTGTCCGCAAGCATTCGAAACTGCCACGGCATGCCCTGCCGGTCAGTTCGGACGCGCGCTTATACCCGCAGTGTCATGAAAGTGCAACGGGGCGGCCTCCGGAATCTTGCGCTTCGGTTGCTGGGGCCAAATTCTTCGGCGCAGGCAGGGCTAGCGCCACTTCTAAGCCGCCGAGATTAGACTGGGACAGGACGATCTTGCCGCCGTAGGCTTCGGCGATATCGCCCGATATGGCAAGCCCGAGGCCCGAGCCGGCATGGGCGTCATCGACGCTGACGCCGCGCTTCAGCATCATCGCATAGTTTTCGGGTGCGGCGCCAGGGCCATCGTCGCCGACGCGGAGGATGATCGCTTCGCCTTCCTTCGCCGCGGAAACATCGATGCGCGAGCGGGCGAAGCGAACGGCATTGTCGAGAATATTGCCCATCGCCTCAGCCACATCCGCGGGGTCTGCCTCGATCGTCAGAGTGGGATCGATATCGACTTTCCAGCCGATCCCCTTACCGTCGGTAACCGGTGAAAGAACACTGACAAGCTTTCCTGAAATGCCGAGAAGCGAAGTCGTCGCCATCCGCTCGACGCCCATGCGCGCTGCCTGCAGCTGGCGGTCGGCGCGCTGGCGGATGAGCTCGATCTGCTGCAGGGCCGTATCCCTCTTATCCTCGGGCAGGCTTTCCACGAGATGCGAGAGCACCGTCAGCGGCGTCTTCAATCCATGCGCCAGGTCGCTTGCCCGGGAGCGGGCACGTTCGACGGCGGTTTCGCGTTCGGCAAGCAGCAGATTGATTTCGTTGACAAGCGGGCGGACCTCGCTCGGCCCCTCGGCGCCAATGTGAGCGCTGCGGCCGGCGCGGATGCTTGCGACTTCATTGCGCAGCCGCACCAGCGGCTTCAGGCCGATCAGACCCTGCAGGAAGGCGGCTGCGAGCAACAGCAGACCGGTCGCGGCCAACATCAGCTGAAGCGGACGATGATAATTCGAGAGCGAGCTCTCCATCTCGTCTTTCGAGAAGGCGGTGTAGATGGTGAAGCTCTTGCGGGCATCGCCCTCGCCCACCGACATCGCCTTCACCGTCACCAGGATCGTCGCGCCATCCGGTCCCTCGGCTTCGTGGAAGCCGCAATAGAGATCCTTCGAAAGGCTGGCCTTGGTCAGCTCTTCGTCCCAGAGCGACCGCGATCTCAAGGGCGGCTCGCCGGGATCATCAGGTGTTATCTGCCAGTAGCGGCCGCCCGCCGGGGTCTGAAAGCGCGGATCGGAGGGTTCGCTCACCAATGAGAGCGCGCCGTTTTCGATCGCAAGGCGGGCGCCGAGCGCGTCGGAAACCGCGGCCATCTCATTGGCATACTGGTCGGCCAGATAATCCTCGAAGAGATGGCCGAGCACGAACCAGACCAGCGCAAGGGCAACCGCAATGGCGACAAGGGCTCCTGCAGCGAGACGGAAGCGCAGCGACTTCGTCATCGCGCTTTTCCCGGCAGGACGTAGCCGAAGCCGCGGCGCGTCTCTATGGCGTTGCTATCAGTCTTCTTGCGCAGCCGCGCCACCATCGCCTCCACGGCATTCTTGGCGGCATCGTCGTCGCGGCCCTGGACCTGGCTGGCGAGCTCGGCAGGGGTGAGCACGGCGCCCGGCCGGTCGATGAACAGCGAGACCATGCGATATTCGAGAGGGCTGAGATCAAGCTCGCGGCCATCGAAGGTGACGCGCCGGGCCAGTTCATCAAGCGTGAAGCGGTCCGCGGATTTGACCCGCGGCTGCATGCGGCCGGCGCGCCGCAACAGGGCGCGGAGACGCGCAAGCAGCTCCTCGCTGCGGAAAGGCTTGGGCAGATAGTCGTCGGCACCGGCATCGAAACCATCGACGCGCTCCATCCAGGACCCGCGAGCCGTCAGCACGAGAACCGGCGTTTCCACGCCATTCGCCCGCCAGCGCTTGAGGATCGACAGACCATCCATGCCGGGCAGACCGAGATCGAGCACGATCGCTGCATAGTCACCGGTTTCGCCCTGCTCCCATATTTCGGGGCCGGAGCTCAGCGTCTCGACGAGGTAACCCTCGCGGCCAAAGGTTTCGGCAAGGTGGACAGCGATATTGGCGTCGTCTTCGGCAAGCAGGATTTTCATCAGTCACTTGTCCCCGATCACTTCGCCGCTGCGTGCATCGACGCGCAGCGTTCGGATAGTGCCTCTGCCGTCTCGAAGCTTCAGCTGGTAGACGTCGCTGAACAGTGAGCGGCTGAGGCTGACATCGATGACGCGGCCATAGCGGCGGGCGTCGATCTTCTGCAGCAGCGACTTGAGAGGCAGGATGCGGCCTTCGCGGACGGCGTCGCGGGCGCGGTCATAATCGGACCGGCCAGAGCCGGAGCTGCCGCCACTACCGCTGCTTCCGCTGCCGCCGTGATCATCTCCGCCGCCGTCGTCATCGCCCCCGCCATGGCCGCTGTGATCATCGCCGCCATCATGACCCGAGCTGCCGGAGCCTGAATTCGAGCCCGAGCCGGAAGAGCCGCTCGATCCACTGCTGCCAGAGCTGCCGCTGCCCGAACTGTCACTGCCGCCATCTTTCGCGGCCACCTCATAGGCAGGCGCAGAGGCCGCCAGGAGGACGGCGGCCGACAGCAAGAGAGCGGTCAATTTGCGGCGGGTGAAATACATCCTTGGTCCGGACCTCATGTACGGCTGATAAACTGAACGCTTCGCCCCTCCCGCACAAGGGCGCTTGTCGCCATCTGCAAACGGCTGATGCTCCGCCGGCAAGCGGCGGAGCATCGATCTTCCGGGGCGGGTGGAAGAACCAGGCATTTACGGCGTTGCCGCGGGCCTGATGGAGACATCCGTGATCGGACCGGGATTACGGATGGCATCGGAACGATGCGGTTTCACTTCGACGGTCTGAACGCCGTGTTCGTTTTCAACCTCGACTTCCAGCCGGCGTCCCAGCTGGTCAACGGCGATCAGCGAGCCATTCAGCAGGCCCTGAAGGCTGGTTGCTGAGACGGAAAGGGTGACGCGGGGACGCTCACTGCGATCATTGTCGCGGCCGCGGCGGCCGTTGTCATCGGTGCCGGCGGCAGCCGACCAGCCGCCGTGGCGGTCGCCACCATTGTCGTCGGCGCCGGAGTCATCGCTGCCACGGCCATGGCCGCTATTACTGCCGCTGCTGCCGCCATGATCGTCTCCGCCGGAAACGTCGCTGCCGCCGCGGCCGGAACTGCCGCTGCCACCGTCATGGCCGCCGCGGGCATAGGCGGCGGACGAGAGGAGCGAAGATCCGGCAGGCTGCAAGGCAGGCAAAGCAGCGGCCAGTGCCAGCGCCGCGGCTGACACCATCATGATCTTTTGAAGACGAAGGGCCATGATCGTTTCCTTTCCATCCGTGTTTCGATGGAAGGAGAATGGCATTGAGACGCTGACAGGGCGCTGAGCGCTTCTGTCAGCGTTCTGTCAGAAAAGCCCAAAAACACAAAAGCCGCCCTTGCGGACGGCTTCGATGCATCCTGATGGACCGCGCTCACTTGGGCGCGAGCACCATCATCATCTGGCGGCCTTCGAGCTTGGGCTCGGCTTCGACCTTGGCGAATTCGGTCGTGTCGGCCTTTACCTGCTGAAGCAGCTTCATGCCGAGTTCCTGGTGAGCCATTTCGCGGCCACGGAACTTCAGGGTCACCTTGACCTTGTCGCCTTCTTCGAAGAAGCGGCCCATCGCCTTCATCTTCACCTCATAGTCATGGGTGTCGATGTTCGGGCGCATCTTGATTTCTTTGACTTCGACGATCTTCTGCTTCTTGCGCGCCTCGGCGGCCTTCTTCTGGTTCGCGTATTTCAGCTTGCCCAGATCAAGGATCTTGCACACAGGCGGTTCGGCATTGGGGGAAATTTCCACCAGGTCGAGACCGGCTTCTTCAGCCATCTTCAGGGCCTGATCGGTGGGCACGATGCCCAGGTTCTGTCCTTCTGCGTCAATCAGCTGAACACGGGGTATGCGAATTTCCCGGTTCGAGCGCGGCCCTTCCTTAACGGGCGCGTCGGCTTTAAAGGGTCTGCGAATGGTCGTACTCTCCTCGAGTTGTTGAATGTTGCAGCTCGTACTCCCACGGGGGCACAAACGGGGTCTCGTTATCGCTGCAACGGAGTCAGTAGCACGCTTTAGCGGAAAAATCACCTGCTGTCAGCCTGTCAAGAATCTGTTTTATAGGCTCAAACGATAGGAGTTCCGCCATGTCCGAGATGCAAAACGCCCCCGACCCGCAGTTTCTCTCCGTCGGCGATGGCGATGCGAGCCGCCAGATTGCGTTCATCCTGCGTGAAGCAAGCCGCGCCGAAGGTGCTCCGACGCTCGTCTGGCTCTCCGGCTACCGTTCCGACATGAGCGGCACGAAGGCGATCGAACTCGACCGCCTGGCGGCCGAAATGGGCCTGGCCTGCCTGCGTCTCGACTATTCGGGGCACGGGCTTTCCGGCGGCGAATTCCGGGACGGCACGATCTCGCGCTGGCTCGAGGAGGCGCTGGCCGTCGTCCATCATGCCAATCCGAAACGCATCATTGTCGTCGGTTCGTCGATGGGCGGCTGGATCGCTCTGCGGCTAGCGCAGGAACTCGGCAAGCATGCCGATGGACCGAAGCTCGATGGCATGGTGCTGATCGCCCCCGCCCCCGACTTCACCTCCGAGCTGATCGAGCCGCACCTGACAAAGAAGGAACGGGCTTCGCTGGAAGAGCGCGGCTATTTCGAAGAGAAGTCGGAATACAGCCCCGAGCCCAATATCTATACGCGGGCGCTGATCGAAGACGGGCGCGCCAACCAGGTGCTGACGGGGATCATCGAGACGGGATGCCCGGTGCATATCCTGCAGGGCATGAAGGACCCGGATGTGCCCTATGCGCATGCGATGAAACTGATCGAGCACTTGCCGTCCGACGATGTGGTGCTGACCTTCGTGCGCGATGGCGATCACCGCCTTTCGCGGCCGCAGGATATCGAGCGGATGCTCGCTGCGGTCACGGCGCTCGTCCGTCAATAGGTCCGTTCGAACGTTCTAATAGTATCTCCGGTTGAGAGAGCGCCACGCAAGCCCGCCTTCTGTGGCATTTTAACCATGTCCGAGAGTTGTAATTACCTACCAAGAAGTAACGATTGACTCCTGAGCCCCCTCCCCGTTAACTCTTTGTTAATAAATACAAGGGCGATGCAGGGAATACGGGCGTGCGTATCAAGGGTTACCTCGTGGCCATGATGGCCATGCTAGCGATGTCTTCCGCCGCCTTGCCGGCTTCGACTTCCAACCTGTCCATGGTGACGGGTGGAGCGACATCGCAGCCAATCGGTCATTACGATTTCTGTCAGATTCATCGCGACGAATGCGGCCCGAACCGCAATACGGCGACCATGCAGATAACGCCCGACCAGTGGACGCTGGTGCGCTCCGTCAACACGACCGTCAACACCACGATCAAGCCGATGACCGACAAGGAAATCTACGGCAAGGACGAGGTCTGGGCCTATCCGACGACGGCCGGCGACTGCGAAGACTATGCGCTACTGAAGCGCCGCATCCTGATCCAGCGCGGCTTCTCGCCTGCAAACCTTCTGATGACCGTCGTGCGCAAGCCTGACGGCGAAGGCCATGCCGTGCTGACGCTGCGTACCACCGAAGGCGACTTCATCCTCGACAACTTGGCGACCAATGTGAAGCCGTGGTTCGACACCAACTATTCCTTCATCAAGCGCCAGTCGAGCTACAATGCCGGGCGCTGGGTCACCATCGAGAACGGCCGCGACGTTCTCGTCGGCGCCCTGCAGTAAACAGACAGATTTCAGCAAGAAGGCCGGCATTTGCCGGCCTTTTTTCGTTTCAGGGTTTAGTTCGTTTAGCCATTGCCGATCAGGATGCCAGCGCCGAGCACGAGGCCGCCACCGACGACGACCTGGAAGGCTGCCCTCAGGAACGGCGTTTCCATATACTTGTTCTGGATGAAGGCGATCGCCCAGAGCTCGAAGAAGACGACGACGGCGGCGGTGATGGTCGCGGTCCAGAAATGCGGGATGAGATAGGGCAGCGCGTGGCCGAGGCCGCCGAGCGCCGTCATGATACCGCAGGCCAGGCCGCGCTTGATCGGCGAACCGCGGCCGGAAATCTTGCCGTCATCATGCGCCGCTTCGGTAAAGCCCATCGATATACCGGCGCCAACGGAGGCCGAGAGACCGACCAGGAAGGTCTGCCAGGTATCCTGCGTCGCGAAGGCAGCGGCGAAGATCGGCGCCAGCGTCGAGACCGAGCCGTCCATCAGGCCGGCAAGACCGGGCTGCACATAGGTCAGCACGAACTGGCGGCGGGCGCCCTCGTTTTCCTCTTCTCTGACGCTGTCGGGCGTGTGCTTGTCGCCGAGCATGCGGGCGATGTCTTCGTGGCCCTGTTCGGCCAGGGCGAGATCGCCGAGAAGCTGGCGCGTCGAGGCATCCGATGTCTGCTTTGCTGCCTCGACGTAGAAGCGGTAGGCCTGCTCTTCCATCGCCTCGGTTTCCTGGCGCATGGCATCAAGTGTCAGGTTCTTGCGCAGCCAGTCGGGCTTGCGATCGTAGAAGCCCAGGACGTGCTCGCGGCGGATCAGCGGGATACGCTCGCCGAAACGCTGGCGGTGGATCTCGATCAGCGACTTACGATGGGTACTCTCGACCTCGGCCATATCCTCGAAAACCTTGGCGCTGGCAGGGAACTGATCCTTCAGCTGGTCGGCATAGGCGAGATAGATGCGCGCATCATCTTCTTCCGAGGCGATGGCGAGGGCCAGAATTTCCTGTTCCGACAATGATTTAAAAGAACGCTTCTGCGATCTGAAAAGGCGCGCCAGCATGGCAATGCTCCATAACTTAGAATTATTCTAAATCTAAAGTGCTGCAGCCCACCGGTCAAGGCTGGAGGGGCGGGATTTGACAGATTGCCGCAACCGGGCCTTCCCTGCTTTAGTCTCGCGGTTGCAACGCCTATATGAAGGCCGCCGCAGATGCGGCAGAGCCGGGGTGGTTTCTGAGATGAGCAATGAATTGCAGGGCCGCGCTGCACATGTCGCGGCAATCCGCGAGCGCGCGGAAGCGGATATGAAGGCGATCGGTATCGACGAGGCCTTCGTCAGCAAGCTGGTCGATACGTTCTATGGCCGTGTTCTGGAGCATCCGGAACTCGGGCCGGTTTTCGACGCGCGGCTTTCCGGCCGCTGGCCGGAGCACATGGAGAAGATGAAGAGCTTCTGGTCCTCGGTCGCCTTCCGCAGCGGCGCTTACGGCGGAAAGCCGGTACAGGCGCATGTCGGCGTCGCCAACATGACGCCAGAGCTCTTTCCGAAATGGCTGGCGCTGTTTTCCGCAACGCTCGACGATATCGCGCCGAACCCGGAGGCGAAGGCCTGGTTCATGGCGACGGCCGAGCGTATTGCGCGCAGCCTGACGCTTTCGCTGTTCTACAATCCGGCGACCGATGATCCGAGCCTCAAACGGGCCTGATCAGCTCTTGGCCGACATGAAGGTGGCACCGGCGCTTGCGGCAACGACGAGCGCCGTTCCCATCATCTGCAGCAGCGTCATCGGCTGCATCAGGATGATAAAGCCTGCCAAGGCGCCAATCGCCGGCTCCAGGCTCATCAGAATGCCGAAGGACGCAGTCGGCATGCGCCGCAGCGCGATCATTTCAAGCGTATAGGGCAGCAGCGGCACGAGGATGGCGAGGCCCGCCATCTCGATCAACCCGAAGCCATCGAGCTTCGGCACGGCGCCCATGAAACCGAACGGCGTTGCGACGACGGCGGCGACGAGGAGAGACATCGACAGTCCCTCCAGCCCCTTAAAGGCGGCGCCGACCTTTTTTGTCAGCAGGATATAGATCGCCCAGCCCGTTCCGGCCCCGGCGGCGAAGAGGACGCCGGGCAGGTTGCCGACCCAGCCCTCACCGTCATAGGCGAGAAACAGAACGCCCGCGGCCGCAATGACCGGCCAGACCAGGCGGCGCGTCAGCCCGTAGCCGAAGGTTGCCACCGAGAGAGGCCCCAGAAAATCGATCGCCACGGCAAGGCCGAGCGGGATGCGCTGGATCGAGGCGAAAAAGGATATGGTCATCAGCGCCGTCGTCGTGCCGAGCACGAGCGCACTGATCCACTGTTCGCGGCTATATCTGAGAACTGGTGGACGGACGACCAGCGCGAGGATCAGCGCCGCAAAGACCAGACGCAGCCAAGACGCACCGGCCGGGCCGTAGGCGGCGATTGCGGGCGCGGAAAGGGCTGCACCGAACTGGATCGACGACATGGAGAGCAGGCACATCAGAGCGCCAGATGCGACGCTTCCCGATGACGGAGCCGCCTCGCCGCCATTCACCACCGTATTGTCAGGCTGTGCGCCCATGATCCCTCTCCCGATTTGCGCCCTGCTTACGGCGATGGGGCGCGCGGAGCAAATTCAAACTTCTGATGGAAAGGGTCAGCGGACTTGATGGCTAGAGGTGGCGCCGTTCGTCCAGTGCTTCTTCGGCCTCTTCCCGCTGCATGGCGAAGATCCGCTTGCCCAGTTCGAAGCTGAAGCCGGCGCGGGCGAAGGCCGAGAGTTCCTTCGTCTGGCGCTTCTCGTCGAGCTCGCATTTGCGGAATGGCCCGAAGGCGCGTTTGCGGGCGAGAACCAGTGCGGCGTAGAAATCATCTGCTTCGGCAACGGCTGCAGCCACCGTCGCCTTGGCGACGCCCTTCTGCGACAGTTTCTGGGCGATGGCGCGCTTCGACTTGCCGCTGCGCATGCCCGAGCGCGTTCCGATCTCGGCATAGGCGGTGTCGTCGATCGCCTTGTTGTCATAAGCGAACTTGACGGCGGAATCGGCGAGCGCCTTGACCTGCGCCTCGCTGATATCCTCGAACTGCTCGCGCGCCTTTCGGGCGATCGCGTCGTAAAGCTGCTTTTCCGTATGCATGCGCCGTTCGAGCCGATAGATCGCCGAATTGCGCGCCCATGAAAACATGCGCGGCGTCGGAATATCGGATGCTGGCGTTTCCTCGTCCAAGCCGGCTAAGCCTCCAGGCCCTTCAAGACATTGGCGACGTTGAGGCCGATCTCGGGCACGCCATAGCCCCCCTCCATGCAGGTCAGCACCGGCAGACCGGATGCGGCGATCATCGCGCCCATGCGGGTGAAGTCATCGGAATTCAGCTTGAAGAAGGAAATCGGATCGCGCTCGAACGTATCGACACCGAGCGACACGACGATGGCTTCGGCGCCGAAAGCCTTGATGCGTGTCAGCGAATCCGCAAGAGCCGCCGCCCATTCGCTCCAGGCCGTTCCGCGCGGCAGCGGATAGTTGGCATTGCTGCCCTCTCCGGCACCCTCGCCGGTTTCATCGGCATAGCCCCAGAAATACGGGAAGGCATCGGCCGGTTCACCATGCAGCGAGGCGAAGAATATATCGCCGCGGCGGTAGATGATATCCTGCGTGCCGTTGCCGTGATGGAAATCGACATCGAGGATCGCTACCTTCTTGGCGCCGAGATCAAGCAGGCGCTGCGCCGCGACGGCAGCATTGTTGATGAAGCAATAGCCGCCGAAGAGATCGATACCGGCATGATGGCCGGGCGGGCGGCAGAGCGAAAAGGCAAAACGGTTTCCAGCATTCAGCCAGTCGGCGCCGGTGACCGCACATTGCATCGAGGCGACAGCCGCCTGATAGGTACCGTCGGTAATCGCCGTTTCGGCAGCATTGGCATAATAGCCGAGCAGCGCGTCGATATCGTTGGGAATCCGGAGCGTCGAACGGCGAACCGGAAAGGATGTCGGGATCGCCTCGCCTGCTGCACCCGTCGCCTTCCACATGTCCCAGGCCTTTGACAGGAATTCGAGATAGCCGCGGTCATGGACCTTCATCGCGGTTTCGAGACCATGACGCTCGGGCGCCACGACATCGGCAAAACCCGCAGCCTTCACGGCATCGAGAATCCACTCCGCACGAAACGGCCCTTCGAAGGGCGTGACCAGCTGCCCATTGTGCAGCTCCGTCTTCGCGTCACGCAGCTTGTGATCTTCGGAATAAATGACGCGCATCGTGCGGTATCCCCTGTTCGTTGTCCGGATAAGGCGCGGCGAAGCGCCGATTCGTCAATGGCTTCAGCGCCTCACGCAGCGACCCGTTTGTAAAACAGCGTCGTGGCGCAGTAGCCGCCATCGGGCCAGAGGGCATAATCCGGGATGACGCCGGCGCGTTCCCAGCCGAGGCGGGGGTAGATGGCTTCGGCATCGCTGCCGGTTGCCGTGTCGAGCACCAGCAGATGCTTGCCGTGGCGGGCCGCTTCCTGTTCGATCGCCTCCATCAAGAGCCGCGCGATGCCCTTGCCGCGAGCGGAGCGGTGGACGAGCAGCTTCTTCAGGTCGCCGCGATGCGGTTGGTTGGGCATGGAGGCGAAGCCGACCTGGACGGTGCCGACCACGCGGCCATCGATTTCGGCGATGGCAAGCAGATTGGCTCCGGCCTCGACGGACTCCACGACGCCTTGCCAATAGGGCAGCGCATCGGCCGCGGTGTAGGGCTGCATGAAACCGACGGAGGCACCGCCTTCGACGCAATCGGCGAGCACCTCGCAGAGATCGGGAATGGTGGCGCGGGCCTCAGTGGCGTTCAAGATGCGGATGGCGGGCATGGCATTCTCCTGAGACATCATCGCGTGCTGCGGCTGAGCACGACGCAATAGCGGGCGGGCTTGCTGGTGGGATTGTGGAAGACGTGACCCTCGCCGACAGGCATGAAGAGGCAATCGCCGGCGAAGAGGCGGTGAACCTTCTCGCCCGCCGTCATCTCCATTTCGCCTTCGAACACCCAGATATGCTGGGTCATGCCATGGCTTGCGGCATGCGGCGGGAAGCTGACGCGGGCGCCGGGCGGAAACTCGACATCGACGATATCGACCTCCGAAGCGGTGCCGGGCGGCGAGACGGAGCGCCTGACATAACCGGTCTCCGGATCGCGCCAGACCTGCTGCTCGTGGCGGCGGGCGAGAGGCGAGGCATCTTCGTCCTGCCCGGCGAAGAAGGTCGAGAGCGACAGGCCAAGCGCGGCGCAGACCCGCGCCAGCAGCGATGCAGTCGGGCTGGCCTCGGCGCGCTCGATGCGCGAGATCATCGCCCGGCTGACGCCGGAGCTGGTGGCGAGATCATCCAGCGTCAGCCCCTTTTCCAGCCGGAGTTTGCGGATCCTGGCGCCGATGGCGGCTTCGAGTTCGTCTTCCATTCGATTCCCAAATTTCTACTATAAGAGAAATACAGGATCCAATGATGGAATCAAGAGGCATTCTGCGGCGCAACTTATCCTAAACAAAGTCCTGCTTTTCCCCTATGCGGCAGGGGAAGGCGCTGCTATATGGCGCCCATGAGCACCAATTCGACGACTCCGCTTTCCCATATCCGCAATTTCTCGATCGTGGCCCATATCGACCACGGCAAATCGACGCTTGCCGACCGCCTGATCCAGACGACCGGCGGCCTTGCCGAGCGCGAGATGTCCGAGCAGGTTCTGGACAACATGGATATCGAGCGCGAGCGCGGCATCACCATCAAGGCCCAGACCGTGCGTCTGCACTACAAGGCCAAGGATGGCGAGACCTATATCCTGAACCTGATCGACACGCCCGGCCACGTTGACTTCGCCTACGAAGTCTCGCGCTCGCTGTCGGCCTGCGAAGGCTCGCTGCTCGTCGTCGACGCGTCGCAGGGCGTCGAGGCGCAGACGCTCGCCAACGTCTATCAGGCGATCGACAACAACCACGAGCTCGTCACCGTCCTCAACAAGATCGACCTGCCGGCGGCCGAGCCCGACCGCATCAAGGAACAGATCGAGGAAGTGATCGGCATCGACGCTTCGGAAGCCGTGCTGATTTCGGCCAAGACCGGCCTCGGCATTCCCGACGTTCTCGAAGCCATCGTCCAGAAGCTGCCGGCGCCGAAGAGCCCCGGAGGCGAGAAGGCGCCGCTGAAGGCGCTGCTCGTCGACAGCTGGTACGACACCTATCTCGGCGTCATGGTTCTCGTGCGCGTCATCGATGGCGTCCTGACCAAGGGCCAGACGATCCGCATGATGGGCACGGATGCCAAGTATCAGGTGGAACGCATCGGCGTGCTGACGCCGAAGATGGTCAATGTCGACAGCCTCGGCCCCGGCGAGATCGGCTTCATCACCGCCTCGATCAAGGAAGTGGCCGATACCCGCGTCGGCGACACGATCACCGAAGACAAGCGCCCAACCGCCGAAGCCCTGCCGGGCTTCAAGCCGGCCCAGCCGGTGGTGTTCTGTGGCCTCTTCCCCGTCGACGCCGCCGATTTCGAAGACCTGCGCGCGGCGATGGGCAAGCTTCGCCTCAACGATGCCTCCTTCTCTTTCGAAATGGAAAGCTCGGCCGCTCTCGGCTTCGGTTTCCGCTGCGGCTTCCTCGGCCTGCTGCATCTCGAGATCATCCAGGAACGCCTCGAGCGCGAATTCGATCTCGACCTGATCGCCACGGCTCCATCGGTCGTCTACAAGCTGACGATGACGGATGGTTCGGAGCGCGAGCTGCATAACCCGGCCGATATGCCCGACGTGGTGAAGATCGCGGAAATCCAGGAGCCGTGGATCAAGGCGACGATCATGACGCCCGACGATTATCTCGGCGGCATCCTGAAGCTCTGCCAGGACCGCCGCGGCATCCAGACCGAGCTGACCTATGTCGGCACGCGCGCCATGGTGACCTACGAGCTGCCGCTCAACGAAGTCGTCTTCGACTTTTACGACCGCCTGAAGTCGATCTCCAAGGGCTACGCCTCGTTCGACTATCACCTCGAAGGCTACCGCGAAGGCAACCTCGTCAAGCTGTCGATTCTCGTCAACGGCGAGCCGGTCGATGCGCTTTCCATGCTCGTTCACCGCACCTCTGCCGAAAAGCGCGGCCGCGACATGTGCGAGCGGCTGAAGGACCTGATCCCGAAGCACATGTTCAAGATCCCGATCCAGGCCGCGATCGGCGGCAACGTCATTGCCCGCGAGACGATCTCGGCGCTGCGCAAGGACGTGACGGCCAAGTGCTACGGCGGCGACGCCACCCGCAAGCGCAAACTTCTGGAAAAGCAGAAGGAAGGCAAGAAGCGCATGCGCCAGTTCGGCAAGGTGGAAATCCCGCAGGAAGCGTTTATCGCAGCACTCAAGATGGGCGACGAGTAATCAGCCGCTTCGGCTGGGTGCGACAGGGGAGGCTCGCGCCTCCCTTTTTGTTTCGCCACGTTGTGCTCGGTCAGTGATTGCGGCATAAATTCGTGGTCAGGCAAGATTGCGCCATTCTGTTTTTGAGTTGTGCCATGGCTACAGATAAGCAGCACCCGGAAACGGACGAAGTACCAATCGCAAGCCGCCCGACAAGCGATGATGCAACGCTTCCTCGTGAAGAACGAGGGCGGCTCTGGCTCATCGAAAATGCAGAGGCGATCGCGGAAGAGAACGCGTACGTCGAGAAGCACGGACTACCACTGGCGCGCTACCGCACGTTCTAGATCTCCTGCGCCATATATTCCTTCACCAGCCCCTCATAGGCATCCATCTCGGGTAGCGCCGGATAGCTATGCCTGGCGCCGGTCTCGGCAAAGGCGAGCTTCTCGCTCGTCCAGGTCTCGATGAAGGGGGTGAACCAGCCGAGATCGTCGAGCATGGTCGGGCGGACGTTGACGAACCAGTCCATGCCTTCGGGCCTGGTGAACATCCAGGTCATGCAGTTCGGGCAGAAATAGTGGTGGGCCTCCGGGCCATGCAGGCCGCCGATGACGGGTTCGCCCTTGGTCACCTCGAAGCCTTCCGTGGGAACGGCGGCGCTCAGCGAATAGGCGCTCGACGACATCTTCTGGCAGCCTGTGCAATGACAGGCCATGGTCAGCAGTGGCTTGGCACTGATCTTCAGCCGCACCTGGCCGCAACGGCAACCGCCCTCCCAGGGCAACGCGTTCTCGCTCATCCTATCCTCCTGTTGTCTTTCTGATCTAGGCCGGCAAAGCGGCGCTTCCAGCGCTAGTCGCGCCTGACCGGCCGGGCCGGGTTTCCGACCACGGTTGCGCCGGCGTCAACATCCCTCGTCACGACGGAACCCGCGCCGACAATGGCGCCATCGCCGATCGTGACACCGCCCAAAATGATCGCGCCGCCGCCGATCCAGACATCGCGGCCGATCGTCACCGGACGGGCGATCTCGATGCCCTGGCTGCGCAACTCGGCATCCCGGTGATGGTCGGCGCAATAGATCTGCACGCCGGGGCCAAGCATCGAGCGATCGCCGATGCTGACACGGCCGGAATCGAGAATGGTGCAGCCGGCATTGAGATAGACGCGCTCGCCAAGGCTGAGATTGATGCCATAGGAGCAGTGGAACGGCGCTTCGATGAAGGTGCTGCCCGCGACCTCGCGGAAAAGCGCCCTGAGTGCCGGCGCCATCATGCCGCGCTCATCCGGCGGCATCGTGTTGTGCTGATGCACGGCGCGCCGGGTCTTGACGCGCAGGTCGTCGAGCTCGGCATCGAGGCAGCAATACCATTCGCCCGCCGCCATCTTTTCGGCTTCGCTCGCCATGCTCAGGCGCTCAGGCGACTATCGGCAGCATCCTGCGCCTCAACAGAGGGCCTGATCGTTCGCACGAAAGCGCGGGCGAGCGCCAGGCCGGCACGATCGGCATCGGCGGAATATCTGGCCGATGTCTGCGGGAAACGCTCATGCCAGCCGGGCTCGAGCACCTCGGCCAACTCGCGAAACTCGACATTCCAGCGATCGACAACGGACGAATCCGCCTCGAAATGAAACTGGGCGCCGTAGACGGCCCTGCCGATCCGGAAGCACTGGTTCGGCACGGCTTCCGTCGATGCCAGCCGCACGGAACCGGCGGGCAGCGTGAACGTGTCGGAATGCCACTCGAAAATCGGAAAAGCGTCTCCGAGATCCTCGAACAGGGGATCGGCCCGGCCCTCGCCGGTCACGTCGACAGGCTTCCAGCCGAATTCGCGGGTGCCGTTCAGGATGTTCTCTCCGCCATAGCCGCGCGCCAGAACCTGGCTGCCGAGGCAGATGCCGAGAACGGATTTTTCAGCGTCGCCATAGCTTCGCATCAGGGCGGCGAGTGCGGGGAGATAGGGATAGTCCGCGTCGTCGACGGCGCTCTGTTCGCCGCCGAGCACGACGAGCGCATCATAGGCTTCCGGGCCGGCCGGCAGTGCGCCATCGCTCCACGGACGGTACCAGTCGATCGCGGCGCCAGCCTCGGCAAGGGCAGTGCCCAGCGCACCGATATGGGTGTTCGGCATGTTCTCGACGACGGCGACCCGCATCATTCTCTCCTCGATTCCATGGCCGAGTGTGACCATGCGCCGACCGGCTATGCAAGCGGCAAGATTGCGCGCTTCTGACGAAACTCCTAAACCGGAGCAAAGGCGAAAGGAAACTCCCCATGACCGAAAAGGCCCGCGTCACCATTCTCTACTGCACCCAGTGCAACTGGCTGCTGCGCGCCGGCTGGATGGCGCAGGAGCTGCTGCAGACCTTTACCGACAGCCTCGGCGAAGTGGCACTCATTCCCGGAACCGGCGGAAATTTCGAGATCCGCGTCAACGGCGACCTGATCTGGGAGCGCAAGCGCGACGGCGGGTTTCCGGGACCGAAGGAACTGAAGCAGCGCGTGCGCGACATCATCGAGCCTGGCCGCGATCTCGGCCATACCGACCGCGCCTCGCTGGAAAGCTAACGTTCAGTCGAAGGGCGAATTACAGGTCCGGTAGATGCCCTGATAAGTGACGAAGCGATCGGTTTTCGGATTGTAGGTCCGGTACTGATTGCGGCACCACTCGACATGCATGCGCGGATCCTTGGCGGCCGGGCGCAAGGTGCGAATCGGCGGCGGATCATAGGTGAGCTGCGGACGCGCCTGCGTCCTCGGCTGATAATAGGTCGGCCCCCTCGCCGTCGGCGGCCGGTAATTCGGCTGCACATAGGCCGGGCGGTGCCATTGCCGCGGCCCGAAGCCGAAGCAGCCGCGATAATCGCAATAGGTCGACTGCGTGTTGACGACCGGGCCTCGCCCCGACAGCTGGCCGAATGCCGGCTCTGCCTTTGCAGCAAGCGGCATGAGGAGGGCGATGGCGGCGATCACGGCACTGCGCAAAGCGGACATGGATGATTCCTTTCCCATCGCTTTTATATAGGCAACGCGCGCTCCAAGAAAATCCAGGTGCCGAAAACTGGCAATCAGTTCGCCGTGAATGCGGTTCTGCGGGGATCGTCACAATCTTTTTTGCCGACTGTCAGGAAAACTTCAAAAAGCCAGTTGACAGTCGCAGGCCACCCCCGTACATGGCTCTCCGTCGCCCAGATGGCGGAATTGGTAGACGCGCCAGCTTCAGGTGCTGGTACCCGAAAGGGTGTGGAGGTTCGAGTCCTCTTCTGGGCACCATTCCCATTGAAAATTAGCAGTTTAAGCCGATACCAACGGCTTTTTCGGTCTGCTGTTTTCTCCTCCTCACCACCGCAGATATCGTGATCCGATGATAGCGCCGAGTGCCGTTACGGCGGCGGTGGCGGTCGTGTACCAGGTCGCCAGGAAAAGCGGGCTGTCGTCGGGGCAATGCCAGGCGTAGAGCGCTGCTGCAAGGCCGGCCGAGGCAAGACCTGCGACGGCGCCGCCGAGGGTGGGGTTCTCAGGCGCGGCATTCTTCAGCGCCCATAGAAAGCCTGCGAGCGGGGCCAGGGACAACACCGGGATGAAGAAGACGCAGAAGGCGGCGTTGCGGCCAAGCAGCGCTGCGCGCCAGGCGTCTTCCGGAATGGCCGTCAGTTCCGTTGCGACGCCGGCGATCACCAGTGCCAGCGGCAGCAGCACGGCCAGGGACGCAAGCTTCAAGGGAACGCCGGGGCGGCCGATGCGGAAGACGAGGCCGCAGGCGGTGACTGCGAGCGTCAGGGTGGTGACGATCTTGAAGAGCACGCGGGCAGTTTCGATCGCCGTTCCCATGTCGCGACGGATGCCGATGGTGGAGAGCAGCAGAACCGCCGAGACGACGACGCCCGCCACGAGCGCGCGGCTGAGCAGCGGACCGAGGCGGGATCGCACCGGCGCATCGGCGGCAAGCATGCTGATCAGGTCATCGGTCTTCACGCGTTTCACTCCGGTATAGGGCTGCCAGCGCCTTCAGCGCCCGGTGCAGGGAAACACGCACCGCACCCTCTGTCATCTTCAGCCTCTCGGCCGTCTCGCGGATGCCCGCCCCCTCGATCGAGATCGAGCGGACGATATCGCGTTGCGGGTCTTTCAGCCGCTCCAGCATATGTTCGGCATCGAGCCGGTCGAGATTGCCCGCCTGCTCTTCCGCCTCAAGCGTTGCCATCACGTCGTCGATCGGCACGTCGATATGGCGGCCGCGGCGGCGCAGGCTGTCGATCAGCTTGTTGCGCACGATCGTCGACAGCCACGGGCCGATCGGGCGTGCCGGATCCCACGTGCCGCGCTTCAGATGCACCGCCAGCAGAACTTCCTGCACGACATCTTCCGCCTCGCTCGCCGGCGCGCCGAACTGATCGCAGCGGCGGCGAGCCATCGCGCGCAGGTGCGGCGTGACGGCGGAAAGGAAGCGATGATAGGCTTGCGTATCGCCATCCATGGCGCTGCGCATCCAACCTGCCCATTCCTCTTCACGCGCCGAATGTTTCACCCGACATAATCCTCTACGGAGGGCCACACGTTTTTGTTACCGCCCGGGCAGAAATATTTCAGACAGGCCTCACACGCCTTTGTTTTCAGGCTTTTCGCTTGCCATCGCGTAAACGGCAAGGGCGCGTCCCGTAAAAAAATCGTGGGAACCGTGTAACAACGGCTGCCACGCCTCCGTAGCCCTCAGTGCAAGCCAATCACGGCTCGCCATTCTACGGAGATGAAACAATGAAGAACAGCATCGTTACGCTCGCACTGGCAGGCTCCATCGCTTCGGCGCTCGCAACCATCGCAGCCCCCGCTGCCTCGGCCGCCGACAACAAGGAGAAGTGCTACGGCGTTGCCCTCAAGGGGCAGAACGATTGCGCCGCCGGCAAGCACGATTGCGCCGGCAAGTCGACCGTCAGCTACGACAAGATGTCCTTCAAGCTGGTCCCGGCCGGCACCTGCACGTCGATGAAGACGCCGAAGGGCCACGGCATGCTGACGCCGGCCTGATCGGCCCCACCGCCCCCAGAAACCAAGAGATACCGGAGAAGACCATGACCAAACTCCCCGCCACCGTCTTTGCAGCCTCGGTCGCCACCGCGCTGACGCTGATCGGCAGCGTCCAGACCGCTTCGGCCCAGGATGCCGCCAAGGAGAAGTGCTACGGCATCGCCCTCAAGGGACAGAACGATTGCGCTGCCGGCCCCGGCACGACCTGCGCCGGCACGGCGAAGATCGACTACCAGAAGAACGCCTGGAAGCTCGTTCCGGCCGGAACCTGCACGTCGATGAAGACGCCCGATGGCACCGGCTCGCTGACGCAGGGCCCGGCCCCGGCCTGATCCGGTTCCAGCACTCACCGGCGGCGCCGCGAAGGCGCCGCCAATCCAATCGAGGAGAGACAGGATGAAACCCTCTGCATTGCCCCACCGTCCCGGCATCGGTTTCAAGCCCGAACATTTCGCCAGCATCATCGCCACACCGCAGCCCGTCGGCTTTTTCGAAGTCCATGCGGAGAATTACATGGGCGCCGGCGGCCCGCCGCATGCGCAGCTCGGCAAGCTGCGCGAGGACTATGCATTGTCGATCCATGGCGTCGGCTTGTCGATCGGCTCGATGCAGCCGCTCGATCAGGATCATCTGCAGCGGCTGAAGACCATCTGCGATCGCTATGAGCCGGAGAGCTTTTCGGAGCATCTCGCCTGGTCGACGCATGACACGGTATTCCTCAACGACCTCCTGCCCCTGCCCTACACATCCGAAACGCTGTCGCGCGTTGCGGATCATATCGACCAGGTGCAGGACACGCTGAAGCGGCAGATGTTGCTTGAGAACCCGGCGACCTATGTTCTGTTCGAGGAGAGCACGCTCGAAGAGACCGAATTTCTAGCGGAGATCGTCAGGCAGACCGGATGCGGGCTGCTGCTCGACGTCAACAACGTCTTCGTCGCCTCCACCAATCACAACATGAACCCGCGCGACTATCTCGCCCGCTTCCCGGTGCAATGGGTGCGCGAGATCCATCTCAGCGGTCATTCGGAAACGACGGATGACGAAGGTGCGCCACTGCTGATCGATTCGCACGACACGCCGGTCAAGGACCCGGTGTGGGCGCTCTACGAAGAACTGATTGCCCGGACGGGGCCGATCGCCAGCCTGATCGAATGGGACAACGACGTGCCGGAATGGCCGGTCCTGCGCTCCGAAGCTGAGGCCGCGGGAGCGATCCTCGATCGCGCCGCGCGGCTGCGGGCGGCCTGAGGCGTGTCATGGCTACCATCACACAAGAGCAATTCGCGGTAGCGCTACGGGATAGCGCGCTGCCGGTTCCCGAAGGGATCGCCGCCTGGAATGCGGCACGCCCGCTGCGGCGCTTCGGCGTCTATCGCAACAATGTCGTCTCGGGGCTGATCGGCGCCGTCGCATCCCGCTTTCCGGTTGCCGAGAAGATCGTAGGCGAGGAGTTCTTCGCCGGCATGGCCTACGAGTTTATCTGTCTGCATCCGCCGCGCTCGCCGCTACTGCTTTCCTATGGCGACGGCTTCGCCGATTTCGTCGAGGCTTTCGAGCCGGCACGGGAAATCGCCTATCTCGCCGATGTCATCCGCCTGGAGGTGGCGCGCGGCAGGGCCTATCACGCAGCAGATGCGACACCGCTCGCCGCCGATCGTCTGGCGCCGCTCGACGAAGGGCAGCTTGCGTCGCTGGTGTTCACGCCGCACCCGTCCGCATCCATCCTCCGCTCCGTCCATCCAACGGTGACCATATGGGCGATGAATGCCGGCGAGATGGCCTTTGCGCCGATCGCCGACTGGCACAGCGAAGACGCGCTCGTCGTCAGGCCGCAGATGATCGTCGAGATACACCGGCTGCCGCCCGGGGGTGCTGCATTTCTCGAAGCATTGTTCAGCGGCGCGACGCTTGCTGCCGCCGCGGGCGCGGCCTTTGCGGCGGCGCCGGATTTCGACCTTTCCGCCAATCTTGCCGGAGCGCTGCAAGCCGGCGCCTTTTCGGACCTTTCGACAGGAGACGACCATGAATGAGGATATGACGCTTGCCACACCCTCGGGCAGCGGCCTTGCCTATCGGGTCCACAGCCTGATGACGGCTTTCGGGATGATCCCGCACGATCTGATCGCGACGGTCGCCCGGCTTTCGATTGCCGCAGTGTTCTGGCAGTCGGGGCAGACGAAGGTGGATGGCTGGCAGGTCACCGACAATGCCGTCTATCTGTTCCAGACCGAGTACAAGCTGCCCTTCGTCGATCCGTGGCTGGCAGCGCATCTGGCGGCCTTTGCCGAGCACTTCTTTCCGCTCTTGCTGGTCATCGGTCTCGCCAGCCGGCTTTCTGCGCTGGCGCTGCTCGGCATGACGCTGGTGATCGAGATCTTCGTCTATCCGGATGCATGGCCCACCCATGGCACATGGGCTGTCTGCTTTCTGGTAATCATCGCCGGCGGGCCGGGGCGGCTTTCACTCGATCATCTGATTGCGCGCTATTTTGCACGCAGCGCCTGATCAGCGCACCGGCTGATAATGGCCACGCAGGGGAACCTGCGTGCCCTGGCTGATCTGGCCATCGCGATCGCAGACATAGACGATCGTCGGCATGCCGCCGGAACGGAAGATCCAGTCACCGTCGCGACGCACATGGCCGGTCTCGGTGTGGCAGGCATATTGCTCTTCATCCTTCTTGTCAGGCTGAGCCTTGACGCCGGGAAGATCGGTATAGGGATAGAGCGGCTGAACATCGGCCTTGCCCGCGCGCGCCCAATCGGTCGCCGAGGCCTGCAGCGGCACAATGGCCGCAAAGGCGAAGGCGGCAATCACGATCGACGGCAGGATGCGCATGTTCATTTCTCCCGGCATTGAGCCATGGAACCTGTCTTCTGATGTAGGATGAAGACGGGGCCGCATCAAGCACGGCGGAAATATCCGCGGATGACAGGATGGGCGAAGAGTGCGGCCAGGATGGCAAGTGCTGCACCCAGCGCGAAACCGCCGAAAAGCCCGCCGATCAGGCCCGCGATCATCAGCGTCTTCTTGCCGGGACCATCCGGCTTTACCGGCGGCTCCGCCTGCGAGATCACGCGAATATTACTCTGCGGCAGGTTCTGTTCTTCGGCCGTCTGGCTGGAGCGCTTCAGCAGCGTCTCGTAGATGTTGCGAACGGCGGTCGCCTTGCGCTGCAACTCGTTGAGCTCGACCTGCTTGTCGGAAGCTGTCGCCTGCAGCGCCTTCTGGATATTCAGTTCCTTGGAGACGGCGTCTTCCGCCTTCTTCGCCTGGTCGTACTCGGTCTTCGCCGAGGTCACCATGCGCTGCAGTTCGCCCTTGATCTCGTCCTGGATGCTCTGCAGCGAGGAGCGAGCGGCCTGGAGACGCGGATGACGGGCACCCATCTGACTTTCTAGGCTGCCGACGATGGCCGCCTGCGTCGCATACTGCTGGCGCAGGCTGGCGAGAGCCGAATTGACGGAGGAAGCGCCGCTGTCGTTCGGGCCGCTGGCGACGATCGCTTCGAAGCTCATGTTCTGGGCGGCATCGGCGCGGGCCTTCGCCTGGATCGTCTTGTCCTGTGCCGTCACGAGCAGCGTATTGAGGGAGGCGAGGCGCTGGTCGGAGATCAGCTTGCCGTCGGTCTCCGACATGTCGTTGTCGGCGCGGAAGGTCTCGACCGCCTGTTCCGCATCCTGCACCTGCTTGCGCAGGTCGGTCAGGCGGGTGTCGAGCGTTGCGGTGGTGTTCTCGTAAAGACCGCTCGAGGCGCTGCTTTCCTCCTGCATGAAGGAGGCGACGACCTGGTTGGCCAGTCTGGCGGACTTTTCGGGGTCATGGGTCACGGCTGTCAGCGACACGACATAGGTGCCGGTCTGGCGGGCGATGGTCAGCGACTTCTGCAACGCGGTGATAACGGCCGCGTCATCGGTGCGGCCGCCGTTGAAATCCGGGTCCTGATTGAGTTTCAGCGTATCGGCGACACGCTTCAGGACGTTGCCGGAGGTCAGGATCTGCACCTGGCTGTCGATCATCGAGGAGATCATCTCCGGCGAGATCGTCGATTGCTGGGCAGCCGGATCAGCCAGACCGATCTGCCGCGGATCGAAATAGAGGCTCGTCGTCGCCGTGAATTTCTGCGGCAGCATCGGCAGGACCGCCGCACCGGCAACCGCGCCGAGGACGGCCAGACCGGCGATCATCAGCTTGCGGTTCCAGATCGCGAAGATCGCCGAGCGCACGTCAAGCAGCGGCTCTTCGGCTGTGATGACAGCAACCGGTGCGGCTTCGACGCGAGGGGCTGCGGCAACAGGCTCGGTCACGGGCGGCAGCGGCGGTGGGGCAGCGGGCTCTTCGTGACGGATCTGCGGTTCTGGAGCGGGTGGTGGTGGCGGTGCCTTGGCAAAGTCGGACGGGCGCAGGACAGGAGAACGCGGGCGCCCGGCCTCAGGCGCAGTCTGCGCAGGCTCGTAGCTTCGCCAGCCCGGCAAGCGGCTTACCCTGTTCCTGTCGAATTGGCTCATCAGCGCTCTCGTCACCCGCCGGCAGAGTGCAGCGAGGGTAGGCGAATTTTAGAAATCCTTAGCTAACGGACCGTTAAGATGGAGGCACCGATATTAGCCGCCGCTGCTGAAACCACGGGAAAGCAATTGAGAGCCTCATCCTCCAAATGGCGCCGCCTGCTGACGATCGCCGCGACACTGCTGCCCTTGCAGGCGCATGCGGCCGGAGCTGTGGCGCCCTGCCTTCGCGGCATCAACCTTTCCGGCGCCGAATTCGGCGAGCCGGGCGGCACCGTCTTCAAGGACTATGCCTATCCTTCCGAGGAGACGATTGCCTATTTCCAGAAGAAGAGCATGAACACCGTTCGCCTGCCCTTCCAATGGGAACGGCTGCAGCCGGAGCTCGGGCAATCGCTGAACGAGGACGAGTTGCAGCGGCTGAAGGATACGGTCGCGCTGCTGCGAAAGCACAAGATGACGATCATCCTCGATCCGCATAATTACGCCTATTACAAGAAAGTGCAGATCGGCACAGCGCCGGTGACGACGCTTGCCTTTGCTGATTTCTGGACGCGGCTTGCGGCTGAATTCTCAGACCAGCCGGATGTCGTCTTTGGCCTGATGAACGAACCGCACGATATCTCCGCCAAGAAATGGCTGGAGGCGGCCAATACCGCCATCCGCGGCATCCGTGCCGTCGGCGCCAACAACTATATCCTCGTACCCGGCACGCGCTGGACCGGCGCGCATTCCTGGCAGAGCGGCGATGACGACGCCAACGGCACCGTCATGCTCGGCATCAAGGATGCCCGCAAGAATTTCGGCTACGAGGTTCACCAATATTTCGACAGCGATTCCTCCGGCACCAAGGACGAATGCTCCGGCAACGACAAGGCCAAGCAGGCAATCCTCGATATGTCGGACTGGGCGCGGAAGAACGATACCAAGCTGCTGCTCGGCGAATTCGGCGTGTCGCAAGCACCCGAATGCGTCGCAGGCTTGAAAGACGTGCTCGGCGCGATGCAGGACAATGGCGACGTCTGGCTGGGCTGGACCTATTGGGTTGCCGGAGACTGGTGGCCGGAGACTGAACCACTGAACATCCAGCCGCATGACGGCAAGGACCGCAAGCAGCTGGCCGCGCTACAGGCCGCCGCCAAGGCACCGGCGCCCGACAAGGCCGCCTGCCGGCTGATGGCGGAGTGATCGCTATGGCTGAGACTGGCATTGCATCGAAGGAGCCGATCCAGTGGGGCATTCTTGCCGCTGGCGTGCTTGCGGTGACCTACAATGCCATTCTCGCCTTCGTCAATCACAACATCATGCCGCTTTCGCCCGCCTATGTGGTGATGAGCGAAATGCTGATCCTCGCCTACAGCTTCGCCTTCATCCTGCGCAAAGGCATATTCGAAGAGGACCTCGCGCCGCTCGGCTATCTGCTGGCGACGATCCTGCTGACGGTCTACGTCATAGTGATCAACCGGTCCGGCTATATCGATCATCTGCGCAACATCCTGATCGTCTTCGCCTTTGTCGTCATGGGGCGCTGGACGAACGAACGGACCTTGAAGCTCGTCTTCAAGATCTGCTGCATCGCCGTGCTTTCGGTGCTGATCTGCGAGATCGTTTCGGTCACCGCCTATGTGGCGCTGTTCCATCCGGCCGAATATTTCGAGAATACGCGCGGCGTGCCGCGGGCGACCTATAGCGACCTCGGCCTGTTTCGCGGCGCGCTCGGCTTTCCTGACCGCTTCTCCTTCGGGATCATCGACCACCGTTCCTCCTCGATCTTCCTCGAACAGGTGTCGCTCGCCAATTTCTGCGGCGTGATGGTGATCTATCTCGTCAGTTTCTCCAACCGCTTGAGGCTTGGCGACCGGTTGATCTTCATCGCGACGGTTGTGCTGATCCTGCTCACCAACGACACGCGCACGATGCTGATCTTCAGCATCGTCTGCCTCGGCGGCTATGTCATCTATCCCTGGCTGCCGAAGATCCTCGATTTCCTAATGATGCCGGGAATCATCGCCATCGGCTTCATCATCCACGCTTTCAAGCCGAATGCCCACGACGACGATTTCGTCGGCCGCATCAGTGGCACGATCCGCAGTATCAACGCGATGGATATCCCGGCGACGCTCGGTCTCGAGCTCGAAAAGGGGCTGGGCTACGTCGATAGTGGCTACGTCTTCATCACATACAGCGCAACGATCTTCGGACTGATCCTGTTCTGGCTCTTCGTCTCCTTCTTCCCGGCCGGGCAGACACCGAACCAGAAGCGGCTCTGCCACTCGCTGTCACTCTTCATGTTCTTGAACCTGATGATCGGCTCGACCGCGATCTTCTCGATGAAGACGGCCGGGCTTGCCTGGCTGCTCGTCGGCTTCCTGAAGGTCAATGAGGGAAAGCAGCGCGCTGCATCTCCGATTTCCGTTCCGGTGGCTGCCGCAGCCCGGTAGCTGCGCGGCGGGGATATGCGACGACGCAGGCGGAACGGACTTTCCCTAAGGCTAGCGTCATTTATATGAGCATCGACAGGATGCGGGGCCTTGCAAGCACTTGATGGCTTCCCTTGCAAAATGTTGCATGAATGAAAGAGCCGCGGCCTGTTCGGCGGGCGGCGTTTGATCTAAGCAGCCTGCCGGCGAAGCCGTGAGAGGGAAGACGGACATGACCAACTATGTTTTGACGGTGACGTGCAAATCGACGCGCGGGATCGTGGCGGCAATTTCCAATTATCTTGCCGAGCAGGGCTGCAACATCGTCGACTCCAGCCAGTTCGACGACCTCGACACGGGCAAGTTCTTCACCCGCGTCAGCTTCATCTCCGAGGAGGGCGTGAAGCTGTCGGCACTCGTCGAAGGCTTCAAGCCGATCGCCGAGAAATTCGAGATGGACGCCGAGATCCATGATGGTCAGAGCCGCATGAAGGTGCTGCTGATGGTGTCGCGCTTCGGCCATTGTCTGAACGACCTGCTCTACCGCTGGAAGATCGGCGCGCTGCCGATCGACATCGTTGGCGTCGTCTCCAACCATTTCGAATACCAGAAGGTCGTCGTCAATCACGACATTCCCTTCCACCACATCAAGGTGACGAAGGAAAACAAGCCGCAGGCGGAAGGCCAGTTGCTCGATCTCGTCGAGCAGACCGGCACCGAGCTCATCGTGCTCGCCCGCTACATGCAGGTTCTCTCGGATGCGATGTGCCGGAAGATGTCTGGCAAGATCATCAACATTCACCACTCGTTCCTGCCGAGCTTCAAGGGCGCCAACCCCTACAAGCAGGCCTACGAGCGCGGCGTGAAGCTGATCGGCGCGACGGCGCATTACGTCACTGCCGATCTCGACGAAGGCCCGATCATCGAGCAGGACACCGCCCGTATCACCCACGCGCAGTCGGCAGACGACTATGTCTCGATCGGCCGCGATGTCGAGAGCCAGGTTCTGGCACGGGCGATCCACGCCCATATTCACCACCGCGTCTTCCTGAACGGCAACCGTACGGTGGTGTTCCCGGCGAGCCCGGGCTCCTATGCATCCGAACGTATGGGCTGATTGCGCCCGAAAGGCGTGTTGCCATACGCTTGCCCATAGCATGCATTCGATTATCTGCTTAGTGTGAATAATCGAATCATGCCCTGGGGGATGCGATGACCGATGAAGCGCTCACCGATCGTATGGAACTGCCGCGACCGGACGTGACACCGGAAGAAGCCTTAAGCATCCTCGAAACCCACTATGGCTTGTCGGGCACGATCAGCGAGCTCGGCAGTCAGCAGGATCGCAATTACCGGCTCGATACCGGCAACGGCCGCTTCGTTCTGAAGATCTGCCACATGGCCTACGAGACGCTTGAGCTCGAGGCGCAGAACGCGGCGATCCACCATCTCAATACGATCGAAGGCGCGCCGCGCGTTCCGCATCTGCTGACGTCGACCGATGGGCAGGCGATCGTCGCCGTCACCGTGCGCGACCAGACCTATCAGGTGCGCGTTCTCGAATATCTCGAAGGCGAGAGCCTGACGCATCGCAAGCATCTGCCGAAAAGTACGGTGGCAGCACTTGGCGCGCTCTGCGCCCGGCTGGCGAAGGCGCTTGCCGATTTCGAGCATCCGGGCCTGGAGCGCAGTCTGCAATGGGACCTGCGCCGCGCCGGTCCCGTCGCCGTTCAACTGCTGTCGGCGATCACCGATAGTGCGGCCCGCGACCGTATCGCCAAGACGATGGTGCTGGCGGTACGCCGCATCCAGCCACTTGCCTCGTCGCTTCGCGTTCAGGCCGTGCATCACGACGTCACCGACGACAATGTCGTCAGCCTGCCCGACGCACATGGGCGGCTGATCCCCGATGGCGTCATCGATTTCGGCGACATCATTCGCGGCTGGCTGGTCGGCGATCTCGCGGTCACCTGCGCCTCGCTGCTGCATCATGCCGATGGCGATCCGCTCTATATCCTGCCGGCGATCAAGGCCTATCACGAGACCTATCCGCTGACACCGGAAGAGCTGAAGGCGCTGTGGCCGCTGATCGTCGCCCGCGCCGTGATCCTGGTTGCTAGCGGCGAGCAGCAGATTTCGATCGATCCTGAGAACGATTATGCGCGCAACAATCTGGAGCATGAGCGCATCATCTTCGACACCGCGATGTCCGTGCCCTTCGAGCTCATGGAAGCGGCGATCCAGAAGATCGGCGGCATCGAGCAACCGCTACCGCAGAATTCGGGCTGGCAGGCGCTATTGCCCGAGATCAATACAGCCGACATCGCCTATCTCGATCTCGGCGTTCAGAGCCGCCATTTCGCCGGCGGCAACTGGCTGAATTCCGAGATGGACTGGCGCCTGCTTGCCCGCGTCGCCAATGACAGCGGCGTTGCCGCAACACGCTACGGCGAATACCGGCTGTCGCGCGCCAGCACGCTGAGCGCCAAGCCGCATTCGACCTTCGCTCTGCATAGCGACATCTGCCTTTCCGGCGGCAATGCAGTCGCCGCGCCTTTTGCCGGCCGCATCGATTTCAGGAACCATCATCTGGTGCTGATCGGCGACGGCATCAGCCTGCATCTCGACGGTATCGAACCATCGGTCGAGGATGGCACTGAGGTCGAGGCGGGCCAGACGATCGGCACGGTTTCCGGCGACAGCAATTCGCTCGGCGGGCTGCGTATCCAGCTTTGCACTATCAACGGCCTGGAACCGCCGCTCTTTGCGACGGCACACGATGCCGACGCATGGTCGGCAATCTGCCCCTCCCCCTCGCTGCTGCTTGGCGACAACTGCAATGCCCCAAGGCCCGATACGGCGGCGCTGCTGACGAGACGCAAGGCGCATTTTGCCAAGCCGCAGAAGAACTACTATGACGCTCCGCCGCAGATGGAACGCGGCTGGAAGGAGCATATGTACGATGTCGAGGGCCGCGCCTATCTCGACATGGTCAACAATGTCAGCATCCTCGGCCACGGCCATACGCAGCTTGCCGATGCGATCGCCGACCAGTGGCTGAAGCTCAACACCAATTCGCGCTTCCATTATGAGGCGCTGGCCGAGTTTTCCGAGCGGCTGGCGGCACTCGCCCCTGAGGGCCTCGACCGGGTGTTTCTGGTCAATAGCGGTTCCGAGGCCAATGACCTCGCACTGCGGCTGGCCTGGGCGCATAGCGGCGCGCACAACATGCTTTGCCTGCTCGAAGGTTATCACGGCTGGTCGGTGGCAAGCGACGCTGTCTCCACCTCGATCGCCGACAACCCGCAGGCGCTCTCGACGCGCCCGGCCTGGGTGCACCCTCTCTCGGCGCCGAACACCTATCGCGGCGAATTCCGCGGCTCCGAAAGCGCCAGCGACTATCTTGCCGGTGCCATTCCGGTACTGCAGGCGATCGACAATAGCGGCCAGGGACTGGCCGGCGTGATCGCCGAGCCGGTCTATGGCAATGCCGGCGGCATTCCGCTGCCGGACGGCTATCTTGCCGGTCTCTATGCCGAAGTGCGCGCCCGCGGCGGCGTCTGCATCGCCGACGAAGTGCAGGTCGGATATGGCCGGCTCGGCCATCATTTCTGGGGCTTCGAGCAGCAGGGCGTGGTGCCGGATATCATCACCATCGCCAAGAGCATGGGCAACGGCCACCCGCTCGGCGCCGTCATCACCAGCCAGGCGATTGCCGATTCGCTGGAGCGCGAGGGGTATTTCTTCTCGTCATCCGGCGGCAGCCCGGTCAGCTGCGTTGCCGGCATGACGGTGCTCGATATCCTGCGGGAGGGAAACCTGCAAGAGAACGCTCGCCAGGTCGGCGACCACCTGAAGGGACGGCTGGCAGCGCTGATCGAAAAATTCCCGATTGCCGGGGCGGTCCACGGCATGGGCCTCTATCTCGGCCTCGAATTCGTGCGCGACAGAACGACGCTGGAGCCGGCCACCGGCGAGACGGCGGCGATCTGCGAACGGCTGCTCGATCTCGGTGTGCTCATGCAGCCGACAGGCGATCACCTCAACGTGTTGAAGATCAAACCGCCGCTCTGCCTGACGATCGAGAGTGCCGACTTCTTCGCAGACATGCTGGAAAAGGTGCTTTCCGAGGGCTGGTGAGGCATCACTCGCGCCATTAACGAATTGGGTGATTTCGCGGCCTACCGCTTTTTAATGAATTGCCCCATTGCCGGAATCAGGCACGCTTCCTATGTCTGCTGCGGTGATCGAAACGAGTTCTCGACCGTCACGCGAATTGCACAAAGTCTTGATATGTTCTTTCTGCAAGTTTGGGTAAGATGGAATGAAATTTTTCCGATCGCCGATATTTTGACACGTTTCGGAATATGTTTCTGACTGATTATCGCCTATTCTCTACTACATTAGTAGATTAATAGAGATAGTTATCGCCGGTCCCGGCTCTACGGGACCACCACGAGTGCAACGCCAACGCAAGGAACGAGACATGATTGAAATCGATATTCTCGCCTATCTCCTTGGGCGCTCTGTGCTCGGCAATGACCGTCCGGGCGCCCTCTCCCGCCCGAACTGTCGAATGTGACGTTCGTCCCCCCTCTCAACGGTACAAGACAAGTCAATTCGCCATCGCTCGCGCAGTCCGCGCGGCAGGAGTTCTACGCATGAAAAAGCAAGTTATCGAATATGCAGGCGTTCCCGTCGGGATCGTCATTCCGGATGAAGACCGGCTGAAGTTCATCGCCGTGAAGTTTCACGTTCACGACCTCGATGAGCAGCGTTTCCGTTCTCCCGACGAGGTGAGGGTCGCTATCCACGACCTGATGACCCGCCGCCATCCGAAGCCGCTTCATGCCTGATTGCAGGCACAGGCTTTCCCGCTTCATTTCAACCGAAGTTTTCTGACCGGCCCCCATCATCATCGGGGCCGGTCTTGTTTTTTGCCTGTCGTTGCGCTCCTAATCGCCGCCAAAGGGGACCGACTTGCTCAATCTCATCACCGATATCGAAGGCCTCTCCGTTGGCCACGCCACCGACCTGACGCTCGGATCGGGCGTTACCGCCATCATTTTCGACCAGCCGGCGATTGCCTCGGGCACCGTTCTCGGCGGTGCGCCGGGCGGGCGCGATACCGCCTTGCTCGACCCATCGATGACGGTCGAAAAGGTCGATGCCTTCGTTCTCTCCGGCGGTTCGGCTTTCGGTCTCGATGCCGCAGGCGGCGTCCAGTCCTGGTTGCGCGAAGCCGGACGTGGCTTTGCGGTCGGCGATGTGCGCGTCCCGATCGTGCCGCAGGCGATCCTCTTCGACCTCCTGAATGGCGGCGATAAGGACTGGGGGCTGCATGCGCCCTATCGCGATCTGGGCTATGCCGCCTGCGCTGATGCCTCGACTGGACGCTTTGAGGTGGGAACGGTCGGCGCCGGAACCGGTGCGACGACAGCGACCTTCAAGGGTGGCCTCGGCTCGGCGAGCACAGTCGGCAGCGGCGGCCACAGGATCGGGGCGATCGTCGCGGTCAACGCGCTGGGTTCGGCGACGATCGGCGACGGCCGGCATTTCTGGGCGGCACCCTTCGAGCAGGATAGTGAGTTCGGCGGGCTCGGCATGCCCGCAACGATCGATCACCGCATGCGCCTGAAGGGCATGAGCGCCCCGGCGACGACGATCGGCGCTGTGGTAACCGACGCGGTACTGACCAAGGCGCAGGCCCACCGGCTTTCGATTGCTGCCCATGATGGCCTGGCACGCGCGCTGCTCCCGGCCCATCTGCCGCTCGACGGTGATACCGTTCTTTCAGCCGCAACGGGCGCGAAGCCGATCGATGCGCCCGGCTTCATGGAACTCTGCCATCTCGCCGGTATCGTCATGGCCCGGGCGATCGCGCGCGGCGTCTACGAGGCAACCGCCCTGCCGCATGAAGGCGCGCAACGCGCGTGGCGGGACGGCTAGCCGGACCTTCGGCGATTGCCTAAAGAGAAGCGGCAGACGAGAGGCAGGAGAACCGCATGCAGATCCGGGCGCTGATGTATTTCGACGAGCTGGTGAGAACCAGTTCGATGCGGCAGGCGGCCGAGAACCTCAATGTCGCTCCGACTGCGGTCAGCCGCCAGATCGAAAATCTCGAAGACTATTTTGGCACGCCGCTCGTCGAGCGCAGTGCCCGCGGTGTGACGCTGACGGCTGCCGGAGAGCTGCTTGCGGCGCGCGCCGGGCGAACGCTGCGCGAGCTCGAACATGTGCAGCAGCTGATCGAGGATCTGAAGGGGCTGGAGCGTGGAAGGGTGACGATCTTTGCCAATGGCGCGATCGTGGCCAGCCTGCTCACCCCGGCGCTTGCCGAGTTCAGCAAGACCTATCCCAGCATCCGCTTCGAGGTGATGATCACCAGCGCGCGGCAGGCGGTGGAAGCCGTCAATTCGGCGCGCGCCGATATGGCGCTGACCCTGTTCGCGCCGCAGATGACTGAGGCCAAGGTGATCGCCCGCTCGGAGATCACCTATGGGGTGATCGCCTCCAGCCGCCACGCGCTCGCCGGACGCAAGGAAGTGACGCTTCGCGAATTGGCGCGGCACGCGCTGGCGCTGCCGGAAACGTCGTTCGGCTTCCGCCAGGCCTTCGACGCCGCAGCGGAGCGCCAGAGCCTGACTTTCGAACCGGCCTTTACCGTCAGCGCGCTGGAGATGCTGAAGGAACTCGTGCTCAGCGACATGGCCGCAACGCTGCTGCCGCGGCTTTCGGTGCGCCGCGAGCTCGAGGCTGGCACGCTGACCGCCATTCCGCTTGCCAGCGAAAGCACGATTCGCACGCATGCGGAGCTGTCGATCGCGCCCGACCGGCAATTGTCCTTCGCTGCCGCCAAGCTCAGCGGCTTCATCGAAGAGTTCATGCGCTCGAACGCCAGCCGCTAGCGTTCCGCCTTTCCAGACCTTGCGTTTCCCGCGTTTTTGGTGTGTATCGCTTTTTAGTACACAGAGAACACAAAACGTGCTCACCATATAAGACGGGATATACATGCTCCGCCTCATCCGTTCCGCCCGCCGCACGCAGGCCTTTGCTGCGGCCTGCGCCATTACAGCCGCAATTGCTCTTCCCGCCCATGCCGCTCCCAAGACAACGCTCAATCTCGGCATGGCGGTCGAACCCACCGGTCTCGACCCGACAATCGCCGCGCCTGTGGCGATCGGCCAGGTGACCTGGCAGAATGTTTTCGAGGGTCTGGTCTCGATCGGCGAGGACGGCAAGGTGCAGCCGCAGCTGGCAAAGAGCTGGGAGGTCTCTGCTGACGGGCTGACCTATACGTTCAAGCTGCAGGATGGCGTGACCTTCCACGACGGCGAGGCCTTCGATGCGGCAGCGGCGAAATTCTCGCTGGAGCGGGCGCGCGGCAAGGACTCGGTCAATCCGCAAAAGCGCTTCTTCGCGTCGATCGCCTCGATCGATACGCCGGATGCCCGCACGCTCGTGCTGCATCTCTCGGAGCCGACCGGCAGTCTGCTCTACTGGCTCGGCTGGCCCGCTTCGGTCATGGTCGGCCCGAAATCCGCCGGTGACGACAAGACGGTGCCCGTCGGCACCGGACCCTTCAAATTCGTCAACTGGGCGAAGGGCGACAAGGTCGAGTTGGCGAAAAACGATGCCTACTGGAACAAACAGGTTTCGGTGAAGCTCGACAAGGTAACCTTCCGCTTCATTGCCGACCCACAGGCCCAGGCGGCAGCACTGAAATCAGGCGATATCGACGCCATTCCGGAATTCGGCGCTCCTGAATTGATGAGCTCCTTCGACGGCGATCCCCGCCTGACGACGGAGATCGGCAATACCGAACTGAAGGTCGTCGCCGGGATGAACAATGCCAAGAAGCCGTTCGACGACAAGCGGGTGCGTCAGGCGCTGATGATGGCGATCGACCGGCCGACGGTGATCGAAGGCGCATGGTCGGGTCTCGGGACGGCGATCGGCAGCCATTACACCCCGAACGATCCGGGCTATCAGGATATGACCGGCGTGCTCGCCTACAATCCTGAAAAGGCCAAGGCGCTGCTTGCCGAAGCCGGCTATCCGAATGGCTTCTCCTTCACCATCAAAGTGCCGCAGATGGCCTATGCACCGCGCAGCGCTCAGGTGATGCAGGCGATGTTCGCCGAGATCGGCGTGACGATGAATATCGAGCCGACCGAGTTTCCGGCGAAATGGGTGCAGGATGTGATGAAGGACCGCGCCTACGAGATGACGATCGTCGCCCATGCCGAGCCGATGGACATCGATATCTATTCGCGCGATCCCTATTACTTCAACTACAACAATCCCGACTTCAACGCGCTCTTGAAGAAGGTGCAGAAGACGGCTGATCCGGCCGAGCAGAACAAGCTCTATGGCGAGGCTCAGAAAATCCTGGCGGAAGACGTACCCGCCCTCTATCTCTTCGTCATGCCCAAGCTCGGCGTCTGGGACAAGAAGCTGAAGGGGCTATGGAAGAACGAGCCGATCCCGTCGAACGTTTTGACGAATGTTTCGTGGGGGGAATGATCGGATGCTCGGCTGGAGGTAGGGTCATCAACCGGGATTGCCATAGCGTAGTGTCTGCGCACGCCCTTCACCCTCCCTCATTCCTGTGCTTGTCACAGGAATCCAGCGCGCCCCAGTCCTGGGGCGCTGAAGACTCCTCTCCCGGATTTCGATTCATTCACCGCGCAGACGCGCGGTGGCTGGATTCCTGTGACGAGCACAGGGATGAGGGAGAAACGTCGGGCCGCCGCGCGCGAACTCGAGCGGTATCGCACAAGGCGCGAGCTACATGATCGCCCTGCTCTCCCGCCGCATTGCCGGTCTGGTCGTCACCCTCCTCATGGTCTCGTTCCTGATCTTTGCAGTCATGGACCTGCTGCCCGGCGATCCAGCGTCGATCATGCTCGGCACCTCGGCGGCGCCCGATACGCTTGCGGCACTCCGCCATGATCTGGGTCTCGACCAGCCGCTGATCGTCCGCTACGGCCATTGGGTCGCCGGCGTTCTCCGTGGTGACCTCGGCCAGTCCTATACCTACAGCGTGCCGGTCGCCGGGCTGATTGCCGAGCGGCTTGCCGTCACCCTGCCGCTTGCCATCTTCGCCATCCTGATCTCGATTGCCATTGCCCTGCCGCTCGGCACTTTCGCCGCCGCCCGCCGCGGTGGCATCGCCGATATAGCCGCCACGCTGTTCTCGCAGATGGGCATTGCGGTTCCGGCGTTTTGGGTGGCGCTGCTGATGATCATCCTGTTTTCAACGACGCTCGGGCTGATGCCGGCCGGCGGCTTTCCCGGTTGGGAAAATGGCATCGCCGCCGCCCTGCAGGCGCTCGTCATGCCCGCCTTCGCGCTCGCCCTGCCGCAGGCAGCGGTACTGACGCGGGTGACGCGCTCGGCGGTGCTCGATGTACTGCACGAGGATTTCACGCGAACCGCGCGGGCCAAGGGCCTTTCGGACAAGGGCGTGCTTTGGCGCCATGCTGTGCCGAATGCGCTGATCCCGATCCTGACGGTGCTTGGTCTGCAGTTCACCTTTCTCGTTGCCGGTGCGGTGCTGGTCGAGAACGTCTTCAGCCTCCCGGGGCTGGGGCGCCTTGCGCTACAGGCGCTTGCGCAGCGGGATATCATCGTCATGCAGGACGTCGTGCTGTTCTTCGCAGCACTGGTCATCATCATGAATTTCATCGTCGACATGTCCTATCTCGCCATCGATCCGCGGCTGCGGCGAGAGGGGGCATGATGGCATTCTTTGTCGCGACGGGAGCGCAGCTCGGAGTCAACAGAATTAGCCGGCGAATTAGTCTGATCGCAGGAGTCGTGATCGTCGGCATCCTAGCAGCTATTGCCGTGCTCTCGCTGTTCTGGACGCCATTGCCGCCGGCGAAGATGCAGATCATTCACAAGCTGCAGCCGCCGCTTGGCTACGGACTGCTCGGCACCGATCAATTCGGCCGAGACGTCCTATCGATGCTGATGGCAGGGTGCTGGAATTCGCTATCTATAGCGGTCACCGCAGTTGCCATCGGCGGAACGATCGGCTCGATCGTCGGCATTTCGGCTGCAGCGATCCGCGGACCGTTCGAAGCGGTGCTGATGCGCGTCTGCGACGTGATATTCGCGCTGCCGCCGATCCTCTCGGCGATGATCCTCGGTGCCTTTCTCGGCCCCGGCCGGTTCACGGCCATCACAGCGATTGCCGTCTTCATGATCCCGGTCTTCGCACGCGTGACGCTGGCGACCTCATTACAGGCTTGGAGCCGCGACTATGTGCTTGCGGCACAAGCAATCGGCAACAGCCGGCTGACGATCTCGATCCGGCATGTGGCGCCGAATATCATGAGCCAGATCATCGTTCACGCCACGATCCAGCTGGGGCTGGCGATCCTGACCGAGGCGGGCCTGAGCTTTCTCGGTCTCGGCATGGCGCCGCCGGCGCCGACCTGGGGCAAGATGCTGGCCGATTCGCAGACCTTCATGGGCATCGCGCCGTGGCTTGCGATACTGCCTGGCCTGGCGATCGCGCTTGCTGTTCTCGGATTCAACATGCTGGGCGATGGGCTGCGCGACTGGCTGGATCCAAGGCAGCGCTAGAGATTAGAACGGGCGACGGTAGCCGGTCGGCATCTCGTAGAGCCAGCCGATACGCTTGACCGCTTCTTCGAAATTCTCGCGGGCGACGGTCATCGTGTGGCCGTTGGCATGGATGATGGTATCCGGGTCTTCCATGATCGCCACATGACCCTTCCAGAACACCAGATCGCCGCGTCGAAGCTCCGAGCGGTCGATCGGCGCACCAAGAGCTGCCGCCTGCATATCCGTGTCGCGCGGCGTGCTGCGGCCGGTCATCAAGGCCGCGAGCTGAACGAGGCCGGAGCAATCGATCCCCAGCCCCGAGCGGCCACCCCAGAGATAGGGTGTGTTCAGGAACTGCAGCGCGACCTCGACATAATCGGCGCCCTCACCCGCGCCGATCGGCTGCAGGTGCTTTTCGAAAATCGCCGTTCCATCGGCTAGCACATGGTAGTGATTGCCCCGCGCCTCGGCCTGACCGGTGACGCGGACACGGCTGCCCATCGACAGGATCATCTGGTAGGGCTTTCGGAGCTCAGGCTCGGGATAGATGAAGGTGCGCTGGACATTGACGACATGCGTCGGCTCGGCATCAGCCGTTGTCAGCATCGCCTCCGGGAGATAGCCGACATAACCGTCAGAGGCCGCCTTGACCCAGCACCAACCGTTCGAACGGTCGAAGACGGTTACGTCCTCGCCCATCAGCAATTCCGTATCGATGCCGCGTGCCAGATCCGGGACCGGGCGAAGCGGCGCGACGGGAACCGCGATCCGCGCCGACGTACCCTCAACGAAGCGCTCGGCCTCGACCTTGCCCTTGAGGGAGGCCTCGGCGAGATCCGGTCTATAGGCGTTGAGGCGCAGGTCGAACATGGTCATGACAATCCTTTACTCTGGCTCTTATACCGGAAGCTTGCGGCCCTGCTCGCGCACGAGATCGCCCAGCTTCTCGAGATAGAGCGCGCCGCCGACGGTGCGCTTGATGATCACATTACGCCGATCTGCGTCGTCGCGCACCCTGTCGACGAGGCCCATTTCACCCATCGTGTCGAGAGCGCGGGTGATGACGGGCTTGGTGACGCCGAGCGTGGCGGCGAGCCCGCGCACGGTATGCGGCGGCGGGACGAGATAGATATGCAGGAGAATCGCCATCTGGCGCAGCGTCAGGTCGCGATCGTCAAGGCGCACCTGATCGAGCGCCACGCCATGCCAGAGCCCCAATGCCTGGGATGCACTCAGTTCGATCGGCACGGCCTCTCCGGAAAATCGTTACGCTAACGTTCCTATTTTCGCAGCCTGCCGCTCTCATGCAAGAGGCGGCATGAACTGCCGCCTCTCAAGGTGAATAAAATTTTAACGATCGGCTCAGGCGCCCTGGCGGATATGGTGATAGAGCGCGCGGATCGCCTGCGCTTCGCCACCACCCGGGGAATGCGCACGCTCGGAGGGTGCCCAGCCGTAGATATCGAAATGCGCCCAGCTCTTCGCCTTGCTGACGAAGCGCTTCAGGAACAGGGCAGCCGTGATGGCGCCAGCCATGCCGCCTGCCGGCGCGTTGGTGATATCGGCGATCTTGGCGCGGATGTCCTTGTCGTAGCCCATATAAAGCGGCAGGCGCCAAAGCGGATCGTCGGTCTCAAGGCTGGCTTCCGTCAGATCGTGGGCAAGGCCTTCGTCATCGGTGAAGAAGGGCGGAAGATCGGGACCGAGAGCAACGCGGGCGGCACCGGTCAGCGTTGCCATGTCGATCAGGAGATCCGGGGATTCCTCATCGGCATAGGTCAGCGCATCCGCCAGGATGAGGCGGCCTTCGGCATCGGTATTGTCGATCTGGACGGTGAGGCCCTTGCGGCTCTTGTAAATGTCGCCCGGGCGGAAGGCATTGGCCGAGATCGAGTTCTCGACAACGGGGATGATGACGCGCAGATCGACCTTCAGCTTGGCATCCATGATCATCAGCGCCAGGCCCATGACGTTGGCCGCCCCACCCATGTCCTTCTTCATCAGCAGCATGGACGATGCCGGCTTGATGTCGAGGCCGCCGGTATCGAAGCAGACGCCCTTGCCGACAAGCGTAACCTTGCGATGACCCTTCTTGCCCCAACGCAGCTCGAGCAGACGCGGCGCATCGGCGCTGGCGCGGCCGACGGTATGGACCAGCGGGAAGTTCTCCTTGAGCAGGTCATCGCCGATGATGACAGACATCTCTGCCTTGTAGTGCTCGGCGAGCCCACGGAAGGCTCCTTCCAGCTGCTCCGGTCCCATATCGTTGGTCGGGGTGTTGATCAGGTCGCGGGCGAGGAAGACGCCGGCAAGCTGACGCTTGATATCGGCAGCATCGGCATCGCGCGGGATCATCAGCGTTGCTGCGGCGGGCTTTTCGGAGCGGTAGCGATCGAAGCGGTAGCTGCCGAGACCAAAGCCCAGAGACAGGCGGTTTGCCGTCAGCGGCGCGGTTTCGACATGCCAGTCGCCGGCCGGCAGCGAGCGCGCGAGCTTGCCGGTGATATAGGGCTGCTCCGAAGGATTGGTGCCGAGGCCGAACAGCGCGCCACCAAGATGGCCTTCCGCGGTCGGGATCAAGAGCAACGAGCCACTTTCGGCGCGATAGCCTGCCTTCTTTGCCCAGTCGAGGGCGATCGGATCGATCGTGCCGGTCTCGATATGCGCGGGGGTGACGGCGAAAATCGGAAGCGTCGAGCCGCCCTTGTTGTTGAAAGGGGTCGGTCTCTCAATAAATTGATAGGGGGCCATGATGTCCATCGGTGATATCGGAATCGTTTTTTAACGGTCTGTTAGGGTTAACAGACTATTGCTGGAGCGAAGATTGCGTCACACCTTTCCCTGTTCCGCTTAGAGGTCAGGCGCCTGTTTCTGAATTCAGGAAAGCGCCATGCCTCGTTCGGCTACCACTCCGTTCAAGAACCGTATCCTCCAAGGGGCCGCTTTGGCAATGATCGGTCTGGCGCTTGCCGGCTGCTCGACCACCAAGGACAAGATGACGACGGGCTCGATCCCTGCCTCGACGCGATCCGTGGAGAGCATGGACGCCAACGAAGTGCGCAGCGCCACCGAGCGTGCTGGCCAGATCTACGAGAAGAACCCGCGCGATCCCGTCAACGGCGTCTATTACGCGACGCTGCTGCGCTCGGCCGGCCGCGACGCGCAGGCGCTGGCCGTCATGCAGCAGGTGGCGATCTCCAATCCGAATGACCGCAATGTTCTTGCTGCCTACGGCAAGGCGCAGGCAGCTGCCGGACAGCTGCAGCAGGCGCTCGACACGATCGGCCGCGCTCAGACGCCTGATCGTCCGGACTGGAAGCTGGTTTCCGCTCAAGGCGCCATTCTCGACCAGATGGGCAAGCCGAGCGAGGCCCGCGCCCGCTACCGCGACGCGCTCGACATCATGCCGAACGAACCGTCCGTCCTCTCCAATCTCGGCATGTCCTATGTCCTGACCGGCGATCTTCGCACTGCGGAGACCTATCTGCGACAGGCGGCTGGCCAGCCGACAGCCGACAGCCGCGTCCGCCAGAACCTGGCGCTGGTCGTCGGCCTGCAGGGACGCTTCCCCGAGGCAGAGCAGATCGCCCGCCGCGAGCTTTCGCAGCAGCAGGCAGACGCCAATGTCGCCTACCTGCGCTCGATGCTGTCGCAGCAGAATTCCTGGCAGAAGCTCGCTTCCAAGGACGGCCAGCAAGCGAACAACACCAACTGACGCCTTATCGCAGCATCACGCCGGAAACGATCAGCCTCAGCCCGAGGCCGCCCATGACGAGCCCGGCTGCGCGATCGATCCAGGCTTTCGCCGCCAAATAGGCTTGGCGCGGGCGCTGCGACGAGAAAGCCAGCGCCACGATCGCGTACCATCCAGCCTCGATTGCGAAGATGCCGATCGGCAGGCCGATGATGACGCCAAGCGGAATGACCTTCGGCAGGAAGGCCGCAAAGATGCTGGCGTAAACGATAATCGTTTTCGGATTGCTGAGCTGCGTCAGCAGCGCCGTTGTGAAGCTGCGGCTGATCGACGAGCGGTCGTCCATGGCATCGCCAACCGTCAGCGGTTCTTTTGCGCCCCGCCAGATCCGGTAGGCGATGTAGACGAGATAGGCACCGCCCGCGACCTTCAGAACGATATAGAGCCAGGCGAACTGCGTCAGCAGAGCCGTCAACCCCGCAAGAGCAAGCACGCTAAAGGTGATGCCGCCGACGCCCATGCCGACCGCGGCGGCCAGCCCATCCAGGCGAGAGCGGGAAATGGCAATGCGCGATACGACCACGAAGCTTGGGCCGGGGCTCATCGCACCGACGAGCATGGCGGCAAAAATACTGAAAAGAATGGCAGCTGAAGACATAGGGGCTCCTTTGTGACTGAAGGTGCCCAGGCGAGCGGCGTAAAGCCCGCGCTCCCCGATGGTCATCCATCTCAATCGCCAGTCACGCGGAGCCTATGGCTAAACCCATTCGCCGAAGCCTTCAAGAGACTTCAGAAGCGATCGGCAACCTGGATACCGGCCGGACCGAGAATGACGGCAACGAGCACCGGCAGGAAGAACAGGATCATCGGAACGGTGAGCTTCGGCGGCAGCGCGGCGGCCTTCTTCTCCGCCTCGTTCATACGCTCGTCACGGCCTTCCTGCGCCAGAACGCGGAGCGCCTGGGAGATCGGCGTACCGTAGCGGTCCGCCTGGATCAGCGCCTGGGTCACCGAGCGGACGAGATCGATCTGCGTGCGGGTACCGAGATTCTCGAGTGCCTGACGGCGATCCGGGAGGAAGGAGAGTTCGGCTGTCGTTAGCACCATTTCTTCGGCAAGGGCCGGAGACTGCTCTCCCAGCTCTTCAGAAACGCGACGCATCGCCGCTTCGATGGAGATGCCCGATTCCACGCAGATCAGCATCAGGTCGAGAGCATCGGGCCAGGCGCGCTTGATCGAGTGCTGACGCTTGCTCATACGATTGGAGATGAAGATGTTCGGCGCGTAGAAGCCGAGATAGGCAGTGCCGATAACAGCGAGTAACCGGATCGGCAGCGGCTTCTCGATCAGATGGCCGAGGCCGAAAATGTAGAATGCGCCAAGAGCGAGAAACAGGAACGGCAAGAGAAAACGCGCGACCAGGAAGGTATTGAGGGCGTTTTCAGAGCGGAAGCCTGCCGCCTTCAGCTTGTTCATCGTGTTTTCGTCGACCAGCGCCTCGCGAAGATTGAAGCGTTCGACGATCTGGCGGACGGAGCGGTTGTTCTGCGTTCTCAGGGACGCTTTGTTTGAAGTCGCCTCAGCGTTCATGCGGGCACGCTCACGGGCGCGGATCTGGTCGCGCTCGCTGGACACCGCACGCATACGCTTGTTGAGGTCGCCACGCTCGAAGAACGGTACAGCAACCGTATAGAGTGTTGCGAAAACGGCGATCGCGACGAGGAGCGCGACCAGCATCGCCGGATCGGTCAATCTTGATGCAAGATCTGAAGACATTGCTTCCACCCCTCTCCGTCAGATATCGAAGCTGACCATGTTGCGCATGACGAGGATGCCGATCGTCATCCAGATCGCCGAAGCGCCCATGATCAGGTGACCGCGCGGGTCGGTGAAGAGAATGGTCATGTATTGCGGTGACGTCATGTAGACGAGCGTCGCAACAATGAATGGCAGCGCGCCGATGATCACAGCCGAGGCCTTAGCTTCCATGGACAACGCCTTGACCTTGGCCTTCATCTTTTTACGGTCGCGCAAAACCTTGGAAAGGTTGCCGATCGCTTCTGAGAGATTGCCGCCGGCCTGAGATTGGATGGTGATGACGATCGCGAAGAAGCTCACTTCCTGCAGAGGCATATAGTTAGTCATGCGCATGCAGGCGTCGGGTACGCTAAGGCCAACCTGCTGAGATTCGACGACCCGTCGAAACTCTGCCTTCACAGGCTCGCGTCCTTCATTGGCGATCAGCCGGATGGCGTCATTGAGAGGCAAGCCCGACTTGATCGAACGAACGATGACATCAAGCGCGTTCGGAAACTCATCAAGGAACTTGTTCTGGCGACGCTTAATGAGGAAGCCGAGAATCCACCGGGGCAAACCAAGGCCGGCAATAACGGGTACACCCAATATCACCATCGTGGGAGCGCCAGCGAGGAAGGCGATAAGCGTTAGGAATACCCCAAAACCTGCGCTGAACATGTAGAACTTTGCGGGCGTGATGGAAAAACCGGCCTGGCTCAACCGCGACTTAAGCGAAAGCTTGCGCTTGGAATTTTCCTGCTGCCGTTTTTCGAGATCCTTGAGGTTGTCCTGCACAGATTTGCGGCGCTTGGACATTTCCTGGACGCGGTCGCGCGCCGCCTTGACGTTGGTGCGATCGGTTTCAGCCGAGCCGACACGGTTCACGCGGCTCGCGGCCTTCTTCTCGGTTTCCATCCGGGTGAAGAGAACGCCGTAGCAAACCGCACCCGCGGCAACTGCAACGAGGAGAATGATACCGAGAACGACTGGATCAAGCCCGAACATCATGCCCCCTTCGACTTTGCTTCCATCTCATCGAGAGCAGCGGCCAGACGCTTTTCTTCGTTATAGTAGCGGGCACGGTCCCAGAAATTCGGCTTGCCGATACCGGTCGACATATGGCGGCCGATCAGGCGGCCGGCGGCATCTTCGCCTTCAATCTCGTAGCGCATTAGGTCCTGGGTGATGATGACATCGCCTTCCATGCCGATCACCTCGGTGATCGCCGTAATGCGACGCGAACCATCGCGGAGGCGAGCCGCCTGGACAATGACATCGATCGAACCGGCGATGATTTCGCGGACGGTCTTGGCGGGAAGGCTGAAGCCGCCCATGGCGATCATCGATTCGATACGGCTCAGGCATTCGCGCGGCGAGTTCGAGTGGATTGTTCCCATCGAGCCGTCGTGACCGGTGTTCATCGCCTGCAGAAGGTCGAAGACCTCGGGTCCGCGCACTTCGCCGACGATTATGCGTTCAGGGCGCATACGCAGGCAGTTCTTAACGAGATCGCGCATAGTGATCTCGCCTTCACCTTCGATGTTCGGCGGGCGCGTTTCGAGACGGACGACATGCGGCTGTTGAAGCTGCAGTTCGGCGGTGTCTTCGCAGGTGATGACGCGCTCGTCGCGATCGATGTAATTCGTCAGGCAGTTCAGCAGCGTCGTCTTACCGGAACCGGTACCGCCGGAGATAACGACGTTGCAGCGAACGCGGCCGATGATCTGCAGCAGCGTCGCGCCCTCGGGCGTGATCGCGCCGAAGCGGACCAGCTGGTCCAGCGTCAGCTTGTCTTTCTTGAACTTACGAATTGTCAGCGCCGGGCCGTCGATCGCCAGCGGCGGTGCGATGACGTTGACACGCGAGCCGTCAGGGAGGCGGGCGTCGCAGATCGGGCTCGATTCATCGACGCGGCGGCCGACCTGGCTGACGATGCGCTGGCAGATCGACAGGAGCTGAGAGTTGTCACGGAAGCGGATTTCCGATTCCATCGTCTTGCCGCCGACTTCGATGAAGGTCTGGCCGGCACCGTTGACCATGATGTCGGCGATGTCGTCACGCGCCAGCAGCGGCTCGAGCGGACCGTAACCGAGAACGTCGTTGCAGATGTCTTCGAGCAGTTCCTCCTGCTCGGAAATCGACATCGCGAAGTTCTTGATCGTGATGATGTCGTTGACGATATCGCGGATTTCTTCGCGCGCGCTCTCGGCATCGAGCTTGGCAAGCTGCGACAGGTCGATCGTGTCGATGAGCGCGGAAAAGACCTGCGCCTTGGTGTCGTAGTATTCTTCGGTGCGAACCGGGCGCCGGCGCTGCGGCGTCTGCATCGGCGGCGGCGCCACCTGCTGGCGTGCATTCTCCCGGGCAGGCTCGACGAGAACCTGCGGTGAGGTGGATGCCGGTGCGGCAACGGCAACCGGCGGCGGTGGCGCTGCTACGCCGCCAGCCTTTCCGAAACCATCATTTCCGCGTTTTCCGAACATGCCAATTCCAATCTACGCTTTACGTTACTTGCCGCGCTTCAGAAGTCCGAGAAGGCCGCCGCGCTTTGCCTTCTTCACGGCGACACGGCCGGTGACGATATGCGAAAGCTGCGAGAAGGTTTCCGCTGTCGGCGACTTGGGATCCATTTCGGAGATCATCCGGCCGCTATTCGCCGCATTGCCGAAGAGGTTGATATCGAACGGAATGATCGCGATCGGATCGGTCTCCAGCGGCTCGCAGAAGTCGCCGGGAGCAATTTCAGGACGCTTCGGCATGCCAACCTGGTTGAGGATCAGATGCGGCGCCTTGTCATTCGGGCGCAGCTTGCGCAACGCGTCGAGCATGTTCTTGGTGTTGCGCAGGTTAGCCAGATCGGGCGCGGCGCAGATCACAACCTCGTCTGCGGCGCTGAGTACCGAGCGCGTCCATTCCGACCAGACATGCGGAACATCGAGAACCGTGACCGGGGCACTCCGCTGCAACACGTCGAGAACCGGCTGGAATGCGTGACCGTCAAAATCATAGGCGCGATCGAGGAGCGATGGCGCCGCCAGCATCGACAGATGCTCTGAGCACTTCGTCAGCAGGCGATCTAGAAATACTTCGTCCAAGCGCTCCGGCGCGTAGACGGCTTCGGCGATACCCTGCGTCGGATCCTGGTCGAAATCGATGTTAGCCGTGCCATAGGGAAGGTCGAGATCGGCGAGGATCGTTTCTGTCGCGAACAGGCTGGAGATGCCGAACGCGCAATTATGGGCGATAGTCGAGGCGCCGACACCGCCCTTGGCACCGATGAATGCGATGCTGCGTCCAAGCGGCTCCGCATCCGGATCGACGAAGATCTGCGCCATGGCCATCATGACATCAGGCATCGAGACCGGCTGCACCATATATTCGGAGATGCCGTTGCGGATCAGTTCGCGGTAAAGGGCGATATCGTTGTAATAGCCGACGATGACGACCTTGGTCGAGGGATCGCAGACGCTGGCAAGCGGCGCCAGCTCAGCGAGCAGGTTTGCAGCGCTCGCCTTGGTCTCGAGAATGATGAGGTTCGGCGTCGGCGTCGTCTGGAACATGTTGGCGGCAGCGGCGATGCCACCGCTGGTGATGCGCAGGCTGACCTTGGAAACGCGGCGATCGTTGCCGCAGCGTTCCATCACTTCCTGCAGCCCTTCGCTTTCGCAGAAGGCGTGAACCGAAATACGCGGCAGAGGCCGCATATTCTCGAGATCGGCCATGCGAACGGCTTCTTCGGCGTTGCGAAGCTCGGTCGTGTTCTTGATCTCGTATTCGACTGCGCTCATCGTTCGGTTCCGTTATTAGAAGCCAGAGTCATTGGTTTGCTCGAGCGTCGTCCGGTAGGTTCGATACTCAGTGATCGCGTCGTTGCGGCGCGCTGCATCGATCGGCGTCATGCCGCGCGGCGCAATGAAGTCTTCGGGATTGGCAACCTGCGCCGCCAGGTTGTTTTGATAGGCGCAACCGAAATTGTAGTAATTCTGATTGTCGAAGCCGCCGCCGATATCCTTCGGCCACTGGCCGCATTGGGTCGTTACGGCGGTCGTACCCGTGAAGGTCAGACGGATGGGTGCCGCATCTCCGCCACCTGCCGCGGCATAGGAGGCGTAGACAATCTTGGAGGTCGAGATGCCGCGCGAAGCAAGCTCGGCGCGGACCTGGCCCCGCAGCTGGCTAACCGCCGAGGCGTTGGCGGAGCCCTGCGGCGACATCAGGTAAACCGGACCGGACGCGCGCGAGATATACATCGTGGCAAATCCGCGAATGAGATCCTTTTGAGCGATGGTCAGCCGGCGATCCGTGGTGGCAACCGGGATATCGACAGCCTGCTCAGCCTCGGTCACGACGATCGGGTGGCGCTGGCGGTAATCGTCGGGAATGCCGCCAGTCGTCAGATTGTCGCGCGGCGCGGCGCAACCCGTCAGAGCGGCTGCAGCCAACAGACCGGCCATAGCCAGCAATTTCGGAGCGCTTGTCTTCATCTGTGTCATATCGGCCACCGCCTGATTGGACTTCATCATGATCGTTTCCAGCTGCGCCGTTCTCATTTGTAGATAAACCCGATGGAGCCATGGAACTGCGCGTCGGCGACCGGCGCCTCGCGGCTGCCGTAGACCTTGTTCACACGGTTCATGAAGAAGGCCTGGCCGTCGTTCTCCGGGCTGAAATTATCGTCCGGACGGTTGAGCTGGTTGCGAGCAACCGGGCGCACCAGATAGGGCGTCGCAATGATGACCAGTTCGGTCTCATCGCGCTCGACCGTGCGCTGACGGAAGAGCGTGCCGAGCAGCGGAATCTTGTTGACCCCCGGCGTGCCATTGGAGGTCTGGGAAACGTTGTCGCGGATCAAGCCGGCAAGGGCGATCGAGCCGCCGGACGGAAGTTCCACCGAGGTTTCGGCCGAGCGGCGCTGATAGGTCGGCGCAGAACCCGTCGCCGACGGAGCAGGCTCGGAAACATTGGTCTTGATCTCGAGACTGATGCGGCCCGACGAGAGAACCACCGGTTTGAAGCCGAGATTGATACCGTAATTGTAGGGAACGACAGTGACGTTACCGTCATTGTCGGTCGTGGAATACAGAACCTGACCACCGGAATTGAAGGTCGCGGCCTGCCCAGAGATTGCGGTCAATGTCGGCTCGGCGAGCGTTCTGACGACCTTGGCTTGCTCAAGTGCATTCAGGTAGGTCGAGATATCGTATTTCCCGATCGACGACTTGAAGAGCGCTGCGAGACCACCACCAGCGACGGACGCGGCGCCATCGACGGCCGGTGCTCCGAGCTGCGCAACCGTCAGGCCCGATGAGCCGGAAACAAGATTGTCAAAGCCGATCTGCTTGAGGATTTCGCGGCGAACCTCAGCGATCGTCACCTTCAGCGTTACCTGATCCTCGCCCTGGATCTGCAACAGGTTGACCACCTGCGACTGCTGGCGGGCTTCGGCAAAGAGAGCCACGTCGCCCTGCTGTGCCGTGCTGGATGCGGTCTCCGTGCGGGTCGTTGCTTCGCCACCCTTCAGGAATGCGCCAGCCAGGTCAGCTGCCTGCGAAGCATCCTGGGGCGTACGCACGGTGCCGGTCAGTACGATGTTGTCGGAAACGATCTCGACATTGATGTTCGAGTCCGGAATGAAGCGCTTCAGATTTGCTTCGAGACCGGAAACGTCGCGCTCGATTTCGATATCGAGGCTGACGACTTCCTGACCGTCAGCGCCAAATATGAAGATGTTCGTCTGGCCGACCTTCTTGCCGAAAAGATAGATGCGGCGCGACGTGCGCGTCACTGCGTCGGCCATCGACGGATCGGAAACGAGGATATCATGCGCATCCTCAGGCAAATCGACGACGACCGCCTTGTTGAGGCCGAGCTTGAGGCGGCGATGGGCACCAGGACCGCTTTGCGAGATGCGGACAATGCCGTCGGCATCGGCAAATGCTTTGTTTGCCCCGAAGACGGGAGCCATGAAATCCGGCACGAGGCCGGTGATCGCAACCGTGAGCGACATGACAGTGGTGAGCAGAAGCTTGGTGCGCCGTGCGGTCTTGGTCATCTCGATGTCCTCATTCTGCCTTCGGCGCAGCGCTATCGGTCACGATCGATCCCGACTTGATGACCTGAACCAGTGCATTTCCGTTGTCGCCGCTGAGCAGATAGTCCGCCGCGGTGGTATCCTGCTCCTGCGCATCGGCGACCGAACGCAGCGTCAGCGAAAGCCTGTCGGCCATCTGCTGCGCGACAATCAGGACTTTGGATTGGTCGGGGGTCAGCTCCAGCGTCGCGGTCGTGCCGACCACCGCTTTCGAGCCGTCTTCCTTCTCCTGGATCTGTTGGTCGATCGCCAGGACGCGAACGTTGTTCAGCACGTTTTCGGTTATGAACTTATCGGTGCCCTGCCCCTTGCGAACCATGATGACGTCGACGCGATCATTCGGCAGGATGAAGCCGCCAGCGCCTGTTGCGACCGAAATCTCGGTGGCGACGGCGCGCTTTCCGGCGGGAAGCAAAGCTGAAAGGATGCGGCTATTCGAATCCGCCACCTTTTCAGGGCGTATCGGTTCGCCCTCGAAGATCGGCAAACGGACGACCGCACCCTGCAATTCCTTCAGGGCATCCGGCTTTTCCGTCTCGGTGATAAAGCCCTGGACGACGCCGTCCTGAGGCCAAGGCATCCAATGAACCGTCTTTTCGTCGATTCGCGATCCGACAGCGAGATTGGCGCTGGAGACAAGAACGTTGACCGTCGGTTCCTTTTCGACAACCGACTGTACCTGAGTAACGACGCCACCGCGTCCAGCAAGCTGCATTGCCAGCAGGCCGGCCAGGCCGGCGGCGACAACGGCCACTGAAAGTATAAGAAGACGGGCGGGTTTCATCGATCATTCCTCGGGACGATGCATATTCGTCTCGCAGAATGCTCTTGAATTGGTGTAATTATAGTTAACGGAAGCCTTACATTTTAAGTTAACGAGCGTTTAAAACGCTGCTATTTCAGGGCTTCCAAGGTCGCGGTAAAGATCGGCGACGAAGGGAAGGCAATAAATCCACCCGCTGCGATCGCAATGCCGTAGGGGATCTTCTTTGCCAGAATCAGTGAATTTGGAACAGGTACGCCCATCGCAAGGATCGTGTTCGACTGCGTTCTCAGCAGCAGGATAGCGAAGGTCAGAAGCCCACCGAACAGGCCGACAGCCGCAACAAACAGGACCAGAGAGTTTGTAAGGCCGAACCAGAGAGCGGCGGCAGAGAGAAGCTTGGCGTCGCCACCGCCCATAATGTTCAAAGCGAATAGCGCAAAGCAGGCCATGAACACAACGAGGCCTGCGACGAGCGACAAGCCGATTGCCTCAAACTGCATCCCCACTAACGGAGCCGTCAGCAGAAAACTGAGCGCTAGCACGAGAGACACCCGATTAGGAATGGTCATCGTGAAGAGATCGGACAGAGCCGCGACGGCCAAGCAGAACGGAAAAATCACGAACACGGCTGCAGCAATCATCTACCGATCCCCAAAAAGCAAAAAGGCTCACGTCTTAGGTGAGCCTTCGCAAGGCATGTCTTGCCTATTCCGGCCGCGCTATTCGCGACTTACTTGGAAGCAGCCGTAGCGGCGTTGCTCATCTTCGTGCTCAGGTTCTGGAACACGTTGTTGATGTTGGTGCCGAGGCTCGTTGCGCCAGCGATCAGCGCTACGGAAATCAGGGCGGCGATCAGACCGTATTCAATTGCGGTCGCGCCAGATTCGTCCTTCAGAAAACGGCTTACAAGCTTGGTCATGTGTAACTCCTACTCCAGTTGATGTTCAGCACGTCCGCCAACTGTTTGCCGTTGATCGGATTAGCCCAACCTAACGCGGCGCTGTTTCAATCGGCTTAAAGAAGAGGGTTACCGGGAGGTTAATGCTAAAGTAGACCCACTCATGGTGAGGGGTTTCTTACTGGATATATTACAATTTTATCTATGCGTTAGATGCACTGCCTCAGCGAGGATTCGAGGCGTTGTACTTTAATACATGCATCGTGCCACAACATTACAAGCGCCCGGCCGGAGTGACAAAAGCGTACGATTTCGGGAGGCATTCTGCACCGATCTGACGAAAATGGCGGCTTTTAAGTCTTCATTCACCAATTTTTTCCATGCTGTTGTGAAATTCTGCCGAAGTTCAAAGAGAGTTCCATGTCGTCACGCGGCAAGACCGTTATCATGGCGTGCATTGCCGCCCTTCCTTGGTTCGCAAGCCCGCACTCTTCCCTGGCGGAAGAAGACATGCTGCGCGTTTACATGGATCACGCGCGCGTACTGAAGCTCGATCGCGCCGTCAGCAAGGTCATTGTCGGCAATGCGAAGGTTGCCGACGCGACGGTGGCGGATTCAAAGACGATCGTGCTGACAGGCCGCAGCTTCGGGACCACAAACATCGTTCTTCTCGACGTGGACGGAAATGCCATTCTCGACCAGACGATCCTGGTGTCTATCGATGAAGGCAACACGGTGCGCGTCTACCGTCAAACAGACCGCTCCGTCCTCTCCTGCTCTCCCACTTGCGAACAGCATACGCAGGAATCGGCGACGGCAGCAGGCACAGGCGGCTGACGGCGCTTACGTATCCGCTCCGTTAAATTGTTGCTTCGCTCTGAAACGGAAAATCAACGAACGCGCCCTAGGATCGGCGGATGACAAACTCGCCCCAAAGCGCAGAACCTTGCCTGCAGAAGCAGATCGCCGTAGCCAGTACGCCGAAGCGCGGCCGGTTTGGAATCTTCATGCGCTCCAAGGACGGCTCCGCTGCAATTGAATTTGCTCTGCTCGCCATTCCTTACTTCATGGTGATCTTCGCAATCATCGAGACCTTCGTGGCCTTCGCGGCTGAAGAGTTGGTGTCGAACGGCGTCGATACGATGGCCCGCAAGATGCGCACCGGCCAAATCACCTACAACCTGGGCCGAGCGACCGACGTAAACACCTCAGCAGCCTTCCGTCAGTCCTTCTGCAATGAAGTGTCGATCCTCATTCAGTGTTCAGCTTCCGAAGTGTCCACGCCCAACAAACTCTGGCTCGACGTCAGGACGTTTACGAATTTCTCGGACATGCCGACCACCATTCCGATGAACGCAACGGGCCTTGATACGTCCGGCATCCAGTATAGCCCCGGTGGCTCCGGTACGAGGAACATGGTGCGGGCCTATTATAAATGGCAGGTCATCACCGATCTCGTGCGCCCCTATATCACACCCTACAAGACAACGACGGGCGCACGCCTCAACGAATACCTGATCGTTGCTACCGCGGCTTTCCAGAACGAGCAGTATCCGTGATGATCCGCGCCTTTCGTCTCAACATCAGATCCAAGCTCATCGAGATTTTCGGCGATCGAACGGGCGTCGGCGCGATCGAATTCGCGATCCTCTTCCCGATCCTCATGATGCTCTATATCGGCGCCTTCGAGATCACGGTTGGGCTCAGCGTCAGCAAGCGCGCGGCTCGATCTGCGGGTTCGGTTGCCGACATCGTAACGCAGCAGCAGAATGTCACCAAGAGCTCGCTTCAACAGTTCAGCAACGTGGCGAATGCCATCTTCGCGCCGTTCAATACATCACAGATGCAGATCAAATTGACCGGCATCACGATTGACGCGAGCGCCAACGCAAAGGTGCTCTGGTCTTGGCAGAATAGCTCCACGACCGCACCCTATGCAGCAAACTCTGTTGTAACCGGCGTTCCGTCCGACATGCAGAAGGCAAGCAGCTTCCTGGTGCGCGCCGAGTTGAGCATCCCCTACCAACTCTTCGCCTTCACTCCTGCCTTCCTGCCCGGCAACATGCAAACCCTGACGATCAGCCGGACCTATTATTACCGCCAGCGTCAAGGCGACAATATCCCCTGCGGCGACTGCTGAGCCCTGCCCTGCAATTTGCCAAGCAAGCACGGGCGTTATATGCCTGAGCGCCATCGCGGCGTGATGCCGCACAGCAATTGGTCTGATGATGGCACGTGCATTTCTTTTCGTACTCGATTCCTTTGGTGTGGGCGGAAGCCCTGATGCCTCCAGCTATGGCGACGAGGGCGCAGATACGCTTGGGCATATCGCCGAGTTCTGCGCTGCCGGCGCTGCCGATCGCGCCGGGCTGCGGTCCGGGCCGCTCCTGCTTCCGAATATGACGGCTCTGGGATTGCTGCAGGCGGCGAAGGCTGCGACCGGGCGGTTTCCGGCGGGGATGCCGATGCCGGAGAAAGTTTACGGCATTCACGGATGCGCGAGCGAAGTGTCCCGCGGCAAGGATACGCCATCCGGGCATTGGGAGATCGCCGGTACGCCTGTCACCTTCGATTGGGGCTACTTCCCGACCGAGGGCGATGCCTTTCCGCCGCAGCTGGTCGAGGCGCTCTGCTCGGCGGCCGATGTGCCCGGCGTTCTCGGCAATTGCCATGCTTCGGGAACCGAGGTGATCGCCCGCTTCGGCGCGGAGCATATCCGCACGGGCAAGCCGATCTGCTACACGTCGGCTGATTCCGTCTTCCAGGTGGCTGCCCACGAGAAGCATTTCGGCCTCGAGCGGCTGCTTGGTTTCTGCCGCATCGCCCGGGCGCTGCTCGACAGCTACAATATCGGCCGTGTCATCGCCCGGCCCTTTATCGGCGAGACGGCCTCGACCTTCGAACGGACCGGCAACCGGCGCGACTTCTCAGTACCGCCACCGGAGCCGACGCTGCTCGACCGGCTGGTCACCGCCGAGCGCAAGGTCCACGCTGTCGGCAAGATCGGCGACATCTTTGCCCATCAGGGCGTTTCGCGGGTGATCAAGGCGAATGGCAACGAGGCGCTGATGGATGCGTCGCTGGCCGCCATGGACGAAGCCCAGGACGGCGAGCTGGTATTCACGAATTTCGTCGATTTCGACATGATCTACGGCCACCGCCGCGATGTTCCCGGCTATGCCGCCGCGCTCGAAGCCTTCGATGCGCGCCTTCCGGATGTGCATCGCAAGCTCGCGCCAGGCGATCTGGTGATCCTGACGGCCGATCATGGCTGCGATCCGACCTGGCGCGGCACCGACCACACGCGCGAACGCGTGCCGATCCTCGCCTATGGACCCGGGCTGCGCTCGCGCGATATCGGGATCCGCAGAACATATGCCGATATCGGCGAAACGGTTGCCCGGCATCTCGGCATTGCCGCCGGGCCGCATGGGAGAAGCTTTTTATGACATCGCATTTGAAAAAGGTTGAGCTGCACTGCCACCTGGAGGGCGCGGCCCCGCCGGCGCTGACGCTGGAACAGGCACGCAAGTACAATATCGACATCACGCCTTATCTCAGGGATGGCGCCTATGTCTGGCATGATTTTGCAAGCTTCCTGGAGTGCTACGACAAGGTTTCCGAGGTCTACAAGACCGAGGAAGACTATGCGCTGCTGACGGAAACCTATCTCGCCGAGCTCTCCGGCATCGGCACGATCTATAGCGAGCTCATCGTTTCTCCCGATCATGGCAAGCGTATCGGCCTCGGCGCCGATGCCTATATCGAGGGCGTCTGCGAAGGCATTCGCCGCGCCAAGGCCAAGAGCGGTATCGAGGCGCGGCTGATCGTTACCGGCGAGCGCCATTTCGGCCCGGAAAGCGTGATCGGCGCTGCCGAATATGCCGCGAAGGCGCAAAACCCGCTGATCACCGGTTTCAACCTTGCCGGTGAAGAACGGATGGGCCGCGTGGCCGATTACGCCCGGGCCTTCGATATTGCCCGTGACGCCGGTCTCGGGCTGACGATCCACGCAGGCGAGGTCTGCGGCGCCTTCAGCGTCGAGGATGCGTTGAACGACGTGCGCCCGGCCCGCATCGGCCATGGTGTCAGGGCAATCGAGGATGCCGATCTCGTCAAGCGGCTGGCCGATCTCGGCACCGTGCTGGAAGTCTGCCCGGGCTCGAATATCGCGTTGAAGGTTTTCCCGGATTTCGCGTCGCATCCGCTGCGCAAGCTGAAGGAAGCCGGCGTGCGCGTGACGATCAGCTCGGACGATCCGCCGTTCTTCCATACCTCGCTGAAACGGGAATATGAGCTGGCCTCCGATGCCTTCGGCTTCAGCGACGCCGAGATCGACAATCTGACCCGCACCGGCATCGAGGCGGCCTTCGTCGATGACGACACGCGCCGGGCGCTGCTCGCGAAGCTCTGACGCTCGCCGGCGCTGGGGATGATGCTGTGAAAATCGCCTGCACTCTTGCAGTCCGGGCGATTTAGATGGAAGAAACGTCGGATAACAATAATCAAAGGAAGGCTTGGCCATGGAAGGCGTAACCGTCATCGATCATCCGCTCGTCCAGCACAAACTGACGATCATGCGGCGCAAGGAGACATCGACGGGCAGCTTCCGCCGGTTGCTGCGCGAAATCTCGACGCTGCTCTGCTACGAGGTCACCCGCGATCTCGAGCTGACGATGGAGACCATCGAAACGCCGCTGCAGACGATCCAGTCCCCGGTCCTTGAAGGCAAGAAGCTGGTTTTCGCCTCGATCCTGCGCGCCGGCAACGGCCTGCTCGAAGGCATGCTCGATCTCGTGCCCTCGGCGCGCGTTTCGCATATCGGCGTCTATCGCGATCACGAGACGCTGCAGCCGGTCGAGTATTTCTTCAAGGCGCCCGAAGATATTTCCGAGCGTCTGATTATCGTCGTCGATCCGATGCTGGCCACGGGTAATTCGGCGATCGCGGCAATCGACAAGCTGAAGGAGCGTGGTGCGCGCAATATCCGCTTCCTCTGCCTGCTCGCGGCGCCGGAAGGCCTGAAGAATTTCCGCGCGGAACATCCCGATGTGCCGGTCTTTACCGCGTCGATCGACAGCCATCTGAACGAGCAGGGCTACATCATGCCCGGCCTCGGCGATGCCGGCGACCGCATGTACGGGACGAAGTAACGTCAATTTCCGATTTACCAAATCGGTGCACAAACATGGCCCGGATCCGCGATCCGGGCCATTTGCGTTTCGGCGTTAGCAACTTGTCAGCAATTATGGCGTAGCAGCTTGAGAATGAGGCCTCGCATGATGCGCGGTTTATGCAGGAAGGATTTCTGTTTCATGCTCATGCGTACAGTCATTTTCGCGAGCATTGCCGCGGCTCTGGCGACCCAGGTGCCCTCGCTGTTTCTGGCGATGAGCCCGCAGCCGGCCGATACCCCCGTTTCCGCAAATTACGTTTCCGCCGCACCCGATCAGGCTGCAGCGCCCTCGCCCATCGCAGGCAGCGGCAGCATGCGCCTGCAGGCTGACGCCCAGGGCCATTTCAACGGCGACTTCAAGATCAACGGCAAGCCTGTTCAGGGCATGATCGACACGGGCGCGACCTATGTGGCACTCAACGAAAGCCTTGCCCGCCGTCTCGGCTATGGCGGCAATCAGCTCGACTTCCGCTATGCGGTCAACACAGCGAACGGCCAGACCAAGGCCGCCCATGTCACGCTCGATCGCATGGAGATCGGCGGCATCCGGGTTCAGGGCGTCGAAGCCTTCGTTCTCCGTGATGATGCCCTGTCGCAGACGCTTGTCGGCATGAGCTTCCTGAAGAAGCTCGACTCCTATTCCGTCGCCGACGGCGCGCTCAGCCTCAAGCAGTAAGATCAGACGCGGCCAGATATGACCGGTGGCAGCTTCGGCTTGTCGCCGGATATCTTGTAATTCGCGATTATCGCAGCCGCGGCCCGCTCTGCCGCCGCATCGTCGGCGGCGTGGACGAAGGCGATCGGCTGGCCCTTTTCCACCTGCGTGCCGAGTGGCAGCAGGCCGGAGAAGCCGACGCGATGGTCGATCCTGTCGGATGGATGCCGCCGCCCGCCGCCGAGATCGATGACGGCCATGCCGGCCTCTCTCGCATCACAGCTTGCCAGCCAGCCGCTCTCCGGCGCCAACACCGGCTTCTGCACCGGCGCGGCCTTCAGATATCTGGCGGGGCTTTCGACGAAATCCGCCGGGCCGCCCAGCATCGAGACCATTCGTGCAAAGGTTTCCATCGCGTGGCCTGAGGAGAGCGCCTGGCGGGCGCTCACTTCACCATCCGCAAGCGACGCCGCAACGCCGCTCCCGACCAGCATCTCCGCAGCAAAGGCCAGCACGATTGCTTCCAGCCGTGTGCCGGCCTTCTTGCCGGACAGAAAATCAAGGCAGTTCCAGATCTCGACCGCATTGCCGGCAGCGTCCGCCAGCGGCTCGTTCATATCGGTCAGCAGCGCCGAGGTCTTCACGCCGGCCCCATTGGCCACTTCGACCAGCGAGCTCGCGAGCGTCTTCGCCTCATCGGCATCCGTAAGGAAAGCGCCGCTGCCGGTCTTTACGTCGAGGATCAGCGTCTGCAATCCGGCGGCAAGCTTTTTAGACAGAATGGAAGCCGTGATGAGCGGGACGGAGTCCACGGTCGCGGTCACATCGCGCACGGCGTAGAGCTTGCCATCGGCAGGGGCTAGCGCGCCCGTCTGGCCGATGATGGCGCAACCGGCTTCCTTCACCACCTTGCGGAACAGGGCGGCATCCGGGGTGATCAGATAGCCTGATATGGATTCCAGCTTATCCAGCGTGCCGCCGGTATGACCGAGCCCGCGGCCCGAGATCATCGGCACGGCAAGGCCACAGGCCGCCGCGATCGGGGCCAGCATCAGTGAGACGTTGTCGCCAACGCCGCCGGTCGAATGCTTGTCGGCAATGGGGCGGTCGATGCCTTCCCAAGTCAGCATATCGCCGGAATTCGCCATGGCCAGCGTCAGCGCCACCGTCTCGGCCCGGGTCATCCCCTTGAACCAGACGGCCATGGCAAAGGCGCCGATCTGCCCCTCGGACAGATGCCCCTTTGCCAGCGCCGTGACGAAGGCTTCGATCTCTCCGGAAGAGAGCGTCTCGCCGTTTCGCTTTCGCCGGATGATCTCCTGCGGGATCATGCTCAGTAGCTCGAGGCCTTGGCGGGCGCGGGCTGCGTGCCGCTGAGGACCGCCAGGATATCGTCCAGGACGCCGGAGGCACCGAAGCGGAAGGTCGAGGGCATCGGCCAATCCGGGGTCATGATGGTTTCGGCCAGGCTGAGATAAAGCCCGGCATCCGCAACGGAGCTGATGCCGCCAGCCGGTTTGAAGCCGACCTTTCGGCCGCTCTGGCGGATGGCACGGATCATGATATCGGCGGCCTCGAGCGTGGCATTGACCGAGACCTTACCGGTGGAGGTCTTGATGAAATCCGCACCGGCTTCGATCGCAAGCTCTGAGGCGCGGCGGATAAGCGTGGGATCCTTGATCTCGCCGGTTTCGAGGATGACCTTCAGCAGCGTACCGCTGCCGCATTCGGCGCGGATGGCGGAAACCATGTCGGTCACGGCCTTCTCATTGCCCGCCAGGAACTTGCGGTAGGGAATGACCAGGTCGATCTCGTCAGCGCCGTCGGCGATCGCTTCGCGGGTTTCGGCCGCGACATCGGCGATTTCCATATCGCCCGACGGGAAGTTGACGACAGTTGCGATCCTGACCTTGTGGCCCTTGCCAAGGACAGTGCGGGCGCGGGCGACGAAACGCGGCCAGATGCAGATTGCGGCGCTGTTTCCGAAGGGCGTCTGGGCCCGTTCGCAGAGCGCATCGATCTGCGCTTCGGTGCAATCGTCCTTGAGGTTCGTCAGATCGAGCAGGGAGAGCGCGACTGCCGCCGTCTCCTTGTGCGTGTGATTAGTCATTGTTGCTTCCTCCACCCGCGACCATTTCCTTGAGGATGGCTGCGAGACGCGCGCCGCCAACGGGCGCCATGTCTTTCGTTTCGTCGTGGCTGAGTTCGGCACCGGTCATGCCGGCCCCATAATTGGTGATTACCGAGGCTGCTGCAACCCTGAGGCCCAACATTCGGGCAATGATCACTTCCGGCACCGTCGACATGCCGACGGCATCGGCGCCGAGAATGCGCGCCATGCGGATTTCGGCCGGTGTCTCGAAGCTCGGGCCGGAGAACCACATGTAGACCCCGTACGACAGCTTGATCCCGAGTTTCTCGGCGGCCTTGCGCATGGCGACGGTGAGATCGGTATCATAGGCATTGGTCATGCCGACGAAGCGATGGTCGCTCTCCTCGCCGATCAGCGGGTTCATGCCGGAATAGTTGATGTGGTCGGTGATCTGCATCACCGAACCCGGCGGCATTTCCTCGCGCAGGGATCCAGCCGAATTGGTCAGGAACAGAGACTGGACGCCGAGGCCCTTCAGAACCTCGATCGGCAGGCGCATGGCATTGGCATCGCCCTTTTCATAGAAGTGCACGCGGCCCGAGAGCATGATGACGGGTACGCCGCCGAGACGGCCGGCAACGACCTCGCCCGCATGGCCGGATACGGCGCTCACCGGAAAGCCGGGCAGATCCTTGTAGGCAACGCGAACCGGGTTCTCCAGCTCGCTGACGAGCGAGCCGAGGCCGGACCCGAGAATGATCCCATGGCGCGGCACGAGCCCACCGAGCTTGCCGACGAGCAGGTCGATCGCCGCGTTCATCCGAGTTCGGTCTCGAAGCTGAAGGGCAGAAGCTCTTCCATGGTCATGGTCTTCTTCACGCCCACCTCGTCACAGAGATAGATCTTGGTGTCCTTCGAAGCGAATTCCGAGATCTTCTGGCGGCAGCCGCCACAGGGCGGGCAAAGCGGCAGCTTCTCGGCAATGACGGCCATCTCGACGATCTTCTTGGCGCCGCCCATGATCATGGCGCTGATCGCCGTCGGTTCGGCGCACCAGCCCTGCGGGAAGGAGAGGTTCTCGATATTGGCGCCAGTATAAACCTTGCCATCCTCGGCGCGGATGGCCGCGCCGACGGGGAATTTCGAATAGGGCGCATGGGCGAAAGCCATGGCGCCGCGCGCGGCCTCGAACAGGTCGTGGGACATGGATCAACGTTCCTTCGTATAGGGCACGCCGCCGGCCTTCGGCGGGATTGCTACGCCGATGAAACCGGCCAACAGCACGCAGGTGAGGACGTAGGGCAGCGCCTGGAAGATCTGCACCGGCACTTCGCCGATCAACGGTACCTGCTTTCCCTGCATGAAGTTTGCCAGCGCATCGAGAAAGCCGAAGAGCAGGCATGCGAACATGACGGGCACCGGCTTCCACTTGGCGAAGACGAGCGCAGCGAGCGCGATATAGCCCTTGCCGGCCGACATGTCCTTGATGAAGGCCGCCGACTGGGCGATCGCCAGATAGGTGCCGGAGAAACCGCAGAGGATGCCGGCGCACATGACGGCGCGGTAGCGCAGCCAGGTGACCGAGATACCGGCAGTATCGACCGCACCCGGATTTTCTCCGACTGCGCGCAGGCGAAGACCGAAGCGCGTGCGGTAGAGGATCCACCAGGAGAGCGGCACCGCCACGAAAGCGAGATAGGTCAGGATGTTGTTGCCCGAAATCACATTCGCATAGAGCGGACCGATGACGGGAACTTCGCGCATCGCATCGGCGCCCGGCAGGATGATCGGCGAGAAGCGCGCCTCGCCCGCAAGCTGCGGCGTGCGCCCGCCCTGGCCGAACCAGGCCTGGCCGAGCACGATGGTGATACCGGCAATGAAGAAGTTGATGGCGACGCCCGAAATGATCTGGTTGCCGCGATTGGTGATCGAGGCAAAGCCATGGACCAGGCTGAGCGCCACCGAGCAGAGGATGCCGGCAACGAGGCCGAGCCAGGCGGAATCGGTGACATAGGCGACGCAGGCGGCGGCAAAGGCCGAGCCCAGCATCTTGCCCTCAAGGCCGATATCGAAGACGCCTGCACGTTCGGAGAACAAGCCGGCAAGCGCGGTGAAGATCAGCGGTATCGACAGACGGATCGTCGAGCTGAGAACGCTGATGAAGATGTCATAATAATCCATCGCTCGCCCTCACTTGCCCGTTAGCCGCTGATAGATGTGAACCATCGCCGGGCGGAACATGTATTCCAAAGCACCGGCAAAGAGGATGACGAGACCCTGGATGACCAGGATCATCTCACGGGTGATGTTCGGCATCTCGAAGGAGATCCAGTCGCCGCCCTGATAGAGGACACCGAAGAGGATCGCGGCGAAGATGATGCCGAGCGGATGATTGCGGCCCATCAGCGAGACGGCGATGCCGACGAAGCCGGCGCCACCGACGAATTCGACCTGCAGGCGGGCAGACGCACCCATGACCGGGTTCAGTGCCATCATGCCGGCCAGTGCGCCCGAGAGCAGCATGGCGATCATGACCGTGCGGGCATAGGGAATGCCGGCGTAAGCGGCAGCCGTCGGGCTGACGCCGAGCGTACGCATTTCAAAGCCGAGCTTGGTACGCCAGATCAGCAGCCAGACGAGCCAGGCGACGACAAGCGCGATGATGAAGGAGACGTTGAACGGCGCAGCACCGAGCTTACCGCCGAAGATCTCCATGATCCATCCGAGCTTCGGCAGCTGGCCGCCATCAAGGAAGGTGCGCGTTTCCGGCGCCATCTTGCCCGGGACGATCAGCACATGCACCAGAAGATACACCATCAGCGCCGCGCCGATGTAGTTGAACATGATCGTGGTGATGACGATGTGGCTGCCGCGCTTGGCCTGAAGGTAGGCCGGGACGAAGGCCCAGGCGGCGCCGAAGATGCCTGCGCCGAGGACGGCGATCGGCATCGTCACATACCAGGGCACGTAATTGTCCAGCGCCAGCGCCACCAGCGCGCAGCCGAGACCGCCGAGATAGGCCTGACCTTCCGAGCCGATATTGAACAGGCCCGCATGGATGGCGACGGCGACCGAGAGGCCGGTGAAGATGAAGCTCGTGGCGTAAAACAGCGTGAAGCCGATGCCTTCGCCGCTGCCGAAAGCGCCTTCGATCAGCAGGGAGAGCGCATCAAGCGGGCTCTCGCCGATCAGCCAGACGACGAAGCCGGAGATGAGGAAAGCGACGAGAAGGTTCAGGAACGGAATGAGGCCGTAATTGATCCATCGCGGTAGGGGTACGGAAGCAGTGCTCATTCAGGCCTCACGCGGCAATGCCGGCCATCATCAGGCCGAGGGTCTGTTCACCGGCATCGGGCGTCTTCTCGCCGACGACATGGCCGGCAAACATGACAAGGATACGGTCGGAAAGGGCACGGATTTCATCGAGTTCGACGGAGACGAGCAGGATCGCCTTGCCCGCGTCGCGCATCTCGATGATCCGGCGGTGAATGAATTCGATGGCGCCGATATCGACGCCACGGGTCGGCTGACCGATGATCAGGGCCGACGGATCACGCTCGATCTCACGGGCGACGACGATCTTCTGCTGGTTACCACCGGAGAAGTTCGCAGTCTTCAGGCGCGGGTTCGGCGGGCGGATGTCGTATTTCTCGATCTTCTCCATGGCATCCTTACGGATGGCATCGAGATCGAGCAGCGGGCCTTTGCTGTAGGCCGGCTTGCGGTGATAGCCGAGGACCGAGTTCTCATATTCCTCGAATTTCAGGACCAGCCCCATGTGATGGCGGTCTTCGGGAATATGAGCGAGACCGAGTTCGCGCAGGCGCGCGGGATCGGCCTTGTCGATCGGCTGGCCGTCGAGCAGGATTTCGCCGGATGCCGGCTTGCGAATGCCGGCGATGGCTTCGAGCAGTTCCGACTGGCCGTTACCGGCAACGCCGGCAATGCCGACGATCTCGCCGCCCCGGACATCGAAGGAGACGTTGTCGACCATGGTGACACCGCGGTTGTCCTTCACCGTCAGGTTCTTGACCGACAGGATGACTTTGCCCGGATTGGATTCGCCCTTCTGGACGCGCAGCAGAACGCGGCGGCCGACCATCAGCTCGGCGAGTTCTTCGACCGTCGTCTCGGCCGTCTTGCGGGTCGCCACCATTTCGCCGCGGCGCATGACCGATACCGTATCGGTGATCGCCATGATCTCGCGCAGCTTGTGGGTGATGAGGATGACCGTCTTGCCCTGATCGCGCAGCACCTTGAGGATGCGGAACAGGTGATCGGCTTCGGCCGGGGTCAAAACGCCCGTCGGCTCGTCGAGGATCAAGATCTCGGCCCCACGATACATGGCCTTCAGGATTTCGACGCGCTGCTGCAGGCCGACCGGAAGCTGCTCGATGAGCGCGTCAGGATTGACCTCCAGGCCGTATTCCTTTTCCAGGCGCTTCAGCTCGGCGCGGGCAGAAGCCACGCCCTTGGCGAGCAGCGCGCCGCCTTCGGCGCCGAGCATGATGTTCTCAAGCACCGTGAAATTGTCGACCAGCATGAAGTGCTGGTGCACCATGCCGATACCGGCGGCAATCGCCGTCTGGCTGTCGCGGATCGAGATCGGCGTGCCATTGACGCGGATTTCGCCGGCGTCGGCGTGATAAAAGCCGTAGATGATCGACATCAAAGTCGACTTACCGGCACCGTTTTCGCCGATGATGCCATGGATCGAGCCCTTGGCGACGGTAAGGTTGATGTCCTTGTTTGCGTGGACGGCACCGAATTTCTTATCGATGCCCACGAGTTCGATTGCGGGCGTGTCTGTCACAGCAGGCTCCAAATAAGAAAAGGGCGTATGGCGGTGAAATCAACACGCCATACGCCCATCTCAATCGCGGATCACTTCGGGCAAGCGTTGTCCGACGTGTAGTCGTGAACCTTGATGGTTCCTGCGATGATGTCAGCCTTTGCCTTGTCGACAGCAGCCTGCATTTCCGGCGTGATCAGCGACTTGTTGTTTTCGTCGATCGCAGCGGCAACGCCGTCTTCCTTGACGCCGAGAGCCTGGACGCCACCGGTGAACTTGTCGTTCTTGGTGTCGGAATAAGCGTTGTAGACGGCGAGGTCGACGCGCTTGACCATCGAGGTCAGGACCGAGCCCGGATGCAGGTAGTTCTGGTTGGAGTCGACGCCGATCGACAGCTTCTTGTTGTCGGCAGCTGTCTGGAGAACGCCGAGACCGGTCGCGCCAGCTGCCGCGTAAACGACGTCAGCGCCCTGATCGATCTGGTTCTTGGTGAGCTCACCGCCGCGAACCGGGTCGTTCCAGGCAGCGCCGGTCGTGCCGGTCATGTTCTGGAACACTTCAACGTCGGCCTTGACCGAGCGAGCGCCCTGCTCATAGCCGCATTCGAACTTGCGGATCAGCGGAATGTCCATGCCGCCAACGAAGCCGACCTTGCCGGTCTTCGATGCCATGCCGGCGAGAACGCCGACGAGAAAGGAGCCTTCTTCTTCCTTATAGACGACCGAACGGACATTCGGCTTGTCGACGACGGCGTCAACGATGATGAACTTGGTGTCCGGGAATTCAGCAGCAACCTTTTCGACCGCCGAGGTCCAGGCGAAGGAGACGGCAACAACCGGGTTGAAGCCACGGCTTGCGAAGTTGCGGATAGCCTGCTCGCCCTGCGTATCGCCGGTCGGCTCGAAATCGCGATAAGCGATACCGGTTTCCTTCTTGAACTTTTCAGCGCCATTGTAGGCAGCTTCGTTGAAGGACTTATCGAACTTTCCGCCGGTGCCGTAAACGAGAGCCGGCTTGATGTCAGCGGCGAGCGCCGTCGTGGACATCGCGGCCACGGCCAGGAGAGAAAGGAGGGTTTTTTTCATGAGTTGCAGCCCTGTTGTTGCTATTTGTTAGGGGTCCTCCCGCAAGCCTTCTGCGAGGCATGTCTGCGGAACCACCGGCCTCCCCCCGGAGGCCTGGCTTCGCGCATCCTTGCATGGCTGAATGAAAATTTCACGAGAAATTTTTCGGGTGGTAAAAATTTGCCGGGGATGCCGAAAATCAGGTCAATCAGGCTGATTTCTGCGCAAAAGCCGCTACGAAACTGCTTTTTCGGTGATCAGGCCGTGAAGCGGCCTGCAACCGGGGGCTTCTTATATCCGACCATCCAGAGCAGCAGCGCAAGCACCAGAAACACCCCGAAAGCGGGCTGCAGCATCAGCCACTGGAAGATGAAAGCGTAGAAGCGCGGGTGGATATAATAAGCGGTTGCGGACTGCAGCGCCAAAAGCGAGGCGGGGCTGACATCCTGCCAGGCATCGCCCATCGGCGTCATCACCACAGCGGAGGCCGCAACGGACTGGATGGAATCGATCGTCCCCGCGATCACCGCAACGGCAAGCGCGACAAGACTACTCAAACGCAACAAGAAACGCATAAAACCCTCCGGCGCACCCGATGCCGAAAACCCCGGCCAGCCACGCCATTTTCCGCCCTCAAGGCCACGATAAGTCCGTGTCCTGGAAAGCGCAATGCATGACGCGGGCGGAGTTTTATCCGAAGAAGTCAAAAATCTGTTAGATTTAGGTTGATCCTCGAAAATTCATCGGTATATATCGCGCCGTTCCAACGATTTGCGTCCACTGACGCCAATCAAAAAGCAGGACAGGTGGCCGAGTGGTTTAAGGCGCACGCCTGGAACGCGTGTGTACGTGAAAGCGTACCGTGGGTTCGAATCCCACCTTGTCCGCCATTTTTCTTTTTCCCGACATTGCCATGCCTCGCGGTTGCGGCGCCACACGACAGATTGCCTGTCGAGCCACAGATTTTCTAGAATTTACGCTGGCTCGTTAGCACCTTATTCAACCAATGAGAGCATATTCCCTGCGTTGCGGTGGGGAACTCAACTTCATGACTATATTCGGCGAGTCCAAGCTGGGACGGATTGGCTATGCAATCCTGCTGGTCCTCATGTTCTGCTTCGATTTCGCCAAAGACCCGATCGAGCGCTTCATCATGGCTCAGCATGACCAAGCCGCACGCGAGCTCATGGCGCCTCGGCCGGTTAGCGATACTGCGGTTGGTGCGAAACGACCGGCCGGCAACGGCAAGAACATGCCGCTGATGTTTCCAGGGCAGGAGAAAGCTCTGAACGACCTCGTTGCTTCCGGCCGCAAGCCGACGCCGGAGGACATGGAGAAACTGCGAGCCGCTACGGCTGCCGGCGCGATGAGCATGATTCTGGGCGGCGGCGCCTCGGTCGATCGCCGAGCGGCGGACCTTGCGGCACGCCGGTCGATGTTCGAAACGCTTCACTTCATTTCGGTGATCGCGATGACGGCCGTAACCGTCATCGGTCTCCTTTACATGGTATCGAGCAGGATTCGGCACATCGGCTGGCCGCAATATGTGATGCTGGTGCCGCTTGCGCCCGTCTTCATCCCGAAATTCGTGGCGATCCCGCTTCCTGACATTGCGATCCAAGGGATCGCGATATTCTTCTACGCCGTGCTCCTGGTTCTGGCGTTTATTCCGGGAGACGGCCCGCGCCCTTCCGATCGCTACCCGATGGGAGCCAGAGCGCCTGTACCTGCCAAGCGCAAGCCGGGGCAGTTCGGCAGGCTCGGCACGGAATAACTACCGCTCCTCCCCCTCCCAGCCGAACACGCTGCGACCGCCCCATTCCGGCGAATTCCTAAATTCGCCGGCAACGATCTCCTTGAGATCGGGGCCCGTGACATAGCGCTCCAGCTGGCGGGACTGATCGTCGAGGCGTTTGAGGGCCTGAAGCTCTTCCTCGCGCCCGAGGCGGCCTTTCTGGACCGCCGACTTCATCACCTTGATGGTTTCGTCGTAAACCTTCAGCGGCACGGGGAATGGATGGCGGTCCTTGCCGCCGTGGGCGATCGAGAAACGGGCGGGGTCGGAGAAGCGGTAGGGCGCGCCGTGGACGACCTCGGCGACCATGGCGAGCGCTTGCACCGTGCGGGCGCCGACACCGGGGACGAGGAGAAGCTGCTCGAAATCTTCAGGGCCACGATCCGCCGCGGCCGCCAGATTGCCGTGCAGACGCTTCATGTTGACGTCCTTTTCGCGGACATCGTGATGGGCGGGCATGATCAGGTGCGGCAGGAGCATCTGGTCGGGCAGCGGCGCAGGCTTTCTCGTGTCAAGCGCCAGTGCTGCGGCTTCGCGGACGATGCGGTCGGGGCCGAGCGTTGCGAGGAGATCGAGCTGTCCGGCGCGGGAGCGCTCGGCACGTCTGTCGGCGAGGTTGACGATGTTGCCCTGCGTGCGGCCTTCGATCGCCGCATGCGGCGAGTTCACGAAGCTCTCCAGGCCCTCGGACAGCCAGTGATAGCGGCGGGCCTGCCTGTTGTCGCCGTTCATGCCTTGCTGAACCACCACCCATTTGCCGTCGTCGGTGACGATGAAGCCGTGGAGGTAGAGGTCGAAGCCATCCTGGAGGGCGGCGCTATCAACCTTGGCGACGAGGCGGCTTGCCTGCGCCAGCGCAATGCCGTCGATGCCGACGCGGTTGCCGATCGCGGCCAGCTCGTCCGGCGTGCGCCGCGACTGGGCGCCGCGGCCGCCGCAGACATGCAGGCCGAGCTCGCCCGAGAGCGGCGTCAGGCCGCGCTTCAGCGCGCCGAGAACACTGGTGGTGATGCCCGAGGAATGCCAGTCCATGCCCATGACGGCGCCGAAGGACTGGAACCAGAAAGGGTGCGCCAGACGGCGCAGGAATTCGTCGCGGCCGTAGTGATGGACGATCGCTTCGGTGACCAGGGCACCGAGCTTCGTCATCCGGTCGCCCAGCCATTTGGGAACCCTGCCGCCATGCAGGGGAAGATCGGCGCTGCCTGCTCTTTGAGCCATGGACGCAATTATAGCTGCGTCGCGCAGCCGAAGGAATCCGGTGCATCAAAAAGAAAACGCCGGCTGCAAGCAGCCGGCGCCCTTGGGAGGAAAACCCTTTTAGCCTCAGGCAGCAGCCGAAGCCGAACCCGACAGCGGAACTTCCGAGATCGTCTTCAGAACCTGCGAAGCGATCTGGTAGGGGTCGCCCTGAGAGTTCGGGCGGCGATCTTCCAGGTAGCCCTTGTAGTCGTTCTTGACGAAGGAGTGCGGAACGCGGATCGAAGCACCACGGTCGGCAACGCCGTAGGAGAACTTGTTCCACGGAGCCGTTTCGTGCTTGCCGGTGAGGCGCTTGTCGTTATCAGGACCGTAGACAGCGATATGAGCGTCGAGGTTCTTTTCGAACTGCGCCATCAGGGCTTCGAAGTAAGCCTTGCCGCCGACTTCGCGCATGTACTTGGTCGAGAAGTTGCAGTGCATGCCCGAGCCGTTCCAGTCGGTGTCGCCGAGCGGCTTGCAGTGATATTCGATGTCAATGCCGTACTTTTCAGTCAGGCGCTGCAGCAGGTAGCGTGCCATCCAGATCTGGTCGGCAGCCTTCTTGGAGCCCTTGCCGAAAATCTGGAATTCCCACTGACCCTTGGCCACTTCGGCATTGATGCCTTCATGGTTGATGCCGGCAGCGAGGCACTGGTCGAGATGCTCTTCGACGATTTCGCGGGCAACCGGGCCAACGTTGGACGAGCCGACGCCGCAGTAATACGGACCCTGCGGAGCCGGGTAGCCCTGCTCCGGGAAGCCGAGCGGACGGCCGTTTTCGTAGAAGAAGTATTCCTGCTCGAAGCCGAACCATGCATCTTCGTCGTCGAGGATGGTCGCGCGGCTGTTGGAAGCGTGCGGGGTAACGCCGTCGGGCATCATGACTTCGCACATGACGAGAACGCCGTTCGTGCGTGCCGGATCCGGATAAACTGCGACCGGCTTCAGGACGCAATCAGAGCTGCGGCCTTCGGCCTGCATCGTGGACGAACCATCGAAGCCCCAGAGCGGGAGCTGCTCGAGCGTCGGAAACGCGTCGAATTCCTTGATCTGCGTCTTGCCGCGCAGGTTCGGTACAGGAGTGTACCCATCGAGCCAGATGTACTCGAGCTTATACTTTGTCATTGGCCAGTCTCTCAAACGTGTGCGTGTCACAAATCCTGAGGGTGCGTTTCACCAGCGGATGCACACTAACAAGCACGTAGCGTGCCAGTTCGAAATCCGCCCTTCAGGGTGCGTCAAAACGCGCAGGCAGGGCGCCGGCGAGACTGGACGTTAACTTTCAATGAAAGCGGGGGGTTAGGCGGGAACTGGCGGACGATGGCTGCGTTTTTCTTTCAAAGGCCCAAACGCCTGAAAAAGATGCAGGAGCCACAGAAGTTTTCACGCATTTTATCAACTGCTTACGAAGCCCACAATAATTGCCTATATTTTGAGCCATTTGCGCAAATCATGGGCAATCTGTTATTATCACTGCCCGGATGACCGGTACGCATAGATAATGGAAGGCGATAGGATGCCGACAAGTTTTCAAGGCGAATCCGCAAAGATCTACCAGTTCCCCGTCAAGTTCCGCCGTCCCGGCGAGCGCTTTTGCGCGAAGGATCCGCTCGCGATCGATCCCAACATCTGCGATGCGGCTTTCGACAGCTGGTATCACCAGGATGCGATCCGTGAAGAGGAAGAAGACAAGCGCAAGCCGCACGCCTGATCACATCAGACGAACACTTCCTGATCGACGCGATCTTCCGCGCCGAAGAATTTCAGATAGCGCTCGACCTCGGCCGGCTCACCTGTAGCCTTTTGCGGATTGTCTGAGAGCTTGACTGCAGGGCGGCCATTGGCGTCGCTGACCTTGCAGACGACGGAGATCGGGTTCAGCCCGGAGATTTCGGTCGGTGCGCAACCGGCGAAATCATTCGTCAAGTTGGTTCCCCAGCCGAAGCTCATGCGGACCCGTCCCTCGAAATGCTTGTAGGTGTCGATGATCGCGTCGACATCCAGCCCATCCGAGAAGATCAGAAGCTTCTGGCGCGGATCGCGACCCATCTTCTTCCACCACTCGATGATCTTCTCACCGCCCTCGACCGGCGGCGCGCTGTCCGGACGGAAGCCGGTCCAGTCGGCAACCCATTCCGGCGCGTCGCGCAGGAAAGCCGTGGTGCCGAAGGCATCCGGCAGGACGATCAGCAGGTTGCCGCCATAGAGGCGGTTCCAATCGCGCAGAACCTTGTAGGGTGCCTTGGCAAGGTCGTCATCGGTGTGCGCCAGCGCTGCGGCGACCATCGGCAGTTCGTGGGCGTTGGTGCCGACGGCTTCCAGATCGGAGTCCATGGCGAGCAAAACGTTGCTGGTGCCGGTAAAAGCCGGGCCGATGCCTTCCTTCAGCGCCTCGACGCACCAGCGTTGCCACAGGAAGCTGTGACGGCGGCGCGTGCCGAAATCGGAAATCCTGAGACCCGGGAGTTCCTTCAGTCGCTCGACCTTGGTCCACATCCTGGCCTTGGCACGGGCATAGAGAACATCGAGCGTGAAGGGACCGAGCGCCTTCATCGCCGAGCGCGAGCGCAGCTCATTGATGATCGCCAGCGCCGGGATTTCCCACATCGTCGTCTCCTTCCAGGAGCCGTGAAAATCCAGAACGTATTGGCCATCCTTCTTGGAGAGCTCGTATTCCGGCAGCTGGAAATGCGAAAACCAGGCGAGGAATTCAGGCTCGAAGATCTGGGCGCGGCCATAGAAGCTGTTACCGGCGAGCCAGATCATTTCCTTCTTGGAGAGACGCAGCGTGCGCGCGTGGTCCAGTTGCTCGCGCAGTTCACCCTCGTCGATCTCCTCGGCGAGCAGCACGCGCTTGGTCCGGTTGATCAGCGTGAAGGTTGCGTTGACGTCGGGATAGAGCTTCCAGATCATCTGCAGCATCAGAAGCTTGTAGAAGTCCGTATCGATCAGGCTGCGGACGATCGGGTCCAGCTTCCAGGCGTGATTGTAAACGCGTCTTGCGATATCGGTCTTGGCCATGCTCCACCCCATGCATACCGGCCGGGTGCGCGGCACATGACGGCCGGTCCTGTGCGTCTTCTTATCGAAAAATCATACGGTAAAGTCCAGCGCAAATACAAAGCCCTGCCGCGGGAAGCGGCAGGGCCTTTGATGATCGCCTGGACCCAATACCCCATTACTGCGCAGAGGGCGCTGCCGGTGTTGCCGGGGTCGCAGGGCGGGCGTTGCCAGCGGGAGCCGAATTGTTCGGCGTCTCGGTCGGTACGCCATTGCCATTCTGCAGCGACGGGGCTGCCGGTGGCGCCGGCTGCTCAGACTGCAATTCCTGGCCGGGCTGCTGCGGCGCAACCTCGCTGGCCTCACGCTTGCCCCAGATCTCCACCGGGATCCAGACAATGAAGGCGAGCACGAGGGCGACGATCAGAACCGTCAGAATACGCTTGCCGGTACGGCCCTGCTTGGCCTTGACCGGAGAAATCTGCTCTTCTTCATGAAGCTTGCCATCGGATTTTTCCCAGCGGGTTTCCATCTGATGCGCCATGCCTGTCTCCTTCCGATTTCTGGGCAGCCGCGATGCGGTCTGCTGCAGAGCCTACGGAAGAACAACGAAAAGAGGCTGCGAAGGTTCCCGGCCGGTCAGTAACCGGCGGTGCGATCGACCAGGAACTGCAGGGGCTCGCCGCGCTCGAAGCGGGCGATCTGCTGCTCGACATGGCGGAAGAGCGCATTTTCCTCTGAAATCGCCGCGTCATGGGGGGTGATGAAGACGCTGTCGAGACCCCAGAGCGGATCGTCGGCGGGCAACGGCTCCACCTCGAAGACATCGAGCGAGGCGCCGCCAAGGATGCCGCCTTCGACTGCCGAAACGATATCGGATTGAACCTGGCTTTTGCCGCGCCCGGCATTGATGAAGACGGGCTTGCCGAGGGCACCGCCCTGGCGGAGCTTGCCGAACAGGCTGGCATTGTAGAAGCCGGTCGTCTCCGGCGTCAGCGGCAGCAGGCCAACGAGGATATCGGTCTTCGACAGGAAGAGATCGAGGCCTGCGGCATCGAAGGTTTCGACGTCTTCCAGTTCCTTCCTCGTGCGCGACCAGCCGATAACGTTGAAGCCCATGACCTTGAGCTTGCGCACGGCGTCCTGGCCGAGCACGCCGAGGCCCATGACGCCGACGGTGATTTCGGCGGCTTCCGGAGGCGCCATCTTGCCCCAGATTCGATCGCGCTGATGCTGGTCGTGGCCGCGCTGATCGCGCAGGTGCATGAGGCACTGCATGACCACCCATTCGCTCATCCGCACCGTCAGGCTGCGATCGACGAAGCGGACGATCGGCACATCGGGCAGGCCCGGCAGCGTCATGATGCTGTCGACGCCGGCGCCGCCGGAAAAGATGATCTTCAGGTTCGGTGCGCGGTCGAAGAGATCAGCGTCCGGCTTCCAGAGCAGCGCGTATTCGCAGGCACTGAGATCCCTGCCCTTGGTCTCGGGATCGGCGAGATTGATGCTGCCGCGATCCGCAAAGGCGGTCTTCAGGATGCGGGCGATGCCCTCAGGATTGAACTTGAGATCGACGAGAACGGGCGGCCTTGCGGACATGGTCTTCTTTACTGCTGCACGGCAGGCGTCGGCACTGCCTCGATGTTGAACGCGGCGGCCATCAGCGCCTTGGTGTAATCGTCCTTCGGCGTGCTGAAGATCTCGGCCGAAGGCCCCTGCTCCACCACCTTGCCGAAGCGCATGACGATGACATCGTTGGCGAGCGCTTTGACGACCTTCAGGTCATGGCTGATGAAGAGATAGGCGAGATCATGCTTCTTCTGCAGATCGCGAAGGAGATCGACGACCTGCGCCTGGACGCTCATGTCGAGCGCCGAGGTCGGCTCGTCGAGCATGACGAAGCGCGGCTTCAGCACCATGGCGCGGGCGATCGCAATGCGCTGCCGCTGACCGCCGGAAAATTCATGCGGGTAGCGCCAGCGGGTCAGCGGATCGAGACCGACTTCCTCCAGCGCCCAGCAGACGCGCTGGTCACGCTCCTCGTGCGTGAGCGAGCGCTCATGTACCTTCAGGCCCTCAGCGATGATATCGCCGACCGACATGCGCGGGCTGAGCGATCCATAGGGGTCCTGGAAGACGACCTGCAGCTGGTTGCGCAGCGGCCGCATCTGCGTGAACGAATAGCTCGCTATATCCTTACCGACGAAGCTGATGCGGCCCTTCGACGAGATCAGTCGCGTCAGCGCCAATCCAAGCGTCGTCTTGCCGGAGCCGGATTCGCCGACGACGCCGAGTGTCTGTCCGGCGCGCAGCGACAGATCGATGCCATCGACCGCCTTTACGTGATCGACGACCTGGCGCATCAGCCCGGCCTTGATCGGGAACCAGACGCGGACATGGTTGCCTTCGATGACGACAGGCTTCGAGGGATCGGCGAGCGGCGGCTCGCCGCGCGGCTCGGAGGCCAGCAGATGGCGGGTATAATCGTGCTGCGGCCGGGTGAAGACTTCCTCGACCGTGCCGGTCTCGACGATCTTGCCCTTGGTCATGACGCAGACGCGGTCGGCAAATTTGCGGACGATGCCGAGATCGTGGGTGATGAAGAGCATGGACATGCCATGCTCGCCTTTCAGCTGGCGCAGCAGCTCCAGGATCTGCGCCTGAACGGTGACATCAAGCGCCGTCGTCGGCTCGTCGGCGATCAGCAGCTCCGGACGGTTGGCGAGCGCCATGGCGATCATGACGCGCTGACGCTGGCCGCCGGACAGTTCATGCGGATAGGCCTTCAGGCGTTTCTCCGGTTCGCGGATGCCGACCTGATTGAGGAGCTCGAGCACGCGCTTTCGGGCGGCGGCACCGGTTACACCCTGATGCAGATCGAGGATTTCGGCGATCTGCTTCTCGATCGAGTGGAGCGGATTGAGCGATGTCATCGGCTCCTGGAAGATCATCGTGATGTCGTTGCCGCGCACCTGGCGCAGCTCCTTGTCCGATGCCTTCAAGAGGTCTTTACCCTTGAACAGGATCTGGCCCGTCGGGTGGCTCGCCGAGGGATAGGGAAGCAGCCGCAGGATGGAGTTGGCCGAGACGGATTTGCCGGAGCCGGACTCGCCGACCAGCGCCACGACTTCCCCCTTGCGGATCTCAAAGGAAATGCGATCCACAGCCAGCGATGTTTCGCCGCCCTGATGAAAGGCGACGGACAAATCCTTGACCGAGAGGAGGGTTTCGGAGCTCTCACTCATTGAAAGGTCTTTCTTGGATCGAAGGCATCGCGCACCGCCTCGCCGATAAAGATCAGCAGCGAGAGCATGATCGACATGGCAAAGAAGGCAGTGAGCCCGAGCCACGGCGCCTGCAGATTGGATTTGCCCTGCGCGATCATCTCACCCAGCGACGGCGAGCCGGGCGGCATACCGAAGCCGAGGAAGTCCAGCGAGGTCAGCGTGGTGATCGAGCCCGAAAGAATGAAAGGCAGGAAGGTCAGCGTCGCGACCATGGCGTTCGGCAGCAGGTGGCGCCACATGATGGTGCGGTTGTTGACTCCAAGCGCGCGGGCGGCGCGGACATACTCGAAGTTTCTGGCGCGCAGGAATTCGGCGCGCACGACGCCGACGAAGCCGACCCAGGAGAACAAGAGCATGATGCCGAGCAACACGAAGAAGCCCGGCGGCAGGATCGCGGCGATGATCAGCAGGATGTAGAGAACCGGCATCGACGACCAGATCTCGATGAAGCGCTGCAACAGCAGATCAGTCCAACCGCCGAAATAGCCCTGGACCGCACCGGCCGTCACCCCGACGATCGCCGAGCAGATCGTCAGCGCCAGACCGAAGAGGACGGAGATGCGGAAGCCATAGATGACGCGGGCCAGCACATCGCGGGCCTGATCGTCGGTGCCGAGCCAGTTCAGATTGCCGTAATTGCAATTCGGATCGTTGACGCCCTGCGGATAGCCGGCGCAGCGCTCTTCGGCGCTCATCAGCCAGAAGGGCGGCGTCGGCGCCGAGCGCGGGATGTTGGAATTGACCGAGCGGTAGGAATAATGGATCGGCGGCCAGATCATCCAGCCATTGGCATTGATTTCGTCGGCGATGACATCAGAGCGATAGTCCGTCTCCGCCAGGAAGCCGCCGAATTTCTCTTCCGGGTAATCGATGACGACGGGGAAGAGGATCTCGCCCTTGTAGGACGCGATGATCGGCTTGTCATTGGCGATCAGTTCGGCAAACAGGGTCAGCACGAAGAGGATCATGAACAGCCAGAACGACCAATAGCCGCGCCGGTTCGCCTTGAAATTCCGCCAGCGGCGGACGTTCGTCGGCGACAGAAGGCCCTTGCGCGGCGGCTTGACGGGCGTCGCCGTCGCGGGATTTGCAGCGGTATCCATCAGACATCCCTCCGCTCGAAGTCGATGCGGGGATCGATCCAGGTGTAGATCAGGTCCGAGATCAGGCTGACGAAGAGGCCGAGCAGCGAGAAGATGTAGAGCGTCGCAAAGACGATCGGGTAATCGCGGTTGACGACCGAGAGATAGCCGAGGCGGCCGAGGCCATCGAGCGAGAAGATATTCTCGATCAGCAGCGATCCGGTGAAGAAGGCCGAGATGAAGGCGCCGGGGAAGCCGGCGATGATGATCAGCATGGCGTTGCGGAAGACGTGACCATAGAGCACCTGGCGTTCATTCAAGCCCTTGGCGCGCGCCGTCGTCACATACTGCTTCTTGATCTCCTCGATGAAGGAATTCTTCGTCAGCAGCGTCGTCGTGGCAAAAGCGGCGAGCGAGAGCGAGATCAGCGGCAGCGTCAGATGCCAGAAATAATCGAGCGGCTTCTGCCACCAGGCGAGCTGGTCAAAATTATCCGAGACCAGGCCGCGCAGCGGGAACCAGTCATAGAAGGAGCCGCCGGCGAAGAGAACGATCAACAGGATACCGAACAGGAAGCTTGGAACTGCATAGCCGACAATGATCACACCCGACGTCCAGACATCGAAGGTCGAGCCGTCCTTGACCGCCTTGCGGATGCCGAGCGGAATCGAGATCACGTAGGAAAAGATCATGATCCAGACGCCGAGCGAAATCGAGACCGGCAGCTTATCCTTGATCAGGTCGAGAACCGAGGTGTTGCGGAAGAAGCTCTCGCCGAAATCGAAGCGGATGTAGTTCCACATCATCTCGCCGAAGCGAGTGAGCGGTGGCTTGTCGAAGCCGAACTGCTTTTCGAGCTTGGCGATCAATTCCGGATCGAGGCCCTGGGCGCCGCGATATTTCGAGCCTTCATCACCGCCCTGCCCCAGCAGATCTCCACCACCGCCGGAAAGGCGCTGGTCGGCGCTGTCGGCCTGGCCGGTCAACTGGGCGATCACCTGCTCGACCGGGCCGCCGGGCGCAAACTGGATGACGGTGAAGGAAATCGCCATGATGCCGACGATCGTCGGTATCATCAGAAGCAGGCGGCGAAGGATATAGGCTCCCATCAGCGCGCGGCCTTCCAGGTCTTGAATTTCGCCGGGATGCGCATCCTGTCAGAAGTCGTCAATCCATAAGCCTTTCGCCGGTTAGCCCGGCTTCTTCATGGTGATTCGAATGGACCATTTGGACCCCAGCGGCCCTGCCAATGCAAGTCCGCTATTTCGCGTCCTTCGACCACCAGACTTCGGGGAAGCCGATGGAATATTCGGGCAGTTCAGCGGGATGGGCCATCCTGTCCCAATAGGCCAAGCGCGAGTTGTTGCTGTAGAACAGCGGCACGACATAGTGGTTGGCCAGCAACACGCGGTCCATCGCCTTGATCGCCGCAACCTGTTCATCGCGATCGGGTGCAAAGATGATCATCTTGATCAGGGCGTCAATCGCTGGGTTTGAGATACCGGCGTAGTTTCGCGATCCCTGCTGGGTGGCTGCCTGGGAACCCCAATAGTCCATCTGCTCGTTGCCGGGGTTCATGGTCTCGCCCCAGATGGACCAGATCATGTCGTAGTCAAAGCTGCGGACGCGGTTCGTATACTGGGACGCATCGACGGTGCGGAGCCGCGCATCGATGCCGATCTTCTTGAGATTGTTGGCAAAGGGCATGACCGAGCGCTCGAAGGACGAATTGGAGAGCAGGATCTCGAAGCTCATCGGCTGACCGGTCTTGCTATTGACCATCCGGTTGCCCTTCAACTCGTACCCCGCCTCCTTGAAAAGGCCGATTGCGGTCTTGAGGTTGTCGCGCAGCTTCTGCGGATCACCGGCAACAGGGTTGGTGTACGGCGTCGTGAAGACTTCCGGCGGCACCTGATCCTTCATGCCCTGCAGAATTTCGAGTTCACGCCCCTGCGGCAGGCCCGACGCGGCAAGCTCGGTACCCCAGAAGTAGCTGTCGATCCGCTTGAAGGCGTTGTAGGCGAGGTTCTTGTTCAGGTCCTCGAAGTCAAAGGCATAGTTGAGCGCTTCGCGAACACGTGGATCCTTGAACTGGTCGCGCCTGGTATTAGGCGTCAGCGCCTGCATGATGCCGACCGAACGGAGAGCGTTCGGGACCTCCTCGCGGATCACGCGGCCATCCTTGACGGCGGGAAAATCATAGGCGGTCGCCCAGCGGCTCGCCTGGTTTTCCTGGCGGTAGTCGACATTGCCTGCGCGGAAGGCCTCGAACTCGACGTCGCGGTCGCCGAAGAAGGTGTAGGTGATGTTGCGGAAGTTGTTCTGGCCGACATTGACGTTGAGGTCCTTGCCCCAATAGTCGTCGCGCAATTCATAGCGCACTGTGGAGCCGGCGGTGAAGGCGGCAATCTTGTAGGGGCCTGAGCCCATCGGCGGCTCAAGCGTCGTCTTGCCGATATCACGGGGCTTGCCGTCGGCACCCATGCCCTCCCACCAGTGCTTTGGCAGGATCGTCAGCTGGCCGAGGATGTTCGGGAGTTCCTTGTTGCCCTTCTCATCGAAGGTAAAGGTGACATCGCGGTCGCCGGTCTTCTCGGCTTTCGCGACATGCTTATAGTAGTTCGACAGAAGCGGATTGAGCTCCTTTGCCTTGTCGAGGCTGAAGATGACGTCTTCAGGCGTGACAGACTGGCCATCGGCCCACTTTGCTTCGGCCCGCAGCCTGAAGGTCGCGCTGGAGAAATCGGCAGGATAGGAAACCCCTTCCGCCAGTAGGCCGTAGCTGGCGAGCAGCTCGTCGTCGGCAGACTTGGTCAGGGTTTCGAATACCAGCGGCGAGCCATCCGCCAGCTCACCCTTCGAAAGCAGGGGATTGAAGGTATCGAAAGTCCCCGTCGTCGACAGATTGAGCGTGCCGCCTTTCGGCGCATCCGGATTGACGTAATCGAAGCGCTTGAAGCCCGGCTTGTATTTGAGTTCGCCGATGGACGATGTGCCGATCTGGAAGGTCTGCTCCTGGGCTTTGACGGGCAAGGCCAGTGCGCTCAGTGCCACGAGAGCAACAACCAGACTTTTCTTCGACCCCACAAATGCCATTCGCCAACCCCTATTGTTTCGGTTTCGGCGAGAATAAGGAAAATGGCGGCGAAAAACAGGAGAGAGTTTGGTTTTTGCCGTTCTCGCGAAATTTTGACTAGTCGTTCGGAGCCCCCGTATGTCCCTTTACGATCCCAAGACTACCGCGCTTATCTCAATCGATCTGCAGGCCTTTATCACCAGCCGGCCGGTTGCGCCTCATAGCGCTCAGCAGGTCATTGAAAACACGGCAGCGATTGCCAGGCAGCTGAAATCACAGGGCGGAACGGTCATTCTGGTGACCGTCGGTTTCTCTGCGGACTACGCTGACGCCGTCAACCATCCAGCCGACGAACCGGCGAGCTTCCCGAAGGGCGGATTGCCCGCCGCCGCGCTTGAGGCGCCGCCGGAGATCGCCGCGCTGACGGTCGATGCCCATGTCGTCAAGCGCCAGTGGAGCGCCTTCTACGGCACCGATCTCGACCTTCAGCTTCGCCGCCGCGGCATCAAGACGGTAATCCTCGCCGGGATCGCGACCAATTTCGGTGTCGAGTCGACCATTCGCGACGCCTACGCGCATAACTACGCGGTCATTGCCGCCGAAGACGCGATAACGAGCTTCACGGCGGAGATGCACGGATTTTCGTGCGAGAAGATCCTGCCGCGGCTGTCGCGGGTCAGAAAGACTGCCGATATCCTCGCCAATCTCTGAGCGGAGGCGAAAGCACCTAGGCGCGAGCACCATGAAAACATCGATTCACCCGAATTGCTTTTCACGGTAAATTCCACCGCAAATCACTGGCAATTTCGGGAATTCGCATGACGCTCCGCCTCGCTTCTTCCAAGATTTTCGGCAAACTCGCCTTGGCGGGTGCGCTGGGCGTCGGCCTCGTCTCGGCCGATGCGGGCGCGCAGCAGAAGCAGCCGAGCCCGGGAAGCGCCAAGGCGATCTTCGGCTCGGTATCGCTTCCGTCAGAGGGGCCCGCACAGCCGATCGGCTTCTATGCCAAGGGCTGCATGTCGGGCGCCGTGGCGCTTCCCGCCGACGGACCGACCTGGCAGGCGATGCGGCTTTCGCGCAATCGCCGCTGGGGCAATCCGGCAATGATCTCGCTGCTCGAGCGCTTCTCGCGCGACGCGCAGCAGCAGATCGGATGGCCGGGCATTCTCGTCGGCGATATCGCGCAGCCGCGCGGCGGACCGATGTTCAATGGTCACGCCTCGCATCAGGTCGGCCTCGACGCCGATATCTGGTTCACGCCGATGTCGTCCCAGCGGATGAATGCCGAGCAACGGGAAGCCCTGCCTTTCACGACCATGCTGCAGAAGGGCAAATTCCTGACCGTCGACCCGAAGATCTGGACGCAATCGCGGGCCGAACTTCTGATGCTTGCCGCAAGCTATCCGCAGGTTGAGCGCATCTTCGTCAATCCGGCGATCAAGAAGAAGATGTGCGACACCTGGACTGGCGACCGCACCAATCTAGGCAAGCTGCGTCCGGAATATGGTCACGATTCCCACTTCCACATCCGCATGAAGTGCCCGCCGGGCGCCACTGCCTGCAAGCCGCAGGCGCCCGTTGCTGCCGGTGACGGCTGTGACAAATCGCTGGCGTGGTGGTTCACCAAGGAACCCTGGGCGAAGCCCGCACCGCCGAAGCCGAATGCGCCGCCGCCGAAGCCGCCGCGCGAGGGCATGGTCTCCGATCTGCCAAAAGCCTGCGCTGCCATTTTGGCCGCCCCGTCCGTCTCCTCGGTTGCCGAAGCAACCTATGGCGGCGGCTCGGCAGCGAGCGCTCTGACGGCGGTACCGGCAACGGCTCCCGCCGTTTCCGACCAGGGCCTTCCCGCCATCGGCCCGGTTCCTGACGACAAGCCGATGCAATGATTACCGTGAGGCTTGTGTTTCAAATCGCCGGCTTGGTATAGAAGCGGCCAAATCGATTGAAACCCGGGATGGAGGTCCTTTCTCATGGCCGGCGGCAAGTGCCTTGCATTGATTGCTCATGACCAGAAGAAGGACGACATGGCGGAATTTGCCCGCCGCAATCGCGACCTTCTCGCCAAATGGAAGATCGTCGCGACTGGCACGACGGGCGGCCGGGTTCTCGACGCAGTCCCCGACCTCGATGTCACCCGTCTGAAAAGCGGCCCTCTCGGCGGCGACCAGCAGATCGGCGCGCTGATTTCGACGGGTGAAATCGGCGCCCTGATCTTCTTCGTCGACCCGCTGACCCCGATGCCGCATGATGTCGACGTCAAGGCGCTCATGCGGCTCGCGATCGTCTACGATATCCCGATGGCGCTCAACGAAGCGACCGCGGACAAACTCATCCCGACCCTGAAAGCTTGAACGGAAGAGGCCCAATCCATGCTTGATGCCAGCGATGCCCATATGCCCTTCCCGATCCTGATCGGCGATATTGGCGGCACGAATGCGCGCTTCTCCATTCTCGCCGACGCCACAACCGAGGCGGTGAATTTTCCGAATGTCCGGACGGCCGATTTCGAGACGATCGACGATGCCATCAAGGCAGGCGTTTTTGCCAATACGGCCCTACGCCCGCGTTCGGCCATCCTTGCCGTTGCAGGCCCGATCAACGGCGACGAGATCCCGCTGACGAACTGCGACTGGGTCGTGCGTCCCCATACGATGATTTCCGGCCTGGGCATCGAGGATGTTCTCGTCGTCAACGATTTTGAGGCGCAGGCACTGGCGATCTCTGCACTTGGCTCCAATGACCGCGAGCAGATCGGCCCCGCCTCGGGCGACTTGATGGCTTCGCGTGCCGTTCTCGGACCGGGCACCGGCCTTGGCGTCGGCGGTCTCGTTCATGCCCGCGGTAGCTGGATTCCGGTTCCTGGCGAAGGCGGCCACGTCGATCTCGGGCCGCGCTCCAAGCGTGACCTGGAGATTTTCCCCTATATCGAGACGATCGAGGGCCGCGTTTCTGCCGAACAGATCCTCTGCGGCCGCGGCATCATCCATCTCTACCGTGCGATCTGCACCGCCGATGGGCTGGACGTGAAGTACAGCGATCCGGCCGACGTCACGTCCCATGCGCTCGCGGGCACAGACAAGGTGGCCGAGGAGACGATCTCACTGTTTGCGACCTATCTTGGCCGGCTCGCCGGCGACATCGCCATGCTCTTCATGGCCAAGGGCGGCGTCTATCTCTCCGGTGGCATCTCGCAGAAGATCCTGCCGGCGCTGCGCAAACAGGAATTCCGCGCCGCTTTCGAGGACAAAGCGCCGCACTCACACTGGCTGCGCGCCATCCCGACCTATGTCGTGACGCATCCGCTGGCAGCCCTTGCCGGGCTTTCCTTCTACGCCCGCGCACCTGAAACCTTCGGCGTATCGACGGATGGGAGACGCTGGCGCGCCTAGGCCCTGTCTAGCCAAGCCGCCGCCAAATCTTTATAGAGCCCCGCGAGTGCGCGGTTTTGCGCGCATAGTATCCGACACGGGAAGCGCAATTTTTTGGAAAAGTCCGCAAACAAGAGCGTCAATAGCGATACAGTCACCGGCGTGCTGAAGCGCATCATCGCCGAGAACGGCCGTGACCACATCATGGGCTATGCATTCGCGATCGCCTGTCTTATCGTCGTTGCACTTTCTACAGCGTTTACCGCCTGGATCATGCGATCAATTATTGACGAAGCTTTCGCCAACAAGAGAGCAGACGTTCTCTGGAGCATCTGTGTTTCGGTTTTCATCGCCTTCGTCCTTAGGGGGATTGCAAGTTACGGACAGGCAGTTGCACTGTCAAAAATCGGCAACAATATTGTAGCCCGCTATCAACGTCGAATGTACTCACATCTGATGACGCTTTCGGTGGGTTTTTTTAGTGATACTCGCTCCGCACAAATTGCTGCCCGCATCAGCCAAAATATTAGTGGTATTCGCGACGTCATGAACCTGACGATCACCTCGACCGCACGAGATCTCCTGAGCTTTGTTTCACTTGTAGCTGTTATGGTGCATCAGGATCCAATTCTTAGCTTGATCATTTTTGTGATGGCTCCGCCTTTGCTAATCGGTCTTCGCTATCTTTCGAAAAGACTGCGCGATGTTACTAGAGAAGCCGTTCATCTCAACAGTCGTGCATTTGGTGCCATGCAGGAAACGATTCAAGGTATCGCGATTGTCAAAGCATTCACTATGGAGAACGAACTTCAGAAGAAGATCAAACAGATAATTAGCATCGCTGAACAACGCGCCAACAAGATCGCGCGCCTCTCCGAACGCAATGCGCCGATGACAGAAAGCTTTGCCGGTCTGGCGGTCGCAGGCGTCCTTGCCTATGCGGCTTACCGGTCGATCTATCACAACGTCCCGCCGGGTGCTTTCTTCTCCTTCGTCACCGCACTGCTGCTCGCTTACGACCCGCTGCGCCGCCTGGCCAAGCTGCAGGTGCAGATGGAGCGTGCGGCCGTCAACGCGCGCATGATCTACGAACTGCTCGACATGGAACCGCGCCAGCGCGATCTGCCGGATGCCAAGCCGCTGAAGGCAACGGAGGCACGGATCGAGTTCCGGAATGTATCCTTCGCCTATGGCAAGGAACCCGTCCTCAATGGTGTCAGCTTCGTCGCCGAAGGCGGGAAGACGACAGCGCTTGTCGGCCCGTCGGGTGCTGGCAAGTCGACGATCATCAATCTCATTCCGCGCTTTTACGACCCCACGAGCGGCGAGATCATCATCGACGGGCAGGACGTGGCGCATGTGACGAAGCAGTCGCTGCGCGAGCAGCTCGCCTATGTCTCGCAGCAGCCCTATCTGTTCGAAGGCTCGATCCGCGACAATATCCGCTATGGTCGTCCAGATGCGACGGATGCGGAGATCGAGGAAGCGGCCCGTCTCGCCTATGCGCATGATTTCATCATGGCACAGCCCGACGGTTACGATACTGCCGTCGGCGAGAATGGCGTGACGCTCTCGGGCGGCCAGCGTCAGCGCCTGTCTATCGCCCGCGCACTCGTGCGCAACGCGCCGATCCTACTGCTCGATGAGGCGACCTCGGCGCTCGATACGGAATCCGAAGCTGCCGTCCAGAAGGCACTCGACGAGGCGATGACGGGCCGCACCGTCGTCGTCATCGCGCACCGCCTCTCCACCGTCGTTCGCGCCGACAAGATCGTCGTGATGCAGCAGGGTCGGGTCGTCGAGGAAGGCAATCACGAGACGCTTGCGAAGCTCGAGGACGGACTTTACGCTCGCCTGAACAATCTCCAGAGGCCGGCGGCCTCGAATACGATCTGATACGGGAATACTGAAGACATGAGCGACGCTGCTATGAAACTGGTTGTGGTTGGGGCAGCAGGGCGCATGGGCCAGACGCTGATCCGGCTGATCGATTCCATCGATGGCGTGACGCTGCATGCGGCGATCGAACGCGCGGGCTCGCCCTTCGTCGGACGCGATGCGGGCGAGCTTGCCGGGCTCGGGCCGAATGGCGTGATCATCGGCGACGATCCGCTCGCCGCCTTCCTGCATGCCGAAGGTGTCCTCGACTTTACCTCGCCGACGGCAAGCGTAGAATTTGCCGGACTGGCAGCACAAGCGCGTATCGTCCATGTGGTCGGCACGACGGGATGCTCGGATGCCGACGATGCCAAGATCCAGGCGGCGGGGCGCCATGCGCGGATCGTCAAGTCGGGCAATATGAGCCTCGGCGTCAATCTTCTCAGCGTCTTCATCGAGCAGGCTGCCCGGGCGCTCTCGCCCGAGGACTGGGATATCGAAGTTCTCGAAATGCATCACAAGCGCAAGGTCGATGCGCCCTCGGGTACGGCGTTGTTGCTCGGCGAGGCCGCTGCCAAGGGTCGCGATGTCGATCTGAAGACGCAATCGGTCCGGGTCCGCGATGGCCATACCGGTGCGCGCGAAGCCGGTACGATCGGCTTTGCGACGCTTCGCGGCGGCTCGGTGATCGGCGAGCATTCGGTGCTCTTTGCCGGCGAAGGCGAGATCGTTTCGATGTCGCATAGCGCCGCTGATCGCTCGATCTTCGGCCGCGGCGCCATTAAGGCAGCGCTCTGGGCGCGCGACAAGAAGCCAGGTTTCTATTCCATGCTCGATGTCCTCGGGCTCTCTTCACAATAATCCCCACGGAGGCAGACTTTTATGAGCGGCACACTCGTTCTCGTTCGGCATGGCCAGAGCGACTGGAACCTGAAGAACCTCTTCACCGGCTGGAAGGACCCTGATCTGACCGAACTCGGCATCCAGGAAGCGACGGCCGGCGGCCAGGCGCTTGCCGATTATGGCATCAAGTTCGATGTCGCCTACACCTCGGCGCTGACCCGCGCGCAGCACACGCTGAAGCTCATCCTCGACAAGGTCGGCCAGCAGGGCCTGCAGACGATCAAGGATCAGGCGCTGAACGAGCGCGACTACGGCGATCTCTCCGGTCTCAACAAGGATGACGCCCGCGCCAAGTGGGGCGAAGAGCAGGTCCATATCTGGCGCCGCTCCTACGACGTCCCGCCTCCGGGCGGCGAAAGCCTGCGTGATACCGGCGCCCGCGTCTGGCCCTACTACCTGACGGAAATCCTGCCGCGCGTTCTGCGTGGCGAGAAGGTTCTCGTCGCGGCTCACGGCAACTCGCTGCGTTCGCTGGTCATGGTGCTCGACCGCCTGACCCGCGAGCAGGTTCTCGACCTCAACCTCGCGACCGGCGTTCCGATGGTCTACAAGCTGAAGGCCGATTCCACCGTCGCTTCCAAGGAAGTGCTCGGCGACATGTCCGCCGCTCACTGAGCCGGATTCGCATCAATCAGAAAGCCGGACCAAGTGCCCGGCTTTTTTCAGTTCTCGATGGTGAATTGCACCCGGTCTGCGGCGAAGCGGGTGATGGAATATTGCACGGGAACGCCGTCGAGATCGGTGTTCATCGCCTTGGTGATCAGCAGGATCGCACCGGGCGTCAGCTCCAGATCGGCGATGTCTCCGGCATCGGCATGCGCGGCGGTGATCTCGGTCGTTGCGCGGACATAGTCCTGCAAGCCGAGCAGTGCGAAGGCCTTGGTAATCGATTCCGTCTTGCGGTAGGTTTCGGCGATATCGCCAAAGCGTGCAGCCGGAAACCAGCTCGTTGCCCGTGAGACCGGGCGCTTGTCAGCCTCCCGCGTCGTTTCCAGCCTGATGACCGCATCGCCGGCGCGCATCTTCAGCCAGCGGGCGACCTCCGCGTCTGCAGGTTCCGTGGCAGCCGCCAGCAGGAAGCCGCGTGTTTCCCTGGCCTGGCCACTGATGCCTGTGGTGAAGCGCGTGCGCCTACTGATTGGGAAGTTCAACCGCTCCCGGCGCTCGATCAGCGTACCGCGGCCCTGCACGGCGCGGACGATGCCTTCCTGAGCCAGCGCCGCAAGGGCGCTTCGAACCGTATGCCGGTTGACGCCGAACTGTTCGGCGAGCGCCGTTTCCGGCGGCACCATGCCCGTTTCATCATAAGCGCCGCGGGTAATTGCCTCGCGGATGCGATCCGCTATCTGGCGCCATAGCGCCACCCCCGTCTGCCTCTGTACCTGCTTCAGCCCAGCCATTTCACCCCTGCCATGTCACACGCTTGTCATGTCCCCGATTTAAGCGTAGCTATATCTTGTATGGTTGTCTATATCAATAGACATTTCGAAGGATGTGGCGATGAAACCAGCAGAGAAAATCGAGGCAGCCGACGGCAGGAAGAGGGTGGCCGATCTTCTCGCCCGCTCCGAGCTTGCCGAACTGAATGACGCCTGGGAGGCGCTTGCAAACAAGCCCGAGGTTCAGGCCGTGCGTGGCCCGGAAACCGGACTGGTAATGGTCCGCGGCCGCATCGGCGGTGGCGGCTCGGCCTTCAATCTCGGCGAAGTGACGGTCACCCGCGCCACGATCCGGCTCGCCAGCGGCACGGTCGGCCATGGTCAGTCGCTGGGCACCGATCGCAAGAAGGCGCGGCTTTGCGCGATCTTCGACGCTCTCTGGCAGGACGAGGCAACCAAGGCGTTCGTCGAGGACAGACTGCTTCAGCCGATCGCCCAGCGCATCGCCACCGCGACGCAGCAGAAGGCCGACGAGACGGCCGCAACACGCGTCGACTTCTTCACCATGGTTCGCGGAGACGATTGATGGAACTCAGGAACGATACTTTGACCGGTGGCTTTGCCGAGCCGGTCTTCCAGGCCCAGAGCGTCTTCAAGGCGATGATGGATGCCATGGCCCGCCCAGGCTCGATCCAGACGCTGTCGCCCGATGCTGCCCCGCCTGCGCCGATGGGTGCCGCGGCCGGCGCCATCGCGCTGACGCTCTGCGATCATGACACGCCGGTCTGGCTTTCGCCTGCGCTGAACAAATCTGCCGTACCGGGCTGGCTGAGCTTCCACACGGGCGCGACCGTCACCACCGAAAAGGCCGAGGCGCGCTTCGCCTTCGTCGACAGCGGCATGGCGCTCTCCACTTTTGGCCTCTTCGCCCCGGGCACGCAGGAATATCCCGACCGTTCGACGACGGTTGTCATCGAGATTGCTGCGCTCGACGGCGGCAAGGCGCTGGCGCTGATGGGACCGGGTATCAAGACCGTGACGGAAATCGCACCGGTGGGACTGCCGGAGACCTTCATCCGCCTCTGGAACGAGAACCGCGCCTTGTTCCCGCGCGGTGTCGACATCGTGCTGGCCGCAGGCAGCAGTTTCCTCTGCCTGCCGCGCACCACCAAGATCACTGCAACGGAGATGTGAACCATGTATGTTGCTGTCAAAGGTGGCGAGGCCGCCATCGCCAATGCTCATCGCCTGCTCGCCGACCGCCGCCGCGGTGACCGCTCGCTTCCGGCAATCGGCATCGAGCAGATCGTCGCGCAGCTGGCGCTTGCCGTCGACCGCGTCATGGCGGAGGCATCGCTCTACGACCGGACCCTTGCCGCGCTTGCCGTACGCCAGTCGCGCGGCGACATGATCGAGGCGATCTTCCTGCTGCGTGCCTACCGCACGACGCTGCCGCGCTTCGGTTACTCTAAGCCGCTCGATACGAGCCGCATGACGATCGAGCGCCGTATCTCGGCGACCTACAAGGACCTTCCGGGCGGCCAGCTGCTCGGCCCGACCTTTGACTATACGCATCGTCTGCTCGACCCGTCGCTGCTGACGGACGAAGAGGTTGAAGAGCCAGCTCAGCGTCAGGCCGAAACCGGCCGCGTCATCCGCGTCTCCGAAATCCTCGGCCAGGAAGGCCTGATCGAAGACGATGGTTCGATGCCCGAAGATCACGAGATCGGCGACCTGACGCGCGAGCCGATGGAATTCCCGATGAGCCGGGATCTGCGCCTGCAGGCGCTCGCCCGAGGCGACGAAGGCTTCCTTCTGGCGCTCGGCTACTCGACGCAGCGCGGCTACGGCCGCAACCACCCCTTCACCGGCGAAATCCGCATCGGCGAAGTCGAGGTGGAATTCGACGTGCCTGAACTCGGCTTTGCCGTTTCTCTCGGCACGATCCAGGTCACCGAATGCCAGATGGTCAACCAGTTCAAGGGATCGGCCAAGGCTCCGCCGCAGTTTACCCGCGGCTACGGCCTGGTTTTCGGCCAGAGCGAGCGCAAGGCAATGTCGATGTCGCTCGTCGACCGCGCGCTGCGCGCCGGCGAACTCGGCGAGGATGTGACGGCACCGGCGCAGGACGAGGAATTCGTCATCTCGCATGCCGACAATGTCCAGTCGACCGGCTTCGTCGAGCATCTGAAACTGCCGCATTACGTCGACTTCCAGGCCGAACTCGATCTCGTGCGCCGCATGCGCCGCGACTTCGAGGCAAGCCGCAACAATAGCGAAGCAATGAAGGAAGCAGCAGAATGACCGATCTTGCCAGCTACAATTTCGCCTATCTCGATGAGCAGACGAAGCGGATGATCCGCCGGGCGATCCTGAAAGCGATCGCCATTCCCGGCTATCAGGTGCCCTTCGCCAGCCGCGAAATGCCGATGCCTTACGGCTGGGGCACCGGCGGCGTTCAGGTGACGGCCTCGATCATCGGTCCCGATGACGTGCTGAAGGTCATCGACCAGGGTGCCGACGACACGACCAATGCCGTCTCGATCCGCGCCTTCTTCCAGAAGGTCGCCAATGTCGCGGTGACCACGCATACCAAGGACGCGACGATCATCCAGACGCGTCACCGCATTCCCGAGGAAAAGCTCGGCATCAACCAGGTGCTGGTCTACCAGGTGCCGATCCCGGAGCCGCTGCGCTTCCTCGAACCGCGCGAGACCGAGACCCGCAAGATGCATGCGCTTGAGGAATACGGCCTCATGCATGTGAAGCTCTACGAGGACATCGCCCATAACGGCCGAATCTCCAAGACCTATGCCTATCCGGTGAAGGTTGCGGGCCGTTATGTGATGGACCCGTCGCCGACCCCGAAGTTCGACAATCCGAAAATGCACATGTCGGATGCCCTGCAGCTCTTCGGCGCCGGGCGCGAAAAGCGCATCTATGCGGTGCCGCCCTATACGGAAGTCGTCAGCCTCGACTTCGAGGACTATCCCTTCGAGATCCAGCGCTTCGGCAAGCCCTGCGCGCTCTGCGGCGCCGAAGAAGTCTACCTCGACGAAGTCATCCTCGACGACAAGGGCGGGCGCATGTTCGTCTGCTCCGACACCGACCATTGCGAAGACCGCCGCGAGCACGGCCATGCCGGCGAAATGCTTGCGCCCAAGGAGGCTGCGGAATGACCGAAACACCGCTTCTCAAAGTCAACGACGTCTCGAAATTCTACGGCAACCGTATCGGCTGCCGGAATGTCTCCTTCGAGCTCTGGCCGGGTGAAGTCCTGGCGATCGTCGGCGAGTCCGGCTCCGGCAAGACGACGCTGCTCAACTGCATTTCGACGCGCCTGATGCCGACCACCGGCAGTGTCGAGTATCACATGCGCGACGGCAGCTACCGCGACCTCTATCGCATGAACGAGGCGGAGCGCCGCTTCCTGATGCGCACCGACTGGGGCTTCGTGCACCAGAACCCGGCCGATGGCCTGCGCATGACGGTTTCGGCCGGCGCCAATGTCGGCGAGCGGCTGATGGCGATCGGTGACCGGCATTATGGCAAGATCCGCTCGACGGCCATCGACTGGCTGGAGCGCGTCGAAATCAATGCCGAACGCATCGACGACCAGCCCCGCGCCTTTTCCGGCGGCATGCGCCAGCGCCTGCAGATCGCCCGCAACCTGGTGACCGGCCCCCGCCTCGTCTTCATGGACGAGCCGACCGGCGGTCTCGACGTCTCGGTTCAGGCCCGCCTGCTCGATCTCGTCCGCGGCCTCGTCAACGATCTTGGCCTCGCGGCGATCATCGTGACCCACGATCTCGCGGTCGCGCGCCTGCTCTCGCACCGGATGATGGTGATGAAGGACGGCAATGTCATCGAACACGGTTTGACCGACCGCGTGCTCGACGATCCGCGCGAGCCTTATACCCAGCTTCTCGTTTCCTCCATCCTGCAGGTGTGACCATGGCAACGCCACTCGTCGTTTCGGAAGTCGCAAAAAGCTTCACCATGCATCTGCGCGACGGCATCAAGCTGCCGGTCGTTTCGGATGTCACCTTCTCCGTTGCAGCCGGCGAATGCGTCGTGCTCGGAGGCCCCTCGGGCATCGGCAAGAGCTCGCTCCTGAAGATGATCTACGGCAACTATGCCGTCGATACCGGCCAGATCCTGGTCAACCACCAGGGCCGCGTCGTCGATCTCGCCTCGGCCGATCCGCGCACGATCATCGATGTGCGCAAGCGCTCGCTCGGCTATGTCAGCCAGTTCCTGCGCACGGTACCGCGCGTTGCGGCGATCGATGTCGTTGCCGAGCCCCTCGTCGCACGCGGCGTGCCGGTCAGCGAAGCCCGCGAGAAGGCGGCCGAGCTTCTCACCAAGCTCAACCTGCCCGAAGCCCTCTGGCAGCTGCCGCCCGCAACCTTTTCCGGTGGCGAGCAGCAGCGTGTCAACATCGCCCGCGGCTTCATCACCGATCACACGATCCTGCTGCTCGACGAGCCAACGGCGTCGCTCGATGCCACCAACCGCGCTGTCGTGGTCGGCATGATCGCCGAGAAGACGAAGGCTGGCGTCGCCCTGCTCGGCATCTTCCATGACGAAGAAGTGCGCGAGGCCGCTGCCGACCGCATTCTCGACGTCCAGAAGTTCTCTCCCAGAAAGGCCATAGCGGCATGACCCGGAAAATCGGCGAAAAGCCCTACATCCACGAGACGGCATCGGTCAGCGACGCCACGCTCGGCCGCTATACCGAAATCTCGGAGCGCTGCCGGATCAGCGAAGTCGAGTTCGGCGACTATTCCTACATCATGCAGGATGGCTCGATCTGGTGCGCGACGATCGGCAAGTTCGTCAACATTGCCGCCGCGGTGCGCATCAACGCCACCAACCATCCGACCTGGCGGGCGACGCTGCACCACTTCACATACCGCGCCACCGACTACTGGCCGGATGCCGACATGGAGACGGAATTCTTTGAATGGCGCCGCTCCAATCGCGTCACCATCGGTCACGATGTCTGGATCGGGCATGGCGCCACGATCCTGCCCGGCGTCACCGTCGGCAACGGTGCGGTGATCGGTGCCGGCGCCGTCGTCTCCAAGGATGTTGCCCCCTACACGATTGTCGGCGGCGTGCCCGCGAAGCTCATTCGCGAGCGTTTTGCGAAGGGTGTCGGCGAGCGGATGGACAAGCTTGCCTGGTGGGATTGGGAGCATTCGAAACTGCGTTCGGCACTCGACGATTTCCGCGCGCTTTCGGCCGAAGATTTCCTTAGCCGGCATGGTGCATGAAGCACCATCGCCAGCGTCCTTTATGACAGTCATTACACAAAACTGACATTGGAGGTTCATCAAGCAGGACTAATGCACTCCGAGACGAAGGCCCTGGATTGCAAGGAAGAGCATGATGTTCGAGCTGAAGAATGTCACCCGCCGTTTTGGCAAAAAGCTGGCAGTGGATTCCGTAACGCTCGATATTCCCCAGGGTCAGATGGTCGGTATTATCGGCCGTTCCGGCGCCGGCAAATCGACGCTCCTGCGGATGATCAACCGCCTGCAGGAGCCGACCTCCGGCTCCATCCGTTTCGGCGGCGTCGAAGTCTCCTCGCTGCGTGGCGAGGCGCTTCGCAACTGGCAGCGCGACTGCGCGATGATCTTCCAGCAGTTCAATCTCGTACCGCGTCTCGATGTCCTGACCAACGTCATGCTCGGCCGCCTGAACCATCGCCCGACGATGCTTTCGCTCCTCAACATCTTCAGCCGTGAAGAGCGCATCCATGCGATCGCCGCTCTCGAGCGCCTCGGCATCGAGCAGACGGCGCTGCAGCTTGCCGGTACGCTTTCGGGCGGTCAGCAGCAGCGTGTGGCAATCGCCCGTGCCCTGATGCAGAAGCCGAAGATGGTGCTGGCCGACGAGCCGATCGCCTCGCTCGACCCGCTGAACGCCAAGATCGTCATGGACGCGCTGCGCGACATCAATGAGCGCGAAGGCATCACCGTCATCACCAACCTGCACACGCTCGACACGGCGCGCAGCTACTGCGAGCGGATCGTCGGCATGGCCGGCGGGCGCGTCGTATTCGACGGCAAGCCGGCCGATCTCGACGCTTCGGCCGTCAAGGAAATCTATGGCACCGACAAGGACGGCGCCGGCATCGACGAAACCATGACGTCGACATCGATCAACATTCCCGCGGCAGCTGCCGCCCATCAATCCGCCGGCCTGCAACCGCTGGCGTTGGCCGGTCTCTGAGCGAGACGGCTGCGATCGACCGCCCGCGTCAAGGGCACAGTTCTTCGTAACAGAGAGACCACCGGGGACACCGGTCAATCAGGAGAAGTACCATGTTGAAGAAAGCACTCTTTGCCGCGACGGCGCTTTTCGCGCTGGCCGGCGTCTCGCATGCTGCAGACCTCAAGGAATTCCGCGTCGGCATTCTCGGCGGCGAAAACGAAACCGACCGTCTGCGTAACTACGCCTGCCTCGCCGACCACCTGAAGCAGGAATTCGGCTTCGAGAAGGTTTCGCTCTTCCCGGCCGCCGACTATGACGGCGTTATCCAGGGCCTGCTCGGCGGCACGCTCGACTTCGCAGAACTCGGCGCTTCCGGCTACGCAGCCGTCTACCTGAAGGACGCAACGGCCGTTACCCCGATCCTGACGACGCAGCAGAAGGACGGCTCGACCGGCTACTACTCGATCGGTCTCGCTCTGAAGTCCTCCGGCATCAAGACGATCGCCGACGCCAAGGGCAAGAAGCTCGGCTACGCTGATCCGGACTCCACCTCGGGCTACCTCGTTCCGCTGACGCAGATCCCGAAGGACACGGGCATGCCGAACGACCAGTTCTTCGCCTCCACGCAGTTCAACGGCGGCCACGAGAACAACCTTCTCGCTGCCTATGACGGCAAGGTCGACGTTGCTGTCGACGACAGCTCGGGCATCGGCGATTTCAAGGACGGCTACACCTCCGGCACCTTCCGCAAGGAAGTCGACAAGGGCGCAGTTGACCCGAACAAGCTGGTCGAAGTCTGGCGCTCGCCGCTGATCCCGAACGGCCCGCTCGTCGTTCGCAATGAGCTCGGCGAAGAGTGGCAGAAGAAGCTGGCTGCCTTCTTCACGGCGCTGCCGGAGAAGGACCACAAGTGCTTCACCGCCATCGAAGGCGGCGACTACAAGGGCTACGCCCCGGTTACGCACGAATTCTACAACGCCGTTGTAGACGTTCGTAAGGCTGCCATCGGCGGCTGATCGACCTGCATTCATCGGGGGCGGCCGTCATCGGCCGCCCTTTTTCCTGCGAAGAAGCGGACGACCCCATGACCCTTGCCGATTCCCGGACCCACACGCCCGAACTCCAGCAGAGCAGCCGCGATATCGGCGATGCCTGGGGCCGCATGGTGTCTCGCCGCCGTCTTTACACCGGCATCGGCCTCGTCCTGCTGCTGATCGCCTTCGTGAGCTCCGTGCGCTTTGCCGACGAGAGCAATGCCGGCCATTTCTTCGACCGCCTTCCGCATCTCTTCGACTTCCTGAATTGGCTTATTCCAAAGGACTGGCACGACGTCTGGCGCGCGCTATTCGACATTGCGAGCCCGAACGACAAGGGCGGCGAGGAGTTCAACTTCGCCAAGGGCCGGGTCTACGTTTTCGGCGATTTCTATATCCCTGAATATTTCGAGCTGATGATCATCACGATCAACGTCGCTCTCGTATCGACGATCATCGGTTTCATCTTTGCGGTGCCGCTGAGCTTCTTCGCCGCTCGCAACCTCACCAAGAACTGGCCGCTGCGCGTCTTCGCCAAGCGAGTCATGGAATTCCTGCGCGCCTTCCCGGAGATCGTTATCGCCGGCCTGTTCTCTGCCATACTTTCGATCGGCCCGGTCGCTGCCATCATCGCCGTGTCGCTGCATACGATCGGCGCGCTCGGCAAGCTGTTCTACGAAGTCGTCGAGAATATCGACATGAAGCCGGATGAGGGCATGAAGGCGGTCGGCGCCAACTGGCTGGAGCGCGTGCGCTTCGCCGCCATGCCGCAGGTTCTGCCGAATTTCGCCTCCTATGCGCTGCTGCGTCTGGAGATCAACGTGCGTGCTTCGACCATCATCGGTGCGGTCGGCGGCGGCGGTATCGGTGAAGAGCTGAAGCTCTCCATCTCGCGCGGCTTCGGCGCCAAGACGGTCGCTCTCGTGCTGCTGCTCTTCATCACCATCGTTGCGGTCGACCAGTTCTCCGCATGGCTGCGCCGCCGCCTGGTTGGCGAGCACGCTTTCCTTCTGCAACATTGAGGCCCGCCATGACGGTTATCGACGCAAACCGGATGCACGAGATCGAGGCGCGCTATCCCGAATATTTCCACCGCTCCTTCCGCCAACGCTTCGGCGGACTGCTCGCGGTCATCGCGACGCTGCTTTATGGCATGTATGCCGTCTGGTTCTTCGATCTGCCGAAGCTGCTGGCCGAGGCGCACTGGGAGCGCGTCGGCATCTATATGAGCCAGTGGGTGAGCTATGACGTTCAGCCCGAATTCCGCATTCAGGACGACGGCTCGATCGAGACCCGCTATCCGCGCTTCTCGCCGCTCGGCGACGATCCGCATCCTGAATGGGTGAAGAACGAGCCCGGTAGCGTCACCGTCTTCGTCAGCGGCACGAACCGCACTGTCGTGGTCACCAAGGCGATGACGACGGTGACGGCACACGGCATCAGCGTTCCTGTCGACCTGTCGTCGGGCCAGCCGAAGGTCGTCGGCGAAGTGCCCTCCTGGATGACTGTCTATGACGACAACGTGCTGGCCGATCTCGGCTTTGCCGGGGATGTCAGCATCGCATCGGACCGCGTGAAGGTGCGCAAGCGCTTCCTTGGATGGGCGAACTTCGTCTTCGACACGCATTCGCCGTTCTTCGACAAGCCGGCCAGTGAAGTCGCCAGCCTGATCGTTTCAGGTCCGCGTCTCGACCCCAGCCAGTCGAACCTCTCGCTCGCCTTCGACAATATCTGGAACAACTCGGCCTGGCAGCATGGCGACGTCTGGACCAAGCTCTTCCAGACGATCGTGATGGCCTTCCTCGGCACGCTGCTCGGCTCACTGGCGGCCTTCCCGCTCGCCTTCCTGGCCGCCCGCAACATCACGCCGAACCGGTTTCTGAACCAGATCCTGAAGCGCTTCTTCGACTTCCTGCGCTCGGTCGACATGCTGATCTGGGCGCTGTTCCTGACGCGCGCCTTCGGCCCTGGCCCGCTTGCAGGCTCCGGCGCGATCTTCCTGACGGAGACCGGCACGCTCGGAAAGCTCTATTCCGAAGGTCTCGAAAACATCGACAACAAGCCGCGCGAAGGCATCAAGTCGACGGGCGCCTCGACGATTCTGGTCCATCGCTACGGTGTCATGCCGCAGATCGTTCCTGTGATCGTCAGCCAGACGCTCTACCAGTGGGAATCGAATGTCCGTGGCGCGACGATCATTGGGGCCGTCGGTGCCGGCGGTATCGGCCTCAAGCTCTGGGAAGCGATGCGCACGAATTCCAACTGGGAAAACGTCGCCTACATGGTCATCCTGATCCTGATCGTCGTCTTCCTGTTCGACATGGCCTCGAACGCGCTGCGCCACCGGCTAATGGGCACCAAGACGCATTAAAAAGATGATGGCGCCACGGCGTCATCATCATTCTGTCACGGAAATCTTTTAGCCGGAAGCAAGCTTGCAGTCCGCGGTCAAATCACTGACATTGCGACCCCTGCCTCAGACATTTTTCCGGGATAAGACCTTTGCGATACGCCCTCTATTTTTCGCCGCCGCAGGATGATTCCCTGACGCGCGCCGCTGCAGAATGGCTCGGCCGCGATGCCTTTTCTGACGAAACTTACCCGGCTCCCGAAGAGCCCGGCCTGCCCGGCGCGGAGCAGTTCGAGCTGACCGCCGATCCCCGCCGCTACGGCTTCCACGCGACGATCAAGGCGCCCTTTGCGCTTGCCGCTTCGGTGACGGAAAAGGATCTGATGGCTGTGGTCGAGGATTTTGCGGCGCGCACGCCGGCCTTCGAGATTCCCGAACTTGTGCTCGGGCAACTCGGCCGCTTCTTCGCGCTCGTGCCCGGCGCGCTGCATCAGCCGCTTCAGGATTTCGCCGCAAGCGTGGTAAGGTCCTTCGAGCCGTTTCGTGCCGCCCTTTCGGAGGCCGACATTGCCCGGCGCAAACCCGAGAAGCTGACGGAAAGCCAGCGCGCCAATCTGATGCGCTGGGGCTATCCCTACGTCATGGACGACTTCGGCTTCCACATGACGCTGACCGGGCAGGTTCCCGAGGAGCGCTCCGCGCTGATGAAATCGATCCTGGAACAGCGCTTTGCCGCCTTCACCGGCCGGCCGCTTCCGATTTCCGGCATTGCCGTCTTCACCGAGGAGACGCGCGGCGCCCCATTCAAGGCTCATAGCTGGCTGCCGCTTGCCGGCGCCAAACGCTGAAAGACGACACAATGACCAAAGAAACCGTTTTTTCCAATGCACGCATCGTTCTCGAGGACGAGGTCGTCAACGGCTCCCTGCTGATCCGCGACGGCAAGATCGCCGATATCTCCGAAGGCAACTCGGCTGCCGGCGAGGATTTTGAGGGCGACTACCTCATTCCGGGTCTGGTGGAGCTTCATACCGACCACCTCGAAGGCCACTACTCGCCGCGCCCCGGCCTGCGCTGGAACATGACGGCAGCCATTCAGGCGCATGACGCCCAGATCGTCACGTCGGGTATCACCACTGTTTTCGACTGCCTGCGCATGGGCGCCGACGAAGACGGCGGTTTCGACCATGGCGAGATGCGCGACATGGCCGACGCCATCCAGAAGGCCGAGCAGGAAGGGCGTCTGCGCGCCGAGCACCTGCTGCATCTGCGCTGCGAGGTTTCCGCCGACAACGTGCTCGAGCATTTCGCCGACTTCGAGAACGACCCCTATGTGCGTCTCGTCTCGCTGATGGACCACGCGCCCGGCCAGCGCCAGTTCCAGACCATGGACCAGTACATCTTCTACTACCAGAAGAAGCGCGGTCTTTCGGACGAGGTGTTCGCCAAGTTCATCGAGAAGCGGCTTGCCGAATCGGCCCGCAATTCGACGCCGCATCGCGCCGCGATTTCGCAGGTCTGCAAGGAGCGCGGCATCACCATTGCCAGCCATGACGACGCGACGCTGGAACATGTCGACGAAGCGATTGAGAACGGTGTTCGTCTTGCCGAATTCCCGACCAGCTTCGACGCCGCGAAGGCATCGCACGAACACGGCATGAGCGTGCTGATGGGCGCACCGAACATCGTGCGCGGCAAGTCGCATTCCGGCAATATCGCCGCCCGCGACCTCGCCGAACGTGGCGTGCTCGACGTTCTCTCGTCCGACTACGTGCCGCTGAGCATGCTCTATGCGCCGTTCATCATCGCCGACGAGGTTGAATCCATCTCACTGCCGAAGGCGATCGCCATGGTCACCTCGACGCCGGCCCGCACCGTCAGCCTCGACGACCGCGGCCGCATCGCCACCGGCCTGCGCGCCGATCTGGTGCGTGTCTTCCGTGACGAGGGCGTTCCGGTGACGCGTTCCGTCTGGCGCGAAGGGCGCCGTGTCGCATGAACCCGTCGCACGAACCCCACATCGTTCCGGGCACCGAACACGGCATCATGGTCGTCGTCGTCGGCCCGAGCGGCGCCGGCAAGGATACGCTGATGGCGCTCGCCGCCCAGCATTTCGGCAGCCGCCCCAATGTTCACTTCGTCCGCCGCGTCATCACCCGTGACGGCGATGCCGGCGGCGAGGATCATCTCGCCGTTTCCGAAGCCGGGTTCGCATCGATGGAACAGTCCGGCAGCTTCGCCGTCTGGTGGGAAGCGCATGGCCTGAAATACGGCATTCCGGCTGAGGTGTCGGTCGCGCTGTCGAAGGGGCATCTGGTGATCGCCAATGGCTCCCGCTCGGCGCTGCATCGCTTCCACGCCGCTTTCCCGCGGCTGAAGGTGATCAATGTCACGGCGCGTCCGGAAGTGCTCGCCGGCCGCCTGGAAGCGCGTGGCCGCGAAACGCACGAGGACATCATGGCCCGCCTCGCCCGTGGTTCGCTGACGGTGCGCGGCGACTATGACGTGATCAATCTCGACAATAGCGGGTCTCTGGCCGAAGCCGAGCGCAAGATCATCGACACGATGAACGGTTTTCTGGCGGAAGTCGCCTGACGGGGGAGAGATCATGGCCATCGTCGTCCTGCCTTATGATGACAGATGGCCCGAACTCTTCGCACAGGTCTGCAGTGAGCTTGCGCCGATCTTTGCGGGACTGGCGCCGGCTTTCCACCATGTCGGCAGCACGTCCGTTCCCGGTCTCGCGGCAAAGCCGAAGATCGACCTGCATGCCGCCTTCGCGGATCTGGCCGCCGTCGCCGCAGCGGTCGAGACGATGCAGGGCGTTGCCGGCTACACCCATCATGGCGACAAGTACGGCGATCAGAGCTGGACCTTTACCAGCGGCAAGGGATCGTATGGAGCGCGGCTTTATCTCTGCACAGCAGACAACCACGTGCTCCGCGACCGTATCCTGTTTCGCGACTATCTCAGGACCCATCCCGAGCGGGCCGATGCCTATGCCGCACTAAAGCTGCGGCTGATGAGCGAGGCCAATGACGATTGGGATTATTATACCGGCGGCAAAACGGAATTCGTTCGCGAGACGGTGCGGCTGGCGCAGCTGTAAGGTTTGAGGGACTTCCCCCTCAAACCCTGATCTTTATTCGCCCTCGTTCCGGGCCGAGACGATTTCGCGCTTGCCGACATGGTTTGCCGGGCCGACGAGGCCTTCCTTTTCCATGCGTTCGACGAGCGATGCGGCGCGGTTATAGCCGATGCCGAGGCGGCGCTGGATGTAGGAGGTCGAGCACTTCTTGTCGCGCAGGACGACCTTGACCGCCTGCTGATAGAGCTCGTCGCCATCCTCGGCGCCCATGGCGCTCTTGTCGAAGACGGCGCTGTCTTCGGCTTCCTCTTCGTCCTCGTCACCTGCCGTGACCGTATCCAGATATTCCGGACGGCCCTGGGTCTTCAGATGGGCCACGACCTTCTCGACCTCGAGATCGGAGACGAAGGGACCGTGGACACGGGCGATGCGGCCGCCGCCCTGCATATGCAGCATGTCGCCCTGGCCAAGCAGCTGTTCGGCACCCTGTTCGCCAAGGATCGTGCGGCTGTCGATCTTCGAGGTGACCTGGAAGGAGATGCGAGTCGGGAAGTTTGCCTTGATCGTACCGGTGATGACATCCACCGAGGGACGCTGGGTCGCCATGATCAGGTGGATGCCGGCGGCACGCGCCATCTGCGCCAGGCGCTGGATCGCGCCTTCGATGTCCTTGCCGGCCACCATCATCAGGTCAGCCATCTCGTCGACGATGACGACGATATAAGGCATCGGCGTCAGGTCGAGTTCCTGCTGCTCCTCGATCGGCGCACCGGTGCCCTTGTCGAAGCCGACCGGGACCATGATGTGGATCGTCTCATCCTTCTCGCGGGCCTGCGCCACGCGGCCGTTATAGCCGTCGATATTGCGCACGCCGAGGCGCGACATCTTGCGATAGCGCTCTTCCATCTCGCGAACCGCCCATTTCAGCGCCATGACGGCCTTCTTGGGATCGGTGACAACGGGGGTCAGCAGATGCGGGATGCCGTCATAGACGGAGAGTTCCAGCATCTTCGGATCGACCATGATCAAGCGGCACTGTTCCGGCGACATGCGGTAGAGCAGCGACAGGATCATCGTGTTGATCGCGACCGACTTGCCCGAACCCGTGGTACCGGCAACGAGCAGATGCGGCATCTTCGCAAGTTCGGCGATGACAGGCTCGCCACCGATCGTCTTGCCGAGGCCGAGCGCCAGCTTGTAGCTGCTCTTGGCGAAATCCTGGCTTTCGATCATCTCGCGGAAATAGACGGTTTCACGCGTCTGGTTCGGCAGTTCGATACCGATGACATTGCGGCCGGGAACGACGGCGACGCGGGCCGAAAGGGCCGACATCGAGCGGGCGATGTCATCCGCAAGGCCGATGACGCGCGAGGACTTCACGCCCGGTGCAGGCTCGAATTCATAGAGCGTGACGACAGGACCCGGGCGGACATGGATGATCTCGCCCTTGATGCCGAAATCTTCGAGAACGCTTTCCAGCAGGCCGGCATTCTGTTCCAGCGCTTCCTGCGTCATGATCTCGCCCAAGCGCTCGGGCGGCTGCTGCAGCAGTTCGTTCGGCGGGAATTCGTAGCCGGATGCGTCGACCTTGGCGGCGGCGGGTTTTGCAGCGGCAAGACGCGGCGCCGGCATCGTCACGGGCGCGACGGCGGGCGTGCGGACCGGGATCGGCGCGATCGGCTGTATGCGGGCTTCTACCGGCACCGGCTGCGGCGCGGGAGCGGCGGCCTCAACCGGCTTTGCCACGGGCGGAGCGACCACGAGGGCTGGCGCGACAGGCTGCGGTGCCACGGCGACGGGCGCTGGTGCAACGGCGATTGGAGCAACGGCCGGGGCCGTCTCGGTACGCCGGTGCGGGTGCCATTCCATGACACGGAAACTGGCGATGATCGACTCGGGCGATACCTCGACCCTCGGCATCGGAACCGGCTGGAACTGCGGCGCGGCGGGCACGGCGCCATCTTCGAAAGCCATGACTTCCCAGAAGGCGAAATCCGAAATCGACGCGAGCTCACCGGCTGCGTGATACGGCTCAGCCGCGACGGGCGCTTCGGGGAGTGGTGCGACCTGAACAGGTGCGGCAGGCTGGACCGGTGTGCGGACGATCGGCAGCAAGGGGGCCCGTGTGGGCTGAACCGGGACGCGGGCAACAACAGGCGGTACCGGCGTGCGGACGATGGGCGCGGTCTGCGGCGCGTGAGTGTGGGCGTCGAAGGGTACGTCGACGACGATCGGCGTGCGGCTCTCGGCAGCGATAGGCGCCTCGTCCATGTATGGCGCGGGCTCATCCAGCTGCGGGATTTCGGGCGGGGTACGGCGCAACAGGTTTTCCGGCGTGCGGGTGAACCGGACGTTCGGCGCCAGGGAAAAATTGCTCTGCCAGATCGGCGCCGACGGGCGCTCGCCTGCGCCCTCTTCAGCGTCATGCACGTCAACTTCCGCGGAAAACTCCGCGGCATCCGTCAAGTTCGTTCTGGGAAAACGCATACGACCTGCTGCTCACTCAAATTACCGACCTGAACGGATTAGAAAATGAAGGTTAATAAGTTCCTTCCGTCGGCACTAAAATTGCGCAGGCATTTCGCCCTTAATGTAGCGAAATCAGATACTTGTCTCTTTAAGAAAAATCTTCGGGAAAGTTGGACGAAGCGCTCAGTGCGCTTCATCCCAGTTGCTAGCCGCGCGCGCATCAACCTTGAGCGGAACGCGCATTTCGAGCGCCGGCATGGTGGCGTTTTCCATGACCGAGACGATGATCGGCATGGCCTTTTCGACCTCTGCATCCTCGACTTCGAAGATCAGTTCGTCGTGGACCTGCAGCAGCATGCGCACGCGATCGCCAATACCGGCCTCGGCAAGCGCCGGTTCCATCTTGATCATGGCGCGGCGGATGACATCGGCGGCCGAGCCCTGGATCGGCGCGTTGATCGCAGCGCGTTCGTTGAAGGCGCGGACGGAGGGATTCGAGGAACGGATTTCCGGATAGTTGATTCGCCGGCCGAAGATCGTCTCGACGTAGCCCTTGTCGCGTGCCATCTGCTTGCGGCTGTCCATGTAATCGCGGATGCCAGGGAAACGCTCGAAATACTTCTTGATGTAATCGCCGGCTTCCGAGCGCTCGATCGACAGCTGGTTTGCCAGACCGAAGGCGGAAATGCCGTAGATGATGCCGAAGTTGATCGCCTTGGCGCGGCGGCGCACTTCGCTCGGCATGCCTTCGACGGGCACGCCGAACATTTCCGAGGCGGTCATCGCGTGGATGTCCACACCATCGGCGAAAGCCTGCGTCAGTTGCGGGATATCAGCAACGTGGGCGAGCACGCGCAGCTCGATCTGGCTGTAGTCGGCCGAGATCAGCTTGTGGCCGGGCGTCGAGATGAAGGCGGTGCGGATTTTGCGGCCTTCGGCGGTGCGAACCGGAATGTTCTGCAGGTTTGGCTCCGACGACGACAGACGGCCGGTCGTGGTGGAGGCCAGCGAATAGGAGGTGTGCACGCGCTTGGTCTGCGGGTGGACATATCCCGGCAAGGCATCGGTATAGGTCGATTTCAGCTTGGTGAGCTGACGCCAGTCGACGATCTTGCGCGGCAGTTCGAAACCGGCAGCGGCCAAGTCTTCGAGGACACTTGCCGAGGTCGACCACTGGCCGGTCTTGGTCTTGGTGCCGCCTTCTAGGCCCATCTTGCCGAACAGGATATCGCCGAGCTGCTTCGGCGAGCCGATGGTGAAGCGCTCACCGGCGAGCGTGAAGATCTCGTCTTCGAGACGCGCGGCACCTTGTGCCAGCTCGCCGGAGAGACGCGACAGGATTTGCCGGTCGACGGTGATGCCGCGCTCTTCCATATTGGCGAGCACCGGCAGCAGCGGGCGTTCCAGGCGTTCATAGATCGTCGTCAGCTTGTTGGCCGCGAGCCGCGGCTTCAGCACCATCCAGAGCCGCAGCGTCACATCGGCATCCTCTGCCGCATAGTGCGTGGCCTTGGCGATATCGACGAGGTCGAAGGTGACGTTCGACTTACCGCTTCCCGCAACGTCCTTGTAGGCGATCGGCTTGTGGCCGAGGAATTTTTCGGACAGCGGGTCCATGCCGTGCGCGCCGGTACCGGCGTCGAGCACATAGGAGATCAGCATCGTGTCGTCGAAATTCTTCGTCTCGACGCCGTAGCGCTTCATCAGCAGGTAATCGTACTTCAGGTTCTGGGCGACCTTCAGGACCGATTCGTCCTCAAGCAGCGCCTTCAGCCGCGGCAGCGCATCGCGCATCGGGATCTGATTTTCGGCGAGCCCGCCGCCCAGGAGATCGCCGAAGCCGGTCTTGTGGCCGATCGGCACGTAGGCGGCGCGGATCGACACGCCGGTCGGATCCTTGGCATTGTCGGCAATCGCCAGCGAGAAGCCGACGAGCTCCGCCTGCATCGCATCAAGCGACGTCGTCTCGGTGTCGAAGGCGACGAGGCCGGTTTCACGGGCGGCGGCGATCCACTGATCGAGCGTCGCGATATCGCGGATCGTCAGATAGGTCGAATGATCGAAGGGCAGCGATGCGAAGGCGGCAGCGCGCTGTGCGGCGAGATCTTCAGCCACGAAGCTGCCTTCGACGGCGGCAGCCTTGGCCTTTGAAGGCACCGGCACGGCAGCGCCGGCAACCTCGGGAATGCCACCGGCGACGGGCTCGGGCTCGGCCGCATCGAGATCCGGACCATGGGCCTTGTCGCCCCATTCGACCTGGACATCCGTCGCGTCGATAGCGCTGGCATCGCATTCGCAAGCTTCGGCGACACGGCGCGTCAGCGTGGTGAACTGCATGGCCTTCAGAAAGCCGATCAGCTTCGGGCCGTTCTGCGGCTCAAGCACCAGATCCTCAACCTTAAGCTCCAACGGAACGTCGAGACGCAGACGGACGAGCTCACGGGAAAGACGCGCCTTGTCGGCATTCTCCATGATCGTCTGACGGCGCTTTTCCTGCTTGATCTCGTGGGCGCGCTCGAGAAGCGTGTCGAGATCGCCATACTCGGCGAGCAGCGAGGCTGCGGTCTTCGGACCGATGCCGGGAATTCCCGGCACGTTGTCGACGGAATCGCCGGTCATCGCCTGCAGATCGATCATCTTTTCCGGCGGCACGCCCCATTTCTCGACGACGTCAGGAATGCTGATCTGCTTGTCCTTCATGCTGTCGTACATGTGGACATTCGCCGTCACCAGCTGCATCAGATCCTTGTCCGAAGAGACGATGGTGACATCGGCGCCGATCGCTTCAGCCTGACGGGCGTAGGTGGCGATGATATCGTCGGCCTCGAAACCTTCGGTCTCGATGCAGGGGAGATTGAAGGCGCGCGTCGCTTCACGGATCAGGCCGAACTGCGGGATCAGCTCCTCGGGCGGCGCGGATCTGTTCGCCTTGTAGGCGTCATAGAGATCCTTGCGGAAGGTCTTCGATGAATAGTCGAAGATGACGGCCAGATGCGTCGGCGTGACGCCCACGGACGTGTCGCGCGCATCCGTCAGAAGCTTCCACAGCATGTTGCAGAAACCGGAGACGGCGCCCACCGGCAGACCGTCTGATTTGCGGGTCAACGGCGGCAGCGCATGGAATGCGCGAAAGATGAAGCCCGAGCCGTCTACGAGGAAGAGATGATCGCCTTTTTTCATGGCAGCATGGATAGCGTGGAGGCCTCGCGAAATCCATATAAAGTTCTGTTGCGTTTCGGATTCAGCCCTTCACCGAACTGTTACCAATTTATAATCGGCGGCTTATTCGCCTTCCCTTGAAAAACCACATTCCGGATCACAATTCAGAGTCACCGGCGTTTGATCGCGCCGAGGGTTTGGTGACCGGCTTGTCCCCCGCCGCATCAAACTTGGACAAAGGCCTTATCCCCCTCTCCGGGCCTTTGTCCCCATTTTTGAGCCGCCATGGTCCACCTCCTGACCATGGCGGCTTTGTTTTCTGTATCAATGGATAAATCTGAAGCAAAAAGGCCACTTTTGATCCATCGCATGCGATTTGTTGCATTGTTTCAGTCCGGCTTTTGGGCCTAACTACAATCATGGGATTTAATCGGATGGATTCGGGAGCCTACCTTGCCAGCCAGCTGGCGAAGGGTTTTGCCCGCTCGCTGCAACAGCGCGCGGGGCGGCTCGGCTTTTCGCCCGGACAGTTTCCGATCCTGCTCGAACTCTGGGCAGAAGACGGACTTACTCAGAAGCAGCTTCTGGAGCGGGTGGACATCGAGCAGGCGACGATGGCGAACACGCTGTCGCGCATGGTGCGGGACGGCCTCATCGAGCGGCGCCCCCACCCGAGCGACAAGCGGGCACAGCTGATCTTCCTGACGCCGAAGGCACAGGCGATGCAGGACGAGGCCGTCGATACGGCCCGCGAGGCGGATCTGGCCCTCTTCGACGGCTTCAAGACCTTCGAGCGCGAGCTGATGCTGGAATACATCCGCCGGCTTCTGGAAAACGCCAAGAAAATCTGACGTCAGCTCTGACGGGCGGTGGTCCGCTTGAGCTTCAACACCTCTGTTCCCGCATGGGCCGAGAGATAGCTGTCACGCGCCGCCTGCTTGATGCTCGGCTCGATATCCGGCTTGCCGAGCAGCAGGCCCTGGACCTGGGCGCAGCCCTCTTCCATGACGATCCGGCGCTGCACCTCGGTCTCGACGCCTTCGGTGACGACCGGCATGCCGAGGCTGTGACCGAGACCGATGATGGCGCGGACGATGGAGCGCGCCGCGGCATCATGTTCCAGCGCGCCGGTGAAGCTGCGATCCACCTTGATCTTGTCGAAGGGGAAGGTCCTGAGATTGCTGAGCGAGGAGAAGCCGGTGCCGAAGTCATCCATGACGATGCGCACGCCGAGCTCGCGCAGCCTGACGAGCGTTGCCATCACCCGGGCGCGGTCGCGCACCAATGCGGCCTCGGTGATCTCAAGTTCGAGCCGCTGCGGCACCAGCGCCGTCTCGGCAAGAATGCCGGCTATCTGATCGTAGAGATTGGGCAGCATGAACTGCACCGGAGATACATTGACGGCTATCGATAGCGGATCGGGCCAGCGCGCCGCCTCGGTGCAGGCCTGCCGGAGGATCCACTCGCCGAGCTGCACGATCGTGCCGCTCTCCTCGGCGATCGGGATGAAGATGTTCGGCTCACTCATACCATGTCCCGGCCGGTTCCAGCGCATCAGCGCCTCGTAGCCGCTGATCTGATCGGTCTTGGTGTCGATGATCGGCTGGTAGCTGACATGGATCTGGTTGCGAATGATGGCGTGGCGCAGATCATTCTCGATCTGGCGGCGGGTGCGCACCGCTTCGTCCATCTCGGCATCGAAGAAGCAGGCGCTGCCGCGGCCGGCATGCTTGACGCGGTAGAGCGCGGTATCGGCATTGTTGCAGAGATCTTCGGCCGACTTGCCGTCGGACGGGTAGAGCGCAATGCCCATGCTGACGCCGACGGCGGTCGGGTCGCGTGCGGTATCCATGGCGGCGGTGAATTCATCGAGAATGCGGCTTGCAAGCCTGCGGGCCGCTTCCGGCTGCTTGCCCGGCTGGATGATGGCGAACTCGTCGCCACCAAGGCGGGCAACCGTTTCGCCATCGGCGGCGCAACGCTTGAGGATCGCCGCCACCTTGCAGAGGATGCGGTCGCCTTCAGCATGGCCGAAGATGTCGTTCACCGCCTTGAACCGGTCGAGATCGAGGCAGAAGACGGCGACCTGGCCGCGCTTGCGGTGCGCCACCTGCAACGCCTGACGTATGCGGGTATCGAAGAGCGAGCGGTTCGGCAGATCTGTCAGCACGTCGTGATGGGCGAGATGTTCGATCATCTCCTCGGCGCGTTTGCGCTCGGTGAGATCGCGGATGACAAGAACCTCGCAGCCGCGGCCGCGATAGACGATCTTCTTTGCGGCAACCTCGACAGAGATTTCAGTCTCATCCCGCGCAATCAGCAGCATCTCGCGGTGACCGTCGTCTCCAGTGCCGTGCGGGATGAGGACAATATCCGGGACGTTGCCCTGCAGCTCGGCAAACTTCCAGCCGGACAGTTCCTGAAAGCGCTCGTTGGCATCGATGATCCGGCCGTCGCGCAGGATCAACAGGCCTTCAAGCGAGGCGTTCGCAAGGCCGCGCAGATCGGTCAGATGGCTTTCGAGGAAGACAGCGCCGAGCGCGACGAGGATCAGCGCGGTCGAGACAGCCATGACGACGGCTGCCAGCACGTCGGTGGCGATCGCCATGCCGGCAACGTCCTTGGTGGGATCGGGCACCAGCACGATGCCGCTCATCGAGGTGAAATGCAGGGCGCAGATCGAAAGAACGAAGATCAGCGACGAGGCGACGATCCGCCTGGTGCCGCTGAACTTGAAGAATGCGAAGAAGGCGAGTGCGGCGAGCGCGGCACCCGACAAAACGGCGGCGAGCGTGACATAGGGATCATATTCGATCGTTGCCTGCGCCTCGATCGCCTGCATGCCTGTCAGGTGCATGGCGGCAATCGCCAGCGCCATCAGCACGCCGCCGGAAGCAAAGGAATAACCGCTGGTGCCTTCCGAAGCGATGAGGATGGCGCCCCAGGAGCCGGCGATCGCCAAGACGACCGAGAGACTGGTGAGCCACAGGCCGTAGCTGATCGGCAGGCCGCCGTCATAGGCGAGCATGGCGATGAAATGCGTCGCCCAGATGCCGATGCCGCAGGCGAAGGCGGATGCACCGATCCAGACGCGCCGCTGGCCGGCGTCGCATTCCTGCGCCCTTGAGAGGAGCAGCATGGTGGCGAGACTGCCGACCAGACAGACGACGGCTGCAGCGCCGACCAGGCGCCAATCGTGATAATCCCTGATGCAAGCGATCACTGAAAACATCGGCCACCTCACCCTGTTTCCAGCCAAACTAGGTTGCGTTTGCTAAATAACCGTAAATTGCATTAGCAGTTTCTGTTTCGCGATTTATTCGATATAGGACACATATACCTGAAGCCGCGCCTTTCCTCGAAGGGCGCACAGGCAAGGTCTTTTTTCTCCTCGAAACCGCCCGGTCTTTGGTCTATCGTCCGGCCGAAATTTCAAGAGGAGTCGGAAATGACTGACGTCACCCCGGTGCTTTCGCGCGCCGACCAAAATCTCAATTCAAGCCTCGAAAAGCTGTTCGAACTCCTGCGGATCAAGTCGATCTCGACCGATCCGGCCTATAAGGCGGATTGCCGCAAGGCGGCCGAATGGCTGACGGCCTATCTCAAGACGCTCGGCTTCGAGGCCTCGGTGCGCGATACGCCTGGCCATCCGATGGTGGTCGCTCATCACGCCGGCGCGACCGCGGATGCGCCGCATGTGCTGTTCTACGGTCACTACGACGTGCAGCCGGTCGACCCGATCGAACTCTGGGAAAACGACCCGTTCGAGCCGGCGATCAAGGATGCCGGAAACGGCCGCAAAATCCTGACGGGCCGTGGCACGGCTGACGACAAGGGCCAGCTGATGACCTTCGTCGAGGCCTGCCGTGCCTATAAGGAAATCAACGGCGCGCTTCCCTGCCGCGTGACGATCCTGTTCGAAGGTGAAGAAGAATCCGGTTCGCCGTCGCTGAAGCCGTTCCTCGAAGCCAATGCTGCCGAGCTGAAGGCCGATTACGCGCTCGTCTGTGATACCAGCATGTGGGATCATGAGACCCCGGCGATCGCCGCCGCCCTTCGCGGCCTGGTCGGCGAAGAGGTGGTCATCACGGCCGCCGACCGCGACCTGCATTCCGGCCTGTTCGGCGGTGCGGCTGCAAACCCGATCCATATCCTGACGGAAGCGCTTGCCGGCCTGCACGACCAGACGGGCCGCATCACGCTCGAAAACTTCTACGAAGGCGTCGAGGAAACGCCTGCCAATATCAAAGCATCCTGGGAAAAGCTCGGCCAGACGGCGGAGACCTTCCTCGGCCAGGTCGGCCTCTCGGTGCCGTCGGGGGAAAGGGGCCGCTCGGTTCTCGAGCTCACCTGGGCGCGGCCGACGGCAGAAGTGAACGGCATCTGGGGCGGCTATACCGGCGAAGGCTTCAAGACCGTGATCGCGGCCAAGGCTTCGGCGAAGATCTCGTTCCGCCTCGTCGGCAAGCAGTATCCGGCAGCGATCCGCGAAAGCTTCCGGGCCTATATCCGCTCGAAGATCCCGGCCGATTGCTCGGTCGAGTTTCATCCGCACGGCGCCTCGCCGGCAATCCACCTGTCCTACGATTCGCCCGTCATCACCAAGGCGAAGAACGCGCTCTCGGACGAATGGCCGAAGCCGGCCGTCGTCATCGGCATGGGCGGATCGATCCCGATCGTCGGCGATTTCCAGAAGATGCTCGGTATGGAATCGCTCCTCGTCGGCTTCGGCCTTGCCGACGACCGCATTCATTCGCCGAACGAGAAGTACGAGCTCGCCTCCTATCACAAGGGCATCCGTTCCTGGGTGCGTATCCTTGAGGCACTCGCCTGAGACAGAAAAGGCGCGCAGCTCGAAAGAGCGCGCGCCATCCAGACAGACAAAAAGGCCGGCGAAAACCGGCCTTTCGTCATCTGCTTCGCTTCGGTGCCAGTACATCCGTGGTCAAGGAGGAAGCAGATATTGCAGCCAGACTGATCCCGAAAGGTTAACAAACCATTAAAGGCGTTCCGCCTGTCGGGACCGGAAACCGCCGGCGTCCTGCGCCGTTTGCCGTTTCCAGGCTGCTATCCGTTGATCCCTATATCGGTATCGAGCGCCGGCGTTTCAAGAGGCAACCGGACCATTCCTCGTTCAACCTGCATTCATCGGTCAACAGCTACAAGTCTTTGAAAGACAAAGTGAATGAACACCGGCTGATAAAAGTCGGCAAGCGCTCTAGCTATGTCTGAAGCTGGCAGGAAGCCAGATGCAGAAACTTCAGGCGACGGTTTTGCCGCGCCCAATTAGGGAGTTGAAACGTGAGAAACACCCTTCTCAAGATCGCGGCTGCAGGCATGCTTTTGCTCGCTCCCGCAATCGCACAGGCGGCCGAGGGCTTCGCCACGGCGAATGTCAACATGCGCGCTGGCCCGAGCACCGGATACCCGGCCGTTGCCGTGATCCCGGCCGGCGAATCCGTCGAGATACATGGCTGCCTGGCCGATGTTCCCTGGTGCGACGTCGAGTTCTATGGCGGGCGCGGCTGGGTCGCGGGCCGTTACGTTCAGGCGCTCTACCAGAGCCGCCGCGTCTATGTCGGCCCGGAATATTACCGCCCGCTCGGTATCCCGACCGTCGTCTTCAGCGTCGGCAACTATTGGGACCGCTACTATCGCAATCGCGATTTCTATCGTGACCGTGACCGCTGGCGCCGTGGCCCAGATTTTTACCGTCCGCCGCCGCCGCGCGATTTCGATCGCCGCCCGGACTTCGATCGCCGTCCCGACTTCGACAGGCGTCCCGACTTCGACCGGAGGCCGGATTTCGACAGGCGGCCCGACTTCGATCGCCAGCCTGACTTCAACCGGGACCGCGAGCGGAACTTCGATCGCGACCGCGACAATCGCAGGCCTAGTGCCGATCGCGATCAGAACCGCCGTCGCCAGCCAGACGCTCGTCGAGACAACCAAGGCGATGACGCTCGTAAGCAACAACTTCGTAATGACTTCAACCGGATCATCCGCCGCGGCGATGCTAATGAGCAGGGGAATGATCGCCGCAGACCGCCGCGCGGCGCCTGCCAACCGGGGGATCCGAACTGCAACAACTGAACCGAAGGGCGGCTGAAATGCCGCCCTTCTTCTTTTCTTGATGGCGAAGACGAAAAAAGCCCGGCGCTCCGAAGGAGACACCGGGCCTGATTTCGATCGGCGCGTGTTGAGGGGAGACGGCCGATCATGAGCGGAACGTGAGGGGCTGTCCCGCTGCAGAAGAAACAGCCGGGACGCCTAAAGGTTCCAAATTACCAGATAACGACGCTCTTATGCGTCGACACGAGATCGCGCATGGCGGCAAACGGGCCGTGAAGCATCTTCAAACGGCTCTCTTCCATCTTGGTAAGGCGGTACTGCCGAGCGAATTCGGTGACGCTCCAGATTTCCCGCAGACGGGTTTCTTCGATTCTATTGAGATCTATGCTCATAACAAAAATGCCTATGCATTACGCTTATTGCTTTTTTCTTGGGCGCAACATGGCGGCATATATGTCAGTTTTGTGACATTCGCAACGAATGGCAGCCATGCATAAAAGTGCGAGCTAAATAGGCATATCAAAATCTCTGCGGTACACAGCACAGTGCAGTCGACCATTGCGACACCATGAATAGTCCAATATTAGTCGACACGATAGAAACGGCACCGAGATTAGGGACGAAGGCGCATCGCCTTCGGATGGATTGATGACTTCCGATGTCACAATGGTGGTAACGAGTTGCCGAAGATTTGATCTTCTTGAGAAGACGCTGACATCCTTCTTCAAATGGAACGATTATCCGCTGAAAGAGATCATCATCATCGAAGATAGCGACGACACAGGCATATTCCAATTCAAAGATCTGTTTCCCGATCAGCCCATTCGCGTGATTTTCAACGAGATTAATATTGGTCAAACTCGATCCGTCGATAAGGCTTATGCGGAAGTCACCACTCCTTTCATTTTCCATATCGAGGATGATTGGGAGTTTACAGATTTTGGCGTTATCCGAGACCTCAAGACGGCACTTGAGACCGAGCCGAACGCGCTCCTGGCACTGGCTCGGACCGAGACGGATATTCCCAAATATGTAGGCAGCGTCCGTACCACCAAGAAGAACGGGATCTCATACAAGCGGCTTTATCCCGAACTTCATTTCAGGTGGTATACTTTTACCTACAATCCGACCCTAAAGCGGACCGCAGATTATAGACAGCTTCCTGAGGGATATGCTGGCGTCGGAAATGAGCTAGCGCTCAGCCGATTTTATAAGGCGCAGAACAAGGATCTCTGCTGGGTGCTCGGCCATGACGTTCGGCATATCGGCGGACACGGCCGGACGAATTATCCAAAGCAAAAGGCCAAGTCTAGCTCGGCTGCAATATCCAAAAACAAAGAGAAATGGTCGCAATCGGCAAAGAGAAGATTTTGGCACGTTCTTCGAACGCTCGGGATTAATACTGAGCGGCTTCAGAGAAGATCATCGCCGGACCGATATAATTAACGCCCCCTTAAATCGCCGTAATTACAATTCAATCGGGTAGCTCCGCGACGGCGAATTTGGCGCGGGCGGCAGAGGGTGCGACCGGTCCGGAATGGCAGGCAGAAGCAGATCACGCGACAGAATTGAACCGTCCTTCAGCGGCCGCGAGCGCCGTGAAGACGACGAGGACGATTTCGCGCTCGATGACGAAGACCGCATCGACGGCCGCCGTGGCGCGAGACGCACCGCCCTGCCACCGAAATCATCATCCCGAAACCGCGCTCCGGAGCGCAAGCGCCGCGACCGGCGCGAGCCGCCTGAACGCGAGGGCGGCGGCCTCTTCGCTCTGCTGCGCCGGATGATCTACTGGTGCATCGTGCTCGGCATCTGGGCGGGCATCGGCCTTGCCGGCGTGGTCTTCTACTATGGCTCGCGCATGCCGAGCGCCAGCACCTGGTCGATCCCGGAACGGCCACCGAACGTCAAGATCACCTCGGTTGATGGCAGCGTCATTGCCAATCGCGGCGCCACCGGCGGCGAAGCGCTGCCGCTCGAGCAGATGTCGCCCTACATTCCGCAGGCGATCGTGGCGATCGAGGACCGGCGCTTCTATTCGCATTTCGGCGTCGATCCGATGGGCCTTGCCCGCGCCTTCGTCAACAACCTGACCGGTCAGCCGATCCAAGGCGGCTCGACGCTGACGCAGCAGCTTGCCAAGAACCTCTTCCTGTCGCCGGACAGAACACTGGAACGCAAGGTGCAGGAAGTGCTGCTCTCCTTCTGGCTGGAGCAGAAATACAGCAAGGATCAGATCCTTGCGATGTATCTGAACCGCGTCTATTTCGGCTCGAACGCCTATGGCGTCGAGGCCGCGGCACGCCGCTACTTCAACAAATCGGCCCGTGACGTGAACCTTGGCGAGGCAGCGCTGCTTGCCGGTCTGGTCAAGGCGCCGACGCGGCTCTCCCCGGCCCGCGATCCGGAAGCCGCCAATGCCCGCGCCCAGGTGGTGCTGCAGGCGATGCGCGATCAGGGCTATATCACCGACGACGAAGTCAAGACCGCGATGACGCAGACCCCTGCCAAGGCCAAGAGCTACTGGTCGGGCGCCGGGCAATATGTCGCCGACATGGTGATGGACGAGCTGCCGGGACTGATCGGCGGCGACGTCAAGGAAGACGTGATCGTCGACACGACGATCGACAAGGGCCTGGAAAAGAAGGCAGATCAGGCGCTGAACGACATCCTCTCCAAGGAGGGCGTGAAGCTGGCGGCGTCGCAGGCTGCCCTCGTTTCGATCGACGGCACCGGTGCGATCCGGGCGCTTGTCGGCGGCAAGGATTATGCCGAAAGCCAGTTCAACCGCGCGGTCAAGGCCAAGCGCCAGCCAGGCTCGTCCTTCAAACCCTTCGTTTATGCGGCGGCACTCGAGAAGGGCCTGACGCCCGCTTCCGTCTTCAACGACGCACCGATCCGCATCGGCAACTGGACGCCGGAGAATTACGAGAAGAAATACAATGGCGAGGTAACGCTCGCCACGGCGCTGGCGAAATCGCTGAACACGGTCGCGGCCCAGCTCGTCATGTATGACGGCCCGGATCAGGTGATCAAGCTCGCCCACCGGCTCGGCATCGAGAGCGAGCTGCAGCCGAATGCCTCGATCGCGCTCGGCACCTCGGAAGTATCGCTGGAAGAGCTGACAGCCTCCTACGCCGCCTTCATGAATGGCGGCTACAAGGCGACGCCGCATGTCATCCGCCGCGTGACGACCGCCGAGGGCAAGGTGCTCTACGAGAACACCTACGACAATCCGCCGCGGGTGCTTTCCGAGACCATCGCCGCCAACATGAACGCGATGATGATGGGCACGATCGAATTCGGCACAGGGCGCAGCGCCAGAATCCCCGGCTGGCAGGCAGCCGGCAAGACCGGCACGACGCAGAATTCGCGCGATGCGCTGTTCGTCGGCTTTACCAGCAACCTGACGACAGGTGTCTGGTTCGGCAATGACGACGGCACGCCGATGAAGAAGGTGACTGGCGGCGGGCTACCGGCCAAGGCCTGGCAGGAATTCATGATTGCCGCCCATAAGGGGCTGTCGCCCGCGCCGCTCTTCGGCAACGGCCAGTTCGTCACCGATCCCAATACGATCGGCAACCAACCGATGGCCCAGAACGGCGAACCGCAGCCGATGCAGGAACAGCCGTCGACGATCGGCGGCATCATTTCCGGCGTCTTCGGTGGTGGCTCGGCAGAGCAGTATCCGCCAGCACCCGTGCAGCAACAGCAGACTGCCGGTGGCCCGATGCCGCCGGGCGATATCGGCCCGGACGACGGCTATGACGGCGATGTTCCGCCCGGCGATGTCGGCCAGGACCAGCCGGTCCATCAGGGCCAGCCGAAGCGCACGACGCTGCTTGATCTGATCATGGGACAGTAGAGCCAGAAAAGGACGATCTGCAACGCGCAGTTACGCTGCCTTGCGCCTGAAAACCTTTGTTTTCCGGCTACTGTAAAAATTGAAGGCAACACGCTCGTTTTGCTGGATTTCGGGCTATTTCTCGCCTTGCAGTCCAGAAAACCGCTCCTTATATACGCCGCATCACCGCAATCACGATTGCGTTAGTTCGAAGACCCCCATCCCGTAAGGGGCTGTCAGGGAAATGCCTTACCAAGGGTTCCGACAGCTTGCTTCAAGGAGTAAATGACATGGCAAAAGTAATTGGTATCGACCTTGGAACGACAAATTCCTGCGTCGCTGTCATGGACGGCAAGGACGCAAAGGTCATTGAAAATGCGGAAGGCGCGCGTACGACCCCTTCCATGGTGGCATTCTCCGATGACGGCGAACGCCTCGTTGGCCAGCCGGCAAAGCGCCAGGCAGTCACCAACCCCACCAACACGCTCTTCGCAGTAAAGCGCCTCATCGGCCGCCGCTACGACGATCCGACCGTTGAAAAGGACAAGAGCCTCGTTCCTTTCAAGATCGCCAAGGGCGATAACGGCGACGCGTGGGTCGAAGCTCAGAACAAGGGCTACTCGCCCGCTCAGATCTCCGCGATGATCCTTCAGAAGATGAAGGAAACCGCTGAATCCTACCTCGGTGAAAAGGTCGAGAAGGCCGTCATCACCGTTCCGGCCTACTTCAACGACGCGCAGCGCCAGGCAACCAAGGATGCCGGCCGTATCGCTGGTCTCGAAGTGCTCCGCATCATCAACGAGCCGACGGCTGCCGCGCTCGCTTACGGCCTCGACAAGAAGGACGGCAAGACGATCGCCGTTTACGACCTTGGCGGCGGCACGTTCGATATCTCCGTTCTGGAAATCGGCGACGGCGTCTTCGAAGTGAAGTCGACGAACGGCGATACCTTCCTCGGCGGTGAAGACTTCGACATGCGCCTCGTCGAATATCTCGTTACCGAGTTCAAGAAGGACCAGGGCATCGACCTGAAGAACGACAAGCTCGCCCTGCAGCGCCTCAAGGAAGCTGCCGAAAAGGCGAAGATCGAACTGTCGTCCTCGCAGCAGACCGAAATCAACCTGCCGTTCATCACGGCTGACGCTTCCGGTCCGAAGCACCTGACGCTGAAGCTGACGCGCGCCAAGCTCGAAAGCCTGGTCGACGATCTCGTCCAGCGCACCGTCGCTCCGTGCAAGGCAGCCCTCAAGGATGCCGGCGTCACTGCGGCCGAAATCGACGAAGTCGTTCTGGTCGGCGGCATGAGCCGCATGCCGAAGGTTCAGGAAGTCGTCAAGCAGCTGTTCGGCAAGGAGCCGCACAAGGGCGTCAACCCGGATGAAGTCGTCGCACTCGGCGCCGCCATCCAGGCCGGCGTTCTCCAGGGCGACGTCAAGGACGTTCTGCTTCTCGACGTAACCCCGCTGTCTCTCGGCATCGAGACCCTCGGCGGCGTCTTCACCCGTCTGATCGAGCGTAACACCACGATCCCGACGAAGAAGAGCCAGACCTTCTCGACCGCCGACGACAACCAGCAGGCCGTCACCATCCGCGTTTCGCAGGGCGAGCGCGAAATGGCACAGGACAACAAGCTGCTCGGCCAGTTCGACCTCGTTGGCCTGCCGCCGGCACCGCGTGGCGTTCCGCAGATCGAAGTCACCTTCGACATCGACGCGAACGGCATCGTGCAGGTTTCGGCCAAGGACAAGGGTACCGGCAAGGAACAGCAAATCCGCATCCAGGCTTCCGGTGGTCTCTCCGACGCCGACATCGAGAAGATGGTCAAGGACGCTGAAGCCAATGCCGAAGCCGACAAGAAGCGCCGCGAAGCCGTAGAAGCGAAGAACCAGGCCGAAAGCCTTGTTCACTCGACGGAAAAGTCGCTCAAGGATTACGGTGACAAGGTTTCCGAAGCCGACCGCACCGCGATCTCCGACGCGATCGCTGCCCTGAAGTCCTCGATCGAGGCTACCGAGCCCGATGCAGAAGACATCAAGGCAAAGACCCAGACGCTCATGGAAGTGTCCATGAAGCTCGGTCAGGCTATCTACGAAGCGCAGCAAGCCGAAGCCGGCACGGCTGACGCGTCTGCAGGCGATGACAATGTCGTCGATGCCGACTACGAAGAAGTCAAAGACGACGACCGCAAAAAGTCCGCGTAATCCGCGGCGAAGCGGTTATGCTCACCAGTGTGATCCGGCTGCCTAACGGCAGCCGGAAATCCATTTTCGGGGTTTAAATTGGCAAAAGCGGACTTTTACGAAACTCTGGGCGTCGCCAAAACGGCGGATGAGAAAGAGCTGAAAAGCGCCTTCCGCAAATTGGCAATGAAGTATCATCCGGACAAGAACCCGGACGATAAGAGCGCCGAAGTCAAGTTCAAGGAAATCAACGAAGCTTACGAGACGCTCAAGGACCCGCAGAAACGCGCGGCCTATGATCGCTATGGTCACGCAGCCTTCGAACATGGCGGCATGGGACCGGGTGGCGGCGGCGGCTTTGCCGGCGGCGGCGGCTTCTCCGACATCTTCGAAGACATTTTCGGCGAGATGATGGGTGGCGGCCGCGGGCGGCAGCGCTCTTCGGGCGGTCGCGAACGCGGCGCCGATCTTCGCTACAACATGGAAATCTCGCTGGAAGAATCCTTCTCCGGCAAAACGGCGCAGATCCGGGTTCCGACCTCGATCACCTGCGACGTCTGTTCCGGTTCGGGGGCCAAGCCAGGCACACAGCCAAAGACCTGCGGCACCTGCCAGGGTTCCGGCCGCGTGCGCGCTGCACAGGGCTTCTTCTCGATCGAGCGGACCTGCCCGACCTGCCATGGCCGCGGCACGATCATTCCCGACCCGTGCACCAAGTGCCATGGCCAGGGCCGCGTGACGGAAGAGCGCTCGCTCTCGGTCAACATCCCGGCTGGTATCGAAGACGGCACCCGTATTCGCCTGCAGGGCGAAGGCGAGGCAGGAACGCGCGGTGGCCCGGCGGGCGACCTCTATATCTTCCTGTCGGTCAAGCCGCATGAGTTCTATCAGCGCGACGGAGCGGACCTCTATTGCGCCGTGCCGATCTCGATGACGACGGCCGCGCTCGGCGGCACCTTCGATGTGGCGACACTCGACGGGACGAAATCGCGGGTCACCGTTCCCGAGGGAACGCAGGCCGGCAAGCAGTTCCGCCTCAAGGGCAAGGGCATGCCTGTGCTGCGCTCCAGCCAGACGGGTGACCTCTACATCCAGATCCAGATCGAGACGCCTCAGAAGCTCTCCAAGCGCCAGCGCGAGCTGTTGCAGGAGTTCGAGCAGCTGTCCTCCAAGGAGAACAATCCTGAGTCGACGGGCTTCTTTGCCCGGATGAAGGAATTCTTCGAGGGCTGAGTCAACACTCATCAGACAATCGAAAGCCGGTGGCGTTCCCACCGGCTTTTTTGTTGCCTCAAACCGGTTGCCGGATGCGGCTCTGATAGTGTTTGGGGGCACAGCCCATCGCCCGCTTGAAGGCGGCGCTGAAGGCGCTCTCGGATTCGTAGCCGACCGACAGGGCGATCTCCGCAAGCCGCGTGCGCTCCGGCGAGAGCAGTGCACGAGCCGCAAGCCGCATGCGCCATCGCAGCAGATAATCGAGCGCCGGCCAGCCGACCAGCGCCTTGAAATGCAGCGCGAAGGCCGTTCGCGACATGCCGGCCTCGCTGGCGAGCTGCTCCAGCGTCCAGCGCCGTGCAGGCTCGGCGTGAACCGCTCTCAGAGCTCTGCCAATCCGCGGATCATTCAGCCCCTTCAGCCAGCCTGGTGCCCCCTCGCCTTCGCTTGCCATATGCAGGCGCAGGGCGTTGACGAACAGGATGTGGCCGAGATGCTCCGACATCAGCGCGCCGCCGGGGCGCATCTCGGTGAGTTCCTTTGCCAGCTGCTTCAGCGTCCAGCGCAGCGTTTCCGCCTCGTCGGCAGCAGCCGGAATATGCATCACCGCCGGCAGGGCGCCTGTCAGCAGCACCTGATGGCTGGCATCGAACATTAGACGGCCGCCGACCAGGAAGGTGTCGTCATGCGGTCCATGCTGCGCGACGCGGGTTTTCAGATCGACGAAGATCGTCCGGGCATCGGTACCAGGGAGCTCGAGATCGCTTCCGAGCCAATAGGGCTGGCCGGTCAGCAGGTAGCAATCGCCCTCCTCCAGCTTGAAGGGCTGCGGCTCGCCGGAGACGCGCAGCCAGCAGCGGCCGCGGGCGACAGCACCGAACTTGATGCCCTCATAGCGGCGCGGAAAGTCGAGCGCCCAGTCGCCGCCGGAGACGACGCCATAGGTCTCGACGCTTTTCGGCTGCAGCAGGGCGAGGATATCGGAGAGCGGATCCATATCTGAACGATCAAGCAAGAAATCGGAACTTTGTTACATGGATCATCCCGGAACCGCAATCTATATCCGGCTGTGTTTGCAGAAGGAGCTTACCTGTGACGACTGAACAGCAGCCTATTCATTCGGGGTTCAACGCCAAGAGCACGGCACGCGACGCGATTGCCGGGATCGATCTGAGCGGCAAGATCGCCATCGTCACCGGCGGCTATTCCGGCATCGGCGTGGAGACGACGCGGGCGCTCAGCGAGGCCGGAGCGACGGTCGTCGTTCCCGTCAGGACGCGCGCCAAGGCGGAAGCCAATCTCACCGGTATTGCCCGTGTCGAGCTCGCGCCGCTCGACCTTCTCGATCCTGAAGCAATCGACCGCTTTGCGGAAGACTTCCTTGCGAGCGACCGGCCGCTTCACATGCTGATCAATAGTGCCGGTGTCATGGCGTCGCCGCTGACGCGTGACGGCCGTGGCTATGAGGTTCAGTTCTCCGGCAATCACCTCGGCCATTTCCAACTCACAGCCCGGCTCTGGCCTGCCCTGGCGAAGGCCAAGGGTGCGCGCGTGGTCGCGGTGTCGTCGCGCGGTCACCGGTTCGCTCCCGTCGATTTCGAAGACCCGAACTTCGAGAAACGAGCATACGACAAGTGGAAGGCCTACGGCCAATCGAAGACCGCCAACGCGCTCTTCGCCGTCGGTCTCGACGAACGCGGCAAGGCGTCCGGTGTGCGGGCCTTCTCGGTCCATCCCGGCGCGATCATCACCGATCTGGTCCGCCATCTGACCGATGATGACTTCAAGGCCTTCGGCATTACCCGGCATGCCGATGGCGGGATGGATGTCAGCGAGGAAAGCCAGCGCAGCTTCAAGAATGTCGAGGAGGGTGCGGCGACCTCCGTCTGGTGCGCAACGAGCCAGAAGCTCGATGGCCGGGGCGGCGTCTATTGCGAAGACTGCGACATCTCTCCGCTGGTTCCAGAAGGTCATAGCGGGCCGACCGGCGTCTGGCCCTGGGCCTGCGATTCGCAGGCGGCCGACAAGCTCTGGGCACTCAGCGAGAGACTGACCGGGTGCAGCTTTACGGCGTAGATGGAGGCGCCGCTACACGTCCTATAATCAGTCAAAGGCGTTTCATAGCGGCACGGATGGTCTTTCCGTGCCGTTTTGAGACGCTGCGAAATGCCCATATGTCCGGCGTTAACGCAGGCCCTGAAACGGACTTGCAACTTCTCTAAATCACTTCACTCTTCAGCACGGAATTGGGGAACGAACCAAAGGGCACTTCACATGACCGCAGCACTTTCCATGTCCAATCCGGCGGATGATGTCGATGTCCTCGCCGGCGCGCTTTACTCCTGGTGCGCAGAGCGAAACATCAAGCTTCGCAGCCAGCAGGGCCTGTCGATCGCCAGCATCGCGATCGACCTCTATCACGCCGGCCATCATACGCAGGACGAGCTGCTGACGGCGCTGCACGAGCGCGAACTGCACTGACAAAAAGAAAGCCCGCCACGAGGGCGGGCAAAATTTACCGGGAAGCGAAGTGGCCCTGGCAACGCCGGTTTGCGGGGCGGATTAAGCCGCCGTCTCGTTGCTCATCAAAGTCAGGATGGTCTTGACCGCTTCCTTGCCTGCCGGCGAGTGAAGCTTGTCGTAATGCAGGGCGAGTTCGTAGGCTTCCGGGCTCAGCTCGATCTTCTCGGGCTGATTGGTTTCGGCACCTTCGAACAGAGCGGAGATTTCCACGCCGAGAAACTGCGCGATCTGGTGCAGCTTGCTGGCGGAAACGCGGTTCGTCCCCTTCTCATATTTCTGGATCTGCTGGAAGGTCAGCCCGAGGGCTTCCCCCAGTTCGAGCTGGGAAACGCGGCGCCGGGCGCGCAACTGTCTTACATTGCGACCGACTAGGATATCGACTGGATCTGGCACGTGAGCGTTCCCTCATTTAGAAACGAATTGCTCACCATAATATGCCGGGTATTTTAAATATCGCAACCCGCGAGTTGCAAAATTCAACCGACTTTTTTTGGTCTTTACGTTGCGTCAGGCCAACCCAGAGTAAGGGCGTAGACCGGCGCATGGGCGGGATTGCCAATTTCGAGCAATTTGCAGATCGCGCTATGGCTGAGTGCGGCCGTGGGACAGGCGGTCAGGCCATGCGCGGTTGCCGCGAGCATGATGTTCTGGCCGATGTGTCCGGCCTCGATCATCACCACCCTGTAGGCATTGGCATCCTCGTATTTCCACATGGTGCGGTCCATATGGGCGACGAGCACGATCATGCAGGGCATGGTATCGGCCCATTCCTGGCCGCCGACCAGGGTTGAGAGCTCGGGCTCCTCGTCCGAGACGCGCGCCAGCGAGTGTTCCAGCGCCGAATAGTGATAGATGCCCGGCTCCAGCCCTTCGACGTTGCGGGCGAAGACATAGGCTTCATAGGGATTGCGGGCGCCGCCTGACGGGGTCATCGACAGCGGCAGTTCGACCACAGCGTTGCGCGCCTTGCCGGTGATGCCTAGGCCGGCGAAGAGCGCCTCGGAGAGCTCACTGACCGAGATCGGCTTCGCCAGGCCCTTTCGCTGCGTGCGGCGGCGCGACATCAGCTGCAGCAACGCATTGCCGTTCAGCGCCGGAGGCAGCTGGATGACGTCCTTGCGGCCGGAATTCAGGCTGTAGAGTTCGATCTCGCCCTCGGCTGCCAGCGTCGAACGCTGCAGGTCCTCAGCCTCGTTGAGCGACATATAGTCGGGATCTTGGACGCAGAAGTGCAGGAGAGCAGCCGGCACGCCCCATTTCCAGTTCCGGGTAAAGGCGTCTTCGCGCGCATGCAACGCCGAATTCTCTTCGACGAGTGCCGACATCTCGACCAGCGAGGCGAGTGTCTCGGTCAGTTCCTCTTCGCTGTAACCCGGCGCCAGATCGCGGATCGCGGCGGTCGCGCTCCAGTCGTCGAGGGCGCGAAGGAACTCCAGGAGATCAGGGCTGCATTCGAAAACAGCCTTGGTGAGGAAGTTGCAGGCGACGAAGGCGTCGCCGTCGTTGTGAAAGACGAGAGTGCGTGAGGAGCGGTAGCGCATCGAATCACATGCGCCTGCCGCGGAGCCCACAGCAGGCGCTTATGAACTTAATCAATACGGAACATCATGCCGCGGCTGACAAAGGTCGGCTTGGCCTTGACCGGCGTTACCTTGAGGTTCGGCTTCGTCTTGTTCTGCATGATCCATCTCCACGGTTGTAGGAGCGATCCCCTTGATCGCGGCTGGAGGATGAAACAGCAACCAGAAATATTCAATTAATACGGAAATATTGTTTTGATACATCAGAGTGATGCATTGCTTCAATTGAAGTCAAAAACAGGAAATTTCTGAATTAAATCCGTTATTTTTGCGTTTACATAGAAATGTGTAGCCCAAAAATGCGAACTATGACAATCATAGTCATGAGAATAATTCGGTAGGACCGCCGGAGAAGCAGAATGGGCCTTAAAAAGACTGCGCAAGCCAAAGAAGAGCTGACTTTGGATGATGCCGTCGGTGGATACACCATCGACATGCTGAACACGCTGATCGCGCAGAGCAGGAGCGCGAAGCAGCCGATGCTGACCTATCTTCTGTCGATGGCACTCATCGAGGCACACCGCGTCAGCGTCGAGCCGGCGGCGGCCACCCACGATATGGGGTTGTCGCTGAATTAACTGAGGTCGCGCGTGACTGCGGAGATGAAGTCGGCGCGCTGTTGAACGATCATATCCCTGACGATGCGGGGCACCGCATCATCGGTGGTGCGGTAGACCTTTGCGAGGCGGAGCGCGGTGCGCAGGTTGATCCTGCTGTTGAGCGGCACCATGACGACGGCGCTGAAGGATGGACCGGCCGGCGTGAAGATCATCGAATGGCCGCCGAGCAGCTTTTCGGAGAAAGGCAGCCATCTAAGACGCATCAGGGTCGGTTCCTGGGTGCCTATCTGGTTTGCGGCAGCGAATGACAGGCAGTTCAAGCGCTCGACGACGATGCCCTTGTGATCGCCGGTGAAGCGGGACCAATATTCGCCCTTCTTCACCGCCCGGTTTGTGAGACGGCGAAACGTGGTGGCATTGCCCTGCTTGGCAATGACGATGACGGCACAGAGCAGGCTGTCCGGCGTACTCGGGATCGTCATATAGGCATGGTATAGGCCCGGAGCGATACCGGCAGCAGGATCCGCGAAGAGCAGCGGCTCCAGCGCGTCACGGGCGGCTGACAGCACACGCTGCGCCGACGGGCGGCCATGATCGAGGTCGACCGAGATCGGCCGCTGATACATTTCTTCCTCGGTGACGCCGAGGTACTGACAGATTTTCTTGACCGAGGCACGCCCAGGCGCCCGGCGAGCCTGAAGATAGGATTCGATCTGCGAGCGGCCAATTTCCATGCCGCGCGCGGCAGCGCTGATGCTGCCCGCCTTTGCGAGGCAGAGCCGCCGGAGATTTTCGGCAAAGTTCTCGAGTGCAGACATGTCCGCAGTGGCTTTCAGGAGATGAGTCGGTGCTCAAACTATCTGCAAGCCAAGCGGAATACAAAGGGGGATAGGCCACAATTTGCGGGCTGATCCAATTGACAGATGGCTGCGTAAGGATAGGTAATTCCCGCCGGGAACAAAAAGAATCCGCCGCCCAATGGAGGCACGATCACTGCAATGAAATTCGATATTGAATTGCCTGAAGCGCCGCCGAACATCGCAGCCGATGAAACGCAGCGAAACCTTTCCACGATACTTGATGGACTCTCGGCGCTGCGCTTAAATATTAATCACCAGCCCGAAATTCTTTACTGGATTGAACGCGCGGTCGCTGAAACTGAAAACCAGTTGCGGATGATCGCACCTCCCTTTCACTAATCGATTGAATCGGAATCCATCTCATCATCTTTCGATGACACTTCGCCGTTGATCCCTGCCATCATCTGAGACGATCAACCGCATCCGGCCTGCGTCCATTTCCTCGACAACCGAATCGCATAGGATGCCGCCCAATTCGATATTGGGAGCGTTTTCGTGTTTCTGTTTTCCAAGCTTGTCTGGGTCTTCGGCCAGCCGCTGTCCCTCGCGTTCTTCCTGACCGCTCTCGGCTTCCTTACGCTGGCCTTCCGGCTACGCAAGAGCGCGCTCCTGCTCTCCGGGCTTGGCGCTGCCGTGCTGTTCGTGACGCTTTACACGACGGCGGGCAACTATCTGCTGCAGGGGCTGGAGAACCGTTTCCCCAAACCGGCGCAGGATCCCGATAGCCTGCAATGCATGATCGTGCTCGGCGGCGCCTTCGAGAGCGAGGTGAACACCGCCCGTCACGGCATCGAATTCAATGCCGCCGCCGACCGCTTCATCGAGACGCTGCGGCTGGCTCAGAAGTTTCCGCAGTCGCGGATCCTGATTTCCGGCGGCGATGGCTCGATATCGGGCCATTATGAGGGCGACGCGGCTGCCTCGGTGCGTTTCTTCCCGCTCTTCGGCGTGGCATCGGAGCGGCTGGTCGAGGAGACCACCTCGCGGACGACCTTCGAGAATGCCACCAATACCAAGGACCTGCTCGCCACGAACGGCCTGTCGAACTGCCTGCTGATCACCTCGGGCTATCACATGCCGCGCTCGGTCGGCATCTTCCGCAAACTCGGGATCGACGTGGTGCCGTGGCCGACCGATTTCCGCACCGATGGCGAAGTTCATCTCGGGCTGGATTTCACCCAGCCGAGCCTCAACGCCCAGAACACTGCGACGGCCGTGCGCGAATGGTTCGGCCTGGTCGGCTACTATCTGGCAGGGCGCACCTCGGAGCTCTATCCGAAGTAATCGCTATTTCTTGGAGATGGTGACGAATTTGGTGCCGCGAACGCGGGCCGTGACGATGCAGGGGTCACCCTCCGTGCGATCGCAGAAGCGCGGATGCATCTTCATGGCCAGAACCATGTTGCCGAAACGCTGGACGAAGTCGTAGCCGTAGATCTGCGCCGTGGCGATCATGAAATAGCCGCCCTCGGCCACCTGCAGATAGAAGTTATAGGGGCAGCCGTCATCGTTGCACTGCGGTCCCTTTTCGCCGTCGCAGGTGAGCTCGCCCTCGTTGACGACAGCGTCAATGAGGCCGTCATTGTTGATGTCCTGGCGGGTCACGTAGCCCTCGCCGAACTCCGCCTTGGTGCATTGCTCGGTGAAATGCTTCTTCTCGTAGATCTCCGGATCGGAGATCAGGGACTGCTGGGCGAAGGCGGCAACCGGCACCACGAGCAGCACTGCGAGATTGAGGGCGATGAGAAGCGCTTTCACGGCTTTCCTCTTTTTGGCGGATAAGGACACTGACAGCGGCGCATTCTCTACGCCGCGCCTTGCGCCGCCCTTGCCGCCGTGATTCAGTCGCCCGACGATCTCCGCCGCCTTGGGACCCTGAAATGTCGCTGCTCGCCTATCTCGATTATGCCGGCATTGCGCTTTTCGCGGCGACCGGCGCGCTTGCGGCATCGCGCAAGCAGCTCGACCTCATCGGCTTCCTGTTCTTCGCGACGGTGACGGGTATTGGCGGCGGCACCGTGCGCGATATCGTGCTCGGCCGCGTTCCGGTCTTCTGGGTCTTGAACCCGGCCTATATCATCATCTGCTGCATCACCGGCGTCGTCGTGTTCTTCACCGCGCATCTGGTGGAATCGCGCTACCGGCTGCTGATCTGGCTCGATGCCATCGGCCTGTCGGCCTATTGCGTCATGGGCGCGGCGAAGGGACTGGCGGCCACCGGCTCCCCCACCATCGCCGTCGTGACGGGAACGCTGACCGCGACCTTCGGCGGCGTGCTGCGCGATCTCATGGCGAACGAGCCTTCGGTCCTGCTGCGGCCTGAGATCTATATCACCGCGGCGCTGATCGGCGCCGGCGTCTTTACCGGCGCAACGGAGCTCGGCGTGCCCCTCTATGCCGCGTCAGCGCTCGGCGCAGCGGCAGCCTTCGCGATCCGCGGCGGCGCGCTGTGGTTCGGATGGACGTTCCCGACCTACAAGCACAGGCCCGGCCGTCACCCTGACGATGTGATGTAAGATTTAGCGGTTCTTCGGGCGCAGACGGATCACCACGTCGACATGGGCGATTTCCATGCCTTCGGGCGGCTCCGGCAGATTGCCGATCGTCAGATTGCTGACGGGGATATCGAGCACGTCGTTTTCACCCTCGACGAAGAAGTGATGGTGATCGGAAACGTTGGTGTCGAAATAGGTCTTGGCGCTTTCCACGGCGAGAACGCGGATCATCCCGGCCTCGGTGAACTGGTGCAGCGTGTTGTAGACTGTCGCCAGCGACACGGGCACGCCGGCGGTGACGGCTTCCTCGTGCAGTTCCTCGACCGTCAGGTGCCGGTCGCCCTTGGCAAACAGGAGATCCCCGAGGGCAACGCGCTGGCGGGTCGGACGAAGGCCGGCACTGCGCAGTCGTGCTTCGATGCTAATCGGGGCTTCTGGCGCCATCAAGGAGGAACTCCGGTTAATTCTAGCGTCAAGTAATCAGGTTTCCTAAGCCATATAACTTTTGCGCAAAAGCCTTTCAATAGTTTCAATGGGGACAATAGGGGCGGAAATGCCTTAAAATCCGGCCTTTGACGCATTTAGCTCTGGCCGCGGCCTTGGCCTTCCTGTATGCGACCACCAAATAAGGCAGATCGCCGGTCCGGCGCGGAATAAGAGGCAGCCATGCTTATGCTTCATTTTCCGAAGAACTTGGACTAAACACTCACTCCATCAGCACGTTGCGGGGGACACAGACTTTTCATGACGACGAGACAATCGAGCTTCAACTATGAGGAAATCCTGTCCTGCGGCCGTGGCGAACTGTTCGGCCCCGGCAACGCACAGCTTCCCCTGCCGCCGATGCTGATGGTCCATCGCATTACCGACATCTCCGAAACCGGCGGAGCGTTCGACAAAGGTTACATTCGCGCCGAGTACGATGTTAAGCCCGACGATTGGTATTTCCCTTGCCACTTCCAGGGAAATCCGATCATGCCGGGCTGCCTCGGCCTCGACGGCATGTGGCAGCTGACGGGCTTCTTCCTCGGCTGGCTCGGCGAGCCCGGCCGCGGCATGGCACTGTCGACAGGCGAAGTGAAGTTCAAGGGCATGGTTCGCCCCGAGACGAAGCTCCTCGAATACGGCATCGACTTCAAGCGCGTCATGCGCGGCCGCCTGGTTCTCGGCACTGCCGACGGCTGGCTGAAGGCAGACGGGGAAGTCATCTACCAGGCGAGCGACCTGCGCGTCGGCCTGTCGAAAGCCTGAACCGCGGCTAGACCGCTCCAAATACAAAGACGTTTTAGAAGAGGTCATCGACATGAGACGGGTTGTTGTCACAGGTCTGGGTATCGTTTCTTCCATCGGCAATGACGCACAGGAAGTCACCGCGTCGCTGCGCGAAGCCAAGTCCGGCATTTCGTTTTCGAACGATTTCGCCGAGCACGGCTTCAAGTGCCAGGTCTGGGGTTCGCCGAAGATCGACGTGACCGACCTCGTCGACCGCCGTGCAGCCCGCTTCCTGTCGCAGGGCGGCATGTGGAACCACGTCGCCATGAAGCAGGCGATTGCCGATTCCGGCCTCGAAGACAGCGATATCGGCGGCAACGAGCGCACCGGCATCATCATGGGTTCGGGCGGCCCGTCCACCCGCACGCTGATCGAAGCGGCCGACATCACCATCAAGAACAACAGCCCGAAGCGCATCGGCCCGTTTGCCGTGCCGAAGGCGATGTCTTCTACGGCTTCGGCAACGCTCGCCACCTGGTTCAAGATCCACGGCGTCAACTACTCGATCTCGTCGGCCTGCTCGACCTCTGCACACTGCATCGGCAATGCCGCTGAAATGATCCAGTGGGGCAAGCAGGACATCATGTTCGCCGGCGGCCATGAAGATCTCGACTGGACGATGTCGAACCTCTTCGACGCGATGGGCGCGATGTCCTCCAAGTACAATGACACGCCAGATACTGCGTCTCGCGCCTATGACGTCAGCCGCGACGGCTTCGTCATCGCTGGCGGCGCCGGCGTTCTCGTTCTCGAAGAACTCGAGCATGCCAAGGCCCGCGGCGCCAAGATCTACGCCGAAATCGTCGGCTACGGCGCGACCTCCGACGGTTACGACATGGTCGCTCCGTCGGGCGAAGGCGCCATCCGCTGCATGCGCCAGGCACTCGCGACGGTGAAGGGCAGCGTCGACTACGTCAACACGCACGGTACCTCGACGCCCGTTGGCGACAGCAAGGAAATCGGAGCGATCCGCGAAGTTTTCGGCGACAAGATCCCGCACATCCAGTCGACCAAGTCGCTGACCGGCCACTCGCTCGGCGCGGCCGGCGTGCAGGAATCGATCTACTCGCTGCTGATGATGCAGGCGGGCTTCATCGGCGAAAGCGCCCATATCAAGGAACTCGACCCCGAGTTCGACGGCGTGCCGATCGTTCGCAAGCGCATCGACGATGCCAAGATCGACATTGCCCTTTCCAACTCCTTCGGCTTCGGCGGCACGAACGCTACGCTCGTCTTCCAGCGTTACAACGGATAATACCATGACGGGATTCATGCAGGGTAAGCGCGGCCTCATCATGGGCGTCGCAAACAACCATTCTATCGCCTGGGGCATTTCGAAGGCGCTGGCCGCCCAGGGCGCCGAGCTGGCTTTCACCTTTCAGGGCGAGGCGCTGGGCAAGCGCGTGAAGCCGCTTGCAGCTGAAGTCGGCTCCGACTTCGTCCTGCCCTGCGATGTCGAGGACGTCGCTTCGGTCGATGCTCTCGTCGAATCGATCAAGGAACGCTGGGGCAAGCTCGATTTCATCGTTCACGCCATCGGCTTTTCCGACAAGAACGAGCTAAAGGGCCTCTACGCCGACACGACGCGCGAAAACTTCAGCCGCACGATGGTGATCTCCTGTTTCTCCTTCACCGAGATCGCCAAGCGCTGTGCACCGCTGATGAGCGACGGCGGTTCGATGCTGACGCTGACCTATAACGGCTCGACGCGCGTCATTCCGAACTACAACGTCATGGGCGTTGCGAAGGCTGCACTGGAAGCTTCCGTGCGCTATCTGGCGGCCGATTACGGTCCGAAGGGCATCCGCGTCAACGCGATCTCCGCCGGCCCGATCCGCACGCTCGCCGGCGCCGGCATCTCCGACGCCCGCGCGATCCTCTCGTGGAACCAGCGCAATGCGCCACTGCGCAAGACCGTCAGCATCGACCATGTCGGCAATTCGGCGCTCTACCTGCTCTCCGACATGTCGGCCGGCGTCACCGGCGAAATCCATTTCGTCGACGCAGGCTTCAACATCACCTCGATGCCGACGCTGGACGCGCTGCGGACTGCAGACGTCGAGTAAGCTTTCCAACATCCAGATATGAAGAAGGCGGCCATTGGCCGCCTTTCTTATTTCTTCGCCCAGAGAACCTTGAAGCGGGCGTTGCGGCAGGTTTCGCCGCTTTCGCGGAAGCTTGCCGCCAGGACCGGCTCGTAAGGTAGGCCGCGGTTGGCGACGAGCATGAGGCGGCCGCCGCCGCGTAGCGCCGAGGCTGCAGTCTTGATCATCGCCTGGCCGAGCGAGGGCTCGGCGGCGTGGCCCTCGTGGAAGGGCGGGTTCATGATGATCAGGTCGTACTTGTCCTTGACCGGCTCGGCGGCCAGATCGTGCCAGAAGAAGCGAGCGGGCGCCTTCGGGAAGTTCTCTGCCAGATTGTCCTTGGCGGCTTCCAGCGAGGCGTGGTTGGCCTCGTAAAGGTCGATACGCTCGAGGCGCGGCGACTTCTCCATCAGTTCGACTGAGAGATAGCCCCAGCCAGCGCCGAAATCGGCGGCGTCGCCGGTGAAATCGGTCGGAAGGCGCGAGGCGAGCAGTTCCGAGCCGTCGTCGATACGATCATGCGAGAACATGCCGGGGGCGGCGATGAAGCGGCCGTCGACGCGCACCGATGCCTTGGCGAATTTGGCGGCAGCTTCGCTGACATCAGCCGGGCGGATGAACCAGAAGGCGACGCCGTGATATTTCGGCATGTGCTCGATATCGAAGCCGAAGCCATCCATGCGCTTGCGCAGCGGCTGGATGCCGTCTTCCTTGCCACCGGCGACGACAACGAGGCCGCCTGTTTTCACGAGGGAAAGCGCCGAAGCGATATTTGCCTCGTTCTCGCCCTTGTGTTTGGTGCAGAGAACCAGAGCCGCATCGTAATCCTCACCGTCGATCTCAGGCGTGGTTTCGATGCGCTGCGCCTGTAGCTGCCGGAACAGCGGGCGGAAGCCCTGTACGGCGCGCAGCGAGGCCGCAAAGCCCTCCGGCAGTGCGAAGCCTGCCTCGGCGCCGAGAAACAGCACGCGCTGCCCCTCGCCCGGCGCATCGACGGTGCCGCTGGCAAAGGGGTGGAACAGGGTCTTCAGCGTTTCGCGGCTCATGGGCTCATCTCGTCTTTGAATACAAAAAGGGCGCGGAAACAGTCCCGCGCCCATGAAGTCTTGGAAAGGCGCAGCTTACTCGGCTGCTTCTTCCTTCTTCTTGTCGGCCGGGATTTCCTGGCCGGTCGCCTGATCGACAACCTTCATCGACAGGCGGACCTTGCCGCGCTCGTCGAAGCCGAGGAGCTTGACCCAGACCTTCTGGCCTTCCTTGACGACGTCCTGCGTCTTGGCAACGCGCTCGGAAGCGAGCTGCGAGATGTGGACGAGGCCGTCACGAGCGCCGAAGAAGTTGACGAAAGCGCCGAAGTCGGCGGTCTTGACGACCGTGCCTTCGTAGATAACGCCGATTTCCGGCTCGGCAACGATCGAGTGGATCCACTTGCGGGCCGCTTCGATTTCCTTGCCCGAGGACGAGGCGATCTTGACGGTGCCGTCGTCTTCGATGTTGATCTTCGCGCCGGTCTTTTCGACGATTTCGCGGATGACCTTGCCGCCGGAGCCGATGACTTCACGGATCTTGTCGACCGGGATGTTCATGACTTCGATGCGCGGAGCGAATTCGCCGAGCTGGCCACGGCTCTCGGTGATGGCCTTGGCCATTTCGCCGAGGATGTGCTTGCGGCCGCCCTGTGCCTGGCCGAGAGCGACCTTCATGATCTCTTCGGTGATGCCGGCGATCTTGATGTCCATCTGCAGCGAGGTGATGCCGTCAGCGGTACCGGCAACCTTGAAGTCCATGTCGCCGAGGTGGTCTTCGTCGCCGAGGATGTCGGAGAGAACGGCGAAACGGTCACCTTCGAGGATCAGGCCCATGGCGATACCAGCAACCGGCTTGGCAAGCGGAACGCCTGCGTCCATGAGCGCCAGCGAGGTGCCGCAAACGGTTGCCATCGAGGACGAACCATTCGACTCGGTGATCTCGGAGACAACGCGCAGCGTGTAGGGGAACTGTTCAGCCGACGGCAGCATCGGGCGGATAGCGCGCCATGCGAGCTTGCCGTGACCGATTTCGCGGCGGCCCGGGGAGCCCATGCGGCCGGTTTCACCAACAGAGTAGGGCGGGAAGTTGTAGTGGAGCAGGAAGCGCTCCTTGTACATGCCCGTCAGGCTGTCGACATACTGTTCGTCTTCGCCGGTGCCCAGCGTGGCAACGACGATCGCCTGCGTTTCACCGCGGGTGAAGAGAGCAGAACCGTGGGTGCGCGGCAGGAGGCCGACTTCGGAAACGATCGGACGAACGGTTTCGAGGTCACGGCCGTCGATGCGGCTCTTGGTGTCGAGGATGTTCCAGCGAACGATCTTGGCCTGCAGGTGCTTGAAGATCGCGCCGACTTCTTCAGCCGTGTACTTGGCTTCGCCTTCTTCCGGCAGGAAGTGTGCCTTGACCTTCGCCTTGACGGCGTCGACGGCAGCGTAGCGTTCAGCCTTCTGCGTGTTCTTGTAGGCGGTGCGGAGTTCGGCTTCGAAATGCTTCAGCATTTCGCCTTCGAGTTCCGAATAGTCTTCCGGCTGGAAGTCGCGCGGTTCCTTGGCAGCCACTTCGGCGAGCTTGATGATCGCGTCGAGAACCGGCTGGAAGCCCTTGTGGCCGAACATGACGGCGCCGAGCATGATTTCTTCGTTGAGTTCCTTGGCTTCGGATTCAACCATCAGAACGGCGTCATGCGTACCGGCAACGACGAGGTCGAGAACCGACTCGTCCATCTCGTCGAGATGCGGGTTGAGGATGTATTCGCCGTTGATGTAGCCGACGCGAGCGCCGCCGACCGGGCCCATGAAGGGAACGCCGGAGAGCGTCAGGGCTGCGGAGGTCGCAACCATCGACAGGATGTCCGGGTTGTTTTCGAGGTCATGCTGGATGACCGTGACAACGACCTGCGTGTCGTTCTTGTAGCCTTCCGGGAAGAGCGGGCGGATCGGGCGGTCGATCAGGCGGGAAACGAGGGTTTCGTTTTCCGACGGACGGCCTTCGCGCTTGAAGTAGCCGCCGGGGATCTTGCCGGCTGCGTAGGTCTTTTCCTGGTAATTGACGGTGAGCGGGAAGAAATCCTGGCCGGGCTTCGGAGCCTTGGCGGAAACGACGGTCGCGAGAACGACGGTTTCGCCGTAGGTGGCGAGAACGGCGCCGTCAGCCTGACGGGCGATCTTGCCGGTTTCGAGCTTCAGCGGGCGGCCTGCCCACTCGATTTCCACGCTATGGGTATCGAACATATGTCTTGTCCTTCAATGCGGGAACAGGCGCCACGACCCTTTCAAGGCATAGCGCGCGATCGACCGCAATTATGTGACGCATCATGGGCAAGACAACGGGAGGCTTTGCGGCAGCGGCTTTCGAGAAAGCCGGGCCAAGGCTTCGGTACCTTGGCCGGAAAGCATCCGGCAATCCTGCCCCATGACAGGTCAACGGTTGTTTTGGCAAAACCGGCCCATCCGGGTCTGCCTCAGTTCCGCCACGCGAGATATCAAACGGGGCGGGCAGTCTGTGGGGCACCAAGCCCCGAATAAGCAACCGGCGGGCGTCCGAAGAGCCCGCCGGAAAACATTAGCGACGGATACCCAGGCTGGTGATCAGCTTGGTGTAACGGCCTTCGTTCTTCTTCTTGAGGTAGTCGAGAAGCGAACGGCGGCTCGAAACCATCGTCAGCAGGCCACGGCGGGAGTGGTTGTCCTTCTTGTGGCCCTTGAAGTGTTCCGTGAGGTTGTTGATCCGCTCGGTCAGGATAGCAACCTGGACTTCCGGAGAACCGGTGTCGCCTTCGAACGTTGCGTATTCCTTGATCAGGGCGGTCTTGCGCTCAGCAGTAATCGACATCGGATGTTCCTTTCAATGAGAGGAGATAAGGTCGCCAAAAGCCGGGATGTCGTCCAGCTTTGGCCGCGAATTGCATTCAGGCCTGCCTGATGCTGGCGCTGCCTATAAACCATTCAGACAGCGAAGGGAAGAGGCATGACTGGCACGCCTCCTCAAGGCTCCTGTGGCCTCAGCCGAAGACGCGCTTCGGGCGGAATTCGCCCTGGCCGATCTCGCCGATGGCGATCAGCTTGCCGCGCGCCGTCGCATAGGCTTCACTCTCGGTGATCGGCGCATCGCGGCCGCGCACCAGGATCGGGTTGCCCATTTTCAGGCGGTGCGCCTGGTCGTCGTTGACGATGAGATGCGGCAGCGCGGAAAGCGCCTCGCTGGTGTCGATCAGCAGCGCGTCGAGGGCGACCAGACGCTCGTCCTGATCCTCGATCGCTTCGAGGGCGACGAGATCGGCAAGCGGGATCATGCTGTCTTCGGCGAAGGGAGCGACGAAGGTGCGGCGGAGACCCGAGATATGGCCGTAGCAACCGAGTTCGCGGCCGAAATCACGGGCGAGAGCGCGGACATAGGTGCCCTTGCCGCATTCGACTTCGAAATGCGCGGTGCTGGCATCCGGGCAGGAGAGCAGCGTCAGGCGGAAGATCTCGACTTCGCGCGGCGGGATCTCGACGGCCTCGCCCTCACGGGCGAGATCGTAGGCGCGCTCACCGGCAATCTTGATCGCCGAAAACTGCGGCGGAACCTGGCTGATGACGCCGGTATAGCCCGGTAGCAGGGCGCGGATCTGTTCCTCAGACGGACGCTTGTCCGAGCTCTGGGTGACGTCACCCTCGAGATCGTCGGTGGCGCGCTCTTCGCCCCAGGTGACGGTGAATTCGTAGATCTTGCGGCCATCCATGACATAGGGAACGGTCTTGGTGGCGTCGCCAAGCGCGATCGGCAGCATGCCGGAGGCGAGCGGATCGAGCGTACCGGCATGGCCGCATTTCTGCGCCTTGAACAGCCACTTGATCTTGGAGACGGCTTCCGTGGAGCCGAAGTCCACCGGCTTGTCGAGGATCAGCCAGCCGGAAACCGGGCGGCCCTTGGGTTTACGTGGTTTGGACATGTCTTCTTCTGTTATCAGGCGTCAGCGTCGTCATCGAGGTCGCGGCTGACCTCTGGAGAGCGCAGGAGCTCATCGATCTTCTTGTAATTGTCGAAGCTCGTATCGTCGCGGAAGCGGACTTCCGGCATGTATTTCATCTGGCGCAGCTGATTGCTGAGGCGGCCGCGGATGTATTTCGCATTCTTGTTCAGCGCCGCGATCACCTTGTCATGATCGGAGACGCCGAGCGGCGTCACGAAGGCGGTCGCGATCTTCAGATCGGGCGACATGCGCACTTCGGAGATGGAGATCACGGTCTTTTCGATCACGTCGTCGCGGACTTCGCCGCGCTGCAGGACCTGCGTGATCGCAGCACGCACCTGCTCGCCGACGCGCAGCATGCGCTGGGAAGGAGCGGAGGTTGTCGGTCTTGTTGCCATTTTTCTTTGCCTCAAAAGGTTCGGGCGCCGGCCTTACGTGATCCGGCGCCCGTCCATGATACAGGTCCGCGCGATCAGAGCGAGCGGGTGATATGCTCGACGCGGAAGCATTCGATGACATCGCCGGCGCGGATGTCTTCGTAGTTCTCGAAGGCCATACCGCATTCCTGACCGACCGGAACTTCCGATACTTCGTCCTTGAAGCGCTTGAGCGTCTTGAGCTTGCCTTCGTGGATAACAACGTTGTCGCGGATGAGGCGTACGCCTGCACCACGCTCGACCTTGCCTTCCGTGACGCGGCAACCCGCGACTTTGCCGGTCTTGGTGATGTTGAACACCTCAAGGATCTCGGCATTGCCGAGGAAGGTCTCGCGACGTTCCGGCGACAGCAGGCCCGACATCGCTGCCTTCACGTCATCCACCAGATCGTAGATGATGTTGTAGTAGCGGATCTCGATACCACCGCGCTCGGCAGCGGTACGAGCCTGTGCATTGGCACGGACGTTGAAGCCGATGATCGCCGCATCGGAGGACTCGGCAAGCGAGATATCCGACTCGGTGATGGCGCCGGCGCCCGAATGAACGATGCGGGCACGCACTTCGTCGGTACCGAGCTTGTCCAGGGCGCCGATGATGGCTTCGATCGAACCCTGCACGTCACCCTTGATGACCAGCGGGAATTCCTTGTAGCCGGTGTTCTGCAGCTTGCTCATCATCTGTTCGAGCGAACCGCGCTGGCCGGACTGGCGGGCAGCAGCCTTGTCGCGCGCCAGACGCTGGCGGTACTCGGAGATTTCGCGAGCACGGGCTTCGTTTTCGACGACGGCAAACTTGTCGCCTGCAGCCGGCGTGCCGGAAAGACCGAGAACTTCGACCGGGGTCGCCGGACCGGCTTCCTTGACGTGATCGCCCTTGTCGGTGACGAGCGCGCGGACGCGGCCCCACTGATCGCCGGCAACGATGATCTGGCCCGGCTTCAGCGTACCCTTCTGGACGAGAACGGTCGCAACCGCACCACGGCCACGGTCGAGCTGAGCTTCAATGACGGTGCCTTCGGCAGTACGGGTCGGGTCGGCCTTAAGGTCGAGGATTTCGGCCTGCAGCAGGACGGCTTCGAGCAGCTTGTCGAGGTTCGTCTTGTTCTTGGCCGAGACTTCGACGTCGAGCACTTCACCGCCGAGCGATTCCACGAAGACTTCGTGCTGCAGAAGCTGCTGCCGGACGCGGTCCGGCTTGGCTTCGTGCTTGTCGATCTTGTTGATCGCCACGATGATCGGAACACCAGCCGCCTTGGCGTGGTTGATGGACTCGATCGTCTGCGGCATCACGCTGTCGTCGGCCGCGACCACCAGGATCGCGATATCCGTCGCCTGCGCACCGCGGGCACGCATGGCCGTAAAGGCGGCGTGGCCGGGGGTGTCGATGAAGGTGATCTTCTGGCCGTTCTGTTCGACCTGATAGGCACCGATATGCTGGGTGATGCCGCCGGCTTCGCCCGAGACGACGTTTGCCTGACGGATGGCGTCGAGCAGCGACGTCTTGCCGTGGTCGACGTGACCCATGATGGTGACGACAGGCGGACGCGATACCATTTCGCCGGCATCGTCGGCCTTGTCGAAGATGCCTTCTTCGACGTCGGATTCCGAGACGCGCTTGACGGTGTGGCCGAATTCGCTGGCGATGAGTTCTGCGAGGTCGGCGTCGATGACGTCGCCCGGCTTCATCATCTGGCCTTCCTTCATCAGGTACTTGATGACGTCGACGGCGCGTTCAGACATACGCTGCGACAGTTCCTGAATGGTGATGGTTTCGGGCAGGATGACTTCGCGAATGACCTTTTCGCGGGTTTCCTGCATCTGGCTGCGGCGGAACTTTTCCTGACGGCGGCGGGTGGCAGCCATCGAGCGGCCGCGCGAACCTTCGTCGTCAACGCCGGCAGTGCCGATCGTCAGCTTACCGCGACGGCGGTCTTCCTCGCCCTTCGGACGGGTGGTGACGGGCTTTGCTGGTTCCGGGCGGACAACACGGCCGCGTGCCGGAGCACCGCGCGCAGCACCGCCGCGATCATCTTCTTCGCCTTCGCGGCGGCCGCGGGCGGCTGCCGGAGCAGCTGCAGATCCGGGACGCGCAGCGCCAGGTGCCGGTGCGGCATCGGGGCGGCGGGCAGCAGGTGCCGACGGCTGAGCCGCACGGGCCTGAACAGGCTCTGCAGCCGGAGCCGGTGCCGGGGCTTCAACGACCGGAGGTGCCGGCGGACGGGCAGCTTCTTCAGCCGCACGGCGCGCAGCTTCTTCAGCTTCAGCGGCCTGACGGGCAGCTTCTTCGACAGCGCGGCGCTTCTCTTCCTCGACACGGCGAGCCGCGTCTTCAGCTTCGCGAACCTGCGCCATGGCAAGAGCGCGACGGCGCGCGTCCATTTCTTCCGGCGACAGATGGTTCAGCACCACCGGACGCGGACGGTCCTGCTGGCGCGGAGCCTGCTGCTGAGAGCTGGGCTGCTGGATACGGGGTGCCGGTGCCTGCGGCTGCGGACGAGCCTGGACAGGCGCGGGTGCAGGCTCGGCTGCGCGCGGCGCTGCCGGAGCAGGCGCGACCGGACGTTCATCTTCAGGGCGCATCGGGCGCCGCTTGCGGGTCTCGACGACGACCGCTTTGGTGCGACCGCGACCCATATCCTGGCGCACGGTGCCCTGGCTTATCCCCGACGGTTTCAGGGTCAGCGTCTTCTTGCCCGTTGCACCAAGTGTCTTGTCGTCATTGCTATCGGTCATTCGATCCCGTTCCTTCGGACAGGGATCGATGACGTCATCAGACCCTGTCAATCACATAAGTCGATCAATGATGGGCCGGCAGATGCCGGTCGCCCGTATCATTGTTTTTGCCGGCCAGCGCTGCCCGGCGCTCGCGACTGACCGCCATTGCGGTACTGCTCGAGCATCTTTGCGCGCTTCACTACACCCTCACCTGCCTGCCCTGCAAGCACTGCGGCATGGATAAAAGCATTCTGGCCCATCACCCCTTCCATTTCGCTCTCCGAGAAGAGACGGAAGGAAGGTATTTCTTCCTCGGTTTCCATTCCGAGGTGCCAGGCCTTGCGAGCCTGGTCTATCTTTCGCACGCCATCATCGGCCGCTCCGGTCGAATGGAAGACCGCGATCGCCGCGCCAGCGCGGATCGCAGCATCCACTTTCGAGGCGCCGGTGATGAACTGACCGGCCTTGCGGGCCATATTCATCATCTGCATCAGCTGCTGTGCCAGCAGCCGGTCGACGGTTTCGCCGAGATCATCGGCAGCCTTCACGTCGGCCCTCAAAGCGCGGGCGAAGGTCTTCTTCGCCACCGCCTTGTCGACCAGCGAACGGTCGATCTTCACCCAGCATCCCCGGCCCGGAAGCTGACGCTTGAGGTCCGGAATGATGGAGCCATCGGGAGCGGCCACGAAGCGGATCAGCTCATCCGGCGATCCGCTTTCGCGCGTCACGATGCACATGCGGCCGTTCACGTCGTAACCTGCAAGATCATCATCCTCAGGAGAAGTGTCCGGCTGCGCGGTCATTATGCGTCCTGCTCGGCAGCATCGGCCTCAACGGCTTCGGCTTCCTTCGCAAGGTCTTCCTCGGTGATCCAGCCAGCCAGCAGGCGGGCCTGAACGACCATCTGTTCAGCTTCGACGCGCGAAACATCGAACTTCGAGAAGAGACCCTCGAACTTCTTGGTTTCGCCATTCTTGCGCTCGGTCCAGCCGACGAGATCGTCTGCTGCGCAACCGGCGAAGTCCTCGACCGTCTTGATGCCGTCTTCGCCGAGGGCGACCATCATCTGGGCGGTGATGCCGTTGATCTGGCGCAGCTCGTCGGTAACGCCGAGCGCCTTGCGCTTCTCGTCCATCTCGGCTTCGAGCTTTTCGAGATATTCGCGGGCGCGGGTCTGGATTTCCTGCGCGGTATCTTCGTCGAAACCGTCGATTGAGGCGATTTCGTCGAGATCCACATAGGCCAGCTCTTCAACGGCTGCGAAGCCTTCGGACGCCAGGACCTGACCGACCATTTCGTCAACGTCGAGAGCATCCATGAACAGGTTGGTGCGCTCATTGAATTCCTTCTGACGGCGCTCCGACTCTTCGGCTTCCGTCATGATGTCGATGTCCCAGCCGGTCAGCTGCGAGGCCAGACGAACGTTCTGACCGCGGCGGCCGATGGCGAGCGACAGCTGCTCGTCGGGAACGACGACTTCGATGCGCTCTGCATCTTCGTCGAGAACGACCTTGGCGACTTCAGCCGGCTGCAGGGCGTTGACCACGAAGGTCGCCGGATCCTGCGACCACGGAATGATGTCGATCTTTTCGCCCTGGAGCTCACCGACAACGGCCTGAACGCGCGAACCGCGCATACCGACGCAGGCGCCGACCGGATCGATCGAGCTATCGTTCGAGATAACGGCGATCTTGGCGCGCGAACCCGGATCACGGGCAACCGAGCGAACTTGGATGATGCCGTCGTAAATTTCCGGAACTTCCATGGTGAAGAGCTTCACCATGAACTGCGGATGCGTGCGCGACAGGAAGATCTGCGGGCCGCGCTGTTCGCGACGGACATCATATACGTATGCGCGGACGCGATCGCCATAGCGGACGTTTTCGCGCGGGATCATTTCGTCGCGACGGATAATGCCTTCGCCACGGCCGAGATCGACGATAACGTTGCCGTACTCGACGCGCTTGACGGTGCCGTTGACGATTTCGCCGACGCGGTCCTTGAACTCGTCGAACTGGCGGTCACGCTCGGCTTCGCGAACCTTCTGGACGATGACCTGCTTTGCGGACTGCGCCGCGATGCGGCCGAAATCCATCGGTGGCAGCGGATCGGCGATGAAATCGCCAAGGGCTGCGTCCGGGTTGCGGTCGCGGGCCAGTTCCAGCGGGATCTGCGTGGAATAGTCTTCAGCCTTCTCGACGACTTCGAGTAGACGCTGAAGGCGGATTTCGCCGGTCTTCGGGTTGATGTCGGCGCGGATGTTCGATTCCGAACCGTAACGGGAGCGGGCCGCCTTCTGGATCGCGTCGGCCATTGCGGCCAGCACGATTTCGCGGTCGATGACTTTTTCGCGCGCCACTGCATCTGCGATCTGCAGAAGCTCAAGCCGGTTCGCACTGACTGCCATTGTTTTATCTCTCCGTCTTGGCCTTCCGGGTTCCCGTCCCTGGAGCCTGTAGTTGATCGGTTATTCTTGGTCTTCCGCGTCGTTCTGGTTCGCGGCTTCCGCCTTCGCAGCCTTATCGGCGCGAAGGGCGTCGCGGATCAGATCGTCGGTCAGGATAAGCTTGGCGTCAGAAAGGGCCGTGAAGGGGATTTCCACCTTCTGCTCTTCGCCATAAGCAACCTGGTCACGCTCGAGCGTGAAGCCATCTGCATTCGATTCCAGAATCTTGCCGCGGAACCGCTTGCGGTTGCCGATCATGATCGACGTTTCGCACTTCACAAGATGTCCCTGCCAGCGGACGAAATCCGACTTGCGCACCAGAGGGCGGTCGATACCGGCAGACGACACTTCGAGATGATACTCCCGATCGATCGGATCTTCCACATCGAGGACCGGCGAAACGGCCGTGGAGACCTCTTCGCAATCCTCGACGGTCATGGTGCCATCGTTCTTCTCGGCCATGATCTGCAGCGTCGCGCCGTTCTGATTCAGCATGCGGACGCGGATCAGGCGGAAGCCCATGCCGACAAGCACAGGCTCGATGATGTCGGCAAGGCGCTGGTCAAGCCCGGTCTCGGTAATCAGCCGCGGCTCAAGTTCGTTTTCTACGTTTGTCTGGTCCGACAAGCGGTGCGCTCCTCGCAAATTTCAAAGCATTTTGCATGATCGAGCTAATAAAAAAGAGCGGGTCCTTGCGGCCCACTCTTCATCGTACGATCAAGAATTTGAGTGGCATATAGGCCCGTTTTTCCGAAAATGCAAGCTCTGGCGCCAAATGCGCCCCGGATGCAAATCCCTGCCTAGCCTCGGCCTCGCATCGTCATATATTGGGCAGGACGAGAACAAGACAAGCCGGAGCAAATCCGGACGGAGGGGACGTGCCGTCGAATTCTTCCACGCTGGGGCCATTGAAGCATGAAACCTATCGCAGAATCTGGTTTGCGAGCCTTGCGTCGAATTTCGGCGGACTGATCCAGGCCGTCGGCGCCGCCTGGATGATGACGACGATCACCGCCTCCGAGGACATGGTGGCGCTGGTGCAGACATCGACGGCTCTGCCGATCATGCTGTTCTCGCTGATCTCGGGCGCGCTCGCCGACAATTTCGACCGGCGCAGGGTGATGCTGACGGCGCAATGTCTGATGCTCGCCGTTTCGGCCGTGCTGACGGCCTGTGCGCTGATCGGCTGGATCACACCCTGGCTTCTTTTGATCTTCACCTTCCTGATCGGCTGCGGCACGGCCCTCAACAATCCCTCCTGGCAGGCTTCGGTCGGCGACATGGTGCCGCGTGAGGATCTGCCAAATGCAGTGACGCTGAACAGCATGGGCTTCAACATGACCCGCAGCGTCGGCCCGGCGATCGGCGGCGTGATCGTTGCGGCCGCCGGTGCGGCGGCGGCCTTCGCGGTCAATACTGTGAGCTATCTGGCGCTGATCTATGCGCTGAAGCGCTGGAAGCCCGCCCTGCCCGCCTCGACGCTGCCGCGTGAGAGCCTCGGCAGCGCGATCTTCGCCGGGCTCCGCTATATCTCGATGTCGCCGAACCTCGAGAAAGTGCTCGTCCGCGGCTTCATCTTCGGCGTCGGCGCGAGCTCGATTCTGGCGCTGCTGCCGATCGTCGCGATCAATCTCGTCTCCGGCGGCCCGCTCACCTACGGCTTCATGCTCGGTTCTTTCGGCATCGGCGCCATTGGTGGTGGCGCGCTGAACGCGCGGCTGCGCGATGCGCTGAGCAGCGAGACGATCATCCGCTATGCCTTCGCCGGCTTTGCTCTCAGCATGGCGATCACCGCTGCCAGCCCTTTCGCCATCCTCACCTGCGCCGGCCTGCTGATCTCGGGCGGCTGCTGGGTTCTGGCGCTGTCGCTCTTCAACACGATCGTGCAGCTCTCGACGCCGCGCTGGGTCGTCGGCCGGGCGCTGTCGCTCTATCAGACGGTAACCTTCGGCGGCATTGCCGGTGGCAGCTGGCTCTGGGGTATCGCAGCCGACGAGTTCGGCGTTTCCAATGCGCTCTATGGCTCGGCGGCGGTCATGCTCGTCGGCATCGTCATCGGCTTGCGCTTCTCCATGCCGGCCTTTGCGTCGCTCAATCTCGATCCGCTCAACCGCTTCATCGAGCCGGCGCTCGGCCTCGACATCACGCCACGCAGCGGCCCGATCGTCATCCAGATCGACTATATCATCGGCGACGAGGATCTCCCTGAATTCCTGAAGCTGATGGGCGAGAGGCGGCGGATCCGCATTCGCGATGGCGCGCGGGCCTGGGCGCTGATGCGCGATCTCGAAAATCCCGGCATCTGGACGGAGAGCTATCATACGCCGACATGGGTCGAATACATCCGCCACAATCAGCGCCGCACCCAGGCCGATGCCGAGAATACCGATCGGCTGCGGGCGCTGCATCGGGGCACGGAATTGCCGCATGTCCACCGTATGATCGAGCGCCAGGCGATACCGCCATCCGACGACGTCTTCCACAAGCCGCCGATCGACATTCATCACTAGGGAGCGGGCCGATGTTCAGACGAGCAAGGGAAAGCGATCTCCCCGCCATCATTTCGATGCTGGCCGACGATGCGCTCGGAAGCGGCCGGGAGGCAATCTCCGACCCGATCGACGAGCGCTATACCGCAGCCTTCGCCGCCATCGACTCAGACCAGAACCAGCTGCTTGCCGTCGCGGTCGACGATCGCGACAATCCGGTCGGCTGCCTGCAGCTGACCTTCATTCCCGGGCTTTCGCGCACCGGCATGTGGCGCGGGCAGATCGAGAGTGTACGCATCGCCGCGGCGGAACGCGGCAGCGGGCTCGGCACGCGCATCATCGAATGGGCAATCGAGGTCTGCCGCGAGCGCGGATGCAGGCTGGTGCAGCTCACCAGCGACAAGACGCGATGGGATTCGATCCGCTTCTATGAGAAGCTGGGATTCACGGCGAGCCATGAGGGCATGAAGCTCGGTCTCTGAAGACTATTTCAGCTTTCCGATCATCGACGCCTCGGGATAGCAGGTCGGCTTCTCGCCGTTCTTTGCCTGCCACTGGCCGATCGAACGGCGCGTCTTGTAGCCCGGCAGCCCGTCGGAGCCGCCGACATCGTAGCCCTGGCGCTCCAGCGCCTTCTGCATCGCCGCCACATCCGAGCGCAGCATCTTACCGACATCCCCCCAGGCGCCCTGGAAGGCGCCGGAACCATAGGCGATGCGATCGGCGAGATTGCCGATATAGAGCGCGTAGAGGTCGGAGTTGTTGTATTCCTTGATGACGTAGAAGTTCGGCGTGACGATGAATTCCGGGCCGTCGCGGCCGGCCGGTACCAGCATCATGCCATCCGCCTTCAGTTCCGAAGACGGGAAACCCTTGCCGGTGATGCGGTCGATGCCGAGCGAGGCCCAGTGCGACAGCGGCTTGGCGAGGTCGGGACCTTCCTGGGCGCAGGAGACGGCCGCGGGGATCGTCACTTCGAAGCCCCAGTCGCGGTCGCGCTGCCAGCCCTTCTTGACCAGATAGTTGGCTATCGATGCCAGCGTATCCGGCACCGAGGTCCAGATATTGCGATGGCCGTCGCCATCGAAATCGACGGCGTATTTCAGATAGCTCGTCGGCATGAATTGCGGCTGGCCGAGCGCACCGGCCCAGGAGCCCTTGAAGTCCGCAGGGGTCACATCACCGCCGTCGATGATGTGAAGTGCCGCGATCAGCTCGGTGCGGAACATCTCCTTGCGGGTCGACATGAAGGCCTTGGTTGCCAGAACCTGGATCGCGGAGTTGGGGATCTTGGCGGCGCCGAACCCGGTCTCGCGGCCCCAGATGGCGAGGACGATCGAGCCCGGCACGCCATAGGTCTTCTCGATCCGCTTGAGGGTGGAGGCGTATTGCGAGGCGAAGCCGCGGCCGGTCATGGCGAGCTTCTTCAACCGATCCTCGTTGAAATAGGGAGCGGGAGAGGAGAATTCGGCCTGCGTCTGCTTGCGCTCCTTCGGCGGCGGGAAACCGGGCGGCGCCAGATCGGGAAGATCCCAGTTGAGCTCGATACCGGCAAAAGCAGCTTGGAAGGTCTTGGCCGAGATGCCGTTCTTCTCGGCTTCCGGCCGCAGGTCGTTCTGCACCCATTTCTCGAACTGCGCTTCGACGGCGGCCTTGGATGGCGCGGCTTGCGCTGGAAGATGAAACGAGACAGCGAGTGCGGCGGTCAGGATCGAAAGACGCGCAAGGATCTTCAATTCGGACATTCCCCCTCAGATGGCCGTTCGTGCACGAAGTGCCGCCGCCAGCGTTCCCTCATCGAGATAATCAAGCTCGCCGCCGACGGGTACGCCATGGGCGAGACGGGTGATCTTCACCTCGAGCCCGGAGAGCTGGTCGGTTATATAGTGCGCTGTGGTCTGCCCTTCGACGGTGGCGTTGACGGCGATGATCAGCTCGCGGATGCCGCCCTCGCCGACCCGATCGATAAGGCCGCGGATGTTGAGATCATCGGGCCCGACACCATCGAGCGGCGACAGCGTGCCGCCAAGAACATGGTAGGCGGCGTTCATGGCGCCGGCGCGCTCCAGCGCCCAGAGGTCGGACACGTCCTCGACGACGATGATCACCGACTGATCGCGGCGGTCATCGGTGCAGACGGTGCAGGGATCGACAGTATCGACATTGCCGCAGCGAGAGCAGACCTTCACCTTGTCATAGGCATCGCCCATGGCGTGGGAGAGAGGACCGAGAAGCTGGTCCTTCTTCTTGATCAGATGCAGCGCGGCGCGGCGCGCCGAGCGCGGCCCGAGGCCCGGCACCTTCGCCAGAAGCTGGATGAGTTTTTCGATTTCGGGGCCGGTGACTCGCTTTGCCATGCGCCGTTCTTAGCCCATATGTCGTCAAAACGGAATCGCGGAAGGAATGCCGCCGCCATGAAAATACAAGCGGTCTGCACCGGAAGCCCAGAGCGGCTGCCCGGCAAGAAATACAAGACCGGCATCTTCAAGCATGCGGTCGGCGGCGGCGTGATGATCGATGCCGAGGGACTGGTCGGCGACGCGATCTGCAACCGCACCTATCACGGCGGCGTCGATCAGGCCGTCTACATCGAGGGGTCGGAGACACTCGACTGGTGGAGCGACGAGCTCGACAGGGAGATTGCGCCCGGCACCTTCGGGGAGAACCTGGTGATCGACGGGCTCGACAATCGCGACGTTTCGGTCGGCGACAGGTTTATCGCGGGCGATCTTGTTCTGGAGGTCACCTCGGCCCGCATCCCCTGCGCGACCTTCGCCGCGAGGATGGACGATCCGCGCTTCGTCAAGCGCTACACCAAAGCTGGACGGCCGGGCATTTATTGCCGCGTGCTTGCCAATGGGATCGTAGAAGTCGGGATGGCCGTCGAATACCAGCCCTTCGCTGGCGCGAAGGTGACGATGCCCGAAATGATGGAAACGTTCGGCCGAAAGCTGTCGGGCGAAGACCGCCAGCGCTATCTGGCAGCGCCCATCCATTACAAGCTGCGGGCACAGCTGGAGGCTCAGCCGTCAATCAACGGGTAGCGATCGCCATGGCGGCACCGGCCATCGTCGCCGCACTGGCGCGGTTGGCAATCATCACGGCGCGGCGGCTCTTGAGAAAGCTGCGGGCCTTGGCTGCCAGGAACATCCAGGTGAAATCGACGACCGCGAGAACGACGAGCAGCGTCACCACGAGCTCCGCCCAGCCACCGAATGAGACGGCGCGGATATCGATGATCGACGGCAGCAGCGCGATGTAGAACATCATGATCTTCGGATTGCCGAGCGCGATCGCCAGGCCTGTCAGGAACATGCGGCCGCGCGAGCGCGCCTGCGGCAGCTCCTCTTCCTCGACGTCAGGCTTGGCGAACCACATCTTCCAGGCGAGGTAGAGAAGGTAGAGGATACCGAGCCACTTGATGACGACGAAGGCGTGGTAGAAGGTTTCGGCGATCGCCGATAGGCCGGCGATGGCGCAGGTCAGCCAGATGGCATCCCCCGCCCACATGCCGAACAGGAAGGGCAGCACATCGCGCGCGCCCTTCGAGATGACGCGGGCGACGAGGGCCGCAACGCTCGGGCCAGGCGTGCCGGCAGCGATGAAAAGAGCGCCGGCAAAAACCAGCAGCGTCGTCAGCGTCAACATCTCAGGCCTCCTCCGGGCAATCGGCTTCCGATGATCAGAACGGCATCTTGAAGCCGGGCGGGATCGGCAGGCCAGCGGTCAGCGCCTTGGTCTTTTCCGCAGCGACGGCTTCGGCCTTGTCCTTGGCATCCTTGTGGGCGGCAACGATCAGGTCTTCGAGGATTTCAACATCGTCTTCCTTGAAGAGCGACGGATCGATCTTCAGGCTCTGCATCTCGCCCTTGCCGTTCAGGACAACGGTCACGAGGCCGCCGCCTGCCTTGCCTTCGGCCTTGAGCTCGGCGATTTCCGCCTGCATCTGCTCCATCTTGGCCTGCATTTCCTTGACTTTGCCCATCATTCCCATGAGGTCGCGCATCGTCTTGTCCTTCTCTGAAAGTCTAGAATTCTATGTCATCGCCCGGGAGGATGTCACCCTCGGCGGATTCGGCAGCGGCGGGCGGGGCGATATCGCCCTCTTCCTCCGGCTCCGGCGCCCTGACGCGGACGTCGATGATCTTGGCACCGGGGAACTGGGCGAGGATTGCGGCGACATCCGGATCCTGGCGGGCATCGATGACCTGCTGTTCCTTGGCCCGAGCCTCGGCCTCCACCATGGTCGGCTGACCGGGCTCGCGGCTCAGGCTGACGATCCAGTGGATGCCGGTCCATTCCTTGAGCTTGACGGCAAGCTCGTTGAGCAGCGTCGATGGCGCGCCCTCGGTCAGGTTGACATCAAGGTGGCCGGGCTCGATCTTGACGGGACGAACGAAGGTCCGCACCAGCGCCTTGACCTTGGCGTCGCGCTTTTCACCGGCCAGATTGACGATATCGGCAATCGAATTGACCGCGACCAGAGGCTTCGGTGCCTCGGCAGGCCGGCTTTCGATGCGCCCGGCCTGCATCGGCTGGGGATTGGGATTGGGCACGGCGCGCAGCATCGCGGTCGGGCCGCCATTCGGCTGCGGGCGCGGCGTGCTTTCGGGCGCACGCGCCAGAGCCGCCGACTGATAGGAGACGTGCGCGCCGCCGCCATTGCCCGACGGAACCGGGCGACCGGAACCTCCACCATTGTCGGAGAATTCCGCAAGCCTGCGGGCTGCATCTTCCGGTGCCGGAAGGTGTGCTGCATGGGCAAGACGGATCAGCACCATTTCGGCAGCGCCTGCGGTGCGCGAAGAACCTTCCGTCTCCGGAATGCCCTTCAGCAACATCTGCCACATGCGCGACAGCGTCGTCACCGCCACGCCCTGCGCGAATTCGGAAGCCTTGGTGCGTTCGATCTCGCTCAGCGACGGATCGTTGGCAGCATCGGGCACATATTTCAGGCGCGTCACGAGATGCGTGAAATCGGCAAGATCGGTGAGCACGACGACGGGGTTGGCACCCGCTTCATACTGCGCTTGGAATTCGTTCAGCGCCGAGGCGACATCGCCCTTCACCACATGCTGGAAAAGATCGACGATACGGGCTCGATCGGCAAGACCCAGCATACCACGCACGGCTTCCGCCTGCACCGCGCCGCCGCCATGGGCAATCGCCTGATCGAGCAGCGAGAGGCCGTCACGCGCCGAACCTTCGGCGGCACGGGCGATCATGGCGAGTGCATCCGGCTCAGCCTCGATGCCTTCCTTGGCGGCGATCGTCGTGAATAGGCCGACGAGATCAGACGCGCTGATACGGCGCAGATCGAAGCGCTGGCAGCGCGACAGGACAGTGATCGGAACCTTGCGGATTTCGGTCGTCGCGAAGATGAACTTCACATGCTCCGGCGGCTCTTCGAGCGTTTTCAGCAGCCCGTTGAAGGCTGCCGTCGAGAGCATGTGCACTTCGTCGATGATATAGACCTTGTAGCGCGCCGAAACCGGCCGGTAGCGCACCTGCTCGATGATCTCTCTGATGTCATCGATACCGGTATGCGAGGCGGCGTCCATTTCGATGACATCGACATGGCGGCCTTCCATGATCGCCTGGCAATGTTCGCCAGGCACACGCAGGTCGATCGTCGGCTTGTCGATGTCAGGGGTCTTGTAGTTCAGCGCACGCGCCAGAATGCGCGCCGTCGTGGTCTTGCCCACGCCGCGAACGCCGGTCAGCATGTAAGCCTGCGCAATACGCCCGGTCTCGAAGGCGTTGGTCAGGGTGCGGACCATCGGCTCCTGGCCGACCATCAGGTCCGTGAAGTCCTTGGGGCGGTATTTGCGTGCCAGCACCCGGTAACCGGTGCCCGTCGAGGCGGCATCTTGTGATTGTCGCTCGGTGTCGCTCATCGCCCTGCTTGTCGCCCGGCAATGCGGGCAAAGAATGGAGAGAAGGGTGGGAGGCTGGCACGATGACCCGTGCCGGGCTCGTTAGGGCTGCTTCCTTCCGGACCTGACCCGGTTGGCGAGTGGCTCGTCCACCACCAACCTCCCGGAGCCACATATCGGCAATATCGTCATCAAAAGCAAGCCAAGCTCAAAAAAAACTGCTAATCATTGGAAAACAATGGAGGAAAGCACTTTGGCGGATTTCGCGCTCGACCCCCGGCTCGAAAATGACAGCACCAGTATCATGCTCACAGGCCTCTGCGATCTCCGATTGTCGAAGGATGCGCGCTGGCCCTGGCTGATCCTCATTCCCCGCCGTGCGGAGATTACCGAGATCTTCGAGCTGACGCCGCTCGACCAGGTGATGCTGACCTTCGAGACCGACATGGTGGCGAGCGCGCTGAAGACGGTGACCGGCGCCACAAAAATCAATGTCGGGGCCCTTGGCAATGTCGTGCGCCAGCTTCATGTTCATGTCGTTGCCCGCTTCGAAGGCGATGCCAACTGGCCGGGACCCATCTGGGGGTTCGGCAAGGCCGAGCCTTACGAGGACGAGAAGCGAGCGCAGTTCATAACGACATTGCGGGAAGCCCTTTCATCATGAATTCTTCAATTTTCGATACGGACATTCCGCATCCGGAGCCGAGCAACCTCACCGCCTTTGCGGCAAACGACTTGAACCGCGATTCCGAACATCGCGACGAGAAATCGGTCGAGACGGCGCTCGCCAAGGACGGCACGCATATCTTCGCCTTCGCAAAGGACAAGCTGGTCCTCAAGCATGACGGCCAGGTGCTCGATCCGCTCTTTGCCCGCTATGAGCTGCAGGAGTTGCAGCCGCATTGGGACGAGACGATTCTTCTCGGCTACCGCAAATCCGGTGAACCCCGGCTTGCCGTCCCCGTCGGCGTGCCGGAAGAAGAGCTTGCCAGCCATTACAAGCCGGCAGATGGGCGGACGCTCTATCGCGACCAGCTTCTCGACGACGTGCTGCTTGGCGAATTCGCCCAGGCAGCGAGCCTGATCCGCTGGAACAGCGACAACAAGTTCTGCGGCCGCTGCGGCGGCGGCATGGAGCTGAAGGTCGGTGGCTACAAGCGGATCTGCAGCGCCTGCGAACACATGATCTTCCCACGCACCGATCCTGTCGTCATCATGCTGACGATCGACGAGAAGCGCGATCTCTGCCTGCTCGGCCGCGGGCCGCATTTTGCGCCGGGCATGTATTCCTGCCTCGCCGGTTTCGTTGAGCCCGGCGAAACCATCGAGAACGCCGTGCGCCGCGAGACACTGGAAGAGTCCGGGATCAAGACCGGTCGTGTGCGCTATCACGCCTCGCAGCCCTGGCCGATGCCGCATACACTGATGATCGGCTGTTATGCCGAGGCGAAGTCGAGCGAGATCAATCGCGACGAGGCCGAACTCGAAGACTGCCGCTGGTTTACCCGCGAAGAGACGATCGAGATGCTGGAGCGCCCTGGCGCCAACGGCCAGGCCTCGCCGCCGAAAGGCGCCATCGCCCATCGCCTGATGCGCGACTGGGTGGAGTGGAAGCGATAGGTCATGCCGGTCTCGCGCTCGGAAAGGCTTCTTGCTCTTCTCCAGGTGCTCCGGCGGCACCGCCGCCCCGTCAGTGGCGTGATCCTGGCCGAGCAGACCGGTGTCAGCCTGCGCACGCTCTACCGCGACATCGCCAGCCTGCAGAGCCAGGGGGCGATGATCGAGGGCGAAGCCGGCGTCGGCTACGTGCTGAAACCGGGCTTCATGCTGCCGCCGATGATGTTTTCCGAAGAGGAGCTCGAAGCACTGGTGCTGGGATCGCGCTGGGTCAACCGCTCGGCGGAACCCCGGCTTGCGGGCGCGGCCGCCGATGCGCTTGCAAAGATCGCTGCCGTCCTGCCCGAGGAGATGCGCGAGACGATCGAATCGGCAACGCTGCTCGTCGGCCCGAAGCGCGCCAATGAGGACAAGGCCGACGTTGCCCTGATCCGCAAGGCGATCCGCACCGAACGCATCCTCGAACTGCATTACAGCGACGAGCAGGGCCGCATCTCGCTGCGGCGGGTCTGGCCGTTCGCGCTCGGCTATTTCGAGCATATCCGCATGGTGATGGCCTGGTGCGAACTGCGCCGCGGTTTTCGCCATTTCCGCACCGACCGCATCATCGACATGACGCCTCATGACGAGCGCTATCCCCGCCGCCGGAGCGCGCTGATGAAGGAATGGCGCGAGATCGAACACGTGCCCGTCGAACGCTAAAGGCTACTGCCAGAATCTGACAGTAGAGCGCGCTATTATCGGTACCAATCCAGAAGGAGAACCGATGATGACGAGCGTGAAACTCAGCACCGCGAAATACAGCGACCGCCTTGTCGAGACATCTTCTGCCGATGCGGGTTATCCGCAGTCCCTGATGCTGCGCATGATGCAGAACGCATCGCGTAACATGGCGAGGGGCGACGCTCCCCGCCTCGATCCGCAGTCGATGTCTTCGGGCATGCGGCGCGACCTCGGCCTGTCCGCCTGGACCTGCCAGGAAGCCGAAGCCTAGCCGGCAACCGATAATATCCAAGACCAGAAATTTCATACCGCCGCAGCGGATTGCGGCGGCACGCATTCATGCAGCCATCTCCAGCAAAAGGATACGACCATGACCAGCCCCAACCTCATCATTCTCTATGTCAAGGATCCGGCCGAAAGCGCCAGTTTCTACAAGGACATCCTCGGCCGCGAGCCGGCCGTTGCCGCACCGAATTTCGTCGCCTTTCCGCTCGACGGCGGCTTCACGCTCGGCCTCTGGCGCCGCAGCAATGTCGAACCGCAGCCGTCCGCGATCGGCAATCGCGGCGAAATCGCCTTCATGGTGCCCGGCGATAACGGTGTCGCCAAGCAGTATGACGACTGGCGCAAGCGTGGCCTGCCGATCGCCCAGGAACTCGTCGATCTCGACTTCGGCCCGACCTTCGTGGTGCTCGACCCCGATGGTCATCGCCTGCGGGTCTGCGAGCCCGACAAGTGAAACGAAAAGGGCGCCCAAGGCGCCCTTTTTGTTGGTTACTTGTGCAGCAGGCCGCGCATCGGGTGCCCCTTGTAGACCCCGAGAATGCGGACCTTCTCCGAGAAGAAGCGCAACTCCTCCAGCGCCTGACGGACATTGCTGTCGTTCGCATGGCCTTCGATATCGGCATAGAACTGTGTAGCAATGAACTTGCCGCCGATCTGGTAGCTTTCCAGCTTCGTCATGTTGATGTTGTTGGTGGCGAAACCGCCGAGCGCCTTGTAAAGCGCGGCCGGAATGTTGCGGACGTTGAAGACGAAGGTCGTGACGATCTTCTCTTCCTCGTTCGAACGGCTCGCCCATTCCTCATCGCGCGACAGCACGACGAAGCGCGTCACGTTGCTCTCCGTGTCCTCGACATTTTCGGCGACGATATCCAGGCCGTAGAGATCGGCGGCGAGACGCGGCGCAAGCGCTGCCATCGTCCGGTCGCCGGTTTCCTGCACCATCTTGGCGGCACCGGCGGTATCGCCGGCGATGACGGGCTTCCAGCCGTTGGCGCGGACAATCTTGCGGCACTGGCCGAGCGCGTGGATGTGGCTGTGGACCGTGCGGATCTCATCCTTGGAGACGCCCGGCAGCACCATCAGCTGAAAGCGGATCGGCATGAAATATTCGCCGACGATATGCAGCCTGGAATCGGGAAGCAGATGATGGATATCAGCGACGCGGCCGGCGATCGTGTTCTCGATCGGGATCATCGCGAGATCCGCCTCGCCGCTTTCGAGCGCCGTGAAGGCATCCTCGAAGGTCTGGCAGGGCAGCGGCTCCATGGTCGGGAACATGTCGCGGCAGGCCATGTCGGAATTGGCGCCGAACTCGCCCTGGAAAGAAATCCTGTTCGTCTTGGTATTCATGGCTATATCCTCAAGCCTGTCTTGCCGCGAGAATCCGGCGAGCCTTTTCAAGATCGGCGGGCGTATCGACGCCCAGCGGTACCGTATCGACGATTTCGGCATCGATGCGCATCCCGGCTTCCAGCGCCCGCAGCTGCTCCAGCGATTCGCGCAGCTCGAGCACCGAGGGGCCGAGCGCGACAAAGCGCTCGAGGGCCGACCGGCGATAAGCGTAGAGGCCGATGTGGTGGTAGAGCGGGCCCTTGCCATAAGGCGCAGTCGCCCGGGTGAAATAGAGGCCGCGCAAGCGCGTCTCGGAAAGCGGCGAACCGACGACCTTGACGATATGCGGCGCCGTCTTGTCGTCTTCGGTGTCGATCTCGATCGTCAGCGTGGCGATATCGACCGATGCATCCTCGAGCGGACGGAGTGACGCGCGGATGGTTTCCGGCTCGATGGTCGGCAGGTCGCCCTGGACGTTGACGATGATCTTCGCCTTGCCTTCTGGATCGACCTTCTGCAGCGCCTCGTGAATGCGGTCCGAGCCGGACTGGTGATCGGAACGCGTCATGATGACCTCGAAACCGGCCTCGGAAACGACGTCGAACACACGCTGATCGTCGACGGCAACGACCACGCGGCCGATAGCCGCTTCCTCGGCGCGCTTGGCGACCTGAACGATCATCGGCAGGCCGCAGATATCGGCAAGCGGCTTGCCCGGCAGCCGGGTCGAAGCCATGCGTGCCGGGATCAGAACGAGGACGTCATCTAAATTTGAACCAGTCATCTGTCGGGCCTTCTATTCCGGGCGGAAAAGTGTCAAAAAGTCTCACGTACAGGACCATTTAGACAGTTGCAACGAACAGCCAAAAGACATAGGTTCCGCGCGATTTCAAGATGGTACCTTTTTAGGGTCTGCCGACTGCACGGGGAGCATTGCAGATGAATTCTTACGTCAATACGGCCGTTGGTGCGCTGCTCGGAACGATTTTCGTCCTGATGTCGGTCTCCATCGCGTCCGAAGGAATCTTCCATTCAGAAGCACCGGAGAAGGAAGGCTTCACGATCGTCGCCGAGGAGACGCCAGCTGCTGGCGGTGGCGAAGCGAGTGCTGCCGCTGCAATTGTTCCGATTGCAAAGCTGCTGCCGACGGCTGATGCCAAGGCCGGCGAGACGATTTTCAAGAAGTGTCAGGCCTGTCATGATGCGACCAAGGGGGGACCGAACAAAGTCGGTCCGAACCTCTATGGTCTCGTCGATCGCCCGATCGCGTCGCATGAGGGCTTCGCCTATTCGTCCGCTATGAAGGACTTCTCCAAGGGCGGCGCTGAAAAGTGGACCTTCGACCACCTGAACCACTTCCTGATGGCTCCGAAGAAGCAGGTCCCGGGCACCGCCATGGGCTTTGCCGGTCTGCCGAAGGAACAGGATCGCGCCAACGTCATCCTTTACCTGCACACGCTGGCCGATTCGCCGGCCCCGCTGCCGGACCCGAACGCTCCGGATACGATCACGCAGTAAGCTGATCGACATATCGGAAAAGAGATTGAAGCCCGGCCGCAAGCCGGGCTTTTCTTTTGCGCGCCTGCGGCGTCAGGCGCCGAGGATATAGGCCCAGAGCGAGACCGAAATGGCGCCGAGCGCGGTTGTCACGGTGATCGTCGAGGCCGCGAGGCTGTGGCCGACGCCGAAGCGGTTGGCGATCAGCCAGGCATTGACGCCGGTCGGAACCGAAGCGATCAGTACCAGCGCCGCCGTCCAATCAGGCGCGAGCCCGACGAGGTGGCTGGCGATCCAGACACAGCAGGGCAGCAGCAGAAGCTTGCAGGCGGAGGTGACGCTGGCGATGCCGAGATTGCCCGACACGCCGTACTTCTCCAGCGCCATGCCAAGCGAAATCAGCGCGACCGGACCGGCAACACCGGCAATCTGATCGACGATATTTTCGACCGGACCCGGCATCGTCAGGGCAAGCAGGTGCATGGCGGCACCGGCCGCCAGGCCGATCACCAGCGGATTGCGGATGAGATTGAGGCCGATCTGGCGCAGAAGCTTCAGGATGCTGCGGTCGGCGGCGCCTGAGATCTTGTGTTCAGCGCGCTCCATCAGGATCGTGCCGACGATCATCATGACGGGGAGATGCACGGCAATCAGGATCGAGAGCGGCACGAGACCCTTGTCGCCGACGGTGCGCTGCACCAATGGCAGGCCGACGAAGATCGTGTTGGCGAAGGCCGAGGACACGCCGGCGAGAACGCCGATGCGGGCATCGCGGCCGAAAAGCCTGGTCGCGGCGATATGGCCGACAGTCCAGGTGACGGCGACGCCAGAGAAATAGGCGATCCAGAGGCGGAAGGGCGAAGCGCCGTGGAAGTCAGCCTCGGCGATGGTGCGGAAGAGCAGCATCGGCACGGCGATCTTGAAGACGAAATCGCTCAGCGCATCGCCGGTATCGGCCGTCATCAACCCCGCTTTCACGATCAGCCATCCGATCAGGATCATGATGAAGATAGGGAGGACGTCGAAAACGATAGCTGTCATGCGGGAAGAACTGCCTTGGCGCGGGGAGCTCAAGGTCTAACAGCAAAGGCGGCGCGTTGACAAACCCGTTGGTCCCAACATTCGAAGCCGCGAAAACAAAAAAAGCGGGCAAGGCCCGCTTTTCCGCATCCGGTCTTGCCGGACACCCGGTTCGCGATGCTGCCAGTTCATCCGTGGTCAGCGCCGCTTCCGGAACAGTCGAAGGGCATCATCCCTTCTCACCCGGCCACATCCTTGGATGCTCATGCCGGTCTGCTTGAGAGCTTATTTAGGTGTCCATGGTGACAGCGGCATGACGGATTGGCGGCATTTTTGCGAAGAAAACCGCCACCAAAGCCTTTTTCCTTTCCATCAGCGGAAATTCCGCTAAGACCAAACCCCGGCTATCACAAAATCCGGGACCTCCCATTTCATGACCAAATTCGATGTTCTGACTGTCGGCAACGCCATCGTCGATATTATCGCGCGTTGCGACGACCAGTTCCTCATTGACAACAAGATCACCAAGGCGGCGATGAACCTCATCGATGCCGAACGCGCCGAGTTGCTCTATTCCCGCATGGGACCGGCTCTGGAAGCGTCGGGCGGCAGCGCCGGCAACACGGCAGCCGGTGCCGCAAGCCTCGGCGCCAAGGCCGCCTATTTCGGCAAGGTCGCCGACGACCAGCTGGGCGAGATCTTCGCGCACGACATCCGCGCCCAGGGCGTTCACTACCAGACCAAGCCGAAGGGCAAGTTCCCGCCGACGGCGCGCTCGATGATCTTCGTCACCGATGACGGCGAGCGTTCGATGAACACCTATCTCGGCGCCTGCGTCGAGCTCGGACCGGAAGACGTCGAGAGCGATGTCGTCGCAGATGCCAAGGTGACCTATTTCGAGGGTTATCTCTGGGATCCGCCCCGCGCCAAGGAAGCGATCCGCGAATGCGCCCGCATCGCGCATGAGAATGGCCGCGAAGTGTCGATGACGCTCTCGGACAGCTTCTGCGTCGGCCGCTACCGCGCAGAATTCCTCGACCTGATGCGCTCCGGCACTGTCGACATCGTCTTCGCCAACAAGCAGGAAGCGCTGTCGCTCTATGAGACCGACGATTTCGAGGAAGCGCTGAACAAAATCGCCAAGGACTGCAAGATCGCCGCCGTGACGATGAGCGAAGACGGCGCGGTGATCCTCAAGGGCAACGAGCGCTGGTATGTGGATGCGATCCGCATCAACGAGGTCGTCGATACGACGGGCGCCGGAGATCTCTTCGCCTCAGGCTTCCTCTACGGCTACACGCAGGGCCGCACGCTCGAGGATTGCGGCAAGCTCGGCTGCCTGGCGGCCGGCATCGTCATCCAGCAGATCGGCCCCCGGCCGATGAAGTCGCTTGCCGAAGCAGCCCGCGAGGCGAAGCTTATTTAAAGGCTTCGCCGGGGTAAGCACCCCAGATTTCCGACTGCGCCACCCATCCTTCGGCGCCGTCGGCATCTGCATGGCACCAGTCGCCATTGCACTCGCCGATATGGATCATCACGCCAGGCTCCAGCTTGGCGACGATGGTTGCCGAGGACTGCGGCTCGCGGCGCATATTGACGAAGACAGATTTACCCTTGCCCTTCATCCACGGCGCAGCCAGCGCCGAGCGCTGACCCGACAGCAGCGACTGGTTGACCCAGCCTTCCGTGCCGTCGGCATCGCGGATGCGGCGCCAGTTGTCATATTCCTGGATGATCTCCACCGGCAGGCCGGCCTTGAGGTACATCCAGGAAGCGGCATAATCGGTTCCGGGGCCGATGCGCAGATTGACGCGCTTCGACTTCAGCGTCACGAAGCGCGGCAACGGCAGGCCGCTCGGGCCCTTGGCCGCTTGCGCATACGCAGATTCGACGGCGCTTGCCGACAGCATCAGACCAACCGCAATAGCAAGGCAGGACTTCAGAGTGATTCCACGCATGGAGTTTCCGTTCGCTCGAAATGGTAAGCGGGCGCGCCCGCTCATCAGCCGGGCCGTGACATTCGCCGGAAACCGCTCGCGAGTTTTGTTTGTCTTCGCGTGCGGGTCTGGTAGAAATTGCCCGAACGTTAAAATTATCCCCCGTCTTGGTTAAAGACATCTGAACAAGGCATGGCCGGCCGCGATGACATCGAAGAAAAAACCGAAGGTCTACATCACCCGGAAACTGCCTGACGCGGTCGAGACCCGCATGCGCGAGCTGTTCGACGCGCAACTGAACATCGACGATTCGCCGCGCTCCATGCCCGAGCTTGCCGAGGCGGTGCAGACTGCCGACGTGCTGGTGCCAACGGTGACCGACCGGATCGATGCAGCGCTGATCGAACAGGCAGGGCCGCAGCTGAAGCTGATCGCCAGCTTCTCCAACGGTACCGACCATATCGATGTCGAGGCTGCCGCCCGCAAGGGCATCACCGTTACCAACACGCCGAACGTGCTGACCGAAGACACGGCCGACATGACGATGGCGCTGATCCTCGCCGTACCGCGCCGGCTCGGCGAAGGTGCGCGCGTCCTTACCGACAAGCCCGGCGAATGGGCCGGCTGGTCACCGACCTGGATGCTGGGACGGCGCATTCACGGCAAGCGGATCGGCATCGTCGGCATGGGCCGGATCGGCACCGCCGTTGCGCGGCGCGCCAGGGCCTTCGGCCTCTCGATCCACTATCACAACCGCAAGCGCGTGAACCCGGCGACCGAAGACGAGCTGGAGGCGACCTATTGGGAAAGCCTCGACCAGATGCTGGCCCGGGTCGACATCGTCTCCGTGAACTGCCCGTCGACACCGGCGACCTTCCACCTGCTCTCGGCCCGGCGCCTCGCGCTTCTGCAGCCGACTGCTTATCTCGTCAACACCGCGCGCGGTGATGTCGTCGATGAAGCGGCGCTGATCAAATGCCTGCGGGAGGGACGGATCGCGGGTGCGGGCCTCGATGTCTTCGAGAACGAGCCCTCGGTCAATCCGAAGCTGATCAAACTCGCCAACGAAGGCAAGGTCGTGCTGTTGCCGCATATGAGCTCGGCAACGATCGAAGGCCGTATCGACATGGGTGACAAGGTGATCATCAACATCCGCGCCTTCATCGACGGACACCGCCCGCCGAACCGCGTGCTGCCCGGCCGCTAGGCGAGTGACTTTCGCATCTCGACATAGGTCACGCGCTCGTAACCGGGATGGAATTTTTCGGCCGTTCGGGTAAAGCCCCAGGCTGCGAAAGCGGCGTGGTTGCCCGTAAGTTCGATGCGGGTGTCGAGCCGGATCGAACTGAGCCCACGCTCGCGAGCGACCGTTTCGGCCACCGCAAGAAGCCGCTTGCCGATCCCCTTGCCCTGCCATGCCGGCGCGACCGCGAGCTTGCCGAGATAGAGGCAATCGGCTTCCGGACGGAGGAACATGCATCCGGCAAGCGCGCCATTCTCAAGGGCGATATAGCCGATCTCCGCTGTCGCCTTTGCCTTCAGCGCCGCCGGCGTCAAGGAAAGCGCCGAGGACGGCGGATCGATGCGGCCGTTCATATAGGCGAAAGAGGAGAGGATCAGGTCGAGCAGCTCCGGCCAGCGGCCGAAGCTTTCATCCAGTCTGACGATATCGATCATGCTGTCCGCCGGCGCTTGTATCGTATGGTATCGAAACGGGCGCTCAGCGCGTCGTAGAGCAGCAGGCGACCGATGAGCGGCTCACCATTGCCCGTGACGAGCTTGATCGCCTCCATGGCCATCAGCGTGCCGATGACACCTGTCAGGGCGCCGACAATCCCGGTTTCGGCGCAGGCGGGTATCAGCCCCTCAGGCGGGATTTCGGGAAAGAGATCGCGATAGGTGGGGTTCAGGCTGCCATCAGCAGCCGTCGCGTAAGGCTTAAGGACCGTTACCGAGCCGTCGAAGCGGCCTACGGCACCCGTTACCAGCGGTATCTTTGCCCGCTCCGCGGCATCGGCGGCGGCATAGCGGGTGTCGAAATTGTCGGAACCATCGATCAGCAGGTCGAAGCCCGAAATCTGGCGTGCCGCCGCTTCCGGGCAGAAGCGCTCCTCGAAGCGTATAACCCTTACATGCGGATTGAGGCGGGCGATGGCGAAGGCGGCGCTCTCGGTCTTCATCTCGCCGATCGTGCCAGAATCATGGATTACTTGGCGCTGCAGGTTCGACAGCGACACCCGGTCATCATCGGCAATGCCAAGCGTGCCGACGCCGGCCGCCGCCAGATATTGCAGCACCGGGGCGCCGAGGCCACCGGCACCGATGACGAGTACGCGCGCCGCCTTGAGCTTCTGCTGGCCCGCGCCGCCGATCTCCGGAAGCAGGATATGACGCTGATATCGTGCGATTTCTTCGGGACTAAGAGGTTCCATGACGGCGATGCTATCATGGCCGGGCGCGAAGAAGGAAGCGCCGCCGCTCATGCGCCGACATGCCCTTCGGATACCGTGAAGAACTGCGCCCGCTCGCCGAGTGCTGAAAACATTGACCGGTCGGTGCCGGTCATGAAGGACTGGCCACCCAGCGCGTCGATCAGATCGAAGAGCGCCGCGCGGCGGCCTTCGTCGAGATGTGCGGCGATCTCGTCGAGCAGCAGAATGGGCGCGTGACCCGTCAGATTGGCGACGAGGCGCGCGTGCGCCAGGATGAGGCCGACCAGCAACGCTTTCTGCTCGCCGGTCGAACAGCGCGCGGCCTCCATCTGCTTGTCGCGGTGGCGGACGATCAGATCGGCGCGGTGCGGGCCATCGAGCGTGCGGCCTGCAGCAGCATCGCGGTAGCGGCTCGCCGCCAGCATCGCCGCATAGTCATCCTCGAGATCGACGGCCGGGCGTGAAAACTGGCCGTCCATGAAGCCTGACAGTTCGAGCGCGGCGGAAGGAAACGGCGATGTCTCGCGTGTTTCCTCGATCAAGCGGGCGAGCAGGCCCAGCATTTCCTGGCGGGCAAGCGCCATGGCTATACCGAGGCTCGCCATCTGCTGCTCGATCCCCGAAAGCCAGGACGGGTCGAAGCGGCCATCATCGAGCAGCTTGTTTCGGCTGCGCATGGCGCGCTCGAAATCGCTGGCGCGGCGGCCATGGGCCGGATCGAGCGACAGAACGAGACGATCAAGGAAACGGCGGCGATCCGAAGAGCCGCCGGTAAAAAGGCCATCCATCGATGGGGTCAGCCAGAGAACTCGCAAGTGATCGGTGAGTTCGTCAGCCGTCTTCGCCGCAGTCCCATTGATGCGCAGGCGGCGCGCCGCATTGTCATCGGCGGTATCGGCTCCGGTGCCGATCTCGACATTGCCCTCGATGCCCTCGAGTTCGGCAAAGATCGAAAAACCGTTGGAAGCGCCGACGCGGGTGACATCCGCATAGGTCGCGCGCCGCAGACCGCGTCCAGGCGACAGGAAGGAGACGGCTTCCATCAGGTTCGTCTTGCCCGCCCCGTTATTGCCCGTCAGCACGACGTGACGCCCGTCGAGCGCCAGCGACACTGCCGCGTAGTTGCGGAAGTCGGTGAGCTTGAGCAGGGAGAGGTAGACCTTGTGAGGCATCGCTTGTCCGGATTCGATATGCGGCAGAGCTAAGCCGAACGGGCGGGTATGGCAAGGCTGTCGATGGAATGGCCGATCGCGCTACGCCGGCTATGGAGCGCGCGACACTCCGTCAGGCGGATATTGTCGACAGCCAGGAAAGAACGAAGCCCGGCTTTTCAGCCGGGCTCCTCGTCATCGTTGACCGCTGGACAGCAGGATCACTGGTTATACTTGCCACCTCCGTGGCCGCCACCGTGGCTGCCGTTGCCGCCACCTTGACCGCCGTTGCCACCACCGTGGTTACCATTGCCGCCACCCTGGCCTCCGTTACCGCCACCGTGGTTGCCGTTGCCACCACCCTGGCCGCCGTTGCCACCACCGTGGTTACCATTGCCGCCACCCTGGCCGCCGTTACCGCCGCCATGGTTACCGTTACCACCACCCTGGCCGCCGTTGCCGCCACCGTGGTTACCATTGCCGCCACCTTGGCCGCCGTTACCGCCCCCATGGTTGCCGTTGCCGCCACCCTGGCCGCCGTTACCGCCGCCATGGTTGCCATTGCCGCCACCCTGGCCGCCGTTGCCACCACCGTGGTTGCCGTTGCCGCCACCGTGGTTGCCGTTACCGCCGCCATGGTTGCCGTTACCACCACCTTGGCCGCCGTTACCGCCGCCATGGTTGCCGTTACCACCACCCTGGCCGCCGTTAC